>JAJTHE010000137.1 GCA_021298815.1 Betaproteobacteria bacterium | reverse complement strand
AGTCCGTCGGAACCATGGACCACCATCACATGCCGGCTGCCCAGCGCCTGCAGCACGCGCGCCTGCAGCCCGACCAGTTCGCGGCGGAACACGCCCATCACCTGGTTGGGGGCGCCGGCCGGGTTGGTCAACGGTCCGAGGATGTTGAACATCGTGCGCACGCCGAGTTCCTTGCGCACGGGCGCGGCATGCTTCATCGCCGAATGGTGGCTGGGCGCGAACATGAAGCCGACGCCGACCTCGCGGATCGAACGCGCGACCATCGCCGGATCGAGCCCGAGGTGCACGCCGAGCGCCTCGAGCACGTCGGCGCTGCCGCACAGCGACGACACCGAGCGGCCGCCGTGCTTCGCCACATGGGCACCGGCCGCCGCGGCGACCAGCGCCGAGGCGGTCGACACGTTGAACGTGTGCTGCGCATCGCCGCCGGTGCCGCAGGTGTCGACCAGGTGCTCGACGCCACCGACATCGACCCGGGTCGCCAGTTCGCGCATCACGGACGCCGCGCCGGCGACCTCGTCGACCGTCTCGCCCTTGGCGCGCAGCGCGACCACCAGCCCGGCGATCTGCGCCGGGGTCAGTTCCCCCTGCATCACCTGGCGCATCAGCTGCACCATCCGTTCGCGGTCGAGGTCGCGCCGCTCGATCAGCGCGGTCAGGGCTTCGGCATAGGTCATCGCGTCGTCTTCAGGCCGTCGTCTTCAGGAAATTGGCCAGCAACGAATGGCCACGCTCGGTGAGGATGGATTCCGGGTGGAACTGCACGCCCTGAACCGGCAGCGTGCGATGGCGCACGCCCATGATCTCGCCGTCCTCGCTGGTCGCGGTGACCTCGAGCACGTCGGGCAGCGACTCGCGTTCGATCACCAGCGAGTGGTAGCGGGTGGCCAGGAACGGGCTGGGCAGGCGTTCGAACACGCCCAGGCCTTCGTGCATTATGGCCGAGGTCTTGCCGTGCATCACCTGCTTCGCATGCACGATCTTCCCGCCGAAGGCCTGGCCGATCGACTGGTGGCCGAGGCACACGCCCAGCACGGGGATCTTCCCGGCGAAGTGGCGGATGGCGTCTACCGACACGCCGGCTTCGTTCGGCGTGCAGGGCCCGGGCGAGATCACCAGGTGCTTCGGCCGCAGGGCCTCGATCTTCTCGACCGTGATCTCGTCGTTGCGGAACACCTCGACCTGCTGTTCCAGTTCGCCGAAGTACTGGACCAGGTTGTAGGTGAAGGAATCGTAGTTGTCGATCATCAGCAGCATGTCCGCTTTATCCCCTTGAATTCACAGCGATCCGGAAGAAGCCATGCGGGCCTCGCTCGCCTTCGGCCGCGTCTAGGCGCGGCGGTACCTTGGCCACCATCGGGCGGCAGGCGGGGACGCGGGGCAGTTGATGAAGTTCGACATGGCACAAGGTTATCACGCGTGCGGGCACGCTCGATGCCGTGCCGCCCCGCGCGGGTGCCTGCGGGCGTACGCCTCCCCGCGCCCCGGCGCCCCGGGCTTGAGGCATGGTCGTCCACGATCGGGCGAGGCGGGGGGATGCACGGTGAGGCTCGAGGACGAACGCGAGAGCAGCAATGTCGAGGACCGGCGCGGTGCACGCAGCGTGGGCGGCACTGGCAGGCGGATCGGCCTGTCCACCGTTGCCATCGCGCTGGTCGCGATGCTGATGGGCGCCGACCCGTCGCCCGTGATCTCGCTGCTCACCGGCGGCGGCCAGGGCGCGCCGCAGGTCTCGCAGTAGTCGGCGCCGGTCGACGACCAGGCCAGCCGCTTCGTGCGCCGGGTGCTGGCGAAGAGCGAGGACACCTGGGGCGCGATCTTCAAGGCGGGCGGCACAAGGTTGTACATCGACCTCGCGTTCAACCGGGAGCTCGCGACCCGCTTCGGCGCCCCGGGCGAGTTCGCGCAGGCGTACGTGATCGCACACGAGGTCGGGCACCATGTGCAGAACCTGCTCGGCATCGCCGCAAAGGTGCAGGAGGTGCGTTCACGCGCGAGCGAGCGCGACGCCAATGCGCTGTCGGTGCGCCTGGAACTGCAGGCCGACTGATTCGCCGGCGTCTGGGCACGCAACGCCGACGAGATGAAGTCCTTCCTGGAACGCGGCGACATCGAGCAGGCCCTGCGCGCGGCCGCTGCGATCGGCGACGACCGACTGCAGCAGCAGTCGGCGGGCCGCGTCGTGCCCGACTCGTTCACGCACGGGTCCTCCGAGCAGCGCGTGCGCTGGTTCACCCGCGGCTTCGAGACCGGCAGCGTGAAGGCCTGCGACACCTTCAGCACGCGCAGTCTGTAGGGCTACCTCGGCGGAACGCCCGGCACCGCGCTGTCCAGGCCGCCAATCGCCATCTCGGCGGCACGCAGCACCGCGCGTGCCTTGTTCTGCGTCTCGCGCCACTCGCTGGCGGGGTCGGAATCGGCGACGATGCCGGCCCCGGCCTGCACATGGAGCAGGCCGTCCTTGAGCACCGCGGTGCGGATCGCGATCGCCATGTCCATGTCGCCATGGAAGCCGAGGTAGCCGACTGCACCGCCGTAGATGCCGCGCCGCGTCGGTTCGAGTTCGTCGATGATCTCCATCGCGCGCACCTTCGGCGCGCCGGACAGCGTACCGGCCGGGAAGCTCGCGCGCAGCACCGAGAATGCATCCAGGCCCGGCTTCAGCGTGCCCTCGACGTTCGACACGATGTGCATCACGTGCGAGTAGCGTTCGATCGCCATGTTCTCGGTGACCTTCACGGTCCCGGTGGCGGCGACGCGGCCGACGTCGTTGCGGCCGAGGTCGACCAGCATCACATGCTCGGCCCGTTCCTTCGGGTCGGCCAGCAGTTCGGTGGCCAGGGCCTCGTCGCGCTCGCGCGTCTCGCCGCGCGGGCGGGTGCCGGCGATCGGGCGCACCGTGACCTGCCCGCCCTCCAGCCGCACAAGGATCTCGGGCGAGGCGCCCACCACGTGGAAGCCGCCGAAATCGAACAGGAACATGTACGGCGAAGGATTGGTCGCGCGCAGCGCGCGATACAGCGACAGCGGCGAGGCGGCATACGGCTGGCTGGTGCGCTGGGACAGCACCACCTGCATGATGTCGCCGTCAACGATGTAGCGCTTGGCCCGGTCGACCACGTCGACGAAGGCGTCCTCGCTGAACTCGGACGAGGCGCGGGTCGGTTCATGCCCGGCGGCGTCGGGGATGCGCACCGGCGTGCGCAGCTTGCCGAGCAGTTCGGCCAGGCGCTGCTGGCCGCGCACGAACGCGCCGTCGCGCCGCGGATCGACGTAGACGATCAGGAAGATCTTGCCGCGCAGGTTGTCGAACACCGCGACTTCGTCGGACAGCAGCAGCAGGATGTCCGGCGTGCCGATCGGGTCGGGCTTGACGGTGCCCGCCAGCCGCTTCTCGACATAGCGCACGGTGTCGTAGCCGAAGTAGCCGACCAGCCCGCCGCAGAAGCGCGGCAGGGCCGGCTCGGGCGCCACCTTGAGGTGCGACAGGTAGGTGCGCACGAACTCGATCGGGTCGTCCGTCTCGACCTGCTGGCGCGTCATGCGCCCGCTCAGGTCGCGGCAGATGCGGCCGGTCACCTCGATGCGGTCTTCGACCGGCAGGCCGATCACCGAGTAGCGGCCGAAACGCTCGCCGCCCTGCACCGACTCGAGCAGGTAGGTGTTGGGCGCATTGGCCAGCTTCAGGTAGGCCGACAGCGGCGTGTCGAGGTCGGCGAAGGTCTCGAGGTACAGCGGGATCCGGTTGTAGCCCTGGGCCGCCAGCCGGTTGAATTCCTGTTCGTTCATCGTGCGCTCCATGATGGCCTTCGGCAGCCGTACCGCAGGACAGCGTCGGGAACAACTCGAGGCACGCGGTCGTTCACGCGGTGCCTGTCCACCTTCAATCGTCGCAGCGGCGCCAGCGCCACGCGCCGGCCGGGGCGGCGGGCGAGGTGGCACGCCCGTGCGCGGTCGCGCGGGCGGTCGTCGAAGCGGGAAGGCGGGATCGGTTCATGGAAAGCATCGGGAAGGCAGGCGCCGGCGCTCCGGCACCCTGTTTCGGCCGTCAGGGACCCTGAACCAGCCGGTCCACTTCAGTCAGGCTGTCCACTATAGCATCGGCATCGATGCTGCGCAGGTCGGCGCCCTCGCGGTAGCCGTAACTGACGCAGATGACCGGACACCCCGCGCGCCGCGCCGCGATCGCATCGTTGGCCGAGTCGCCGATCATCACCATCCGAGCCGGCTCGACGCCGATCAGCTTCGCCGCATGCAGCAGCGGCGCCGGGTCGGGCTTCTTCACCGGCAGCGTGTCGCCCGCGACCAGCACCGGGAAATAGCGCCGCAGGTCGAGCTGCTCGAGCAGCACTTGCGCGAAGCGGCCGGACTTGTTGGTCACGCAGCCGAGCAGGAAGCCGCGCTCGACCATGCGGTCGAGGCCTTCGAACACGCCCGGATACGGCGCGCAGTTCCAGGCCACAGTGTCGAAGTAGTGCTTCTCGTACACCGGCATCGCGGTGGCGAACAAGGCAGGGTCGGGCTTGCCGTCGGCCTTGCGCGTGAGCACGCGCTCGACCAGCTTCGCGATGCCCTTGCCGACATAGGTCTCGACTTCCGACTGCGGCAGCGGCGGCAGGCCGAGCTCGACCATCATCCGGCGCGCCGCTTCGGACAGGCCGGGGATGCTGTCGACCAGCGTTCCGTCGAGGTCGATCAGGATCGCGCGTGCATGGATCATCGTGCCGCCTCCGCTCCCGTCGCCGCAAGTTCGCCGCGCATCGCCGAGATCACCTTCGAATAGTCGTCGGCACCGAAGATGGCCGAGCCGGCGACGAAGGTGTCGGCGCCGGCGTGCGCGATCTGCGCGATGTTGTCGACCTTCACGCCGCCGTCGACTTCCAGCCGGATGTCGCGGCCGCTGCGCGCGATGCGCTCGCGCGCCTCGCGTATCTTGGGCAGCACGGCCGGGTTGAAGGCCTGGCCGCCGAAACCGGGGTTCACCGACATGATGAGGACCAGGTCTATCTTGTGCATAACGTATTCGAGCGCGGCGAGCGACGCGGCCGGATTGAACACCAGGCCGGCCTTGCAACCGTGGTCGCGGATCAGGTCGATCGTGCGGTCGACATGGTCGGACGCCTCGGGATGGAAGGAGATCAGGTTGGCGCCCGCCCTGGCGAAATCGGGTACGATCCTGTCGACCGGGCTCACCATCAGATGCACATCGATCGGTGCCAGGGTCAGGGGCCTGATTGCCTCGCAGACCATGGGGCCGATGGTCAGGTTCGGGACGTAGTGGTTGTCCATCACGTCGAAATGGATCCAGTCGGCGCCGGCGGCGAGCACATGGGTCACCTCCTCCCCCAGGCGGGCAAAGTCGGCGGACAGGATGCTCGGTGCGATCAGATGCATGGTTCAGCCCTGGATGGTCAGCCGACATAGTTTATCCGACAGGACATCGATCGCCTTGAAGAAGAAGTACGACATCACGGTCGCCGCGAAAAGCGTGTTCATCCCGGAACAGTCGAACGAATCCGCATCGCGTTTCGTGTTCGCCTACACGATCACCATCACCAACACCGGCGGCATGCCGGCACAGCTGCTGTCGCGCCACTGGATCATCACCGACGCGAACAACCAGGTGCAGGAGGTGCGCGGGCCGGGCGTGGTCGGAGAGCAGCCGACGCTGGAACCGAAGCAGAGCTTCGAGTACACCAGCGGCACCGCGCTCGCCACCTCGGTGGGCACGATGCGCGGCACCTACCAGATGCTGGCCGAGGACGGTACGAAGTTCGATGCCGACATCCCCGAGTTCACGCTGTCGGTGCCGCGGGTGCTTCACTGACCGGGTGGCGTCCGGTCGTCGGTGCGGCCCTCGATTCGGCCCTCGCCGTGGCCCGCGGTGCGACCCTTCCCGCGCTTCTTCCGCGGCAGCGTCCACCACACGATGAACACGAGCAGGGCCAGCGCCAGCGCGGCCTCCATCAGCAGGAATGCGAATCCAGCATCCATCAGGGTTCCCGGAACAAGATGACTGAGCGGCGACGGCCCGCGGCGGCGGCACTGGCCGCCGCGCTGATCCTCGTGGCGGCCGGTTGTGCGACGCGCCCGGACGGTGCGCCTTCGGTGCCTTCGGTGCCCTCGGTAGCGCCGGATGTCGGGCAGCCTGCCGGCACGCCGGCGACGACGCCGACCCCTCCGCAGCCCCCCGCACCGGCCGTGAAGCCCGGCGCGCCATTCTCGCCGCTGCGCCATGAGGCCGCAGCATGGAAGGCCTTGCCCGGATGGTACTCGGACCGCATCGATGAAGCGTGGCCCGCGCTGCGCGAGAGCTGCCGCGCGCTGGCCACTCGCCGCGCCGCCGCGCCCTGGCTCGAGGCCTGCCGCGCTGCAGAGGCGATGCCGGCGGCCGACACGCGCGATCCGGCGCGGGTACGTGCCTTCTTCGAACGCCACTTCGTGCCGTGGCGGCTCATCGCGGTGGATGCCGACGGCACCGAGAACGACCGCGGCCTGATCACCGGCTACTACGAACCGCTGCTGCGCGGCAGCCGCAGCCGCGACGCGCGCTACCGCTATCCGCTCTACGGCGTGCCCGATGACCTGGTGACGGTGGACCTCGCCGCGCTCTACCCGCAGCTCAAGGGGCAGCGCATCCGCGGCCGGCTGGAAGGCCGGCGGCTGCTGCCCTACTTCTCGCGCGGCGAGATCGATCGCGGCGTGGCCAGCCTGAAGGGACGCGAACTGCTGTGGGTCGACGACCGGCTGGACGCGTTCTTCCTCGAGATCCAGGGATCCGGCCGGGTGCAGCTGCCCGACGGCAGCGTGGTGCGCATCGGATACGCCGACCAGAACGGCCATCCGTACCGTGCGATCGGACGGGTGCTGGTCGAACGCGGCGAACTGACGCTCGAGGAAGCGTCGATGCAGGGCATCCGTAACTGGGCGCTCGCCAATCCGGACAAGGTGACCCCGCTGCTGCATTCGAACCCCAGCCGGGTGTTCTTTCGGGAGTTGCCGCCGCTGGCGGCGTCGGCCGCGGCCGCGTCCACTGCCAGTGGCGCACCGGGGGCGGTCGGCCCGCCGGGCTCGCTCGGCGTGCCGCTGACCCCGATGCGCAGCATCGCGATCGATCCCCGGTCGGTGATGCTGGGCGCGCCGGTCTGGCTGGCGACGGTCGATCCGCTCGACGGCAAGCCCATCGAACGCCTGACCTTCGCGCAGGACACCGGCGGCGCGATCATCGGGGCGATCCGGGCCGACCTGTTCTGGGGCTTCGGCAACGCCGCGGGCGAATCGGCCGGCCGCATGCGCGAGTTCGGAGCGATGTGGATGCTGCTGCCGCGCGGGGTGAAGCCAGGGCGGCCGTAGGGCAGCACACTGCGGGCAGCACACTGCGGGCAGCACACTGCGGGCAGCACACTGCGGGCAGGACACTGCGGCTGGGAAACTGCTTCCCGGAAACCGGCTGCCAGCGGCCGGAGCCTCAGCGGGGCAGCAGCGACGCCACTTCGAACACCACCACGGTCTGGATCCTCGAATGCACGGCCCGTCCGCCCTTGATGCCGGGCGAAAAGGTCGCGGCGCGGAACGCGGCGCGGGCGGCGTCCTCGAAGAAGCCCGGCGGCTCGGCCCTCACCACCGACACATCGACCACCCGCCCGGCCGGATCGATCGACACCGACAGCGTCACCTTGCCCGATACGCCACGCAACTGTGCGTTGAGCGGGAACAACGGCTCGATCGCACCGAGCGGCATCGGCAGCACGTCCAGGTCGCGCCCGGCGAACCAGTTGAGCTCCGGCGCGCCGTCCCGCTCGGCGCCCGGCCGCGGCGCAGCTACCGGCGTCTCCGCGGCCGGTTCGGTCCGCTCGCGCGCAGGCGGTACCGGCACGGGCTCCACCACGGGCTGCGGCGCAGGCGCGGCCGCATCGCCGGATGCCCCTTCGGCCGGCACCACGGGCGGGGCGTCGCGCGCTTCGGCCAGCGCCAGCACGCCCTCGACCAGCGGATCGGCCGCCGGCGCGAGTCGCGCGGTCAGGGCGAGCGGTGCCTGCGCCGACTGGCGCCCGCTGTCGACGCCCCAGTCGAGGCCGAGCAGCAGGTGCAGCAGCAGCGAGAGGGCGACGAACAGCGCCAGCCGGCGGTCCGAGGCCGTCCAGGACCCGCTGCTGCCCGGCAGGTGGACGGTGCCCGCCGGCCGGGTCAGCGCTGCCACTGGCCGGGGGCACGCACCATCGCCGTGCCTACTTGCGCGGGCTCTTCGCCGCGGTCGCGATCGCCTGCTCGAGTTGCTCCACTGGCAGCGCGCCGCGCAGGCGGGTGCCATCGGACAGGAAGATCGTCGGCGTCGACTTCACGTTGAACTTCTGCCCGAGCTTCAGCACCTCGTCGATCGGCGCCTTGCAGTTGGCCGCCGCGGGCGCGATCTTGCCGGTGGTCATCACCTCGTCCCAGGCGCGCGCACGATCCTTCGCGCACCAGACGGCGCGAGATTTCTCCACCGAATCGGGCGGTGCGATGATCGGGTAAAGGAAGGTGTAGATCGTCACGTCGTTCAGCTTCGCGAGCTGGCCGTGGAACTGGCGGCAGAACCCGCAGTTCGGGTCCTCGAAGGTCGCGATCACGCGCCGGCCGTTGCCCTTGACGGTCTTCACCGCCTGCGCCAGCGGCAGGTCGCGGAAGGCGATCGGGCCCTGCAGCTTCGCCTCGATCGCATCGCGCCGCGCCTGGGTGATGTTGCTCCATGTTTTCGTCTCGATCAGGCTGCCATCGACCACGAAGCTGAACTTCTCGTCGGTATAGAACACGGTACCGTCGACGACCATCTCGAGCAGTCCCGGGAACTGGGTCCTGGTGACGCTTTCGACCTTCGCGTTCGGGAACTTCTCGGCCACGGCCTTGCGGATCAGCTGTTCCTGGGCGGCGGCACCCAGCGGCAGGCCGGCGAGCAGCACGAGGAGGCCGGTGGCGAGCCATCGACCGGTTCGAAGGAGGGTCATCTGTGGAAGTCCGTAGGTGCCGATACTGGGGGAAAGCCCGGGAGCCGGGATCGTCGCACGCGCCCGGCACCGCGATGCCGGCCGGCCGACGCGCGGCAGGCCCGCATGTGCGAACGGCACGGGCGGGAACCGCGCGGCGGACGCCGCGGCCGGATCGCCGCCGGCGCGCCGCACGGGAGGTCAGGCTATAGCGGCCGCTATCAGCTCCCGCTTGAGCAGCGGGGCACGGTCGACCCAGCCGAGCCCCAGGTTGCGCAGGCGCGACACCCCCGGCAGGCCGGACGAGAACAGCCGGAACAGGCCATCGGTGGCCAGCCGCATCGCGGCGATCGGCTCGGCCCGTGCGCGCTGGTAGCGGCGCAGCAGCCCGAGGTCGCCCGGGTCGGGCTGCGGGCCGCGCGCGGCGAGCACGGCGGACAGTTCCCGGCAGTCGCCGAAGCCGAGGTTCATGCCCTGCCCGGCCAGCGGATGGACACAATGCGCCGCATCGCCGACCAGCGCCACGCGCGGCGCGACCAGCTGCGCCACCCGTTGCAGGCGCAGCGGGAAGTTACGGGCGGCGGTTACCGTCTGCAGGTCGCCCGCCTCGCCGCCGCTCACCCGGGCCACCTCCGCGGCCAGCGCCTCGGGGGCGAGGCCAAGCAGCCAGGCCGCATGGTCGTCCGCACAGGACCAGACCATCGAGCGCAGGTCGCCGGGCAGCGGCAGCAGGGCCAACACCGCATCGCCGAAGAACCACTGGCGGGCGACGCAGTGGTGCGGCCGGCTGCCGCGGAAGTTCGCCACCACGGCCACGTGTCCGTAGTCGTGCCGCTCCACCGCGATGCCGGCCCGTTCCCGGATCATGGACCCGGCGCCGTCCGCGGCGACCACCAGCGGCGCGCGCAGCGTCGAGCCGCCCGCGAGTCCCACGGCGGCGGTGCGCTCGCCGACCCGCAGGTCGACCACCGCATCGGCGAGCCGGGTGATCGCCTCGCCGCGCGCCGCCACGGCGCGTTCCAGCCCGCCTGCGAGGTTGGACGATTCGCAGATCGCAGCCAGCCTGGGCTGGCGCGCGTCGCGCGTATCGAAGCCGATCCGGGATTCGCCATCGTCGCCGCTCACCTGCATCGCGGACACGTCGCAGGTACGGCCGGCGTCGATGCCCTGCCAGGCGCCGATGGCCGACAGCCAGGCGATGCTGCCCGGGCTGACTGCGTACACCCGGCTGTCCCATCCGGCAGGGCCGGCCGCGGGGCTGGCCGATGCGGCGGCGGGGTCCGCATCCGGCCCCGGCGGGGCCACCCAGGCGATCCGCAACCCGGCGTCTGCCAGCCCGACCACGGCGGCCGCGCCGATCAGTCCGGCCCCGACGACGATCACGTCAGGACGAAAAGAAACAGCCATCATTGCGCCTTCCATTGACTCGATCAGCGGTCGAACCTAAAATCCGCGGCCCCGTGGCGAATTAGCTCAGCGGTTAGAGCAGCGGAATCATAATCCGTTGGTCCGGGGTTCAAATCCCTGATTCGCCACCAAGTATTCCGGAGACCGGGTCCATTTTCCAGGTCGCTCAGCTCGTCTGTCCCGAAGCCGGCCCGGCGGGGCGCCGCATGGGCGGGTCCGCCGCCCGGGCGTCGTGCCTGCTCTTGCTGCTGCTGGCGCTGGCCGCGGCAGCGGCACTTTCCGGACCGGGGGACGCCCGGGCCCAGTTCCAGCGCAACCTGCCGCCGAACGGCGCGCTAGGGGTGCTCACGGCCGATCCCGACCTGCCCCTGCCGCTGGTGCGCATCGATTCCCGGCTGTTCCGGATGGCGCCGGGCGGCATCATCGTCGACCAGAACAACCGCACCCTCCTGCATTCCCAGATTCCCCCGCGAGCTGCAGCCTACGTCGTGTTCGACCGCAATGGCGACATCCTGCGCATGTTCCTGCTGACGCCGGAAGAACTGCAGCGGCTGCGCGCGCGCTGACCGCGCGCACCGCGACCCTGCCACCGCCGTCCCGCCACCGCCCCATGCGCAAGCTCTACATCCGTACCTTCGGCTGCCAGATGAACGAGTACGACTCGGAGAAGATGGCCGACATCCTGCACGCGCGCAACGGGCTGGAGCAGGTGGCGGATCCGGCCGAGGCCGACGTGATCCTGTTCAACACCTGCTCGGTGCGCGAGAAGGCGCAGGAGAAGGTGTTCAACGACCTCGGGCGGGCGCGCGAGCTGAAGGCCGCCCGCCCCGGCGTGCTGATCGGCGTCGGCGGATGCGTGGCCAGCCAGGAGGGCGAATCGATCATCGGCCGCGCGCCCTATGTCGACCTGGTGTTCGGCCCGCAGACGCTGCACCGGCTGCCCGAGATGATAGAACGCCGGCTGTCCAGCGGCCTGCCGCAGGTCGACATCTCGTTCCCCGAGATCGAGAAGTTCGACAGCCTGCCGCCGGCGCGGGTCGAGGGCGCGACCGCATTCGTGTCGGTGATGGAAGGCTGCAGCAAGTACTGCAGCTACTGCATCGTGCCCTACACCCGTGGCGAGGAGATCTCGCGGCCGCTGGAAGACGTGCTGGTCGAGATCGCCGAACTGGCGCAGCGCGGCGTGCGCGAAGTGACGCTGCTCGGCCAGAACGTGAATGCGTGGCGCGGTCCCGCCCGGGGCGAGCACGCCGATGCCGACTTCGCCGAGCTGCTCGACTACGTGTGCGCGATCCCCGGCATCGAGCGGGTGCGCTACACCACCTCGCATCCGCGCGAATTCACCGACCGGCTGGTCGATGCGCATGCACGCCTGCCGAAGCTCGCGGCGCATGTGCACCTGCCGGTGCAGTCCGGTTCCGACCGGGTGCTGGCGGCGATGAAGCGCGGCTACACCACGCTCGAGTACAAGTCGATCGTGCGCCGGCTGCGCCGCGCCTGCCCCGGGATCTCGATCACGTCCGACTTCATCGTCGGCTTCCCCGGCGAGACCGACGAGGACTTCCGGCAGACGCTCGAACTCGCCGAGGCGATGGCCTTCGACGGCAGCTACTGCTTCGCCTACAGCGCGCGGCCGGGCACGCCCTCGGCCAGCCTCGCCGACGACGTGCCGCCGGCCGAGAAGAACGCGCGCGTGCGCCGGCTGCAGGCGCTGGTGGACGCGACCGCCGCCGCGATCAGCCAGTCGATGGTCGGCACGCGGCAAGCGGTGCTGGTCACCGGTCCGTCGCGGCGCGACCCGGCGGAACTCGCCGCGCGCACGTCCAACAACCGGGTGGTGAACTTCGCCGGCGCGCGGCGGCTCGTCGGCCACCTGATCGACATCGAGGTCACCGAGGCGCGCGCGCACACGCTGCGCGGCGTTGTGCCCGGGTCACAGCCAGTGACGCAATCGCAGGCGCAGGCCGCCACCGGCGGCGCCCGATGAGCACGCGCAGCGCGAACACCGGCGCGCGCAGGGAAGGCGCACGCAGCGGCACGACTGACGCCCCGCGCGCCGCGGCCGGGCGCGCCAGTACGCTGCAGGTCTCGTTCACCCCTGTCGACAACAACCGCCTCGCCAACCTGTGCGGCGCGCTCGACGAGAACCTGCGTGCGATCGAGCGCATCCTGTCGGTGAAGATCGCCCGGCGCGGTGCGACCTTCTCGCTCACCGGCGAACTCGACCGCGCGCGCATCGGCCTCTCGGCGCTGAAGCGCTTCTATGCGGGCGCCGACCGCGAGGTCACGCTGGAGGACGTGCAGCTCGGCCTGGTCGAGGCCGGGCGCAATGGCGGCGCCGGCGCGGATGCGGCCGACGCGTCCGCCTCGCCTGCGGCACCGGCGCTGATCACGCGCCGCCACGACCTGCATGCGCGCACGCCGGCGCAGCAGCAGTACCTCGAGCAGATCCGCACCTTCGACATCACCTTCGGCATCGGGCCGGCCGGCACCGGCAAGACCTACCTCGCCGTGGCCAGCGCGGTCGATGCGATCGAGCGCGACCAGGTCAAGCGCATCGTGCTGGTGCGCCCTGCGGTCGAGGCCGGCGAGCGCCTCGGCTTCCTGCCCGGCGACCTCGCGCAGAAGGTCGACCCCTACCTGCGGCCGCTGTACGACGCGCTGTACGACCTGATGGGCTTCGACAAGGTCGGGCGCCTGTTCGAACGCAGCGCGATCGAGGTCGCGCCGCTTGCCTACATGCGCGGGCGCACGCTCAACCAGTCGTTCATCATCCTCGACGAGGCGCAGAACACCACGCCCGAACAGATGAAGATGTTCCTCACCCGCATCGGCTTCGGCACGCGCGCGGTGATCACCGGCGACGTCACGCAGATCGACCTCGCGCGCGGGCAGAAGAGCGGCCTGGTCGATGCGCGCTCGGTGCTCGACAAGGTCGAGGGCATCGGCTTCACCTACTTCAGTTCGGCGGACGTGGTCCGCCATCCGATCGTCCAGCGCATCGTCGACGCCTACGAGAAACGCCAGGCCGCCGGCGACGATCCGAGCTGATCCCGCGCCGATCCCGTGCCGATGCCAGCGCCCCCCGCCGCCTTCCGGATCGCAGTGCAGAACCCGAGCCGCAGCGCGCGCCTGCCCCCGGCGGCACGCATCGTGCGCTGGGTGCGCCACGCACTGGGCCCGGTATCCGGCCGGCGCGCCGCATCCGGCGCCGAGATCACGGTGCGCTTCGTGTCGCGCGGCGAGGCGGTCGCGCTGAACGAACGGTTCCGTGGCCGCGACTATCCGCCCAACGTGCTGTCCTTCCCCTACGAGCAGGATGCCGGCCGGGATGCGACCGTTGACGGCGCGCCCAGGGCACGTGGCGCGCGTGGGATACGGGGCGACATCGCCATCTGTCCGGCGATCGTCGCGCGCGAGGCGCACGCCCAGGGCAAGTCGTTCGAGGCACACCTGGCGCACCTGGTGGTGCACGGCGTGCTCCACCTGCGCGGCTACGACCATGTCGAGGACCGCGAAGCGGTCCGCATGGAACGCCTGGAATCGAAGCTGGTGCTGGCGCTCGGGCTGGGCGACCCGTGGGGCGCGGAGCGCCCCCAGCGTGCGACAATCGAGTCTGACCTTCCCGCATCCAACGCATGAACGACGACAGTAAACCCGGCTGGCTGACCCGGCTCGGCACGCTGCTGCTGCGCGAGCCGGAAGACCGCGACCAGCTGGTCGAACTGCTGCGCAGCGCGTCCGAGCGCAACCTGCTCGACGAGGAAGCGCTGGCGATGATCGAAGGCGTGCTAGAGGTGTCCGAACTGGACGCCGGCGGCGTGATGCTGCCGCGGGCACAGATCGAGTTCATCGACATCGGTCATGAACCGGCGCAGATCACCCGCCAGGTCGTCGCCGCCGGGCATTCCCGCTTCCCGGTGATCGACGGCGGCAAGGACGAGGTGATCGGCATCCTGCATGCCAAGGACCTGCTGCGCTTCTTTGCCGAAGGCGAGGACAACCTGCGCGGCATGCTGCGCCCCGCGGTGTTCGTGCCCGAGGCGAAGCCGCTCAACGTGCTTCTGCGCGACTTTCGCCGCAGCCGCAACCACATGGCGGTGGTGGTGGACGAATACGGCGGCGTGGCCGGGCTGGTGACGATCGAGGACGTGATCGAGCAGATCGTCGGCGACATCGAGGACGAGTACGACTTCGAGGATTCCGACGGCGACATCATCCAGGTCGATCCCGACCGCGGCATCTACCGGGTGAAGGCGGCGACGCCGATCGAGGACCTGAACGAACGCATCGGTGCCTCGTTCGCCACCGAGGATTACGACACCATCGGCGGGCTGGTGGTGAACGCATTCGGCCGCGTGCCCCGGCGCAACGACCGCATCGAACTCGGCGACTGCGAATTCCTGGTGCTGCGCGCCGACCGGCGCCGGCTGCACCTTGTGCAGGTGATCCGCACCCCGGCCGTCGAAGGACAGTGAAGGCCCTGCTGCAACGGCCCGCCGCGGCGCTCGCCGCGAGCCTGGCGGCCGGCGCCGCTACCACGCTCGCCTTCGCGCCGTTCAATCTGCCCTGGATGGCACCGTTCGCGTTCGCCGCGCTGCTCTGGCTGGTGGCCGCCGCGCCCGGCGCCGGCGCGGCCGCGGCGCGCGGCTTCGGATTCGGGCTCGGCTGCTTCCTGGGCGGGGTGTCCTGGGTCCATGTGAGCCTGAACGTCTACGGCGCGATGCCCGGGCCGCTGGCCGCGATCGCCACGCTCGGCTTCTGCGCCTACCTCGCGCTGTTCCCGGCGCTGTGCTGCGGGCTGCTGCACCGGGTGCGCGCCGGCGCCGCATGGCTCGCCGCCTTCCCCGCGCTCTGGGTGCTGACCGAATGGCTGCGCGGCTGGCTGTTCACCGGGTTCGGCTGGCAGGCGATCGGCTATTCGCAAGTCGCCACGGCGAGCCCGCTGGCGGGCTTCGCGCCGGTCGGTGGCGTGTACCTGGTCTCGCTGGCGGTGGCCTTCACTGCGGCTGCGCTCTGGTACTGCCTGCCCTGGCAGGCGACGACCGCACCCTCGGCGCCACGTCCGGCCACGGCGGGTCCGGGGCGCCGTGCGATGGCCGCGGCACTGCTGGCGATCGCCGCCACCTGCGGCAGCGGCGCGCTGCTGGCCCGGATCGAATGGACGAAGCCGGTGGGCGCACCGATCGAGGTCGCGCTGCTGCAGGGGAACATCCCGCAGGACCTCAAGTGGGAGGAATCGCGGGTGATCGAGACCCTCGACACCTACTGGCGCCTGATCCAGGCGAGCGGCGACGCGCGGCTGGTGGTGCTGCCCGAGACGGCGCTGCCGCTGTTCTCGGACCGGCTGCCGAACGAGTACCTGGCGCGGCTGGTCGACCATGCACGGATGCGCCGCGCCGATATCCTGCTGGGAATGGTCGAACGTTCGCCCGACGGACGCGACTACTACAACAGCGTGTTCAGCGTCGGCACCGCGCCGGTCCAGGTGTATCGCAAGCAGCACCTGGTGCCGTTCGGCGAGTTCGTGCCGCCGCTGTTCGGCTGGGTCATCCGCTGGCTGAAGATCCCGATGCAGGACTTCAACCGCGGCTCGCCGGACCAGCGGCCGATGGAACTGTCCGGCCAGAAGGTCGCGATCAACATCTGCTACGAGGATGCATTCGGCGAGGAGATCATCCGCCAGTTGCCGGAGGCGACCATCCTGGTCAACGTCTCGAACACCGCCTGGTTCGGCCGCTCGCTCGCGCAGCCGCAGCACCTGCAGATCGCGCGCATGCGCGCGCTCGAGACCGGGCGGCCGATGCTGCGCGCGACCAACACCGGGATGACCGCGGTGATCGATCCGCGCGGGCGCGTGCTGGCCGTGGCCGATCCGTTCAGCGAGGCCGTGCTGCGCGGACGGGTGCAGGGCTACGAGGGCGCGACGCCCTTCGTGCGCATGGGCAACGGGCTGGCAGTCGGGCTGGCCCTGCTGCTCGGCGCACTGTCCTTCGCCGCGCGCACCCGCAGGCGGTAGCGCACTGCGCGCCACGGGGCGGGGCGGTGCCGCGCCTCAGCGCGCGGCGTCGTCAGGGTCGCCGGCCGCGCGATCGAGCCCCGGCAGCAGGTCCTGGCGGTCGTAGCTCGCGAGCAGCGCATCCGAACGCGACACCCGGCGCGCGCGCACGAGGTCGACCAGCACGTCGTTGAGCAGGCGCGACTGCCGGTCCTCCGAGCGGCGCATGAAGTCGCGCAGCGTCGACAGGCGCGCAGGATCCTCGATCGCTCGCGCGACCTGCGGACTGTTGATCAGGATCTCGGCCGCCAGCGCGAAGCCGTCGCGCTGCAGCTTCGGCAACAGCACCTGGCAGACGACGCCGATCAGCACGTTCTTGAGCACGTGCCGGCTCTGCGCCTGCTCGTCCGGATGGAACAGCGACACGATCTTGCTGATCACGCCGTCGGCGGAACTCGAGTGCACGGTCGCCAGCACCAGGTGGCCGGACTCGGCCGCGCGCAGCATCGTGTCGGCCGTGTCGCGGTCGCGCACCTCGCCGACCATGATCACGTCCGGCCCCTGGCGCAGCGCCTCGCGCAGCCCGTGCGAGAAGCTCGCGGTGTCGACGCCGACCTCGCGCTGGGTCACCACGCCGCGCGGACGGCGCAGCACGTACTCGATCGGCTCTTCGATGGTGATGATGTGCGGCGGCGCCTCGCGCTGCTCCATGATGTGGCGCAGCGCGGCGAACAGGGTCGTCGTCTTGCCGGCGCCGGTGGCGCCGGTCACGATCACCAGCCCCTTGCCGCTCTCCAGCAGCAGGCGCGGCAGGAACGGCGGCAGTCCGGTGTCCTTCAGCAGCAGCGGGTCGCGCGGGATGCGGCGCATCACCAGGCGCAGGCTCTGCCCGGCGCTCGCCCAGTGCACGTTCACCCGCAGGCGGGTCTCGGACGGCAGCTCGACCGCGCTGTCGATCGCCTGGCAGCCGGCGAGCGCGGGCTGCCAGCCGGGCAGGACGCGGTCGAGGAACTGTTCGATCGCGACCCGGGGAACCGGGCCCTCGTCGTCGAGGTCGCGCAGCCCGCCCGGCAGCTTGAGCGCGATCGGCGCGCCTTCGACGAGGTGGATCTCGCTGAACGGCAGCTCGTCGTGCGCGAGGTCGGCGATCAGATCGAACAGGTCCTTGGCCATCGGAACGCTCCAGTTCGGGTGGACGGGTCAGCCCGGGGCAGGGGATGCGGTGTCGGATGCGGGTGCAGATGCGGCCGCCGCCACGAACCGCTGCGGCCGTCCGAACACCGGACCGGACAGGTGCAGGGCACCGGCAGCACCGGCCGCAGCCACCGCCATCCGGTCGGACAGGCCCGCGACCAGGACCTGCATCCCGGCACCGCGAGCGCGCGCCAGCAGGTCGCCCAGCCGCGCGCCGGCGAACGACCGCTCGCCGAGTTCGCGCACCAGCGAACGATGCAGCCGCAGCGCACCGATGCCGGCCTGCGCGAGCTGCGCAGGCGGCAGCAGCCCGCGGTAGTCGTCGATGCCGATCGCGGCGCCGAGGGCAGCCACCTCCGCCGCGGCGTCGATCACCAGGTAGGCGTCACGATGCACCGCAGCTTCGGGCAGCATCAGGCAGGGCGGCTCGCCATCGCCCGCCTCGGTCATCGCGGCGATCACCGGCACCAGGGAATCGAGGCGGCGCAGCTGTGCCGGCGCGATCCGGACCTGCAGCAGGCCACGCCTGCCACGGCGCCGGCCGGCGGTGGCCGCGCGCACGGCCACGGCCAGCCAGCCGTTCAACGCATCGGCCGCGCGGTCGTCCTCGACGATGTCGGGCAGGTAGTCGATCAGGTCGGCCATCGCGAACAGCGAGCGGAACTCGGCCCGCAGGTGCATGCCCGATGGCAGCCCGGTCGGCGCATCGATGACCGGCTCGCCGGCGAGCCGCGCCCGTCCCGAGGACACCAGTTCGACCAGGGTGCCAGTGAGCGGCTCGCGCCGCTCGGCGACGTCGCGCTCGCGCGCCACGCTGCTGACCGGCATCGCTGGCCGCGACGGCCCCGGACCGGCCGGCGCGTAGACCGCATCGAGGGCATCGAGCAGGTAGCCGAGCACCTGCCCGTCGGCTGGCATCACGCACCAGGCAGCCGACGGACCGACCACCAGCCGGCAGCGGCTGCCGACCAGCGGGCTGGCCGCCATCGCCGACAGCCAGTGTTCGCACAGCTTCGCGCAACCCGTGCCGTCGCGCACCCAGGCAGTCAGTTCGCGCGTGCCGGTGCGGGCGGCCACAGCCTCGATGCCGAGCAGCGCGGCGCTGGACGCGAGCCGGGCGAGCGATGCGGCGATCCAGGGGTCGAGGTCATCCACCGCAGCCAGCCGCGGCAGCGCGACCGGATGCAGCGCGAAACGGATCAGCCCGATCGGCCGGTTCGGCGCCGGTGCCACGGTCGCCGGATAGAGGGCGCTGCCCAGCCGCCAGGCATCGGCGGCGGCGGGGTTCGACGGCAGCAGCGGCGATGGCGCCAGCAGCAACGGCGGAAGCGCGGCGAGCGAGGGGGCTGCAGTCTCGCCGCCGGGCGCCTCGTCATGGAACTCGGCCGCGAAACGCGGCGCCCCGGCAGTCGGCCGTTCACGGCGCAACCGCAGCGTGACGACCGTGCCGGGTGCCGTGCCGGCGACGCGGCAGCGAACGGTCAGCGTGCCGGCTTGCCGATCGAGGTCCGCGTCGACGTCAGCGTCGACTGCGTCAGCGGCAACCGCCTCGCGCAGGAACCTTTCGACGACGCCGGGTTCATCGAGCGCCTCTGCCAGCCGCGTCCCGATGCGCAGCCCCGCCAGCCTTCCGCCGAGCGAGACGATGCGACCGGAGGCATCAAGGCCGGCCCAGCCGAGCAGCGGATCACGCGGGGCGGAACCCGCAGTCAGTTCGTTCACGATGGTCGTATTCTCTCCAGCCGCCGGCGTTACGGCAACGTGGGAAAAGCCGGGGGACTTGCATCCCCCGGCCGTACTGCACTGCTACGGACTGCCGTTGCGTTTCATCGAGCCACCTGCAGCGGAATCACCGCTCGCGCGGCGGATCCTGGGCGGGCGGACGATTGCCGGCCGCATCGCGGTCGGCCAGCCAGGCCAGCAGCCACGGCAGCAGCCGGACCAGCAACCACCACGACGCACCGGCCAGCGCGCGCAACGCCTGGATGCAACGGCGATGACGCACCCTGCCCACCCACCACAACCACCACCGGAACTTCAGCTGCCGCCACCGCCAGCGATCCTGCAGCCAGCGATCGCCCCGCCAGCGCCGGTGCCAGTCGTCGAGGCGGCCCATCAGCCGACCCCTTCGACTTCGTCCGCCGCCTTCGAGGGCTTCACCCTGGCCACCGGCCGCTTGCGGCGCACGCGGCGCATGCGCGCCACCTGCTCGCGGGCATCGACTTCCTCGAGGATCAGGTCGTACAGCACCCGGCTCAGCTCGCAGTCGATGCCGGCCTGCAGCAACGCGATCGCGACCGCATCCTTCCGGTCGATCAGCTCCGCGTCACTCGCCTGCCCCAGCCACCGCAGATACGACTCCATGAACCACTGATCCATGCGTCCTCCGAACAGGAATCGGGGACGCACGGATCCCCCGCCGGGGACGTGGACGTCCCCGAGGGGTGAACACCGCAGCCGCGCAACCACGCCGGGCGAAACGACCGGCATCGATGCGGCACCACGGTTTTCGCGCGGAATGCGCGAGGCACCAGGGCGAAACCCCCGGTGGCGAACGCGAGGCCAATCCCCGCAAACGCAGCCGCCAGACTAGGACGGGGCGGATCGCGGGGCGACGGCGGGAAACGGCCGGTGGCGTGCGATACCCGCCCCCGGCGCGGGAGCGGCGGTCAGAAGTTCTTGCGCAGGTCCATGCCGGTGTAGAGCGATGCGACCTGGTCGGCATAGCCGTTGAACATCAGCGTCTCACGCTTGAAGAACTCGCCGATGCGCCGCTCGCGCGCCTGGCTCCAGCGCGGATGGTCGACCTTCGGGTTCACGTTCGAATAGAACCCGTACTCGCTCGGCGCCGAACGCATCCATGCGGTGGTCGGCATGTTCTCGACGAAGCGGATGCGCACGATCGACTTGCCGCTCTTGAAGCCGTACTTCCACGGCACCACCAGGCGCACCGGCGCGCCGTTCGGGTTGGGCAGCAGTTCGCCGTAGAGGCCGAGGCAGAGCAGCGACAGCGGGTTCATCGCCTCGTCCATGCGCAGGCCCTCGACATACGGCCACTGGAGGACGGGATCCTTCACGCCGGGCATCTGCTTCGGGTCGGCCAGCGTGTGGAACTCGATGAACTTCGCGTTGGCGGTGGGCTCGACCTGCTTGATCAGCTCGGACAGCGAATAGCCGGCCCACGGTATGACCATCGACCACGCCTCGACGCAGCGCAGCCGGTAGATGCGCTCCTCCACCGGCGCGAGCTTGAGCAGTTCCTCGATGCCGAAGCTGCGCGGCTTGCGCACCTCGCCCTCGACGACGACGGTCCATGGCCGGGTGCGGAAGTTCTTCGAGTTGCGCAGCGGATCGGACTTGTCGGTGCCGAACTCGTAGAAGTTCACGTAGGACGTGATCTGCTCGTAGGTGTTGAGCGGTTCCTTCAGCGTGTAGGCCGCCGGCGCGGGGCGCAGTCCGGCGATCTTCTCGCGCGCCTGCGCATGGGCGGCACCGGGCAGCACGCCGCCGCCGGCCAGGGCCAGCGCACCGGCGCCGAGCATGAAGCTGCGCCGGTCTTCGTACAGCGACCGGGGAGTAATCTCGGACGGACGGATGTCGTCTGGGCGCTTGATCAGCATCGGGAGTCTCCAGGGGGCGCCGGGGGTTGATTCGCCATTCTACGGGATGGATACCACCGGGCACGCTCGAGGGCCATTCCACGCGGATTGCCTGTCCCATGGCCGACCTCGCCAAGGGGCCACGAAGGTCCGCATGTGCGCATAGGTGAAACCAGTCAGCCGCGCGGCGAATCCCCGGGCGCGCATCCGCTAGCTTTCATCACATCGCTGATGGCGACGTGCTCCCCCCTCAGGCGTGCGACATCTCCAGCCAACGCGGTGTCACCCCCGAGAGCGAGGACCGCGACGGGGAACAGCGCGATCGCCACGGTCACGGCCGCCACGTCGTTCGCAGCCGCGCTGCCCTGCACGACGCGGGCGTCGGCAAGCGATGCTTCGACACGCTTGCGCTCCGCGATCAACTGATCACAGTCGAGGGCAGAGTACCGCTCCCGTGCCACGTGCGCAGGAGCGATGCTGTCTGGCGCTGTTGCACAACCCGAGAGTATGATCACAAGGACGAGTACGAAGGCCGATCCGACCGTCGACGGACGTGCCAGGACTTGGGAACGAAAAGTGACTTTCATGATCTACCGTAGGGGGCTCGGGGCGGTCGGAAGCGTCGGGCGCTGGGTCACGCTACTGCTGGTTTCGGCGACGCTCATGGGGTGCGCGGCTGAAATCGTACGCATGCCGACAACGCTTTCGCAAGCAGATCCGGCCACGGCCCGGCGCATCGAGATTGGCGCGCTCACGACCATCGAGCTTGCGTCCGGTTTCCAGAGGACCCTCCTGTCCGGTTCTCGCTGGCGCCAGGTCGGCACGGTGACGCAGGGCGAGGTATTCCGCTCGGAAGACAGCGTATTCTCGATTGCAGGCGCGAACACGCACGAAGCCTATCTGGTGATCAATGACGAGCGCCTCGTCGGCTTCTACCTGCCTGGCGAGCGGGCCTACTCGGCGCTGCCTGCCCCATTGCCATTGCGTTTCCGTTGAACGAACAATCACAGGAGCAACAGATGAACTGGCTGCGGGCGTTCTTGATTGCCGTCATCTCGATCTTGGCCACGGGCTGTGCCACGGGGCCGAGCTTCAACGACATGAAGTCGAAGATGCCTGCGCTCGGCAAGGACACCGGGCGAGTCTTCATCTACCGCGATTCCAGTTTCGGAGCCGCGATGCAACCGCAGATCGCGATCAACGGCAAGACGGTCGGGACCTCGCGCGCCAACGGCTTCTTCTTCGTCGACCTGCCAGCCGGCGAGCACCGGGTCAGCGCGTCGACGGAGGTCGAACGCAGCCTCACCTTCGCGCTGGAAGGTGGGCAGACGCGCTACGTGCGTGCATACATCTCGTTCGGGCTTGTCGTGGGGCGGATCAATTTCGACCTGGTCAACGCGGAGGCGGGCGAGGCGGCGCTGGCGGGCCTGGCCTACTCTCCCGAATGACCGCGACGTCGCGTCATCCCGACGCATTGGCGAGCGACGTGCCACGCGCGTCGGCGTGGACGGTCGTGGCTCGGGCGCTCGCCGTGGCCGCACTTCTGGTCGCAGCCTTACTCTCATGGCGCTTTGCCGCTGCCGTATGGCTCCTCGGCACGATCGCGATCCTGGCGCTGGTCGCGATTGCAGCCAGCGCGTTTCGGAGATTCCGCGCGTAGCGGCGCATGCGGGCTGCGAGCCTGATCGGTATCAAGGGGCGACGGGGGACGCCCGGGTTGACGGCCCATCCACGGGATGAAACCGACGGGCAATTCAGGATGCGATCTGCCGGTGTACCCGGGTGGCGATCGACAGCAACTCTTCGCGGTCGAACTCGCCCGATAGGGCGTAGCCGAGCGAGCCGTCGATCCAGTGGAACACGCGCAGGGTACCCTGCTCCGAGAAGCGGAAGGCGGTGGCCGGTGCAGCCGAGGGCTCGACGCGGATATACAGAGTGAGCCGGCGTCCGGTCGCGTCCTGATACATGAACTGTGCAGCCGGGCCCTGGTTGCCTGGCAGCAGGCGGCCACCGACCAGTTCATAACCGGCAGCGGCGAGATCGGGCACGACCAGCTTGCGGCCGAGGCGCTTGGACAGCCAGCCGACGAGGTGGTCCTGCTCGCTCGCCGCCACTTCGACCGGATGCCGGATCTCCGGCGAATAGACGGCATGCGCGATCGCCGCATCGCGCGGCAGCGCTGCCACAGCCGCTTCGGGACCGGATCCGCCAGTCGGCAGTGCGCCGCGCACCACCCAGCCGATCGCGATGCCGCCGGCCAGCATCGCCGCCAGGGCGAAGCGGGTCTGCCAGGGCAGTGCAGAGAGCCGGGCAGCGGTGGACGCGGCGGCCGCCGGGCGCGACGCGGCCTGGACCAGGCGGGCCGGCACCGGCTCGTCCACCAGCGACGCATAGGCATCGGCGATGGACGCCTTCTGCAGGCGCCACGCTGCCACGCGCGCGGCGAGATCCGGATGCGCGGCCAGCACGGCCGCCACGGCCTCGGCATGCGCCGGGTCGAGCCGGCCGTCGACATGGGCCTGCAGTACTTCCTCCGGGAGCTCCGGCACGTTCATTTCACCACCCTCAACGATGCGGGACCGCCCGTGCCGTCCAGCAGCTGCCGCAACCGCTCGCGGCCGCGCGCGAGGCGCGACATCACGGTGCCCACCGGCACCTGCTGGATGGACGCGATGTCCTGGTAGCTCATGTCCTCGAGCGCGACCAGCAGGATCGCGACGCGCTGCGTTTCCGGCAGCTGCGCCAGCGCGCGGCCGATGTCCGAGACCGCGGCGTCGCCTTCGGCCGTTGCCGCCGGATCGGCCAGCGCTGCCAGCGTGTCTTCGCGTTCGACACCGCCCGGCCCCTGCCCCGGCGGCCGGGCGCCGCCCGCGTCGAGCGGCGAGCGCCGGCGCACGCCGTTCACATGCACGTTGTGCATCAGCGTGAACAGCCAGGCGCGCAGGTCGCTGCCGGGACGGAACAGCGCCGACTTCGCCCAGGCGCGCTCGAGCGTGTCCTGCACCAGGTCGTCGGCACGCCCGGCGTCCCCGGCCAGCGCACGCGCATAGCGGCGCAGCCGGGGCAGCAGGACGATCAGGTCATGCTCGTGCACGCGCGGCTCCTGCGGTCGGCACGGTGCCGGGCGGCCAGGCAGGACCCGGGGGCGCGGGAACGCAGCGGCCCGGGCAGCCAGGCACCCGGGCGCTCAGGGACGGGCCAGGCTCCACACCTTGTTCCAGCCGTCGCCGGTGCGGTCGCCGGGCTTGACGTCCTTGATCCAGGTGTACAGCGGCTTGCCCTTGTAGGCCCACTGCAGGCTGCCGTCGTCGCGCGTGATGATCGTGTAGCCGCCAGCCGGTCGGTCGGACGCCGATGCCATCAGCGGCGGCCAGTTCTTCGCGCAACCGGCGACGCAGGCGCTCTTGCCGTCGGCATCCTTGGCGAAGGTGTAAAGGCTCATGCCCTTCGAATCGACCAGTGCCCCGTTGGCAACCTTGGCGGGCGCACCGCCGCCGAACACCGCGCAGCCGGCCAGGGTGGCGGCAAGCATGGAGACCGCGGCGAACATCGCGGCACGGCTGCGCAGGGTGCGCCTGCCGGGCGAGGCGATCGGGGCAGGCAGGCGGGTCTGGGTGGCGGCTGGGGTCATCGTGTGCGGCTCCGGGCGAACGAGGTGGATGGGTGGACGGCAGGGCCAGCGTACGCGGGGCGTCCGGCTTCGTCCAACGGGGCAAACAGGCGCTGCGGCCCGTTTATTCCAGCATCAGACCAGGAACAGCGTCGCCAGTCCGAGGAAGATGAAGAAGCCGCCGCTGTCGGTGAGCGCGGTGATCAGCACCGATGAGCCCATCGCCGGGTCGCGCTGCAGCCAGCGGCGGCCGAGGGGGATCAGCACGCCGGCCAGCGCCGCGAGCAGCAGGTTCAGCGTCATCGCGGCCATGATCACGACCGACAGCGGGATGCTGCCGTAGAACAGCCAGACCACGCCGCCGACGATGCTGCCCCAGACCACGCCGTTGATCAGCGCGATGGTGATTTCCTTGATGAACAGCTTGCGCGCACTGTCGCGGCTGATCTGCCCGAGCGCGAGCGCACGCACGATCATGGTGATCGTCTGGTTGCCGGCATTGCCGCCGATGCCGGCGACGATCGGCATCAGCGCCGCGAGCGCCACCAGCTTCTCGATCGAGCCTTCGAAGGCGCCGATCACGCGCGAGGCGATGAACGCGGTGACCAGGTTCACCGCGAGCCAGGTCCAGCGGTTCTTCAGGCTGTCCCAGACCGGCGCGAAGATGTCCTCTTCCTCGCGCAGGCCGCTCGCCTTGAGCTTCTCGGCCTCGGACGCCTCGCGGATGAAGTCGACGACCACGTCGACGGTGAGCCGGCCGAGCACCTCGCCCTGGTCGTCGACCACCGGCGCGGAGATCAGGTCGTAGCGTTCGAACGCGGTGGCCGCGTCGCGCGCATCGTCGTCCGGATGGAAGCTCACCACGTTGCGGTCGACCAGCGTCGCGACCTCGATCTCGGGCTCGTTCACCAGCAGCTTCTTCAGCGGCAGCACGCCGCGCAGCAGCCCCTTGCGGTCGACCACGAACAGCTTGTCGGTGTTGCTGGGGAGTTCGTCCAGGCGGCGCAGGTAGCGCAGCACGACCTCGATCGTCACGTCCTCGCGGATGGTGACCATCTCGAAGTCCATCAGGCCGCCGACGCTGTCCTCGGGATAGGACAGCGCCTCGCGCAGCTGCTCCCGCTCGTCGGCCGAGAGCGACTTGAACAGGTCGGCGATGACCTCGTCCGGCAGGTCGGGCGCGAGGTCGGCGATCTCGTCGGTGTCGAGCTGCTCGGTCGCGGCCACCAGCTCGCCGCGGTCCATGTCCGCGATCAGCGTTTCCCGGACCGCGTCCGACACCTCGAGCAGGATCTCGCCGTCCCGGTCCGCCTTGACCAGCTGCCAGACCCGCAGGCGATCGTCGAGCGGCAGCGCCTCGAGGATCAGCGCGACGTCGGCCGGGTGCAGCGCATCCAGGCGCGACTGCAGCTCCGCCTCGTTCTGCTTGTGCACCAGCGAATCGACCAGAGGCTGGCGATCCGTCAGGCCGCCAGCGCGCCCCTCCCCCTCGCGATGCGCCAGCGACTCGACCACGCGCTGCCGCCGCAGGAGATCCATGATCTCCTGCAGGGATTCCTGCACGCTGCGCGGTTCGTCGACATCGGCCATGGCACTGGCTCGCGGCCCGTTTCAGAGGTGGCGCGATTGTATGCGCCCTTAATCCGGGTCAGAGACGATTTATTGCAGAAACCCGCGCTGATGGTCCGGGCCGGACACCCTTTCCGGGCCGGCCCGATCCGGCTTTGCGCAAGGCCTGGCCAGGAACCGGTAAGACAAGCCACTATCCGCAGCCAAGCCATGTTCCCCGGACTGGCGCCGCCTGGGCCGCCGCGCGCACCCTGAGCAGATGCCCAGGCGCCCGAGACTCCACATTCCTTCGCTGCCGCAGCATGTCGTCCAGCGCGGGAACAACCGGGCGACGTGCTTCCAGGCTGACGACGATTGCCGTCTCTACCTGCGATGGATGGCAGATGCCGCACGCCGGTACGGCTGCCAGGTTCACGCCTATGTGCTGATGACGAATCATGTACATCTGCTGATGACAGGCGACAGCGAGGCTGCGATCCCGGGCCTGATGCAATCGCTGGGCACCCGCTTCGCCCGCCATGTGAACCGACGGTACGCGCGCACCGGTACGTTATGGGAAGGGCGATACCACGCAAGCCTGGTGGACAGCGAAACCTACCTGCTCCGATGCATGCGGTACATCGAGGCGAATCCGGTGCGCGCGGCGATGGTCGACTCGCCGGCCGCCTATCGCTGGTCGAGTTACCGGTGCAATGCGCTCGGGGTGGCGGATGACCGGATCACGCCGCACCCCGCTTACGAGAAACTGGGCGATCGACCGGAGGCGCGCCGTGCAGCCTATGCGCGATTGTTCGAGCAGACCCTGCCCGCAGAAGACCTCGCCTGCATTCGTGACGCGACGCGGGGCGGCCTACCCACCGGGAGCGACACCTTCCGCGGATGGGTCGCCTCGAGACTGGGGTCAGCCGCGGTCCCGCTCAAACGGGGTCGCCCGTTCGCGAGGCGCTGAAGCGGCGTAAATCGTCTCTGACCCGGATTGTTTACGGCACGGTGGCGCGGGGCATGCGCGACTGGATGATCTCGGTGTAGCGGGCGAGCCAGCGCGAGCCGCGGTTGCGGTCGTAGTAGCGGGGGTTGGGGACCATCGCGGCGAGGCGGGCGGCCTGCGCGGGCGTGAGCTGGGATGCGGACACGCCGTAGTAGTGGCGGGCGGCGGCTTCGGCGCCGAACACGCCGTTGCCCCATTCGATCACGTTCAGGTAGATCTCGAGGATGCGGCGCTTGTCCATCGTCTGTTCGAGCATCAGCGTGATGGCCGCCTCCTGCACCTTGCGCGTGCGCGTCCGTGCATCGGACAGGAACAGGTTCTTCGCCAGTTGCTGGCTGATGGTCGACCCGCCGCGCACCACCCGCCCCTGCTTGCGGTTCTGTTCGAGCGCCTTCTGGATAGCCTCCCAGTCGAAGCCCTCGTGGTCGACGAACTTGTCGTCCTCGGCGACGATGATCGCGCGCTTCAGGTGGATCGAGATCCCATCGTAGGACACCCACTGCTGCCGCAGGCGCGCCTTCTCGTCCTTCTGCTGCAACTGCTCGAGCCGCATGCGCATGAACGACGTCTCGGCCGGATTCTCGTACTTCCAGTAGACGACATGGCCGAACAGCCAGAGCTGCCACGCCAGCAGCGCGCCCAGCGCGAGCAGCAGCAGTCGGAAGATCCAGCGGAAAAGCGTGCGCATGGGCCGGAAGGATGCGCGGACGGGCGCGGGCCGCGATCAGCGGCCGAGACGACTGCCGCGCCAGGGCTGCGCCAGCCCGGCCAGCAACGACGCGGTACCCGGCCGCACCCCGCGCCACAGGAAGAACGATTCGGCCGCCTGCTCGACCAGCATGCCGATGCCATCGGCGATGCGTGCACCGCCGCGCGCGGCCTCGACCAGGAAGGCGCTCGGCTCGGCCGAATACATCATGTCGTAGCAGAGGCCGCCTGGCACCAGCCGCGCACGACCGATCGACGGCGCCTCCGCGCCCAGGCTGGCCGAGGTGGCGTTGACGACCAGGTCGAACTCTCCGTCGATCGCCGCGAGCGACCCGCCCGATACCGGCGCCCCGGCATGGCGCGCCGCCAGCGCCTCGGCCCGCGCCGCCGTGCGGTTGGCCACATGCAGCAGGCGCACCCCGGCCTCGACCAGCGGCAGCACGACCCCGGCCGCGGCGCCCCCCGCCCCGAGCATCAGCACCCGTGCGCCGGCCAGCGGCTGCCCGAGGTTCACCTCGATGTCGCGCACCAGGCCGACCCCGTCGGTGTTGTCTCCGAAGATCCCGCCGTCCGCATCGAAGCGCAGGGTGTTCACCGCCTCGGCCGACGCCGCGCGAGCACTGCAGGCCGTGGCCAGCTGCCAGGCCTCGCGCTTGAACGGCAGCGTGACGTTGGCCCCACGGCCGCCGTCGCGCCGGAACGCGTCCACCGCCGCGGCGAAGCCGTCGAGCGGTGCAAGCACCCGGCCATAGTCGATGTCCTGCCCGGTCTCGCGCGCGAACGCGGCATGGATGGCCGGCGAGCGGCTGTGCGCGACCGGATTGCCGAACACGGCGTAGCGATCACTCATCGCGTCGGAGCCTCATTGCCCCTGGAACTGTTCTGTCGTGGTGAAGCTCCACGTGCGCGTGATCGCCAGGATGTCGATGTCCTTCGCGATGTCCGGCGGGAACTTCGAGAACGGCGCCGCCAGTTCGACGATGCGGATCGCCGCCTGGTCGAGCAGCCTGAAGCCGGACGAACGATTGACCTCGATGCTCTCCACCGTTCCGTCGCGTCGCACCGACACCGTGAGCACCAGCGTGCCGTACAGCTTCTGCCGGCGCGCCTCGTCGGGGTAGTTCAGGTTGCCGACGCGTTCGATCTTGCCGCGCCAGTCCTCGACGTAGCGGGCGAAGCGGTCCTCCGATGCACGTGCACCGACGAAGGCCTTGCGCGGCCGCTCCTGGTACGCGCTGAAATCCTTCGAGATCTCCGCCCGCAGCCGCGCCATCTCGAGGCTGCGCGCGGCGAGCTCGGCGGAGCTGGGCGCCTGCACCGGCTGAGACTGCGGCACGGGCTGCGGCCCCGGGTTCGGCTCGCGGCTGTCGATCGGCACCGTCGCCTTGATCCGCGCCATCACGCGCTGCGTCTCCGCCTCGAGCTGCTCGACCCGGGCACGCGCGGCCGCGGCAGGGTCCGGCGCGTCGACGCCGGTCTCGGTCTGCGGCAGGGGCGTCTTCGCGCGCACCTTCGCATCGGTGTTGCCGCCGCCGTCGAGGTTCGATTGTGCCCGGACATCGGCCTTCACCGGCGCCTTCTCGGTGCGCGCATTGACCAGCACCACTTCGAGCGGCGCCGGCGCGGAAGACCGGCTGGCGCTGCCGGGCGCGATGAATCCGGTCGCCATCAGCGTCGCATGCAGCAGCACAGATGCGATCACCGCCAGCATCAGCGTGCGGTTCGCCGGGTCGACGTAGGAGAACGGCGGCGCGAGGAAAAGCGCCTCGGGTGCCGGGTAGCGGTTGGGCAACCGGATCAGCGAAGCCACGGCATCGGCTGCGAAAGCGGGCGGGTCACCATGGCGCGGATTCTAGGCGAGCCGCCGCAGGCTGTCATGCGTTATCGACCCGGCGCGCAGGCCGCGCCGTGCACGGCGCCCGGCCCGCGATCAGGCGAGCGCTTCGCCGAACGTCAGGTCGAGCAGCAGGTCGTAGAGGTCGATCCGGTCGACCGCGAGCCGCACCCGGGTCCCCGGCGGCAGTTCCGGCACCGACGGCACCCGCGCCACCACCGGCACGCCGGACAGCCGGACCAGGTTGTCGCGGATCACCTCGCCCTCGATCGTCTCCAGCGCCTGCTGCCGGATCCAGACCAGCGACCAGTAGCGCTCGAGCGTGCGCTGCGCCTCGGCGTAGGCCTCGTAGGTGAGTTCGAACGACCGCATCGCGGCGAGCATCGCCTCGCTGCCCGCGGGATACACCGGCGGCTCGCCGCGGATCCAGCTCGTGATCTGCCGCTGGTTGATCAGGTCGACCATCCGGCGCAGCGGCGAACTGGCCCAGGTGTAGTGCGCGACGCCAAGCCCCTGGTGCGGCGAGGCCACCGTGGTCATGAACACCTTGCCGCTCGACTGGGCGCGGTAGATGGCCGGCACCTGCGCGCGGGCGAGTTCGCCACCCCACTGGCTGTTCGCGTAGATCATCAGTTCCGCGACCAGGGTGTCGAGCGGCGCGCCGCGCGCGCGCGGCCGCAGCGTGATCCGGTCGCCTTCGACGATGAAGGTGTACTCGACCCGGCCGCTGCCGGTCTCGGCCTGCTTGCCGCGCAGCGCCTGCAGCTTCTGCGCGAAGCCCCAGAGCGTCCACAGCTCGCGCCCGCGCGGATGGTCCACGCGCGGATCGGGCAGCGCCGCCGCCCGGGCCAGTGCCGCCTCGGTGAAGCACGGCTCGAGGTGTTCCAGCCGCAGGTTGTCGGCGATCTGCACCGCCTCTACCGCCGAGCGGGTCGACCGCACGGTGAAGTCGGCATCGACATCGACATAGAGCGACACCGCCGGCAAGGTGCGGCCGGTGGCCAGCGTGAAGCGCTCGACGACCGCATCGGGCAGCATGGTGATCTTGCGCCCGGGGAAGTAGGCGGTGGACAGCCGCGACAGCGCGACCTCGTCCAGCGCCGAACCGGCCGCTATGCCCAGCGACGGCGCGGCGATGTGCACGCCGATGCGCCAGCCGCTGCCCAGCGGCTGCACCGAGAACGCATCGTCGATCTCGGTGGTGGCGGTGTCGTCGATGGAGAACGCGGCGACGGCCGCCGTCTCGAGCGCCGGCATCGGGGCGAGCAGCGCATCGAGCGCATCCGGCCCGGCCGTGTCGAGCGCGAAGCCGATGCCGGCGCGGAAGTGCTCGAACAGGAACCGGCCGTAGTGGAAATCGTGCGCCGAGGCGATCGCGCCGCAGCGCTGCATCAGGTGCGGCACGCTGGTCCCGGTCTCGGCGCAGGCGGCCTCGAGCGCCTTCCAGGCGAGGCTCTGCTTCTCGGGCGCATGCAGCAGCGACGGCACCAGCGGCTGCATCGCCTCGGGCAGTTCGCCGCGCACCAGCGCCGCGGTCCACTGCGCCTGCTGCTCGGCCTCGCGCCTGCGCCGCTCGACGCCAGCCAGCGCCGCCTTCAGCGACTCGGCAGGGGCCCGCTTGTACAGGCCCTTGCCGCGCTTGTAGAAGTACATCGGGTTGGCATGCAGGCGCAGCAGCATCGCCGCGCGCTCCACCGGCGTGGCGGTCTTGCCGGCGGCCGCGCCGAAGTACTCGCTGGCCGCATCGTCGAAGCCGAACTCGTCGGCGGCGATCGCCTCCCACAGGAAGCCCGGGTCGAGCGTGTCGGCGAGCGCCTTCGCATCGTCGACCAGCGCCCTGGGCGCCGGCGCCTCGAAGCGGAACAGCACGTTCGCCGCCTTCACCTTCGAGCGCTTGCCGTGCGGTGCCTCGACCTGCAGCGAGGTGGTGTTGTCGGCGAGCACGCTGCCTGCCCGCAGCTCACCTTCTTCCTCGTAAAAGACGTTCATCGGGGCCGCGATCAGTGAGGCAGTGGAGCGGTGGGGCAGCGGGCCGCGTGGCAACCCGACGGAAGCCGCTTGCCTCCGTGCGCCGGGCCGGCAGTATACCGGAGCGGCGCTCCGCCTCAGCCCGCGCGCGACCGCGGGCGCCGGGCGCGCGCCATCGGATCGGGCGCTTCCAGCATGCCGGCGAAGCGCAGCACGTCGTCGATATGGTCGGTGAAGCTGGAGAAGCCGTGGTCGCCACCCTCGACGATCGCCTGCCGTGCGCCGGCGTACTTCGCCACCGCATCGCGCCAGTCGAGCACCTCGTCGCCGGTCTCGACCAGCAGCAGGTAGCGATCGGGGCGGGTGATCGGATCGACCTCCAGCGCCGCGAGCTCGTCGATGTGCGCCGGGGTCAGCATCCAGCGTTCGCCCGAATGCAGGTTCGCCTGCTCACCGACGAACGGCGCCAGCAGCACGTGCGGCTTCACGGCGGGATTGACCAGCACCGCCTTCGCCCCGTGCTTCTCGGCGAGATGGGTCGCATAGAAGCCACCGAGCGAACTGCCGATGAAGGTGACCGTCGAGGCGTCCGCCGGCAGCAGCACGTCGATCGAGGCGATCGCCTCTTTCGGCGAATGCGGCAGCGCCGGGCAGGCCAGGCGGTCGAGCAGGTCGAGGTCGGCCATGCGCGCCTCGACCAGGCGCGCCTTGAGCGACTGCGGGGAACTGTTGAAGCCGTGGAGGTAGACGATCATTTTCGAGGTCGGTACGAGTCGGCCCGGGGAGGATACGCGCTCGCGCAATGTCGGGTGTCCAGGCCTCAAGGCACGGCACGCGCGGTGGACGGCCTGCGCGAGCTGCATCACTTCGACATCAGCGTGCGGTCGAGACACGAGACGGCCGAGCCCGCCGGGCGCGCGATCGACGTGCACGAGTTCATCGGTGGCACCGTGTTCGAGGAAGACGGCGTGAAGGTGACGGCCTTCCCGGTGGACCACGGCCCGGACGTGCACCCGGCGTTCGGGTTCCGCATCGAATGCAATGGCCGCTCGATCGTGCTCTCGGGCGACACCACGCTCTGCGATGGCGTGCTCGAGCAGGCGAAAGGCTGCGACCTGCTGGTACACGAGATCGCGGCGGCGTCCTCAGCGCAGCTCGCCGCCAACGAGATCACCCGCCGCGTCATTTCCATCCACACTGATCCGCAGCAGATGAACGAGATCTGCCGGCGCACCTGGCCCCGGCTGACGCTGCTCAACCACATCAGCGTCTGGCGCGTCACGCAGTACGACATCCTGGCCAAGGTGCGCCACGGCTACGACGGCGAGGTCGAGCTCGCCCACGACCGGATGGAGGTCCTGGTCGGAGACGAGATGCGCGTCTTCCCGCCCGACCCGCCCGTGGCCGGCGAAGACCTGATCGTCAGCGATACCCATCGGAGCAACGATTGAAGTCCACCGCCGCGCGTTTCCTTTCCCTGTCCACCGCAGCATTGCCGATGCTCGCACCGGTGCTGCCTGCCCAGGCGCAGGCCTGGCCGGTGAAGCCGGTACGGGTCGTCGTTCCCGCAGGGGCCGGTGGGGCGGCCGACATCCTCGCCCGCATCCTGGCCGAACCGATGGGCGCCGTCTTCTCCACCTCGTTCATCGTCGACAACCGGCCGGGTGCGGGCGGCGTCATCGGCAGCGAGATCGTCGCCTGCGCGCCCGGCGATGGCTACACCCTGGTGGTTTCATCGAACACGCTGATCATCGCGCCCAGCCTGTACAAGGTCAGCTACGACGTGCAACGCGATTTCACGGCCATCGGCTCGATCGCCTCGGCACCGAACCTGCCGGTGGCCAGTCCGGAGCTGAAGGTGAAGACCCTCGCCGAGCTGATCGCACTGGCGAGGCGTGCCAGCGGCGGACTCGCGTGCGGGTCGCCGACCGTGGGCTCGGCTGCGTACCTCACCGTGGAGCTGCTGGCTCGCGCCTGCATCGACCCCATCGGCACTGGTTGCGCGCATCAACCAGCGGTTGAATGCCGCGATCAAGTCCCCGGCAACGCTGGCGCGGCTCGAGTCGCTCGGTTTCGACCCGGCCGCGGGCACACCGGCGCAGTTCAACGACCAGCTCCGGCGCGAGGAGCCGATGTTCGCCCGGGTGGTCCGCGACAGCGGCATCAAGGCCAACTGACGCCATCGGCGGCGCGAAGCCGAAGCATCCAGCCGTTTCCTGCAGCGGATGGCTGTTCAGCCGGCCATCCGACGTTCAGAATGGAGCCGCAGCGGGCGCCCAGACCCGCACCGTTCCCCTTGGAGGAGTACCCATGCCGAACATCGTCCGTCGAATGACAAATTCTATCGCGCGCCTGTCGCGGCTGTCGTTCGCAGCAGCCCTTGCCTTCGCCGTCACGCTTGGCGTTCTCGGCGCGTCGCCCGCTGCCGCGCAGAAGTGGTCGACGGCCGCGCCGATCCCGGTGAGCGCGGAAGAGGTCTACGGCATCGCCGCCAACGGCAAGCTGTACGTGTTCGGTGGCCTTGCGCCGGGCTGGAAGCCGATGGGCATGGTGTTCGAGTACGACCCGGCGACCGATCGCTGGACGCGCAAGCGCGACATGCCGGTGTTCATGCACCATGTCGCGCTTGCGACGGTGAACGGACGCATCTACGTGTTCGGCGGTTTCGTGCTGCCGGAGAAGGGACCGGCCTCCTGGCAGCCGGTGAACACCACCTGGGAATACGACCCGGCGACGGACAACTGGCGGCAGATGGCTGCAGCGCCGGTCGCGCGCGGCGCGCACAACGCCGTGGTGGTGGACAACCGGATCCACGTGATCGGCGGCGCCGGCCTGCATCCGGGCTCGAAGGAAACCGCGCTGCATCCGGCCCGTCCGCACCGCGCGCTGGGCACGCACGAAGTGTTCGATCCGGCGAAGAACGCCTGGTCGACCCGCGCCGACATGCCCACGCCGCGCAACCACGGCGCGGCTGCGGCGGTCGACGGGCGCATCTACGTGATCGGCGGGCGCATCGGTTCGGTGTTCATCACCACCGCCAGCAACACAGACATCGTCGAGGAATACGACCCGGCGACCGACCAGTGGGGGCGCCTGCTGGCACCGATGCCCAATCCGCGCAGCGCGGTGGCCTGGGGCGTGCACGGCGGTCGCATCTACGTGGTCGGCGGCGAAGTGCGCCTGCGCGACTACTGGGCAGCATTCGCCGCGGTCGACGCGTTCGATCCGAAGAGCAACAGCTGGACGCGGCTGCCGCCGATGCCGTTACCGCGCCACGGGCTGGCGGCGGACTTCATCGGCAACCGGCTGCATGTGGTCAGCGGACAGGTGCAGTCGGGCACCAATGCGCCCGGGCTGGTGGCCAGCACCGATCGCCATGACGTGCTGACGATCGGCGGCAACTGATGCGGGGCGCGGCCGCGCATGCGGGATGGCTGCGGCGGACCGCGCGGCTGGACCGGCCGGCATGGCTGGCGTGGCTCGCGTGTGCGGCGGGGCTGGCGCTGCTGTCGGGCGCAGCCCCGCTCCTCGCCGCGGACGCCCCGGCGACGGCGTCCGGCGCCGCCGCAGCCAGCGGCAGCGCCGCCTGCGGCGCCGACCTCGCCGGTGCCCGGCGCACCGAGACCGCGCGCCATGTGATCGCGTGGCGCGCCGATCCGCAGAAGATCCTGGTCGGACGGCATTTCGCGATCGACATCGTTGCGTGCGCGAAGCCCGGGGCACCGGCAGCATCGGGCATCGCGGTCGACGCGCGCATGCCGTCCCATGGCCACGGCATGAACTACAAGGCCGGCATCAAGCCGGTCGGCGAGAACCGCTACCGCGCGGAAGGCCTGCTGTTCCACATGCCGGGCAGCTGGGAGCTGGTGTTCGACGTGCGCAGCGGCGGCGACAAGCCGGAGCGCGCGACGCAGGCGGTGATGGTGCGGTGAGCGGACGGCTGCGTGCGGCCCTGGCAAGCCTGCTCGCCGGGTCGGCGCGGACGGCGATGGCCGCTGGCACCGTCACGGCGTCGACCGTCGTCTCCGCTGCGGTCCTGGCTGCGATCGCTTCTGCGTCTGCCGCCCCTGCTTCTGCGCGAACGATCTTCAGCCCGGACGAAATTGCGTCGATCCTGCAGCACGGTCCGTGGCCGCCGCGGCAGATGTCCGATGCCAGCAACCGGGTCGCAGCCTCCGCACGGGCTGCCGCCTTCGGGCAACGGCTGTTCTTCGACACACGCCTGTCGAACGGCGGCACGATCTCCTGCGCGAGCTGCCATGTCCCCGAATGGCACTGGACCGATCGGCGCCCGACCGCCACCGGCCTGGCCGATACCGACCGCAACACACCGAGCGTGGCGAACGCGCGCTTCAATCGCTGGTTCGGCTGGGCCGGTGCCACCGACAGCCTGTGGTCGGCCAGCCTGCGCCCGTTCGCCGACCCGCGCGAGATGGGCAATTCCGAGCGCCACGTGGCGGCACTGGTGCGCAGCCAGCCCGACCTCGAATGCAGCTACCGGCAGGTATTCGGTCGATCGCCGGCGGCCGTCGAGGACGACAAGGTACTGGCCGACATCGGCAAGGCGCTTGCGGCGTTCCAGGCGACGCTGGTCACCGGCCGCACGCCGTTCGACGACTTCCGCGACGCGCTGGCGCGCGGCGACAGGGCGGCCCAGGCCCGCTATCCCGAGGCTGCGAAGCGCGGGTTGCGGCTGTTCGTGGGCCGCGCACAGTGCAACCTCTGCCACCTGGGACCGCAGTTCAGCAACGGCGAGTTCGACCAGGTCGGCATCCCGGTGCGGCGACCGGATGGTCGTTACGACTGGGGTCGCTACGACGGCATCAAGGCGGTGCAGGCGAGCCGGTTCTCGCTGCTCGGCCGCTTCAGCGACGACCGCAAGGGCACGACCGGGGAGAGCACGCGCCGGGTCGCGCTGACCGTGGAGGCCTACGGCCAGTTCAAGGTGCCAGGGCTGCGCAACGTCGCGCTGACTGCACCGTACATGCACGATGGATCGATCATCACGCTCGCCGACGTGGTGCGGCACTACTCGACGATCACCGACGAGAAGCTGATCCTCGCCGCACCGCATCCGCACGCGGAGCCCGGGGAAGAACTGCCCGCACGGCCGACCGGCAGCCTGCTGCGCACGTTGAACCTGGACGCGCGCGAGATCGCCGACCTGGTGGCGTTCCTGCACACGCTGACCGAGACCCGTGCAGGGCCGATACGCAGGCCACCGACCGCCGCGCCTGCCGGGGGCACGCAGTTGGTCAGGTCGGGCGCGAAGCCTTGCGGCTGAGCAGGCCGAACACCGCCAGGCCGGCCGCCAACAGCGGCAGGCTGGCAGGCAGCGGGATCACGGCCGTATCGCCATCGAGATCGAACGCGAACAGGACCGGTTCGGCGATGGCCGTGAAGGCGCCGGACGGCGCGAATGCAGCCGGGTCATCGGTGAAGAAGTAGCTGCCCAGGCTGAAGCCGGGCGCCAGGCTGGATGTCGCGAAGGCGTCTCGGGCCCGGTCTGCACTGTTGAAGAAGCCAACGGCGGGACCGTCCAGCACGAGGAAATAGGTCCCCGGCGCGAACGACAGGCCGGAACCGAGCACGACGCGCGGCGCCAGGTCGAAATCGTTGAACTGTGCCGGAGCCATGGCAAGAACGAGAGCGGATCCCGACCGGCGGGCCGAACGTACGATGGAAATCGCGTCTGGCACTTCCGTCAAGCGATCGGAAATCCGGGTAATTCGGGTCAGAGACGAATTATGCGGAAAATCGTCTCTGACCCGGATTTCCGACCTGGATTTCCGCGCGGATCGGTCAGGCGAGCTTGCGCACGAGGTCGAGCAGCATCGTGTCGTTGCCGCGCGCGGCCACCAGCGACAGGCCGAGCGGGCAGCCGTCCAAGGTGGCCATCGGCAGGGTGACCTGCGGCAGGCGGGCCAGGCCGGCGATGCACAGGATCGCCAGCGCGCGCGCGCGGAAGTCGTCGATCTCGGCCGCCGGTGCGCCGATCTTCGGGGCGATACCGGGGGCCGTGGGCAGCACCAGCACGGCGTTGCCGGCGAGCAGGCGTTCCATCCTGCGGGCAATCTCTTCCCGCTTCGACGCCGCGGCGAGCAGCATGCCGCGATCGACCGTCGCGGCCCAGGCGAAACGTTCCTTCACGCCGGGACCGATCTGCGGCTTGTGCTCGGTGATCCATGCGCCGAGCGACTGCCAGGCCTCGTGCGCCTGCACGACGCGGAACACGTTCATGCCCCATTCGTCGAGGCCCTCGGTCGCCACGGTCACCGCTTCGGCCTTGCCCAGCACCGACTCGACCTTCGCGACGGCCGCGCCGAGCGCGCCAGCGACGGTGCTGCCTGCGCGTTCGAAGGCATCGGTCGCCAGCAGCAGCCGGCCCGGCGCCGCAGCCGGTGCATCGTCGCCGAGCAGCACTCGCCCCACCTTCTCGAACAGCGCCGCGTCGCGCGCGAACCAGCCGGCGGTATCGAACGACGGGCCGAGCGGGCAGGCGCCCTCGAGCGACACGCGGCCGTGCGACGGACGCATCCCGTAAAGCCCGCAGAAGCTCGCCGGCAGGCGCACCGAACCGCCGGTGTCGCTGCCCAGCGCGAAGTCGACCAGCCCTGCAGCGGTCGCCGCGGCCGAACCGCTGGACGAGCCGCCGGTATCGCGTCCCGGCGCATTCGGGTTGAGCACCGACCCGTAGTGGATGTTCTCGCCGTTCAGGCTGTAGGTCAGCTCGGCGGTCTGGGTCTTGCCGGCGAGCGTTGCGCCGGCCGCGACCAGTTGCCGCACGGCCGCCGCCGTCTGCTTCGCGGGCGCATGCGTCTCGAGCCACTTCGGATTGCCGAACGTGCACCGATGCCCCTCGACATCGTAGATGTCCTTCGCGCCGAAGGTCAGCCCGGCTAGGGGGCCGGAGGCCGCGCCTGGGAGTTCCGCGTGGGTCTCGCGGACAAATGAATTGAAGGTATCGCGGTCGAGGATCGAGGGCATGGCAGGTCGGCAGGGTCAGGGACGAAAGAGAGTAACCGGCTGGCGCGAAAAGGTCATCCGGCCCTGCTTGAAGCCCATCAGCACCGCAGGCAGTTCGGCCACTGCATGCTCCGGCGCGGTGGTGTCGATCACCACCAGGTCGGCGGCGCGGCCGACGTCCACGCCGTAGTCGTCCCGGCGCAGCAGCTTCGCCGAGCGGCGGGTCACCATCTCGAAGCATTCGCGGATCTCGTCGCGCCGGCCGACATGGCAGATGTTCGCGTACAGGTTGGCCATGCGCAGCAGCGAGCAGTCGCCGAACGGCGTGAACGGATTCAGGATGTTGTTGCTCGACAGGTTGCCGTTCACGCCATGCGCGAGCAGCGCGTGCACCGGCAGCACGCTGCGCAGCTTCGCGTGCGTGCGGTCGCGACCCATCAGGTAGAGGTCGGTCGCCGGCAGAACGGTCACCGCCACGCCGGCATCGGCCAACGTCTTCGCGATGCGGGCGAAGCGCTCCGGCTCGACCAGCGCGAGCTTGGTGACATGGCCGATGGCCACGCGCCCGCCGTAGCCGTGCTTCTCGGTCGCTTCGCACACGTACTCGATGTCCATGTGGTCGGTGGCCATGCCGAAGTCGAGGTGCATGTCGATGTCGGCATCGAACTCGCGCGCGATCTCGAAGATGCGGTCGATCTGCGCATGCGGGTCGCTGTCGCAGTACGGCGCTGCACCGATCACGCGCGCACCCTGCTTCATCCCCGCGACCAGCAGTTCGTCGGTACCCGGGTTGTTGAGCAGCCCCTCCTGCGGGAACACGCAGACCTCGATGTCGATCGCCCAGCGGTACTCGTCGACCAGCGACATGACGCCATCCAGCCCGCGCAGCCCGACCACCGGATCCACCTCGACATGGGTGCGCATCACGCCAGTCCCCTGGGCGATCGCCTTCTCCAGCGTGCGCCGCGCGCGACCGGCAACATCCTCGGCCGTGAACGACTGCTTCTGCAGCGCCACCTGCGAGATCGCCTCGTCGAGCGTGCCCTTCTCCGAGGTGCAGCGGTCCAGGATGCAGCTCTTGTCGAGATGGATGTGCGTCTCGACGAAACTGGGCGCGAGCAGGCGTCCGTCGAGGTCGATCGGCCTGGCTGCTCCGCGCGCGGGCATCACCCCCGCCGGCTCGATCGCCGAGATCCGCCCTGCCTCGATACCGACATCGAACGTTACCGCGTAATCGCGGCCGAGAATGCGCGCATTGCGCAGCAGGGTATCCATCGCATCCACTCCTTGAGGCTGAAATCCGGGCCTGACCCATTTTCCCGGACAGGGCGAGATAAATCGGGTCAGAGACGAATTAATGACCGCGTGATCGGATGGTAAATCGTCTCTGACCCGATTTATTCGGACCCGATTCATTCGGCGCTTCCGGTAAGCTTCGGCGGATATCGTTCGAGGACCGGCATCGTGGCAATACAGACTTCCCGTGCGACGCGCGGCATGGCGACGGCGCCTCACTCCCTGGCCAGCGAATCGGCGGTCGCAGTCCTGCGCGAGGGCGGCAATGCGCTCGAGGCGATGATCGCTGCCGCGGCGACCATCTCGGTGGTCTATCCGCACATGAACGGCATCGGCGGCGATGCGTTCTGGCTGGTGCATGAACCGGGCAAGCCGGTGACCACGATCGACGCCTGCGGGCCGGCGGCGATGGCTGCAAGCCGGCAGTGGTATGCCGCGCACGCGGTCACCGCGATTCCCACGCGCGGGCCGCTGGCAGCGAACACCGTGGCAGGCACCATCGCCGGATGGGGCCTCGCGCACCAGATGTCAGGCACGCGGTTCGGCGGCCGGCTGCCGCTGTCGCGCCTGCTCGCCGATGCGATCCACTACGCTGCGCACGGCCATGCGGTGACCCACAGCTACGCGAACACCACGACGACCAAGCTCGCCGAGATCCGCGACCAGCCCGGCTTCGCCGCGCGCTTCATGCCGGACGGCGACGTGCCCCGGCCAGGCTCGCTGCTGGTGCAATCGAAGATCGCGGCGACCCTGTCGCGCATCGCCAGCGCGGGCACCGCCGACTTCTACCGCGGCGAACTCGCCGCGAGCATCGCCGCCGACCTGAAGGCGCTGGGCAGCCCGGTCTCGGCGGGCGACCTGGCCGCATACCAGGCCACCGAACGCCCGCCGGTGCACCTCGCCCATTCGCGCGGCACGCTCTACAACATGGCCCCGCCCACCCAGGGCATGGTGTCGCTCGCGATCCTCGGCATCGCCGACCGGCTCGGCCTCGAGGGCGTGCCTGCCGAGAGCGCCGCCTACGTGCACCGGATGGTGGAGGCGACCAAGCAGGCGTTCTTCATGCGCGACCGCCATGTCACCGATCCGAAGTACATGACGGTCGATCCGCAATCGCTGCTGGCGCCGGCGGAGATGGATCGCTGCGCCGCACGCATCGACCTGCAGCACGCACTGGCCTGGCCCGCGCCGCAGCCGCCCGCGGACACGGTATGGATGGGCGTGGTCGACGGCGAGGGCCGCGCGGTCAGCTTCATCCAGAGCATCTACCACGAGTACGGCAGCGGCATCGTGCTCGACGGCACCGGCATCAACTGGCAGAACCGCGGCGCCTCGTTCTCGCTCGACGCCTCGGCACTGAACACCCTGGAACCCGGCCGCAAGCCCTTCCACACGCTCAACCCGGCGATGGCCCACCTGTCCGAAGGCCGGGTGATGGTCTACGGCACGATGGGCGGCGAAGGCCAGCCGCAGACCCAGGCCGCAGTGTTCACCCGCCACGTGGTCTACGGCCAGGACCTGCAGGCCGCGGTCAGCGCCCCGCGCTGGCTGCTCGGACGCACCTGGGGACAGGCGACGCAATCGCTCAAGGTCGAGTCACGCTTCGATCCGTCGCTGATCGATTCGTTGCGCGCGATGGGCCACGAGGTCGAGGTCTACGGCGCGTTCGACGAGACCATGGGACATGCGGGGGCGATCGTCGCCCATCCAGGCGGGGTGCTCGAGGGCGCGAGCGACCCGCGCAGCGACGGGGCGGCGATCGGCTGGTGACGGCCTACTGCCGCGGCCCCTGCGGCGGCGGCTGCGACGGCCCCAGTTCATCGGACGGGGGCCGCGTCCCCGGGTTGCGCACCGGCACGTACAGCACCGACGGCCGCGCGCCCGTGGGCTGCGGATACAGGTCCATCAGGTCGTAGACCACGCGCGGCATGTCGGTGGTGACCGGGAAACCGAGCTGCCTCGCCGAAGACACGGTGATCGGGAAGTCGTGCGTCCAGCGCCCCTCGCTCATCGCCACCGCGAGCGCCTCGGCCTGCTTGCGCTCCATCCGCCGCGACAGCAGGTCGGCGACGAAGCTCGCCACCTGCACCCGCGCCTTGGCCGCCATGTCGGCCATGATCAGCGTCTCGTCGCTGGCGCGGTCCTTCTTGATCTGCACCACCTGCAGGATCGACGACGCCGCGACGCCGCCGATCTGCGGGTCGACCGGGCCGAGCACCGCGTTGCGGTCCATCACGATCTCCTGCGCCGCCATCGCGATCAGGGTGCCGCCGCTCATGGCGTAGTGCGGCACGAACACCGTCACCTTGCCCTTGTGCTCGGCCAGCGCCATCGCGATCTGCTCGGCGGCCAGAACCAGCCCGCCCGGCGTATGCAGGATCAGGTCGATCGGCTGGTCATCGGGCGTCAACCGGATCGCCCGCAGGATCGCCTCGGAATCCTCGATGCCGATCGAGGTGGACACCTGCACGCCGAGCACGCTGTCGCGCTCCTGCCGGTGGATCAGCGCGATCACCCGCGACTTGCGCTCGGCCTGGAACTGCTCGACCAGCGCCGTGCGCGCCTGCTGCTGCGAGGTGTCGAAGCGCCCCGCCACCGCCATCAGGATCAGCCCGATCAGCAGCAGCCAGAACACCATCCGCGCGAAGTGGGCGAGGTGGAACCAGATCCCCATCCGGGGAGGCGACGCGGCAGGCATGGCCATGGACATTCCTCAGGCAACTGGAAGCGCACGCGCCCCGGACGGGTGGCGGCTGCATCGCTGCGCGACGCAAGCCCCACGCCCGACCATCATCGAGCGACCGCAACCTCACTCGACACGCGCACCCGATGCCTTGACGATCTTCGCGATCCGCTCGACCTCGCTGCGGATGAACCGGTCGAACTCTTCCGGCGTACTGTAGCGCGCATCCACGCCCTGGGCGAGCATGCGCTCGCGGATGTCCGGCAGGTCGAGTACCCGCCTGACTTCCGCGCTCAGCTGGTTCACGATCGGGCGCGGCGTCTTCGATGGCGCGAGGATGCCCAGCCAGAGGTCGAACTCGAAGCCGGGCAGGCCCGCCTCGGCCACCGTCGGCAGGTCGGGCAGCGCCGGCGCGCGCCGCGCGGTGCTCACGGCCAGCGGAACCACCCGCCGGTCCCTCACGAACGGCAGCGCCGGCGAAAGCGGCGCGAAGAACATCTGCACGCGGCTCGAAGCGACGTCGTTCAGGGCTTCGGGCGTACCCTTGAACGGCACGTGCACGATGTCGATGCCGGCGGCGAGCTTGAACTGCTCGCCGTTCAGGTGCGTCCCGGTACCGATGCCCGCCGACGCGAAGTTGAGCATCCCCGGCTTGCCCTTGGCCATCGCGAGCAGGTCGCGCACGCTCTTCACCGCCAGGTCGGGTGCGACGACCAGCACGTTGGGCGTGCTGCCGACCTGCGCCACGCCGGCGAAGTCCTTCAGCGTGTCGAACGGAAGCTTTGCATAGAGCGATGCGTTGACCGCGTGCGAGATCGAATTCAGCATCAGCGTATGGCCGTCGGGCTGGGCCGCGACCAGCATGCCGCCGGCGACCGTGCCGCCCGCGCCCGGCCGGTTGTCCACCAGCACCTGCTGCCCCCAGTTCTCGCTCATCTTCTGCCCGAGCAGCCGCGCGACGATGTCCGTCTGGCTGCCCGCCGAGACCGGGATCAGCACGCGCACCGGCCGCTGCGGGAACGCGCCTGCAGCCGTTTGCGCCAGCACGGGCGCCGCGGCTGAAACCAGCACCGTTGCAGCCACAAGGCCCTTCATTCGGGGCCCGGACGTTCGCGGCCAGCCACCGCGTCGAATCGAGGGTGTGCGCAGCCTGCGCGCGAGCAGATGCCTGTCCATGCGAGTCCTCCTCCGTTGCCCATCGACCCGGTGGATCCGGGTTCCGAATGAATTCAGCCCAGCGTCACGGCGATCTCGCCGGCGGGGTCGAGCGCGTAGCGCACCGTGTCGCCCGCCACGCCGAACACCGGCGGCACGATCGATCCGGTGATGACGCACTCGCCTGCGCGCAATCGCCGCCCGCAGGCAGCCAGTGTCTTCGCGACATGCGCCACGATGTCGACCGGGTCCCCGGTCAGTGCATGCAGCGAAGCGGGAACCGCCAGCGGCGACTGGCCATGCCAGACCCGGGCGGCCAGCACGGGCAGCAGCGCCTCGCCGGGCTCGGACGGGCGCAGTGCGACGGACGGCCCGAACACAACGTGACGCTGGTAGATGTTGCCAGCGACGATCCGCTCGATGTCCTCCGGCGGGAAGCAGAGGTCGGCCAGTTCGAGCGCAGGCGCGAGCGCGCCGATGGCCGCGCGCACGCTCGCCCGGTCTTCGCTGCCGTCGAGGTCCCGAGCGAGGATGACCGCGACCTCCGGTTCGACCACCGGCTTCACCCATCCGTGCGTGTCGACCGAGGCCCCGGGCGCGATGCGCGCGCTCGCCAGCAGGTGGCCGACGACCGGCGCCTGCAGGCCAAGCTTCTCCATCGCAGCCGGCGCACCGAAGCCCACCTTCCAGCCCATCACCCGGGCGCCGGCGGCCTCTGCACGGGAAAGTCCTGCCATCTGCGCGGCCATTCCGCGCTCCACCCGGGCATCGAGCCAACCGACCTGCATGTCGAAGCCTCCCTGGCGATCAGTGCGTACGGCCGCCTTCGATCGATTCGTAGCCCGCCGCTTCCAGCGAGCCGGCGCCGCTCCAGCCCCAGACCAGCACGACGTCTTCATCCGAGGTGTTCTTGAAGCCGTGCCAGTGTCCGCGCGGCGTGAACACCACGTCGCCTTCGCCCGACTCGCGTTCGCTGCCGTCCTCGAGGTACATCACGCCGCGCCCGCGCACGACGATCCAGAACTCGTCGCAGTGGAAGTGCCGGTGCCTGTCGTGCTGCGCGCCGGGGGGCAGCACCGTCCAGCCGACCAGCAGCTTGTCGCTGCCGGCGTTCTGCGCGTTGATCAGGAACTGCACCTGCATGTCGACCCAGCCATCCTTCGCGTTCAGGCCGGCGACCTTGGGCACGTCGGCGAGGCGGGTCATGAAGGGCTGCGGCCCCTGCATGAATTCATCGGGTTTCATCGGCTCATTCCTCCGAGTCGTCGATAGGCTTCATGGGCAACCACGAAGTCGTGATGGTCGATGCGGAAGCCGCGGCAGGCGTTCATCATCTCGTTGGCCGCGGCGGCGAGCGGCGCGGGCATGCCGAGCTTGCGTGCGAGCTCGAGCACCATCGTCATGTCCTTCTGCTGCAGGGTCACGTCGGCCAGCGGCACCTCGGGCATCCGGCCCTCGAGGATGAACGGCCCACGGTAGCCGAGCACCGGGGATGCCACGACGCTGGCGAGCATCGCCTCGACCGCGATCGCACGGTCGACGCCGCCCTTCTCGGCCAGCGCGACACCCTCGCAGAACGCGATCACCTCGACCATCAGCACGAGGTTTATCGCCAGCTTCAGCTGCACCGCGAGGCCGCGCTCGCCGATGTGGGTGGCCTTGGCACCGATCGCCAGCAGCACCGGCAGCACGCGGTCGAATGCAGCCCGGTCGCCACCGACCATCACCGACGCCTTGCCCTGCACGACGGTGACCGGGCTGCCCGAGATCGGTGCATCGAGCATGATGCGCCCGGCCGCGAGGAAGGCCGAGGAGACCTCGCGGCTCGATTCCGGCGTGATCGTGCTCATGTCGAGGTAGACAGCATCCGGCGCGAGGCCGGACAGGATGCCATCGGGCCCCAACGCGACGGCCCGCACTGCGGCGGCGTCGGTGAGGATCGAGAACACCACGTCGCTGCCGGCGGCGAGCGCCGCAGGCGTATCGGCCCAGGCCATGCCGCGATCGAGCAGCGGACCTGCCTTGTCGCGGCTGCGGTTCCAGCCGGTGACCGCATGGCCCGCGTCGAGCAGCCGCGGCACGATGCACTGGCCCATCGCGCCGAGGCCGGCGAATCCGATCCGCATCGTTCCTCCTCCACGGCACGCCGGCCGTTTTCGATGCGGATCAGTATAGGTTTGTCGTTAAGTGCCAGTCAACACCGTCGCCCTCCACTGTCGCGCGTCACTTAACAGTCCTGGCAGCACGACGCCGGGGCGCATCGTCGCCGCCGGCGCGCATCACCAGCCAGACGGCGATCGCCGGTTCGTCGCCGATCGCCCACAGCCGGTGGGGACGGTCCGAATCGAAGCTGACCGCATCGCCGGGCTCGAGCACGTGCTCCTCGAAGCCGATCGCCACGCCGAGGCGGCCCTTGACGACGTAGCCGTACTCGCGGCCGTGGTGGCGCAGCATCTCCCCGGACTCGGAGGACGACGCACCGACCGCATAGGTGACCAGCACGAAGTCGGCTTCCGGGTCGCGCCCGGCGGTCAACTGCTGCCAGTCCACGCCGCGGGCGAGGCGGATCGTCTTGCCCATGCCCGCACGCATCACCGGCGACGGGCTGGCCGGCGCGCTCGGGGCCGAGGGCGCGCCCTCGCGCGGGCCGAACAGGTCGTCGAGGGAGATCGACAGTTCGCGCACGATCGCCCACAGGGTATCGACCGAGGGCTTCACGTTGCCGCGCTCGATCTGCGACAGCAGGCTCGCGGAGACGCCCACCGAGCGCGCCAGCTCGCGCATCCCGGTCGAGGCGCGCTCGCGCGCCTCGCGGATGCGCGCACCGAGCGCGACGGTCATCGCCTCCGACAGCCGGGGCGGATCGCCCTGCACCGACGACCGAGGTCGGGCCACGGCCCCGGCCACGGCCTTGGCCGCGACCTTGGCCGAACCCCGCCTCACCGGCGCGCGCGACTCAGAAATACGCCTGCCCGGGCTTGACTGTCGGCTCCCACTCGCAGGCCGACCACGGTCCGTCGCCCTGCTCGCCGACATAGGCGATGCGGCCTGCCTTCTTCGGCACGCGCTTGCCGCTGAACAGGCCCTGCAGCCAGTCCATCACGTAGTCATGGCAGTCCATGCCGCCCAGGTTGGGGATGCCCCAGAGCGGGTGGTACTGGTTCTCCATGATCCACATCTCCTTCGGCACCTTGAGGTCCTGGTAGGCCTCGATGGCTTCCTCGAGCGGGCAGAGCGGGTCGAACTCGCCGGTGACCAGCAGCGTCGGGCACTTCACCTTGTCGAGGTAGCCGCGCACCGTCATCGGCTGCGCAACCTCGACGTCGAACTTCGCCTCGTCGCTGTAGCCGGCCATGTACATGAACATCTGCTTGAAGCGTGGCGAGGACTGCGTGAAGATGGTGTTGTTCGGGTTGAAGCAGGCGACCGAGCTCACCACCGCGGCGGCGCGATGGTCGTAGCTCGACAGGCGCAGGCACCAGTAGCTGCCCATGCTGATGCCGTAGATCGCGATCTTCTTCTTGTCGACTTCCGGCCGCTTCATCAGCCAGCTGATCACCGCGGCGCCGGCGCGCTCGTAGTTGTCGCCGACCGCGCGGATCTTCTGCATGTTCGAGTTGCCCTGCCCCGGGCCGTCGATCGCGATCACGTGGAAGCCGCGCGACAGCGCGATGTTGTGCGAGACCTTCGGGAACACTTCCTTGCTCTGGTCCATGCCCGGCACGTAGATGACCACCGGTGCCTTCGGCTTGCCCGGCAGCATGTGGTACAGGCAGGAGATGGTCTTGCCGTCGTCGAACGGCACCTCGACGCGCTCGATCGGATAGGAAGCGGTCTCGATGCGCCGGTCGACCATCTCGCTCAGCTTCTTGTAGAGCGCCTTCTTCACCGGATGGTTGTCGAAGAAGATCGGGTGCTGCGCCATCCGGTAACCCTCGACCGCATGGTCGTAGTGGTGCGTGGCGGTCGCGTTCGCGCCCATCGCCTGGGCCTTCTTCGCGAGCCGCTCGTGGCGCTCGGCCGACTTGCGCCAGACCTTCGGCAGCATGCGGTAGTTGCGCGCCCGCGTGCCGGCCGGCACCTCGATGTCGTCACGCTCGAAGTTCTGCACGCGCCCGCGCATGTTGAGCGCGAGGTCGAGCATCCATTGTTGGTCGTCGCGCTGGGTGCGCAGCTTGCGGATCATCGGTCTTCTCCTCCTCGGGGACATTTGCAGCCCAGCGAATATAGCCCAAGCGCAAACGACACGGAAATTGGGGTCAGAGACGATTTACCTGCGATAAATCGTCTCTGACCCCAATTGCCGACAAATCGTCTCTGACCCCAATTATCAGTTGGCGGGGACGCAGCGCTCCTGCGCCCAGGCGCGCAGTTCCTCGATCTTCTCGGCCATCATCACGGACAGGGGCCGGGTGCGGGCGATCTCGTCGATGAGGTGCTTCGTGGACAGCGGGACCTTGTGCGCATGCGCCTCGTACATCGATGCGACGATCGCCTGTTCGATCTCCGCGCCCGAGAAGCCATCGGCCGCGCGCGACAGCGACAGCAGGTCGAATGCGGCGGGATCCAGCTTGCGCCGCTTCAGGTGGATGCTGAAGATGTCGCTGCGCGTGGCCGCGTCCGGCAGGTCGACGAAGAAGATCTCGTCGAAGCGCCCCTTGCGCAGCAGTTCGGGCGGCAGGCGCGAGATGTCGTTCGCGGTAGCGACCAGGAACACCGCCTCCTTGCGCTCGGACATCCAGGTCAGGAGCGTGCCGAGGATGCGCTTGGACACCCCGCCGTCGCCACCGGACTCGTCCGATGCCAGTCCCTTCTCGATCTCGTCGATCCACAGCACGCAGGGCGCCATCCGCGCCGCGCCCTTGAGCGACTCGCGCAGGTTGCGCTCCGTCTCGCCGGTGAACTTGTTGTACAGCGACGCGAAGTCCAGGCGCAGCAGCGGCAGCTTCCACGCGCCCGCCACCGCCTTCGCGGCCAGGCTCTTGCCGCTGCCCTGCACGCCCAGCAGCAGGATGCCCTTGGGCGGCGGCAGCCCTTCGGTGCCCGCCTCGCCGGCGAACACCGCGCGGCGCAGGTTCAGCCAGCGCTTCATGTTCGCCAGGCCGCCGACGTTGGCGAAGTTTCCGGTATCGAGCTCGACATCCAGCACGCCGCCGGCGGCCAGGTTCTCGCGCTTGAACTGCACGATCCGGTCGACATCGGACATGTTCAGCGAGCCGTCGTTGTCCAGCCCCTGTCGGATCAGCCGCCGCGCATCCTCGACCGGGATGCCGGTCAGGTGCTGCGTGACCAGCGCGATCGCCTCCGGATCGCCCTTCGGCTTGGTCCGGTTGCGCGACTCCCACATCTGTGCCTCTTCGCGGATGATCTGCCGGATGCGCGTCGCATCGGGCAGCGCGATCTCGAAGCGCGCGGTCAGGTGGTGCAGCTCCGGCGGCAGCTCGAGCTTCGGACTGACGAACACCAGCGTACGCGCGCAACGCGCGTAGCCCTGGGCGATCTCGCGGATCAGCCGCACGTTGCCCGGGTCTTCCAGGTAGGGGTGCGCATCGAGCAGCGTGTACACGCCGTTCTGCGGCGTCTTGTCGATATGGCGCAGCGCATCGACCAGGTTGTTCGTGCCGGTGATGCGGTCGGTGCGCGTCGTGCGGCGCAGCCCGTCCACCACCGACCACGAGAACGATGCCCAGCCGAGCAGGTTCGCGCTCTTCTCGATCACGTCGAGCATGCGCGCTTCCTCCGTCGTCTGGATCGTGACCAGCGGGAAGCGCGATTCCAGGATCAGCGAAAGGTCCTTGGCGTCGTTCATGATCCTGCTCCCGCGACATCTTCCAGCCGCCCGAGCAGCTTCTCGTGGATGCCCCCGAAGCCGCCGTTGCTCATCACCAGCACATGGTCGCCCGTGCGCGCCTCGGCGACGATCGCCTCGATCAGCGACGGCAGGTGGTCGTGCGTCGCCAGCTTCGGCCCGAGCGAGGCGAGCGCGCCATCGGCATCCCAGCCGAGGTTTGCGGCGTAGCAGAAAACCCGGTCGGCCCCGGCCAGGCTCGCCGGCAGCGCATCCTTGAGCATGCCCATGCGCATCGTGTTCGAACGCGGCTCCAGCACCGCCAGCAGCCTGCCGCCGCCGTCTCCAATACGTGCCCGCAGCGCCATCAGCGTCGCCTCGATCGCCGTCGGATGATGCGCGAAATCGTCGTAGACCGTGATGCCGCCGACGGTACCGCGGGTCTCCAGCCGGCGCTTCACGCCCCTGAACTTCGCCAGCGCCGACAGGCTGATCCCGGGCGAGATGCCGGCATGGCGCGCCGCGGCGATCGCCGCCAGCGCGTTCTGCACGTTGTGCTCGCCGGCGAGCGACCAGCGCAGGTGCCCGAACGATTCATCGCGGAAGCCGATCTCGACCGCGCCGTCTGCGGACGGCTCGCCCGCATGCCAGCCGCCCGGGCCGTTGAACGACTCGTTCGGCGTCCAGCAGCCGCGCTCGAGCACCCGCTCCAGCGCCTCGGCCCGCGCGTTCCAGACGATGCGTCCCGACCCCGGCACGATACGCACCAGGTGGTGGAACTGCTGCTCGATCGCAGCCAGGTTGGGGAAGATGTCGCCGTGGTCGAATTCGAGGTTGTTCAGCACGACGGTACGCGGCCGGTAGTGGACGAACTTGGACCGCTTGTCGAAGAAGGCGGTGTCGTATTCATCGGCCTCGATCACGAAAAACTGAGAGTTGGCGAGCCGCGCCGACACCGGAAAGTCGTGCGCCACCCCGCCGACCAGGAATCCCGGGTTCAGCCCGGCCTGCTCGAGGATGAAGGCGAGCATGGCGGTGGTGGTGGTCTTGCCATGGGTGCCGGCGATCGCCTGCACCCACTTGCCGCGCAGCACCTGCTCGGACAGCCACTGCGGCCCGGACACGTACGGCAGCCCGCGGTTGAGGATCTCCTCCATCAGCGGGTTGCCGCGCGAGACCACGTTGCCGATCACGAACACGTCGGGCTTCAGCCGGATCTGCGACGGCTCGTAGCCCTCGATGAGCTCGATGCCCTGCTCCACGAGCTGGGTGCTCATCGGCGGATAGACGTTCGCGTCGCAGCCGGTGACCCGATGGCCGGCCTGGCGGGCGAGCACGGCGGCTCCACCCATGAAAGTACCGCAGATGCCTAGGACGTGGATATGCATGGCAATGCGAGTTTAGACGAACCCCCGCCTGTCCGGGGTCAGCCGCGGAAGATGAAGTGGCCGGTGCGATTCGAGGCTGCAGCCCGGGTAAAGTCCGAAGATGGCCACACGCTGCAACCTGATCACCGGCTTCCTCGGGGCCGGCAAGACCACGCTGATCCGGCACCTGCTCGCACAGCGGCCGGCAGGCGAACGCTGGGCGGTGATCGTCAACGAGTTCGGCGTGGTCGGCATCGACGGCACGACGCTGGCCGCCGCCGATGCCGCAGCCCCGGACCGGGCCCGGGTGCATGTCGAGATCCGCGAAGTCGCCGGCGGCTGCATCTGCTGCGCCGCCAACGTCCCGCTGCGGGTGGCGATCACCGACGTGCTGCGCCGGGTGCGGCCCGACCGCCTGCTGGTCGAGCCCTCGGGCCTGGGCCATCCGGCGGCGATCCTCGCAACGCTGGCCGAGCCAGGCCTGGCGAAGGCACTGACCGTCGGCGCGGTGGTCTGCGTCGCCGACCCGGGCCGGCCGCTGCCCGGGGCGGGCTCCACCGATCCACTGGACGACACCTGGCACGACCAGCTCGCGATGGCCGACGTGGTCGTCGGCAACAAGCGCGACCGGGTCGACGGTGCGGCCTGGCAGGCGTTCGCCGACTATGCCGCCGCCCTGTATCCGCCGAAGCAGGCGATCGTCCCGACGGTCGAGGGACGCATTCCGGCCACGCTGCTCGATGTGCCGCGCGCACGCTGGCGGCCGCTGCTGGCGGGCGGCCATCACGCGGACGGCGCGGTCGATGCCGCCACCGCCTGCCCGGTACCCGGCCTGGGCACCCGCCACGCTGCCCGCTCGGCCGGCGCCGCGAGCCTGGGCTGGCTGTTCGACGATCCGCACCGCATGCAGGCGGCATTCGATGCCGACCTGATCGACCGCCTGATGGTGCGGCTGGCTGCCACCGTCGACGCCTGCGGCGCGCGGCTGCTGCGCGCCAAGGCGGCACTGCGCACCGACCACGGCAACCGGCTGGTGGAGTGGTCTGCCGGCCAGGTGCGCAGCAGTCCGCTCGCCTTCGACGGGCCGTCGCGCTTCGAACTGCTGTTCGACGGCGGCGATCCGCAGTCAGGAGACCGGATCGCCGCCGCGATCGAACCGCTGCTTCAGCCTGCCCTCTAGCCCTGCCCGAGCAGCTTCTTCGCGTCCTCGATGCCGGGGAACGGCGTCTTCGACTCGACCGCCCGCT
>JAJTHE010000122.1 GCA_021298815.1 Betaproteobacteria bacterium | reverse complement strand
TTGGTCATGGACGCTCCTTTCCTTTCGGTGCATGTCGCGCGCCGAGATCACCCGGATCAGGGTGCCATCACCGCGCAGCGTGAAGGTGATGTGCAGCGCACGCCCATCGAGCGTCTTGCCGAGGGCGTGGAAGCGCGCCTCCTGGTCGCGGTGCCGCAGGTTTTCCAGCTATACACGCATCTGTGAATCCGCCGTCCGCCGGGTGCTCCCTGCGTTGCGGGAAGTCCATCACACGCAGCCCGATGTTCAGCGGGTACGGTCAGTGGGTACGATTTTGTCAGGGTCGAAAAAAACGCAACAGATTATTACCTTGCGTCACCACTAACGGTTCAACGTCTGACGGTCTGGGCGGATTCCGGCGGTCTTCTCGAGATCTTGAGCGGACCGATCGCCGGCATCTGCCGGGCCGCGCTGGATCGCGGGGCGCCGGGTGCCCTCTGGCGGAGGGTTCACGATGAGCGCGCGGCGATCACTGCCCCTCGCCGGCAGGCGCATCTCCTGCTGCGCCATCCGGGCCGGCCTTCGTTCACCGCCTGGACTGCGCGTGCGTCGCCCGTACGCGATGTCTTCCCGGGTGCGGCTGTAGGCTTACGCTGCGGCAGGGGTCACTCGGGAGCACGGAGGGTGACGCTGACCACGTAGTCGGCCCGCTCCAGTTCCTGGATATCGTCCTCCATTCCCCGCGCGCTGCGGCGATAGCGCACATCGAACCAGCGGCCCGCGCCGATGGCGGCGAAGCCTGCGATCAGTACTGCCATCGTGATCGGGTAGACGTGCCAGCCTTCTCTGAAAAGTGGGCTCCCGCTCGCCCACTGGAACAGCTTGACGGGCAAAGACACGACCAACACGAAGGCAGCAAGGCCGATTGCAAGGCCCCCTGTCAGCCACAGCAGCATCGAGGCGACAACCCGCAGGTCGATGCTGCGAGCGTCGCGCGCAAGCTGACGCAAGGCCGCAGCGTCGTCCGCCTCCGGGCGTTCCACGCGGTAGATGCTGATCGCGTGTTCGCCAGGCGGCAGACTGACGCGTCCGCCCTGTGTGGAGTAGCGGCCAAGGCCGCCGGTGGGGGTGGCCTCGCTGCCTGCCACCGGGTCGCGCGCGGCGTACTCCGCACCGCAGAACCAGAGCACTCCGCTGGGGCAGCTAAAGCGCTCGAACTGCGCGTCCAGCGTGTGTATGCTGCCCGGCTCCGGTTCCGGCAGCGGCTCATTCACATGGACGTGGAAGATGTAGCGCCCGTCGCCCCCAGTGCCGCCCACCCAGAAGCGACGTTCGGCCTGCCACGCCTGCATGCTGTCCATCGGGTCGTCCAGCAGTCGTTCATCGGCGTCAAGCGGGAGCGCGGCCGGATCGAACGCACATACCGCGGCGCCGTCGCAGCCTGTATCGATGATGTGTCGCACCTCGCCATCCTCTGTCTTGCCGCGTCGGCGTTGGCCGTGCCGATGCGGTTGTCGATCGGTTCATCCAGAATGCCCGCCGTAGCCCGCCTAGCTGCATTGAGCAGTCGCAAGTTGCGTCGCCGGCCTCTACCCGGGCCATCGGCCACCCACCGCAGCCTCCACTCGCCGCGGTGGACTTCCCCCGGTTCTCCGGACACTACGCTAGCCCCGCGTAGCTCCGTTCGAACTCGTCGGGGCTGATCTGCCCGAGCGTCGAATGCCGCCGCCGGAAATTGTAGAACACCTCAATGTAGTCGAATATGTCGGCGCGGCCTTCATCACGGGTCCGGTAGATCTTTCGATAGACGCGCTCCTTCTTCAGTGAGGCGAAGAAGCTCTCGATTGCTGAGTTCTCCCAGCAATCTCCGCGCCGGCTCATGCTGCAAGTGATGCCTTCGGCAGCAAGCAAGCGCTGGAAGTCCTCACTAGAGTATTGGGCGGAATGATGAAGCAGTTCGGTTGGTTTGCCTCGACGCCATAGCGCCATCATGAGCGCGTCGAGTACGAGCTGCGCTGTCATGGTTGGCTGCATCGACCAACCCACGACACGACGGCTGAACAAATCGATGACGACGGCCAGGAACAGCCAGCCTTCACCGGTCCAGATGTAGGTGAAGTCGGCCGCCCACTTTCGGTTTGGTGCCGCAGCCGTGAAGTCGTGCTCGATCACATTCGGTGCAATGCTGCTATGCGGACGTGCACCGCCATCGATGGGCTTACGGCGTGGCTTTGCCTGACCGCTGATCTGCGCCCCTCGCATCAATCGCGCGACGCGGTTCTCGCCACAATGCTCACCCGCAACCACCAGGTCCTTCCAGATGCGCGGAGAGCCGTAGGTCTGACCGCTCAGAGCGAAGCTTTCGCGAATGAGCGCCAACAGGCCCGCATTGGCCACAGACCTCGCGCTCGGCGCTCGTCCAAGCCAATCGTAGAAGCCGCTGCTCGAGACGTCCAACAGTCTGCACATCGTCCGCGTCGGCCATACCGATCGATGCCGGGCTAGAAACGCGAACTTCACGTCGGATCCTTGGCGAAGTAGCCCAGCGCTTTTTTAGAATGTCGCGCTCCATTCGGACCTTCGCCAGCTCGCGACGCAGGCGGTCGTTCTCTTGCTGTTGCACGGCCTTCAGCGGCAAGGCCGAGTTCTTCTCGTACTTCCCCGCCGCGAAGTTGTCGATCCAATTCTTCAGCACCGACCGTTCCACACCCAGGTCGCGCGCCATAGCGCTCACTGAACGACCAGGCTGCTGCGCCAGCTTCACTGCCTCACGCTTGAACTCCGCTGTAAAAAGCCCGTCGTGTCCCTGTTGTCATCGCACACCTCCAGCTGCCATAGTGGCATTAATGCATGTGTCCGGGAAATCGGGGGAAGTCCAACTTGCGGTGCATGTCGCGCGCCGAGATCACGCGTATCAGGGTGCCATCACCGCGCAGCGTGAAGGTGATGTGCAGCGCACGCCCATCGAGCGTCTTGCCGAGGGCGTTGAAGTGCGCCTCCTGGTCGCGGTGCCGCAGGTTTTCCAGCTATACACGCATCTGTGAATCCGCCGTCCGCCGGGTGCTCCCTGCGTTGCGGGGAGTCCATCACACGCAGCCCGATGTTCAGCGGGTACGATTTCGTAGGGTTCTGAAAACGTCCATCAGATCGAGGCCTTGCAGAACCACTCACGCTTCAACGTCTGAGCGCGAGCTCGTCCATGAATTGGTGCACCGGCATCGTATCGATCGCCTGCGGATCGTCGTAGAGTGCAAGCAGCCGCTCGCCCGCCGCCGATGGCAACCTGCGCAGGGCATGCTCGAACTTGGCCCGCAGCGCCGGCACCGCCTCGTGCCGCCGCTTCGGATGTCCCAGCGGATACTCCCGCTCGACCCGCCCGGTCGACGTGCCGTCGCGGAAGAACACCTGCACCGAGTTCGCGCTGGTGCGCCGAGCCGGGTCGAAGAAGCCTTCCGTGTAGCGCGGCTCCTCTGCCAGCACCATCTTCGCGCGCAGCGAATCGATCCGCGGATCGGCGGCGAACGCATCGCTGTAGTCTGACGGGCCGAGCCGACCGTGCATCAGCCCGAGCGCGACGATGTACTGCACGCAATGGTCGCGGTCGGCCGGATTGCGCAGCACGCCCGGCTTGTCCATGATGCGCGCGAGCGAGCGGTGGCAGCGCAGTTCGATGCGTTCGATCTCGTCCAGGCGCGGCGCGACCTCCGGGTGCAGCAGGAACGCGCACTCGCCCGCAGTCTGGCCGTGCATGCCTGCCGGCAGCAGCTTGAACATGCAGCGCCCGATCACCGATTCGCCCAGCGGGGCGTCGAAACGAAGCGCGGTGCCGCCGAAGCGGGCGGCATGGAAGCCGAGTTCCGGCGCCGACAGCACCCACGGATAGCCATCCTCACCGGCCATCACCATCATCGCGATGCGCACGGCGCCTTCGCTGGCGCGCGCGCATGCCCAGTTCTTGCGCGAACCGATGTTCGGCGCATGGCGGATCGCCGAGAGCGTCGATTCGACGAACGCGTTCGAAGCGGCATCGAACACCTGCCGGCGCGTGCCGCCGAGCAGCTTCACCAGCACCGGCGCGACCGCGGCCTGCACCAGCATCGTCTGGTCCATGCCATGCGCCCGCCAGTCGTTGGCTGCGCAGAGTGCGCCCTGGATCTCGTACACGCGCACCGCGGCGTCGAGCAGGTCGGCCATCACCAGCGGTGGCCTGCCGGCCGCCACCGCGCGCCGGGACAGGTGGTCGCCCAGCATCAGCACGCCGGCCAGGCCGTCGGACGGGTGCATGGTCAGCATGCCGTTGCAGGCGTCGTTGTAGTCGAGCCAGCGGATCATCGCGCCGAGGTCGAAGGTCGCCTTCGCCGGGTCGAGCACGAACGACGTGCCGGGAACCCGCGCGCCGTCCGGCACCACTGTGCCCGGCACCAGCGGCCCCAGCAGGCGCGTGCATTCCGGATGGAACAGCGCCTCCAGTGCACAGGCCAGGGTGTCGAACAGGCACAGCCGCGCCGCGTCGATCGACGCCCTGTCGCGGATGCGGTAGCCGGCCACGTAGTCCGCGATCGCCTCCAGCAGCGCATCGGGCGCCAAGGGCGCGGCCTGCAGGTCCGACGGCATCGCCATCAGCGCGCTTCCATCTTGATCGACGCGATCAGCTTACCGTTCTTGACGATCTCTTCCTCGTAGAAGCGGACGAACTCGGCATGGGTGCTGCCCACCGGATCGAGTCCCTGCGATACCAGCTTCGACTCGATCTCGGGGTCGTTCACGATACGGGTGATCTCCTGCTGCGTCTTCAGCACGATGTCCATCGGGGTGCGTCCGGGCATGAACACGCCGTACCAGTTCTCGTACGCGTAGCCGGCCACGCCCGACTCCGCGATCGTCGGCAGCTTCGGCAGCGCCGGCGTTCGCTTCGCGCCGAGCACCGCCAGCGCGCGCAGCTTGCCCGCCTCGAAGAACTGCCGCGTCGACACCACGCTCGCCATGGAAAGCGAGACCCGGCCACCGATCAGGTCGGTGATGCTCGGCGCGGTGCCCTTGTAGGGCACGTGCATCATCTTCACGCCGGCCATCTGGGCGAACAGTTCCGCCGCGAGGTGCTGGCCGGTGCCGTTGCCCGACGACGAGTAGAGCAGGTCGCCCGGGCGCGCCTTCGCGAACGCGATGAACTCCTTCACCGACCGCACCGGCAGCGACGGGTGCACCACCATCACGCCCGGCGAGATCACCGCCAGCGACACCGGCACGATGTCCTTGCGCGGGTCGTAGGACAGCTTCATCAGGCTGGGCGTGATCGCCACGCCGGAGGAGTTGGTGAGCATCGTGTAGCCGTCGGGCGCGGCACGTGCAAGCGTCTCGGTCGCCAGCGAACCCCCGGCACCCGGGCGGTTCTCGACCACCACCGGCTGGCCCCAGCGCTCGGACAGCTTCTGCGCGATCAGCCGGCCGGTGGTGTCGACGCCGCCCCCCGGCGCGAGCGCGATCAGCATCCGCATCGGCTTCGCCGGCCACTGCGCCTGCGCCGAAACGGTGGCGGCGGCGAGGGAAAGGACCAGGGCGAGGCCTGACTGCACGAGCGCGCGGTCGTGTATGCGCATGATGACTCCTCCGTCGGCTGCATCGCGGCCGGCCTGCTCCGGACCGGGCCGGCGATTCGATGATCGGGCAGCCTGCGCCAGCGTGCGGGGAAGGCCCCTTTCCGCAGTGCAGGCAATCGTGCCCAATGTATACCCGATCTGCCGTCCGGGCAGCTTGCGCAACCGTCATTCCAGAGGAAACATGACATCAGCCCGACTTCCCGCGATCGACCCCCGCGATGTCCCGGCTTCGCGCGGTTCGAACTACCCCGATCCGTTCGCCGCCCGCGTGGCGGGCCGCGTGAAGCGGCGCATCGGCGATGCGCTCGGGCTGAAGAACTTCGGGGTGAACCTCACGATGCTGGAGCCGGGTTCGCAGTCGTCGCTGCGCCACTGGCATGCCCGCCAGGACGAGTTCGTCTACGTCCTCGAAGGCGAACTGGTGCTGCTCTCCGAATCCGGGGAGCAGCGGCTGACCCAGGGCATGGCTGCCGGCTTCCCGGCGGGCCTGGCCGACGGCCACTGCCTGGTCAACCGCAGCGACCGTCCGGCCGTGTACATCGAGGTCGGCGACCGCATGCCCGGCGATGCCGCGACCTATCCGGACGACGATATCGCGGCGCAGGCCAGGCCCGACGGCTGGACGTTCACGAACCGGGCGGGCGTGCCGTACTGACTCGCGGGGGGCATTGGTCCGAAAGGACTAATCCCGGCGTGCAATCGGATTGATGCGGTGCGAAACAGGGAATGAACTCGCGCTGACCGCTGTTCGCTCCATCGGGACCTGTACGTTCCGACGATCCCGTCCTTCCCCGCCCCGTTCCTTCCCCCCAGGAGCCACACCATGCACTCGTTCCGCATCGCTGCCGTCGCAGGCCTGCTGACCTTCGCCGCTGCATTGCCCGCCAGCGCCGCTGTCCTGCAGTTCGGCGGCACCCTCGTTCCCGAGACTGTGGGTGCCACCGGCACCGGGAGCATCCTGGTCACCTTCAACGACGTCGCCGACACGATGCGCGTGCAGACCACGTTCAGCGGGCTCAGCGGCATCACGACCGTCGCCCATATCCACTGCTGTACCGCCGTACCGGGGGCTGGGACGGCAGGGGTCGCCACCAGCGTGCCCACGTTCCCGGGCTTCCCGGTCGACGTTTCCGCCGGTTCGTACGACAACTTCTTCGACATGACGCTCTCCAGCAACTACCGGCCGGCGTTCATCACCGCGAACGGAGGCACGGCCGCGAGCGCCTTCGACGCGCTGCTCGCCGGTGCGATCGCCGGGAAGGCCTACCTGAACATCCATTCGGACAAGTTCCCCGCCGGCGAGATCCGCGCCTTCCTCACGCCGATCCCGGTGCCCGCCAGCGCGCTGCTGTTCGGCGCCGGCCTGCTCGGCATGGCAGCCGCCCTGCGCCGGCGCCGCGCGCACTGACCGACCTGCCGGGTGGCCGGACGTCGCTGCGTCCGGCCTTCCCGCTCAGTTTGCGACCCGCATCACCCCGAACTGCGCGGCCGAGCGCTGGTACAGCGTGCGGCCGGACGCGCGGTCCTTCACCACCAGGTTCATGACCAGCGTGCGGTCCGCGTTCTGGGCCTTGATCTCGAAGCTGCGGCGCAGGTCCACCACCATCTCGTCCCCGGTCCAGCGGCCGATCGAGGCCACGTCGTGGATCTTGTACATGCGGTAGTCGTTGCCGTTCTTCAGTTCGATCTCGGTGTCGACCGAGCCGCTCGACATGCAGGCCTGCAGCGATGTCTTCTGCTGGCCGATCGAGCAGCTGAACACGGCGACGAACGGGAACTCCGCCGCCTTCGCCTTCTCCCCGGCCGCCATCGCTGCTGCGTGGCGGCGCGCCTCCGCCTCCTCACGGCGCGCGCGCTCGGTGCGGATGGCCTTCACCGAGGTGCCCTTGGCCGAGGCTTCGCGCTCGTCCGCGGCGAGCTGGATCAGCGCATCGATGCTGTCGCGCGCGCCCGGTTCGACCTGTTCCAGCCGCTTGCGTGCCGCAGCGAACTGCTCGGCGCTGGCGATCCCCAGCTCCTGCAGTCGCGCGACCTGCGCGGCATCGCGCACGCCGATGCTGTTGCCGAACAGGTAGGCGCTGGAATCCTTGAAGCCCAGGGCTGCCGCATGCACCTGCAGCAGCACCGCTTCGTCGAGCGGGTCGGGCATCAGGCGCCCGTCGAGCTGGCGGTCGCGGTCGATCGCCGCCTTCAGCGTGGCCAGCGTCGGACCGTTGCCAAGGATGATCGTGCAGCGGCCGTCACGCTTCTGCAGGTCGGCATACAGTGCATCGACGCTGTCGAACTTGCGGATGCTGGACGTCTTGCCGGACTGGAAGCGCGCGAACGCATCGCTGCGCAGCACCGCTTCCAGCGACACGCCGTGGCGCGGCGTCCCGGCCGCGTCGGGCGTTGCATAGCAGGCCCGGATCGACGAGCCGCCGACGCCCAGCGCGCCATACAGCGCGCCGGCACCCGTGGCCGGCGAGTCGGCCAGCCGGCGCAGCAGGCCGTCCGCCGCCTTCGCGGCCTGCGCGAAGCCCTGCTGCCGGATATCGCGGGCGACGCGGTAGTCGCCGATCGGCACCGTCGCGATCTCGTGCAACTGCCCGGCATCCAGGTTGGCCTTCCACCGGCTCGACAGCTTCGGCCCCATGGTCGCATCGACCAGCATCCTCGGGATCGCATACGCGTCCGGGCTGCAGCCCGTGCCGCCGAGGTTGACCGATACCCGGACGGGTCGGCCGAAGCGTTTCTGCAGGGCGATCTCGAAGGCCGTCGCCAGCGTGGCCCAGTAGTCGGCGGAATCGGATTCCGGGCGCGGCGCAGCGGAGCGCGAGGGGATGCCGGCCGATACCGTCGGCGTCGGGCCCGAGAAGCCCGGGCGCGGCGGCTCGCGCAGCCCGTACTGGCGCGCTGGCGTGAAGCGCAGCGCCTGGTAGTAGGACTGGATGCGCATGTCGCCCGACACCGGACGCGCTCCGAGTTCGCTGAACGCGCTCCACGGGATCTGGATGCCGTCCGCCTTCACCAGTTCGCCGATGTCGATGCACAGCGCGTCGCCCTGCAGCGACCATTCGCCCGACACGCTCCTGCGCAACGTTCCACGCATCTCGCGATTGGACACCAGCAACAGCAGGTCCAGGTTGCGGTTGCCGGCGATCGTCTCCAGCCGCTGCTCGACCGGCGACAGCCCGGCCCGGGCCGATGCTGCCTCGGGGTTCGCACCCGCTGCAGCGGGTGCCGTCGATGCCACCGTGGGGGTTGCCGCTGCGGGGCCGGCAGCCAGTGCAGGCGTGCTGCCCGGCAGTGCCGGCGACGTACCGGCGACCGTGCCAGGCACCTGCACGCCCACGCCGCGTGAGGCATTCGCGAGCGCAGGCATAGCCGCCTGTGCTGCCTGGAGCGCTCGATTCGCGGCCGAGGCGGCGCCGGTCGGCGTCGGCTGCGGCGGTTGAACCGCGGCCGCCTGTGCCGGCTGGGCCGGGGTCGGCTGCGGCGGGACGGCCTGCGCCGGCTCGGGCGATCGTTGCGGCACGACGGCGGGCTGCACCGGCGGAGCCGGCTTCGCCTGGGCCGGCGGCGCCTGCGCGGCCTGCACGGATGCGCCCTGCGGCTGCTGCGCGCGCGCGGCGAGGCTCGCCGGTGCCGGTGCATCCAGCCGCATCTCGATCGTGCAGTCGCGCACCTTGCGCCCGTCGGACGCAATCGCGCCGCTGCCGGCGATGCGATCGTTCCCAGCCGCCTTGCCGGAAAGGTCCCAGGACCAGCGCGCGTCGGGTTCGCGCCGGGCCGTGGCGCCGAGCACCAGCCTGCCGTCGTCGATGCGGCCTTCCCAGCGTGTCTCTTCCTGGCCTGCCGCGGTCACCTGCGACTGGTTGTGCGCGATGCGGCCACCGGCGACCGTGAACACGATCCGGTTGGTGAACGCGGGACGGCCGTTGCTGGCGTGCGCGCTGCAGCCCAGGGTCGCCGCCCACTGGCCGTCGTAGTCTGTGGCCGCCGCATGCAGCATCGCGGGAACGGAAAGGAGTGCGGCCAGCAGGCTGGCGCGCACGCGGAGTTCAAGGATCATCGGCAGGTCCGTCGGGCTCGTGGAGCCGCGCACGGGACGCATCGAGGGTCGGAGGCGCGGCGATCCCCTGTTGACGGCCGGACCTGCCCGAACTTGAGCCGAGGCACCGCACGGCGGCCCCGCGAAGGCGGCCGCGAGAGTGGCCGACCAACTGCCCCGCCGCAAGCTGCGATCAGTCCTTCGCGCTGCGACGGCGTCCGAGTCCGAACACGATGCCCAGGCCCGCGAGCATCAGCCAGCCTGCGGCCGGCAGCGGCACGACGGCTGCGTCGAGCGTCACCGAGTCGAGCGCCGCGCCCTGGTTCCGGTTGCCGAACCGTGCATCGCCCTGGAACCACAGCGTGTAGTCGCCAGCCGCGGCGAAGGTCACGTCGAGGAAGCCCTGCTTCCATGCCATCGACTGCTTCGTCGGATTGCCGTCGGCCGGGATGTCGTAGAAGAACGTGGTCGACGAGGTGGCCACCGAGTTGCCGCCGATGCCGGTGCCGGCGACGATGTCCGCGAACAGCCCCTGGTCGCGCGGCCCGTCGGTGTTGACCGAATGGAAGAACGACAGGCGATAGCTGCCGAGCTGGCCGGCACCGACCGAGAACGTCTGGGCAAGGAACGACGGCTGCTGGGTGCCGCTGCCGAACAGGTCGACGCTGTTGGTGCCGGAATGTGCCTGCCAGTACGGGGCCTTCACCAGGTCGATCGACGCGCTGGTGTTGCCGCCGGCGGTGACCACGCGCCAGCCGGTCATCTGGAAAACGCTCGACGGGGTCACGGTCGCGAAGTTGCCGGTGACCGCGTTGGCATCGAAGTCGCCGTTGACGATCAGCGCGGCGCGCGCCTCGACCGACACGATGGCCAGTGCGGCGATGAACAGGGCGGCGGAGAGTCGGTTGCTCATGTCCGTTTCCTCGGCATGCGGAGGCGGGGGCCTCGGGATGGACCTGAGTATCCGGACCGGGCGGTCGCAGTGCGGTGCGGTATCTGGCACGGCCGGCGTAATTGTTCGCACGCGCGGATGCGACTTATTGCCGCACTGGCGGCGCCTGCGTCAGGCCGGCGCCTGGCGCTTCAGGCTCACCAGCATCACGCCGGCGATCACCAGCGCGGCGCCCACCATCTGCAGCGCGGTGATCTTCTCGCCCAGGATCAGCGCGGCCATGGCGAGCGTGGCGATCGGGCCCAGCGTGCTGATCAGCGCGACCTGGTTCGCGCCCATCCGGCGCAGCGCCTCGGCCACCAGCAGGATCGGCAGCACCGTGGACACCGTGCCCATGCCGAAGGCATAGGCGTAGACGATGGCCGGTACCACGAGCGACTCCACGCCATGGGTGACGAAGAAGTGCGCGATGCTGAAGCCGCAGGCCACCGACGATGCATAGCTGGTGAAACGCATCGAGCCGACCCGCGGCACGATGCGCGAGCTGGCGACCACGTAGCAGGCGTAGGTCATCGCGCTGGCCAGCGTGAACCCGACGCCGATCGCCAGCGCGGACGGATCGCCTTCCAGGCGCAGGTTGTCCCACACGCAGAGCAGCACCCCCGAATACGACAGCACCAGCGAGATGCCCTGGGCGGGCGTGAGCTTCGTGCGGAAGATCGCCCACGACAGCAGCATGACGAAGGTCGGGTAAAGGAAGAGGATCAGCCGTTCCAGGCTGGCGGGGATGTACGACAGGCCGATGAAGTCGAGGTAGCTCGACAGGTAGAAGCCGAGCAGGCCGCAGGCACCCATGCCCCACCAGTCGCGCCGGCCGATCGACTTCAGGCCCGCGGTGCCGCACCACCAGCCCAGCGCGATGAAGAAGGGCAGCGCGATCATCATGCGCAGCGCGAAGGTGGTGGTGGCATCCACCCCGTGCGCGTAGATCAGCTTGATGAAGATCGCCTTCGCCGAGAAGAACACGGCGGCGCCGATCGCGCAGGCGAGTCCGATGCTGAGCGAGCGTTTCGCCGCGGCGGCCGTTGCTCCGTCGCCGGCGGGGACCGGCATCAGCGCCTTCGGCCGCCGCCCATCAGCGAGCCGAGCACGCCGCGAACGAGTTGCCTGCCGATCTCCGACCCCACCTGCCTGACCACGCTCTTCATCGCGGTCTCGACCACGCCTTCGCGCGTGCGCCCGCCGCGGGCACCGCTGGCCGTGCCGCCGCCGAGCAGGCCGCCGAGCGAGCCGAGCAGGCCGCCGCCACCCTGCGCGGCGGCCTCGGCCTTGCCCGCCACGGCCCCGCCGCCCTGCTTCAGCTTCTCGTACGCCGACTCGCGGTCGACCATCTTCTCGTAGTGGCCCGCCACCGGCGAACCGGCGACCACCTGCCTGCGCTCGTCCGGCGTCGTCGGTCCCAGGCGCGAGGCCGGGGGCAGCACGAACGCGCGCTCGGTGACGGTCGGGCTGCCTTTCGCATCGAGGAAGGAGACGAGCGCCTCGCCCACGCCCAGCTCGGTGATCGCCGCCTCGATGTCGAGCTTCGGGTTCTGCCGCATCGTGGTGGCGGCGGTCTTCACCGCCTTCTGGTCGCGCGGAGTGAATGCACGAAGGGCGTGCTGGACCCGGTTGCCGAGCTGGCCGAGCACGGTGTCCGGGATGTCGAGCGGGTTCTGGGTGACGAAGTACACGCCCACGCCCTTGGAGCGGATCAGCCGCACCACCTGCTCGATCTTCTGCAGCAGGGCTGGTGGCGCATCGGTGAACAGCAGGTGCGCCTCGTCGAAGAAGAACACCAGCTTCGGCTTGTCCGGGTCGCCGACCTCGGGCAGCACCTCGAACAGCTCGGACAGCAGCCAGAGCAGGAAGGTCGCGTAGACCTTCGGCGCGTTCATCAGCCTGTCGGCGGCGAGGATGCTGATGACGCCGCGACCCTTCGGGTCGGTCTGCATCAGGTCGCCGATGTCCAGGGCCGGCTCGCCGAAGAACAGGTCGCCGCCCTGTTCGCCGATCGCCAGCAGCCCGCGCTGGATCGCGCCGATGCTGGCCGGCGAGATGTTGCCGTACTCCGTCTTGAAGGTCGCCGCGTTGTCGCCCACGTGCTGCAGCATCGCGCGCAGGTCCTTCAGGTCGATCAGCAGCAGCCCGTTGTCGTCGGCGATCTTGAACGCGAGCGACAGCACGCCTTCCTGGGTGTCGTTCAGGTTCAGCATGCGCGCGATCAGCACCGGCCCCATCTCGGAGATCGTCGCGCGCACCGGATGGCCCTGCTCGCCGAACACGTCCCAGAACATCACCGGGAACCCGCTGAACGCATGGCTGTCGGCGATGCCCAGCTGTTCGGCGCGCGCCTTGAGCTTCGGCTTCCATTCGCCGGCCTGCGACAGGCCGGACAGATCGCCCTTGACGTCGGCCATGAACACCGGGACGCCGGCCAGGCTGAACTGCTCGGCGAGCCGTTGCAGCGTGACCGTCTTGCCGGTGCCGGTCGCGCCTGCGATCAGGCCGTGGCGGTTGGCCAGAGACGGGAGGAGGAGCAGATCCGGGGCGCCCGGGGCAATCCTTGCGATCAGCAGCGGCTCGGCCATGAAACCCTCCGGTGGGTAGCTGAAAACGCCATCGAGCGTAGCACAGCGATCCCGCCGCCAAGCCGCGCCGCAAGGCCGCCGGGGGTAGAATCCGCGCCTGCCGCCGCCCGGAGCACGATCCGCCGGCGGGCGTCGAAACCCGAGGAGAACACCGTGGCCGGTCACAGCAAGTGGGCCAACATCAAGCACAAGAAGGCGATCGCCGACGCCAAGAAGGGCAAGGCGATGACCCGCTGCATCCGCGAGATCACCGTCGCGGCCCGCTCGGGTGGCGGCGACCCGGACGGCAACCCGCGGCTGCGGCTGGCGATCAGCAAGGCGCGCGAGGTCAACACGCCCAAGGATACGATCGAGAATGCGATCAAGCGCGGCAGCGGCGCGCTGACCGGCGAGTCGCTCGACGAGATCCGCTACGAGGGCTACGGCATCGGCGGCGCGGCGGTGATGGTCGATTGCGTGACCAACAACAAGGTACGCACCGTGGCCGACGTGCGCCATGCATTCGCCAAGAACGGCGGCAACATGGGCACGGACGGCTCGGTCGCCTTCCAGTTCAAGCACTGCGGGCAGTTCGTGTTCGCGCCCGGCACCAGCGAAGAGAAGGTGATGGAAGTCGGCCTGGATGCAGGCGCCGAGGACGTCGCGACGAACGAGGACGGCAGCGTGGAACTGATCTGCCCGCCGGCCGATTTCACCGCGGTCAAGGCTGCGCTGGAGTCCGCCGGCCTCAAGGCCGAGTTCGCCGAAGTGACGATGAAGCCGCTGTCGGAGACGGTGCTGTCCGGCGACGAGGGTGCGCGCATGCAGCGCCTGCTCGACGCACTGGAAGCCCTCGACGACGTGCAGGAGGTCTACACCACGGCGCTGGTGGAGGATTGACCGCCGGGCTGGTCCCGGCCGTCTTCGTCCTGCTCTGGAGCACCGGCTTCATAGGCGCCAAGCTCGGCATGCCGCATGCCGAACCGCTGACCTTCCTCGCGTTGCGCTTCGCGCTGGTCGGCGTGCTGCTGGGCAGCCTGTGCCTGCTCGCACGCGCGCCGTGGCCGCGCACCGCGCGCGAGTACGGCCACCTGGCCGTGGCCGGGTTGCTGGTGCAGGCGGGCTACCTGGGCGGCGTGTTCAGCGCGATCGACCTGGGACTCTCCGCCGGTGCTGCCGCCCTGATCGTCGGCCTGCAACCGCTGGCCACCGCCTGCATCGCCGGCCCGGTGCTGGGCGAGCGCATCGGCCGGGTGCAGTGGCTGGGGTTCGCGCTGGGCCTGGCGGGCGTCGTGCTGGTGCTCGGCCCGAAGGCCAACGCCACCGGCTCCGGTGCGGCCTCGCTCGGCTTCGCATTCGTCGCGCTGGCCTCGATCACCGCCGGCACCGTCTACCAGAAGCGGTTCGCGTCCGGCATGGACCTGCGCACCGGCTCACTGGTGCAGTTCGCGGCCGCGGCGCTGCTGCTGGTACCGATCGCCTTCTTCACCGAGACGATGCAGGTCGACTGGACCGGCGAGTTCGTGTTCGCGCTGGGGTGGCTGGCGGTGGTGCTGTCGCTCGGGGCGATCACCCTGCTCAACCTGCTGATCCGGCGCGGCGCGGCATCGAAGGTGGCCAGCCTGTTCTACCTCACCCCGGGCGTGACCGCGCTGATCGCCTGGGTGGTGTTCGGCGAGACACTGGCGGCGTCGGGCATCGCCGGCCTGGTGCTGGCCGCGATCGGCGTCGCGCTGGTGAATGCGGGCGGGCCTGCGCCTGCGCGCGCTACACTAGCACGGTGAGCCCCTCGCGCCCCCTGAACACCCTGAATACCCCGGGCAGACTGCCGGCCCGACGCATCCTGGGCATCGATCCCGGGCTGCGGCGCACCGGCTTCGGCATCATCGACGTGCGCGGCCAGTCGCTGTCCTATGTCACCTCGGGCATCGTGCGGGTACCCGCCGGCGATCTGCCGGAGCGGCTGAAGGCGATCCTCGACTGCCTGGGGCAGATGATCGTCAGCCATGCACCGGTGCAGGCGGCGATCGAGAAGGTGTTCGTCAACGTCAACCCGCAATCGACCCTGCTGCTCGGGCAGGCACGCGGCGCGGCGATCTGCGCGGCGGTCGCGCATGGCCTGCCGGTGTCCGAGTACACCGCGCAGCAGGTGAAGCAGGCGGTGGCCGGCAACGGCCAGGCGAACAAGTCGCAGGTGCAGCAGATGGTGCGCCGGCTGCTGTCGCTGCCGGCCGATCCCTCGTCGGACGCCGCCGATGCCCTGGCCTGCGCGATCTGCCATGCGCATGGCGGGCAGGGCATGGCGGGCCTGGCCACCGCCGGCTTCCGCATGCGCCGCGGCCGCCTGGTGTCCGCGGCCGACCTGCTGAAGGCCGGCGGCGTGATCGCGGGGGCGGTGGAATGATCGGACGACTGACCGGGATCCTGCGCGAGAAGAATCCGCCGCAGGTGCTGCTCGATGTCGGTGGCGTCGGCTACGAGGTGGACGTGCCGATGAGCACCTTCTATTCGCTGCCGCGCATCGGCGACACGGTCACGCTGTGCACCCACCTGGCGATCCGCGAGGATGCGCACCTGCTCTACGGTTTCGCCACCGAGCGCGAGCGCCATGCGTTCCGGGCGCTGATCCGGATCAGCGGCGTCGGCGCCAAGACCGCGCTCGCGCTGCTCTCCGGCATGGATGTCGACGGCCTGGCCGAGGCGGTCGTGCTGCAGGAGACGGCACGGCTCACCCGCGTTCCGGGCATCGGCAAGAAGACCGCGGAGCGGCTGCTGCTGGAACTCAAGGGCAAGCTGGGCGATGCGCTGCCCGGCGTGCCGGGCGCCGGTGCGCCCGCGGAACGCAGCGACGCGAACGACGTGCTCAATGCGTTGCTCGCGCTCGGCTACAGCGACAAGGAAGCGGTGTTCGCCTGCAAGCAGGTACCGCCCGGAACCGCGGTCGGCGAGGGCATCCGGATGGCGTTGAAGGTGCTGTCCAAGGGATGATTGCGGGCAGGGCACGATAGTCCCTTCGGACCCATCGGGGCCATGGCCTGTCACGGCATGGTCACACGGGCACCGTACCGTGAGCGGTCCCGTCCACCGCTCGGAGAGCCCCGATGTCCACACGCAAGTTCTTGTCCACCACCCTGGGCGCGTCCGCCGTCGCACTGACCCTTGCCGCCGGTTCTGCATCGGCGCAGATCCGCATAACCGAGTGGATGTACAGCGCAGCGGCTTCCAGCGGCGAATTCGTCGAACTGACCAACATGGGCGCCGCCGCCGTCAACTTCGCCAACTACAGTTTCGACGACGATTCCCGCCTGCCGGGCGTGTTCTCGCTGGCCGGGTTCGGCCTGGTCCAGCCGGGCGAGTCGGTGGTCTTCACCGAGAGCGCCGCTGCTGACTTCCGCCTGTCATGGGGCCTGTCCGCATCGGTGAAGGTGCTCGGCGGCGTCACCAACAACCTCGGCCGCAACGACGAGATCAACATCTTCGACGGCAACACGCTGGTCGATCGCCTCACCTACGGCGACCAGACCTTTGCCGGCACCATCCGCACCCAGGGCACCAGCGGCCGCCCGGGCAGTGCCGCGGCGATCGGCGCGAACAACCCGGCGCTCTGGGTGTTCTCGGTTGTCGGCGATGTCGAAGGTTCGTTCCGCAGCAACGCCGGACAGGGCGACATCGGCAGTCCGGGCTTCACCTCCTTCACGCCGTCGACCGCGGTGATCCCGGTGCCGGGCGCGGCGCTGCTGATGACCGGCGGCCTGGCGCTGATCGGCTTCGCGGCACGCCGGCGCAGCGCCCGCTGATGACGGGTTGCCCGCTGCCGCCGCACCTGCGCGCGGCGGCAGCGGGCCTTCACGCAAGGCTCACGCGCCGGGGGTCTTTGGCGCGATAATCGCCGCTTCGCATAGAACGAAGCCCCGGATGGCGATCGAGACCGATCGGTTGATCAGCGCTGCACCCGCTTCCTCGCAGGAAGAGGTCGTCGAACGTGCACTGCGCCCGAAACTGCTCGACGAATACGTCGGCCAGGAGAAGATCCGCGGCCAGCTGTCGATCTTCATCGAGGCCGCACGCTCGCGTGGCGAGGCGCTCGACCACACGCTGCTGTTCGGCCCGCCGGGCCTGGGCAAGACCACGCTGGCGCACATCATCGCGCGCGAGATGGGCGTCGGCCTGCGCCAGACCTCGGGGCCGGTGCTCGAGCGCCCCGGCGACCTGGCCGCGCTGCTGACCAACCTCGAGCCGAACGACGTGCTGTTCATCGACGAGATCCACCGGCTGTCGCCGATCGTCGAGGAGATCCTGTATCCGGCGCTCGAGGACTACCAGATCGACATCATGATCGGCGAGGGGCCGGCGGCGCGATCGGTGAAGCTCGAGCTCAAGCCGTTCACGCTGGTCGGCGCGACCACACGCGCCGGCATGCTCACCAATCCGCTGCGCGACCGATTCGGCATCGTCGCCCGGCTCGAGTTCTACACCGCCGAGGAACTGCGGCGCATCGTCACCCGCTCGGCCCAGCTGCTCGAGTGTTCGATGGTCGACGACGGCGCGCTCGAGATCGCGCGCCGCGCGCGCGGCACGCCGCGAATCGCCAACCGGCTGCTGCGCCGCGTACGCGACTATGCGCAGGTGCGCGCCGACGGTTCGGTCACGCGCGAGGTCGCCGACGCGGCGCTGCGCATGCTCGACGTCGATGCGAGCGGGCTGGACATCATGGACCGCAGCCTGATGCTGGCAGTGATCGAGAAGTTCGAGGGCGGGCCGGTCGGCGTCGACAACCTGGCCGCGGCCATCGGCGAGGAGCGCGACACCATCGAGGACGTGATCGAGCCGTTCCTGATCCAGCAGGGCTACCTCAAGCGGACCCCGCGCGGGCGCATCGCCACGCAGATCGCGTATCGCCACTTCGGGCTGCCGCAGCCGAAGCGTGCCGCGACCCCGGACCTGTTCGATGAGCCGTCCTGAGCCGGTGGCGGTGGTCGATGCAGCGCGTGTCCACCGGTTGCCGGTACGCGTCTACTACCAGGACACCGATGCCGGCGGCGTCGTGTTCCATGCCGCCTACCTGAGCTTCCTCGAACGGGCACGTACCGAGTTCCTGCGCTCGATCGGCTTCGACATCGGCCGCCTGGCCGAGGAAGGCGTGCTGTTTGCGCTGCACCGGCTCGAGATGGAGTTCCTGAAGCCTGCGCGCCTGGACGATGCACTGCAGGTCACGGCCGCGGTCGGGCATCTCGGACGCACGTCGGCGCGGTTCCTGCAGACGGTCGAACGGGCCGACGGCAGCGTGGCGATCCGTGCCTCGCTGTCGCTGGTGTGCGTGTCGGCGACGCGCTTCAGGCCGATGGGCATTCCAGAACCGCTGCGCGAGGCGCTCGAATCATGGACACTTCCCGCCGGCGGCGCCGCCGCGACCGGCGCTGCAGCGGACAACGGAGTGGAAGCTACAGGATGAACGTGACACAGGACATGTCGGTATGGGGGCTCGTCTCGCATGCGAGCCTGTTCGTGCAGCTGGTGATGCTCGGGCTGCTGCTCGCGTCGCTGCTGTCCTGGTGGTATATCTTCCGAAAGGCGTTCGTGCTGCGCCAGGCGAAGTCCGACACCGAGGCCTTCGAGAAGGATTTCTGGAGCGGCGGCGACCTTAACAGCCTGTACCAGGCCGCCGCCGCGGCCAAGCACCGCGCCGGCAGCCTCGAGCGCATCTTCGAGGCGGGCTTCCGCGAGTTCAGCAAGGTCAAGCGCCCGCCGGGGGCCGACCGCAGCGCGGCGATCGACGGCACGCGGCGCGCGATGAGCGCGACCTACCAGCGCGAGATGGACGTGCTGGAACAGAACCTCGCCTTCCTGGCATCGGTGGGCTCGGTCGCGCCGTACATCGGCCTGCTCGGCACGGTGTGGGGGATCATGCATGCGTTCATGGGCCTGTCGACGGTGGCGCAGGCGACGCTTTCGCTGGTGGCCCCGGGCATCGCCGAGGCGCTGATCGCCACCGCGATGGGCCTGTTCGCGGCGATCCCCGCGGTGCTTGCGTACAACCGCTTCAGCCACGACATCGACCGCCTCGCCGTGCGCTTCGAGAGCTTCATGGAGGAGTTCACCAACATCATGCAGCGCCAGGGTTGACGATGGCAGCCGCCGGGGGCGCAGCGCGATGAGCAGCACGATCCGCAAGCGGCGGCCGCGCCGCATGATGAACCAGATCAACGTCGTACCCTACCTCGACGTGATGCTGGTGCTGCTGGTGATCTTCATGGTGACCGCGCCGCTGACCAATCCGGGGCAGATCGAGCTGCCCTCGGTCGGGCAGTCGCTGACCGCGCCAGCGCTGCCGATCGAGGTGACGATCCGGGCCGACCGCACGCTCGCGGTGCGCGACCGCGCGCGCAGCGCGCCGGAGCGCGAGCTGTCGAAGGCCGAACTGGTGAAGTTCATCCAGGGCCTGCAGTCGACCGCGCCCGACCGGCCGGTGGTGATCGCCGCCGACAAGGCGGTGCGCTACGAGGCGGTGCTGGAGGTCATGGACCTGCTGCAGCAGAACCAGGTCAGGCGGGTCGGCCTGCTCGCCAAGCCGCGCACGCCCTAGGGATGCCGTGAGCCACGCCGCCGTCAGGCAGCCGTTCCAGCAGGTGCGCGAGGAGCCGAAGGCGCTGCTCGCCGGTGCGCTGGCGCTGCTGGTGCACGTGGTGGCGGTGGTCGCGCTCACCTACGGCTTCAGCATCCAGACCCAGCGCAACGAGCCGGTGTCGGCCGAACTGTGGGCGGCGCTGCCGCCGCCTGCCGCGGTCGCGAAGCCGGTGCCCGCTCCGCCGGAGCCTCCCCCGAAGCCGGAGCTGCGGCCGGTGCCGAAGCCGCCGCCCGAGCCGAAGGAAGTGCCGGTGAAGGCGCCGCCGAAGGCCGACATCGAGCTCAAGGCGAAGGAGGCCGCGAAAGCGAAGCAGGCCGAGGACGAGCGGCGCAGGCTCGAGGAGGCGAAGAAGCGCGAGGCGGAGAAGGTCAAGGCGCAGGCCCAGGCCCAGGCACAGGCCGATGCGAAGGCCCAGAAGGAAGCGCTGGCCAAGCAGGCCGAAGCCGACCGTATCCGCCGCGAGCAGGAAGAACTCGGGCGCAAGGCGGCCGAGGCGGCGGCCAGCGCGCAGGCGAAGCTGATGGCCTCGCACATCGACAAGATCCGCGCCAAGGTGCGCAACTTCATCGTCGAGCCGCCGGGCGTGCCGCCGAAGGCGACCGCGGAATTCGACGTCGTGCTGATCCCGGGCGGAGACGTGCTGTCGGTGAAGCTGCGCCGGTCGAGCGGCAACGCCTTGTACGACGAGGCTGTGGAGCGTGCGATCCGGCGCGCCGAGCCGCTGCCGATCCCGCCCGAGCCGCAGCTGTTCCCGCAGTTCCGCACGTTGCTGCTGCAGTTCCGCCCGCAGGAATGATTCGCCATGCACCCGTGCACGCGCTTCAGGACAGGGCATGGCCCTTGCGAACCGGCCTGCCGGTGGAGGCCCTGCTGCAGGGAGGCCGCGGGCCGGACGGAGGATCGACGCGTCCGTCCGGACCCCGATCGACCCCTCAAGCCGCGACTAACCGTTCAATGCTTCCACACACGTTAGACTCCCACCTCATGCAGATATCGACGGTCTCAAGGATGTTGGCCACCCTGGTGGCCCTCGCCGGGCTGATGCTGGCCCTCGGTACGACCCCCGCGCGCGCGCAGCTCAAGATCGAGATCACCGGCGCCGGTGCGAACCAGTCGCCGATCGCGGTGGTGCCGTTCGCCGGCGAAGACCGGATCGCGCAGGCGCTGACGCCGGTGATCATCGCCAACCTGCAGCGCAGCGGCCTGTTCCGCATGATCGACGCGCAGGACGTGCGGCCGATCCCGGTGCAGCCGGCGGACCTCCGCTATGCCGACTTCAGCGCGCGTGGCGCCGACTCGGTGGTGATCGGATCGGCCAGCCCGCTGCCCGACGGTCGGGTGGAAGTCCGCTTCCGCCTGATGGACGTGGCGAAGCAGTCGCAGCTCGCCGGCTTCAGCTACATGGTCAGTCCGGCGCAGCTTCGGCTGACCGCGCATCGCATCTCGGACGCGATCTACGAGCGCCTGACCGGCGACGTCGGGGTGTTCAGCACGAAGATCACCTATGTCGAGCGCCAGGGCAACCGCTTCGAGCTGAAGATCGCCGACGCGGACGGGGCGAATGCACAGACCGTGCTGGCGTCGAGCGAACCGATCATCTCGCCGAAATGGTCGCCCGATGGCACCCGGCTCGCCTACGTTTCGTTCGAGCGCAAGAAGCCGATCATCTACGTGCAGTCGCTGACCAACGGTTCGCGCACGGTGCTGGCGAACTTCCGTGGCAGCAACAGCGCGCCGGCCTGGTCGCCGGACGGCAACCGGCTCGCGGTGGTGCTCACGCGCGACGGGCCGTCGCAGGTGTACCTGATCGACGCCGACGGCTCCAACGTCCAGCGCCTCACGAAGTCGAGCGCGATCGACACCGAGCCGGCGTTCACCCCCGACGGCCGATTCATCCTGTTCACGTCCGACCGCGGCGGCAGCCCGCAGATTTACCGCGTCCCGGTCAGCGGTGGCGACCCCGAGCGCCTGACCTTCGAAGGCACCTACAACGTCTCGCCGCGCCCGAGTCCCGACGGCCGCAGCTTCACCTTCGTCCAGCGCAGCGGCGGTCGATTCAACGTCGCGGTCCAGGATTTCGCCACCCGGCAGGTGCAGGTCCTGACCGACACGGCGGTCGACGAATCGCCCAGTTTCGCCCCGAACAGCCGGATCATCCTGTATGCAACCGAGGTCAGGGGGCGTGGTATCTTGGCTGCCGTGTCCAGTGACGGACGGGTGCGCCAGCGGCTGTCGGCAGGCTCGAACGATGTTCGCGAACCTGCCTGGGGTCCTCTGTTGAAGGCACAGTGAAAGGGAACACAATGACTGAACTGTCGATGCAATCCACGGCGGAACCTCCCGCCCGTCCCGCCGCGCCGCGTCGGTCGCGTGTGCTGCATCGCGCGGCCTGGATCGGCGCGCTGTGTGTTGCCGCGCTGGCCGGGTGTTCCTCCACCCCCGATGCCGAGCAGTCCGGCGTGCAGGTCGAGTCGCGCCCGATCGGAGAGCAGGGCGCGGTGAAGAAGCCCGTCGCCGATGCCCTGCCGAAGGCACCGGTGGGCCAGCCGCCGATCAGCGGCGCACCGATCGCGACCGACCCGGTGTCGGCCGGTAAACTTCCTGCGGTGCTAACCGATCCGAAGAGCCTGCTGTCGCGGCGCAGCGTCTACTTCGAGTACGACAGCAACGTGGTGCGCGACGAGTTCCGCCCGATGATCCAGGCGCATGCCCGGTTCCTGCTCGACAACCCTAAGCTGCGCATCACCATCCAGGGCAACACCGATGAACGCGGCAGCCGCGAGTACAACCTCGCGCTCGGGCAGCGCCGCGCGGATGCGGTGCGGCAGGTGATGTCGGTGCTCGGCGTGGGCGAACGGCAGATGGAGCCGGTGAGCCTCGGCGAAGAGCGTCCGCGCGCCACCGGCAGCACGGAAGCCGCATTCGCCGAGAACCGCCGCGCCGACATCCTGTACGACGGCGAAGACAAGCCCCCGGTCGGCAAGTGATCGCAGGGTTTCGTGGCCGTGCGCCTGCCGGGCGCGCGGCGGCCTGGCTGGTCCTCGCGGTCCTCTCCGCCAGTCTGTCGCCGGCGGCCGATGCGCAGCTGTTCACCGATACCGAATCGCGCAAGGCGATCGCGGCCCAGCGCGAGACGATCGCGGCCCAGCAGCAGCAGATCGCCGAGCTCACCCGGCAGTCGGGCGAGCTGTCGGCGCGCATCAATCAGCTCGAGAACGCGCTGAAGGCGCAGTCGCTGCTCGAGGTGCTGAACCAGGTCGAGGCGCTGCAGGCCGAGATGCGCAAGCTGCGCGGCCAGCAGGAAGTGCTGGCGAATGCGATCGATACCGCCGTGCGCCGGCAGCGCGACATGTACATCGACCTCGACTCCCGGCTGAAGCGTCTCGAGACGGCTACGCCGCCGGTCCCCGGCGCCCCGCCGGTGGTGCCCGGTGCCCCGTCGCCTGCGCTGCCGTCTGGCGTATCGCCGACCCCGGGCGCGCCGGGTACCGCGTCCGCGCCTGCGTCGCCCGGCATCGCAGGCGGCCCGTTGGCGGCGCCCGCCGGGGCTGTCGTGGCGCCGTCGGCCGGGCCGGTGAACAGCAGCACCACGCCCGCGGGACGGGGCCCGATCGTGGCCGCGCCTGCGGCCGCCGGTGCCGGTACCGCGGCAGGCGCGGTGGCCGGTACGCCGGCCGCGGCGCCCGGTGCCGG
>JAJTHE010000077.1 GCA_021298815.1 Betaproteobacteria bacterium | reverse complement strand
CGCCGGGCAACCTCGCCAATGGCGCCGTCTACCTGCTCGAGCCAGCGGTACTGGCGTTCCTGCGTTCGACCGGACGCAGCGTGATCGACCTCAGCACCGAGGTGATCCCGCACTTCCTCGGCCGCATCGCCACCTTCGAGAATCGCGATTACCTGCGCGACATCGGCACCCCCGAGGCGCTCGCGCGGGCACATGCCGAGTTCACGCCGGGCAGCTGACCCCGGCCGGCGCGGCAGAACCCGGGTCGCGCGTTCAGGCGTCCCGCTGCCCGCTGCCGATCGCACGTAGCACGCGCAGCGCCGAGGCCTCCGGGGTCTCCTCCGCGGTACGCAGGTGGAGGTCGGGGGCCGCCGGGGCTTCGTAGGGGCTGCCGAAGCCGGTGAGGTCGGTGATCTCGCCGCGCCGCGCGCGCGCGTACAGGCCCTTGGGATCGCGCAGCATGCACTCGTCCAGTGGCGCATCGACGAACACCTCGAGGAAGTCGCCCGGCTCGAACCGGGCACGGGCGGCTGCGCGGTCGGCAAGGAACGGCGAGATGAAGGACACCAGCACGATCAGGCCGGCATCGACCATCAGCCTGGCCACCTCCGACACCCGGCGCACGTTCTCGGCGCGATCGGCATCGGAGAAAGCGAGGTCGCGGCTGAGGCCATGGCGGACGTTGTCGCCGTCGAGCACGAACGTGTGCCGGCCGGAGGCGAGCAAGGCCTGCTCGAGCAGGTTGGCGATGGTCGACTTGCCGCTGCCCGGCAGGCCGGTGAACCAGATGCAGCGGGCGCGCTGTCCCATCGCCCGCTCGCGCGCCGCCCGGTCCACCGCATACGGCTGCCAGCGCACATGGGCGGCCCGCCGCAGCGCGACGCGCACCATGCCAGCGGCCACGGTGTCGCCGGTGGCACGGTCGACCAGGATCAACCCGCCCAGCGGACGGCTGTCGCCGTAGGGCTCGAACGCCACCGGACGGTCCAGCGCCAGCTCGACCACCCCCGCCTCGTTCGTCGCGAGCCGTCCGGCCTCGCAGGCGGCGCCGGTGCCGAGGTCGGTGCGGCAATGGATGGCCGAGACGATCGCGCCGGCGCTGCATGCATGGATGCGCACCTCGACCGACCGGCCGGGCAGCAGGGGCTCGCGCCCCAGCCAGAGCAGGTCGGCCTCGAGTGCGGCCGCCACCGGCGGGGGCGCAGCCGCCGCGGCGATCACGTCGCCGCGGCCCGCATCGAGCGGTTCGGAAAAGACGAGGGTCACCGACTGGCCGGCCACCGCCACGGGAAGGTCGCCGTCGAAGGTCGAGATGGAGGCCACCCGTGCATGCGCCCCACCCGGCAGCGCGACCACTTCGTCGCCGGGCCGCACGCTGCCCGCGGCGATGCGCCCCGACCAGCCACGGAAGTGCTCACCGGGACGGTTCACCCACTGCACCGGCATGCGAAACGCGGACGCCGACGGGTCGTCGAGCGCGACGGTCTCGAGCCACTCGACCAGGGTCGGCCCGGCGTGCCAGGGCGCACGTGCCGACCGGTGCACGATGTTGTCCCCGTCCGGGGCGCATACCGGCACGCAGTGCGCCTCGAGGAACCCGTTGTCGGCGGCGAAGGTGCCGAACGCGGTGGCGATCGACGCGAACACCGGCTCCTGCCAGCCGGCGAGGTCCATCTTGTTCACCGCCACCACGACCCGGCGCACGCCCATCAGCGCGAGGATCCGGGCATGCCGGAACGTCTGCTCCAGCAGGCCCTTGCGTGCGTCGACCAGCAGGATCGCCAGCCGCGCGGACGACGCGGCGGTGGCCATGTTGCGGGTGTACTGCAGGTGCCCGGGCGCATCGGCGAGGATGAAGCGGCGGCGGGGCGTCTCGAAGCCGCGGTACGCGGCATCGATCGTTATCCCCTGTTCGCGCTCGGCCAGGAGCCCGTCCAGCAGCAAGGCGAAGTCCGTCAGCCCTTCACGCGTGCCATGTTCCGCGGATGCGCGCGCCAGGGCGAGTGCATGGTCTTCCATCACGCAGCGTGAATCCCACAGCAGGCGCCCGATCAGCGTCGACTTGCCGTCGTCCACGCTGCCGCAGGCCACCACCCGCAGGAGGGAATCGCTCGCCGCCGCCATCAGAAGTAGCCGTCCCGCTTCTTGCGTTCCATCGCGCCGGCGCCGTCCTGGTCGATCAGGCGCCCGGCACGCTCGGAATACCGCGCGGCCAGCACCTCCGCCACCACGGCGGGCAGGTCCTGCGCGTCGCTCTCCACCGCGCCGGTCAGCGGATAGCAGCCGAGCGTGCGGAAGCGCACCTTGCGCGCCACCGGCTGCTCGCCCGCGCGCAGGCGCATCCGGTCGTCGTCGACGACGATCAGCGTGCCGTCGCGCTCGACCACCGGACGCATGCGCGCGAAGTACAGCGGCACCACCTCGATGCCTTCGCGCAGCACGTAGCGCCAGACGTCGGCCTCGGTCCAGTTCGACAGCGGGAACACGCGCAGGGTCTGCCCGGGCATCAGCACGGGATTGCACAGGTTCCAGAATTCGGCCCGCTGCGTGCGCGGGTCCCAGCGATGCCCGGGCGCCCGCACCGAGTAGATGCGCTCCTTCGAACGGGACGCCTCTTCGTCGCGCCGCGCCCCGCCGATCGCCGCGCGGAACCCGTGCCGGTCGAGCGCGTCGCGCAGGGTCTGCGTCTTCATCACGTCGGTGTAGTCGGGATGGTCGAACGGGTTGATGCCCGCCGCGCGCCCCGCCTCGTTCGTGTGCACGAGCAGTTCCAGCCCGAGTTCGCGCGCGACGCGGTCGCGGAAGGCGAGCATCTCGCGGAACTTCCAGCCAGTGTCCACGTGCAGCAGCGGGAACGGGATCGACCGCGGGTGGAACGCCTTCCGTGCAAGGTGCAGGAGCACGGACGAGTCCTTGCCGATCGAGTAGAGCATGACCGGCCGGGCGCAGGCCGCGGCCACCTCGCGCAGGATCTCGATCGCTTCCGATTCCAGTTCGTCCAGGGCGTCCAGAAGCGCGTCCAGAAGGCCGTCGGTGAGGGAGCGTCCATGCGGCATCGCCCCGGATGTGCCGGAGCCGTCGACTGCTGCATGCCCGCGAAAACCATGGTGGTGGAGACGAGGAGGATCGAACTCCCGACCTTCGCATTGCGAACGCGACGCTCTCCCAGCTGAGCTACGTCCCCACGGGCCGAAACGGGTTCCGGAAGCCTCGAAAAGCCGGCCTCCCCGGTTCCAACGTGACAAATTATGCCTGAAACTCGTGACACCGTGAACCCGTATCTTCACGGCCAGTCCGTATACTTTATCTCCCTGGGCCATCCGCCCGACCGAGGAACCCCACTTTCCCATGCAGATCACCCCGCCTTTCGCCTATCCCGAGATCGACACCCTCAAGAAGACCGACCGCGTGGTGTTGCCGAAACCGGGCGACACGCCGGCGTTCTGCCGCGACCTGCACGTGATCCCGGTGTCGTACACCGAGATCCCGGTCGCGCAACGCGACTACCCGATCGTCTTCGTGTCCGCCGACAACGGCGCGAGCTTCATGACCATGGCCATCCTGGGCCTGAAGGCGAAGCAGAACCTGTTCGTCTCGCCGCTGGGCTGGGACCGCTCGGTCTACGTGCCCGCCTACGTGCGCCGCTTCCCGTTCTGCATGGCCAAGGTCACGGTGGACAACACCCAGCGCGACGAGCGGGTGGTCTGCGTGGTGAAGAACGCCGTGGTGCCCGAGGGCGACGCGCTGTTCGACCAGGCGGGCAATCAGACCGCGGAATGGCAGGCGCTCGAGAAGCTGCTGCAGGAGTACGAGACCGACCTGGTGCGCAGCGAGGAGCTGTGCAAGCTGGTCGCCGACCTCGGCCTGCTCGAGCAGTTCAACATGCAGGCCTCGCTGACCACCGGCGCCACCCTGCAGCTCACCGGCATGCACCGCGTGGACGAGAACAAGCTGAATGCGCTCGACCCGGCGACGCTGCAGGACCTCGCGCGCAAGGGCGTGCTGTCGCGGCTGTACTCGCACCTGCTGTCGCTGGAGAACTTCCGCCGCCTGTCCGACCGTGCGGCGGCGATGGAGTCCGCCGCCGGCCAGCCGGGCGCCGGTTCCTCGCTGCAGTGATTCCCCGTGCCGGCCGCGCTACGGCGCAGCCGGCGCAGGCGGCTCGACCGGGCGGCGCAGCGACACGACGATCATCGCCACGCCGATCGCCGCCATCGGCAGGCTGAGCCACTGCCCCATCGTCAGCCCGAGACCGAGCGTCCCCAGGAAGGCATCGGGCTCGCGCGCGAACTCGGCCAGGAAGCGGAACAGCGCGTAGCCGGCGAGGAACGCGCCGGACACCAGGCCGCGCGGCTGCGGCCGGGCCGATAGCCAGGCCAGGATCGCATAGAGCGCCACGCCCTCCAGCGCGAACTGATACAGCTGCGACGGGTGGCGCGCGAGATGGTCGACATGCGGGAAGACCATGCCCCACGGCAGGTCGGTCGGCCGGCCCCAGAGCTCGCCGTTGATGAAGTTGCCCATGCGGCCCGCGGCCAGCCCCAGCGGGATCAGCGGCGCGATGAAGTCGGTCAGCTGCAGCCAGCGCATGCCGATCGACCGGGCGTAGAGCCAGGTGGCCACCAGCACGCCGCACAGCCCGCCGTGGAAGGACATGCCGCCCTGCCAGACATAGAGCACGCTGATCGGATCGGCCAGGTATTCGCCCGGCTTGTAGAACAGGATGTAGCCCAGCCGCCCGCCGAGCACCACGCCGAGCACGCCGTAGAACAGCAGGTCGTCGACCTGCGCGGAAGCGATGCCCCAGCGGGGTTCGGCCTTCGCCTTGTGCTTGCCCAGGCCCAGGAACAGCCCGAAGGCGAGCAGGTACATGAGGCCGTACCAGCGGATCGCCAGCGGTCCGATCTGCAGGGCGATCGGGTCGAAATCGGGGAACACGAACATGCGGGGATGGTATCCCACCCGCCCGGGCCGGGCGGCCGAGGATCGCCCGCTGACGCCGGGCCCGGCGTGCGCACTGCTATCATCCGCGCTCTTCCGTCCGCCGGCGACCGTTCGCCGATGATCGCGGCCCCGGGGTGGGCCCGCGCGAACAGGACGCGGCACCGAACGAGGAGTACCCCGATGGCAGAGAACTGGCGCTCGAAACTGATCACCGCGGGCGTGGCCCGCAGCCCGAACCGCGCGATGCTGCGCGCCGTGGGCTTCGGCGACGGCGATTTCACCAAGCCGATCGTCGGCGTGGCCAACACCCATTCGACGATGAACCCGTGCAACGCCGGCATCCAGCCGCTGGTCGACCGCGGCATCGCGGCGCTGCAGAAGTCCGGTGCGATGCCGCAGATGTTCGGCGTGCCGACGATCACCGACGGCATCGGAATGGGCACCGACGGCATGAAGTACTCGCTGGTGTCGCGCGAGGTGATCGCCGACGCGATCGAATGCTCGGTGAACGGCCAGATGATGGACGGCGTGATCACCTTCGGCGGCTGCGACAAGAACATGCCCGGCTGCATGATCGCGATGGCGCGCATCAACGTGCCGGGCATCTTCGTCTACGCCGGCACCATCAAGCCGGGCCGCTGGAAGGGCCAGGACCTGACCATCGTGTCGGCGTTCGAGGCGGTCGGTGCGTTCGCTGCCGGCAAGATGTCCGAGGAAGACTTCGTCGGCATCGAGAAGAATGCCTGCCCGAGCGTGGGCGCCTGCGGCGGCATGTACACCGCGAACACCATGTCCTCGTCGTTCGAGGCCATGGGCATGAGCCTGCTGGGCTCCTCGCAGATGTCCTCGCCCGACCCCGAGAAGGCCGATTCGGCCGCCCTGTCCGCCGAGGTGCTGGTGCAGGCGATCGGGAAGAACCTGCGCCCGCGCGACATCATCACCCGCAAGTCGATCGAGAACGCCGTGTCGCTGATCATGGCCACCGGCGGCTCGACCAATGCCGTGCTGCACTTCCTGGCCATCGCGTCGGCCGCCGAGGTCGAGTGGACCATCGACGATTTCGAGCGGGTGCGCCGCCGGGTGCCGGTGCTGTGCGACCTGAAGCCGTCCGGCAGGTACGTCGCAGCCGACTTCCATCGCGCCGGCGGCGTGCCGGTGGTGCTGAAGATGCTGCTCGACAAGGGCCTGCTGCACGGCGACTGCATGACGATCACCGGGCGCACGATGGCCGAGGAACTCGCGCTGCACCCGACCACCCGGCGCGACGACCAGGACGTGATCCGCGCCTGGGACAACCCCATGTACGCCGAGGGCCACCTCGCCATCCTGAAGGGTAACCTGTCGCCCGAGGGCTGCGTGGCGAAGGTCACCGGCCTGAAGCAGCGCCACATCACCGGGCCGGCACGGGTGTTCGACTCCGAGAACCAGGTGATGGAAGCGATCATGGCGCGGAAGATCGTCGCCGGCGACGTGGTGGTGATCCGCTACGAGGGCCCGAAGGGCGGCCCCGGCATGCAGGAGATGCTGGCGCCGACCGCCGCCCTGATCGGCCAGGAACTCGGCGATTCTGTTGGCCTGATCACCGACGGTCGGTTCTCCGGCGGCACCTGGGGCATGGTGGTCGGCCATATCTCGCCCGAGGCGCAGGTCGGCGGCCCGATCGCCTTCGTGCAGGAAGGCGACTCGATCACCATCGACGCGGACAAGCTGCTGATCCAGCTCAACGTCGACGACGCCGAGATCGCCCGGCGCAAGGCGGCCTGGAGGCCGCCGCCGCTGCGCTTCAACCGCGGCCTGATGGGCAAGTTCACCCGCCTGGTCTCGACGGCGAGCAAGGGCGCGGTGACCGACAGCTTCGACAACTGACAGCGGACGTCCGGAGGGCGACACAAGGTTAAAGTTCCAACGCCAGTCCGCCGTTAGTGCGGACACCGCCCTAGTTTCGGAATGGCCCGGATGCCGCTGCAACCGCTTCGCAAGGACGACCTCCAGATCGGGAAACCGATCCCCTACTCGGTCTACGACAAGGACCGGGTGCTGCTGCTCGGCCACGGCTGCGTGATCGAGTCGGACTTCGTGCTGCAGTCGCTGCGCGAGCAGGGCATGTTCAGCGACGACTCCAAGCCGCAGGGCAAGGGCCTGCTCTACCGGCCGTCGGTGCTGGCCTCTCAGCTCGCCGCGAACGAGGCGAACGAGCGGCGCGGCCTGGCGGCCGAAAACCTGCCGGTGACCAAGGCGGCCCCCGAAATGCCCGAGGATACGGTGGTCGGCTTCCTCGAGACCACGCTGCGCATGGGCGATCCGCTGCAGCTGCGCTTCGACGACGGCACGGCGGACCGCTATCCGGTGCGCCTGATCGGCGCGGCGGACAGGCGCAGCGTGCTGGTCAGCCACCCGGTGGTCAACGGCGCGATGATCTACCTGAAGGACGGTCAGCCACTGACGGTCAAGGCCCTGCGCGGCAAGTATGCGTACAGCTTCGACACCTCGGTGCTCAAGTCGCAGCTCGCACCCTTCCCCTACCTGCACCTGACCTTCCCGAACCAGGTGCGCTGCGCCTCGATCCGCAAGGCACACCGGATCCAGCTCAATGCCGTGGCCTCGGTGGGGCGCGCCGGGCAGCGCGCCCGGGTCGCCTGCAACATGAAGGACCTGAGCATCGCCGGCACGCTGGTGCACGTGCCGCGCGAGCTGGCCGTGGTCGGCACTGCGGTGGAGGTGGCGTTCCGGCTTCAGGTCAGCGGCGAACCGGTCACCTTCGAAATGCCGGGCACGATCCGCAACGCGCGCGAGGCTGACGACTCGTCCAGCCGGTACCGCGCCTGCGGCCTGGAGTTCTCGGACCTGGACCGTCCGCAGCGCAATGCGCTGCAGCTGTTCATCTACGAGCGGATGCTCAGCGAACTGTGAATGCAGGCAGGGTCGCAGTCGTGGTGCAGCATCGGCCCCGGGGGCCTGCCACCGCCGGGGCGGTCAACCCGCCCGGCCACCCGGCGTTACTGTCTGGGCACGCTGCCGGCAATGCCGCCGACAACGCGGCGTCGGATATACTTCCGCATGATTCATTCCGGAGGAGTCAAATGAAGAAGTGGGTTGGTTCGATCGCGCTTGCCGCGATGCTGTCCGCCGGCGTGGTATCCGGCGCCCTTGCGCAGGCCAAGGCCGCGCCCGCAAATCCCGCCGCCGGGAAGGAACTCCTCGCCAAGAGCGGTTGCCTTGCCTGCCACGCCGTGGACAAGAAGCTCGTCGGTCCGGCACACCTCGACGTCGCGAACAAGTACCGCAACGTGAAGGGCGCGGAAGACAAGCTGGTCGCCCACGTGCTGAACGGCGGTGGCGGCGTCTGGGGCCCGATCGCGATGCCTCCCCACAAGCACATCCCGGAAGCCGACATCCGTTCGATGGTGCGCTACATCCTCACCTACAAGTAGACGCAGTCCGACCTTCGGGTTGACCGGAAGCCGGCCATTGGCCGGCTTTTTCGTTGGGCAGGCGGCGCGCTGGCCGCCCCTCCCCCTTCTCCGGCCGGTGCCGCAGGGCGATAATCGCGCGCAGTCGCCCCCCGGGGTCACGCCCTGCCGTTCCCGTCCTGCCGCATCGCCTGTCCTACCCCGTCCCCCCAGGAGAACCAGATGGCCAACCTGTTCCATCGTGCGACGCGTTCGATCGCACTGGTCGCCACCGCCGTTTTGATCGCTGCCGGCTGCAGCAAGGAAGAGCCGCCGAAACCGGTGGCCGAAGCCCCGAAACCCCCGGCGGAAGTCACGGTGCTGATCGGCGTGTCCGCCCCGCTGACCGGTCCGCAGGCGCACCTGGGCAAGGACGTCGAGAACGGCGCACGGCTCGCGATCGAGGAGGCGAATGCCGCGAACATCCTGATCGGCGGCGCCCGGGTGAAGTTCGAACTGGTTTCGGAGGACGATGAAGCGTCGGGCACCAAGGCAACGGTCGTCGCCCAGTCCTTCGTCGACAGGAAGGTGGTGGCCGTGGTCGGCCACATGAACTCGGGGGCGAGCATCCCGGCGTCGCGCATCTACAGCGATGCCGGTATCCCGCAGGTCTCGCCGTCGGCCACCGCGGTCGCCTACACGGCCCAGGGCTTCAAGACCACCTACCGGGTGATCGCCAACGACCTGCAGCAGGGCAAGGCGCTCGGCGAGTACGCCGTGAAACAGCTCGCCGGAAAGCGCATCGCGATCATCGACGATCGCACGGCCTACGGACAGGGCCTCGCGGACGAGTTCGAGAAGGCCGCCAAGGCGGCCGGCGGCAACATCGTCGGGCGCGAATACACGAACGACAAGGCGACCGACTTCCGGGCGATCCTGACCACGCTGCGCGGCAAGAAGCCCGACCTCGTTTTCTTCGGCGGGATGGATGCGCAGTTCGGGCCGATGGCCGAGCAGGTGCGCACCCTCAAGCTGGGCGCGCAGCTGCTGGGCGGCGACGGCGCACAGAGCGCCCAGTTCATCAAGCTGGCCGGCGCAGCGGCGCAGGGCGTGATCGCCTCCTCGCCGGGCCTGCCGCTCGAGAAGATGCCTGGCGGCGAGCAGTTCGCCGCCAGGTTCAAGGCGAAGTTCGGCGAGATCCAGATCTACGCGCCGTTCGCCTACGATGCCACCTGGACCATCATCGACGCGATGAAGGCGGCCAACAGCACCGCGCCGGCGAAGATCCTGGAAGCGCTGGCGAAGATCGACCGCCAGGGCGTCACCGGCAACATCTCCTTCGACGAGAAGGGCGACATCAAGGCCGGTGGCGTCACGATGTTCGTGGTCAAGGGCGATGCCTGGTCGGCGCTCGAGACGATCGGCGGCGCGGCGCCGGCCGCGCCTGCGCCGGCCGCAGCACCGGCCCCCGCCGACGCGGCGAAACCGGCAGAGGGTGCGCCCGCGGCTCCTGCGCCGGCGCCGGCCGCCGCCCCGGCACCT
>JAJTHE010000127.1 GCA_021298815.1 Betaproteobacteria bacterium | reverse complement strand
TTCTGGATTCGGCTCTTGATCAGCTCGCTGATCTCGGACGGGTTCAATTGCATCACAGTGCTCCTAGGATTGAAGGGCGGTGGCCATCTGCGCGAGACGGCCGCGCACCGAAGCGTCCAGCACTTCGTCGCCGACGGTGACGCGTACCCCACCGATCAGTTCGGGGACGATCACCACGCTGTAGTTGAGTTTGCGAGCGAACTTCTTCTCGAGGCTGGCGACCAGCCCGGCCAGTTCGGCGCCTTCGAGCGCGAAGGCCGACTCGATCACGAGGTCGGCACGGCCTTCGGCGGCGTTGCGCAGCGCATGGAACTGCGCCGCGATCTCGGGCAGCAGCTCGACGCGGCCGTTCTCGGCCAGCATCAGCACGAAGTTCTTCGCCTCGGCGGTGAGGCCACCCGGCACGAGGGAGCCGAAGAACTCGGCGAGCTTCGCCGGCTGCAAGCCGGGGTCGCCCAGGCGGCTGGCGACCTGCGGATCGGCGGCGATCGAACCCAGGCTGCCGACCAGGTCGGACCAGGCCGGGACGGAACCCGATTCCTGGGCCAGCTTGAACGCGGCTTCGGCGTACGGACGGGCGACGGTGGAGATCTCGGCCATCGTTGTGCTCAGAGTTCCTGTTTCAGGTCGGCCAGCATCGCGGCGTGCGCCTTGGCGTCGACTTCACGCTTCAGGATGCGCTCGGCGCCGGCCACCGCGAGGGCGGCGACCTGCTCGCGCAGGGCCTGGCGGGCACGCTGCACTTCCTGCTCGACTTCCGCCTTCGCGGCGGCCGAGATTCGGTCGGCTTCGGCCTTCGCCGCGACCTTGGCTTCCTCGATCACGGCGGCGGCGCGCTTCTCGCTCTGCGCGAGGATCTCCTGGGCGCGGTCGCGGGCGGCGCGGTCGGCTTCCTGCGCGCGCTTCTCGGCGGCGAGCAGGTCCTGCTTGCCGCGCTCGCCGGCGGCCAGGCCGTCGGCAATCTTCTTCTGGCGCTCTTCCAGCGCGCCGATCAGCGGCGGCCAGATGAACTTCATGGTGATCATCGCACCGATGAAGAAGACGATCAGCTGTATGAACAGCGTAGCGTTGATACTCATGTCGAACCTCGATCGATCCGTGCAGCCCCTGCCCGGTTGCCCTGGCGGACGGCTGTGCGCGAACGCTGGTGGATGCTGCCTGCCGCGAAACCGGCCCGGCTGCGCCACCCGCCGCGCGCGGCCGAGTGTTCAGCCAGCGGCACCGGGTTGGCGTCGACGGGCGCTGCAGGCGCCGGCGGGACGAACTCAGCCGGCGAACGGGTTGGCGAACGCGAACATCATCGCGATACCGACGCCGATCAGGAACGCCGCGTCGATCAGGCCGGCCAGCAGGAACATCTTGGTCTGCAGGGTGTTCATCAGCTCGGGCTGGCGTGCTGCGGCTTCGATGTACTTGCCGCCCATGACGCCGATGCCGATACAGGCACCGATGGCACCGAGGCCGATGATCAAACCGCAGGCGAGGGCTACGAAGGCTACGTCAGTCATCACAACTACTCCTGTGGAAAAAACGCGAATGGATCAGGTGAGTGGAAACGGAAGGGAAGGGATACGAATTGAACCGGGACCAGCAGATGCAAGGGAGGGATCGTCGCGTCCGGTCAGCGCCGGGCCGTACGGCACCACTGCGGCCACGACCGTCGGTCAGTGGCCTTCGTGCGCCTGGCCGATGTAGACCAGGGTCAGCATCATGAAGATGAAGGCCTGCAGCAGCACGATCAGGATGTGGAACAGCAGCCAGGCCGTTCCGGCAAGCACGTGTGCGGCGGCAAGCATGATGCCGGTGGCGTTCATGGCCGCATAGCCGCCCATCAGCGCGATCAGGAAGAACAGCAGTTCGCCGGCGTACATGTTGCCGAACAGCCGCATGCCGAGCGAGACCATCTTGGCCAGGTACTCGATCAGGTTGAGCAGGAAGTTCGCGGGCCAGAGCAGCGGGTTGGACCCGAACGGCGCGCAGAAGAGTTCATGGATGAAGCCGCCGAGGCCCTTGATCTTGACCCCGTAGTACAGCATCAGCAGCAGCACGCCGAGCGACATGCCGAGCGTGCCGTTCAGGTCGGCGGTGGGCAGCGGGCGCAGGTAGACGTCATGGGCGTTGAGGCCGGCGCCGTAGTAGCCCAGCAGCGCGGCGATCTTCGGCAGCAGGTCGACCGGGATCAGGTCGATGGCGTTCATCATGACGATCCAGACGAACACGGTGAGGGCGAGCGGCGCGATGAACGCGCGGTTGCCGTGCACGATCGACTTGCTCTGGTCTTCGACCATCTCGACCAGGATCTCGATGGCCGCCTGGAACTTCGTCGGCACGCCGCTGGTCGCGCGCTTCGCGGCCGAGCGCAGCAGCCACAGCGTCAACCCGAGGCAGAGCAGCGAGAAGAACAGGGTGTCGATGTTGATGATCGAGAAATCGACGATCGACTTCTGCTTCTCGGTCTGCCAGTGCGCCAGGTGGTGGACGATGTATTCGGTCGCGTTGGGCGCGTAGTGGTGATCGGCGGCGGACATGGATCAGGTCTGTCTTTTAGGATCGGGGACTGCGCGGAAGATTTCGCGGGAGCGTGTGAGCGGGGTGTACGTGTATCTGTGTTCGTGCCGGGTGCTGCAAGGTCGGACTGCGGGTCGCGGGTCGCGGCTCGCTGCCGCGGCAGGTTCAGCGGCGCAGGAGCAGCGCCAGCCAGTTCGCCTTCACCGCGACGACCACCCCGAGCACCACGCCCGGCCAGTGGATCGTGACGACCACCCGTGCCATCGCGAACAGGATCAGCACGGTGAACAGCATCTTTGCAAACTCGCCGATGAAGAAAATGGCAGCCACCTGGTCGGGCCTGAACCGCAGCGCCAGCGACAGCCGCCAGGCAAACAGCGCGCTCGGGACCCAGCATGCCGCACCACCCGCCAGCGTCGACCAGCCTGCGGAGGCACCGAGAAACAGACCCATTGCGATGGCGGCAACAACAACCAGCGTTGCCTGCAGAACGATGATCGCCACGAAACCGGATGGAGCAGACATCATCCCTGTACATCTGGTTGCCGGTCGACCGTGCGTCTGGAGGTTCGTGCCCGGGCCCGAGGCCCTTGCTTACGCCGGTTCCACAAAGCCCTTGATTCTGGCCCGGCACGGACCCCGTTGTCAACGTCAGCGTGCGGCGGCGCACAACGCCCCGAACGGGCGGTCTCATTGTGCCATACTCGATCCGGCGTTTCGCCGCTTGTCCGGCAACTCGTCCGACACCTCGTCCAACACCGATTGCACGTCCAGGAGGTCCGCACATGCACCTGCCGCCCTTTCGCGTCGGCCTGCTGGTGCCGGAAAACAACACCACCATGCATGCGGAGCTTCCGGCGTGGCTGCCGGACGCGTCGACCTGCCGGCGAGTGGGAATCTCGCGGGCGCCCGGCCTGCTGACCCTGCCCGACCTCGACCCGTATGTCGACCAGGCGATGCGCCTGGCCGAGGCGTTCGTTGGCGCGGTCGACGTGACCGTCTACGGTTGCACCGCAGCCGGCATCCTCGCCGGTCCGGCACGCGATGCCGCGATCGCCAGCCGGCTCGAAGTGGCCTCGGCCGTGCCGGCCGTCACCACCGCCGGCTCGATGATCGCGTGGCTGCGCGCGCACGGCGCCCGCCGCATCGCCCTGGTGACGCCGTACAGTGACAGCGTCAACGACGACCTGGTGCGCTTCCTCGGCGCGGCCTCGATCGACGTGCACTGCCTGTCGAGCTTCAAGGCCGCCGGTGTCGCCGAGCTCGGCCGGATCACTGCCGCACAGGTCGAGGCGCGCGCCATCGAGCTGATGGAACGGCAGGGCGATGGCTGCGACGCGCTGTTCATCGGCTGTTCGCAACTGCCCACGCAGTCGATCCTCGACGGGCTGCGGTCGCGGTTCGGCATCCCGGTCTCGTCCTCGATCCATGCCACCGCGTGGCAGGTCGTGCAGCGCATGCATGCCCGGGCCGATGTCGCCGCCTGAGCCGGGTCTGGCCGCACGCGAAGGCGTGCAGGTCTATGTCGGTACCGCCGGGCACTCGGCCTGGTTTTCCGACGACCTCGGCGAGACCTGGGTCCATCCGAACAGCCACTCGGGCATGTACCTCGAGGCGCGGGTGTGGAGCTTCGCGTTCCATCCCGACACGCCGCGATTCCTGCACGCCGGTACCGACCATGGGCTGTTCAGGTTCGACGAGACCACCCGCCGCTGGTCGCCGGTGCCGTCGCCGATGCAGGACATCTGGTCGGTCGCGATCGACCCGCGCGATCCGTCGCGGATGATCTGCGGCACCCGTCCGGCAGGCTTCTGGCTGTCGGAGGACGCCGGCGGCAGCTGGCGCGCGCTGCCCGCACCCGGGATCCGCCCGTTCTCCGAGATCGTGATGGGCCCGACCCGGGTCACGCAGATCCTGTTCGACCCGGTGGATGCGGATACGGTCTGGGCCGGCGTCGAGATCGGCGGCATCTTCCGCAGCACCGACCGGGGCGAGACCTGGACGCAGCTCGAGAACGGGCTGGTATCGTCCGACGTGCACGGCATCGCCGTGTCGCGCGACGATGCCGGCGGCAAGCTGCTGCTCGCCACCACCAACTACGGGCTGCACCTGAGCCGCGACAACGGCGAGTCCTGGACGCTGCGTCCGCTCGATTCGCCCTGGCAGTACACCCGCGCGATCGCCGCCGACCCGGCCGACCTGCGCATGCTGTGGCTCACCAACGGCAACGGCCCGCCCGGCAGCACCGGCCGGCTGTGGCGCAGCCGAAACGGCGGGCTCGACTGGCAGGTGGTCGAGCTGCCGGGCGTGCTCAACAGCACGCCCTGGTGCATCGCCGCCGATCCGGCGCAGCCGCTGAGGTTCCTGTGCACCAACCTCGGCCAGCTGTTTCGCAGCGTCGACGGCGGCGAGCACTGGCAGCGCCTTGCACACGAGTTCGGGGAGGTACGCGCGCTGGCCTGGCGCCCGGTGCCAGCGGAACTCGGGCGTGGCGCCGCGCATTCCATCACGCGCAGGCCGCCGCCGCCGGGCGCCTGACCGCACGGGGCGCCTCCGGCGCCCGCGCGGCGGCGGCCCGCCCCTCCGTACATCCGCCCACCGACTTGTCCACCGCCTGCGCGCCGCGCGGGCTCCCCACCGTAGACCGAGGAAGTCATGACCCTTTACCAAGACGAGCCTGCCCGGTTCCGTGCGCCGGCCGGTGCCTGCGACGCCCACTTCCATGTATTCGGCCCGGCCGGGCGCTATCCGTATGGCGAGGACCTTCGCTATGCACCGCCGCTCGCCCCCCTCGAGGACTTTCTCGCGCATGCCACGGCCAACGGCTTCGAGCGCTTCGTGTTCGTGCAGCCCAGTGCCTACGGTCGCGACAACACCTGCATGCTCGATGCGATGGCGCAGATGAAGCTGCCCTGCCGCGGCATCGTCGATGTCGACGAGACGGTGTCCGACGCCGAGCTGGACCGCCTGCATGCGCTGGGCGTGCGCGGGGTGCGGCTCAACGTGCGCCCGATCAAGCCGTTCGAGGCAGGCTTCACGCAGACGCTGCTGCCGCGCATCGAACAGCTCGACGCGAAGCTGGCCGACCGCGGCTGGCAGATCGACTTCCTCACCCCGGGCTGGTGCACCCACGAACTGCTGCCCACGCTGCGCCGGCTGCGCTGCCAGCACACGGTCGCGCACATGGGGCTGTTCCTCGGCAAGGACGGCCCGGGACAGGAAGGCTTCAAGGCGTTCCTCGACCTGCTGCGCAACGGACCGGGCCGCTGCTGGGTCAAGCTGACCGGCGTCTACCGGATGTCCGAGGTGCCCGGCTTCACCGACGCCGACCCGATCGCCCAGGCGCTGATCGCCGCCGCCCCCGACCGGATCATCTGGGGCAGCGACTATCCGCACCTGTCCTTCGCCGACAAGGTCGGCAGCAACCAGCTGTTCAACCTGCTGCTGCGCTGGGCACCGGACGAGGCGACCCGGCACCGCATCCTCGTCGACAACCCGAAGGCGCTGTTCGGCTTCTGAGCCTGCGCCTCAGCCGAGCGCCTTGCGCAGCTCGGTGGTGACGCGGGTGCCCTCGGCGAGCATGAACGCGATCTCGCTGTTGGTGGTGACGAATCGCATGCCCTTCTTGATGAACTCGACCTGGCGCGCGAGGTTGCGGTCGCCACCGACCCCGGCGATCTTGCCGTTCGCCTTGGCGGCGGCGATCACCCGATCGAGCGCGGCCAGGTGCTGCGGGCAGCCGAACTGGCCGGGCAGTCCCATGGCGGCGAGCAGGTCGTTCGAGCCGACGTGCAGCACGTCGAAGCCGTCCACCGCGGCGATCGCCTCGACGTTCTCGAGCCCCTCGCGCGTCTCGATCATGCACACGGTGAGCACCGCACGGTCGAGCACCGGCACCG
>JAJTHE010000118.1 GCA_021298815.1 Betaproteobacteria bacterium | reverse complement strand
CCGAGATGTACATGAGCAGCAACTGGAACACCGGCGTGTTCCCGGAAGAGCTGAAGCCGGTCTACGAGAAGGCGACGCTGGTGGTGTCGACCTGGTTCGCGTCGATCGGCGACCCATACTGCCTGAAGGTGCGCAAGGACACCGGGCAGCGCACGGTCAAGATGACCTACTTCCGCAACATCGACGTGCTGAAGACGCCGCAGGCGCGCTTCCCGGCGGAACTGGTCGGCGAGATCACGCGCGCCACGCGCGACCTGTATCCGAAGGGCGAATCGTTCGCGCTGAACATCACCGACCCGCGCGGCACCGACTGGACGGCGAACTTCACGCCCGAGATGCGCGAGAACATGCTGAGCTCGAACCGCTGGCGTGGCCAGACCACCGCCGAGGAAGCCGGTGCCTATGTGCACTGGGTGCCGACGCACGGGCCGAACGTCTACGACCGCACCACGCTGGGCAAGAAGATGGACCGGGGCGCCACCCGCAACGACGTCAACGGCATCGTCTACCCGCAGAGCGCGGTCGGCTTCCCGAAACCGTTCAGCGAAAAGATCGGCGTTGTGTTCGAGAACGACCGGATCGTCGAGGTGCGCGGCCGCTCGGAAGAGGCGGCGATCCTGCGCGACATGCTGGTCGGTGGCGTGCTGGTCGAGCTCGGCTGCGGCTTCAACCCGAAGGCGCCGCGGCAGGGCATCTATCCCGCAGGGTCCAATTCGCCGGGCGCGCTGCACTTCGGGATCGAACTCGAGAAGCCGTGCGCCTACATCCAGCGGGCGATGCCGAACTGGGAAGAGCCGCCGATCCACATGGACCTGGTCTGCCTCGACTCGACGGTGGTCGCCGGATCGAACGTGCTGGTGCAGGACGGCCTGCTCACCGCGCTGCGCCAGCCGCAGGTGATCGAGGCTGCGCGCCGCTACGGCGATCCGGTCGACCTGCTCGAGGGATGGCCGGACTGACCGGCCGGCATCCGACGGGCGGCCTGCTTCGGCGATGAAGAAGCCGAAGAAGGCCGCCTCGGCCGCATCGACCGCTACCGCCGCGGCACGGCTGCATGCGCAGCTGTACGCGGCGATCCCGTCCTTCGAATGCATCGAGGGTTGCACCGACTGCTGCGGCCCGGTGCCGTGGAGCGCCCACGAGCTGAAGCAGGCCGGGCTGTCCGGACCGCCGGCGGAGCGTGACGACCAAGCCTGCGTGTTCTCGCTCGCGGGACACTGCGGCATCCATGACCGGCGGCCGCTGATGTGCCGGCTGTACGGCGCGGTCGAGGACCTGCGCTGCCCGCACGGTCGAGGCCCGCTGGAGCCGCTGCCGGTCGAGGCCGGGCATGAACTGGTACGCCGCTACAAGATCGCGAACGGGATGCGCTGACTTGATCAGCTGACTCGATCAGCTGACTCGATCAGCTGACGCGATCCCTGTGCCGACTCACGGCAGCCGTGCGGTGACCTCGATCTCGAGCCGCTTGCCCTGCCGGCTGCCGACGAAGGTGTAGTCGAGCTGCGGGATCGCTGCGTCGATCGCGGCGGCGAACCGCGCCTGCAGCGCCGGCAGCGACTCTTCATGGTGCAGCAGGAACGAGGCCTTGGCCACGTCCTTCCAGCCCGCTCCGCCATCGGCCAGCGTGTCGGTGATGCGCTGGATGATCACCGGGAACTGCTCGTCCAGGGTCGCGTGGGTCATGTCGGTCACGCCGGACAGGAACAGGATCCCGCCCTGCGTCAGGCGACGCAGCACCACGGTCGGCGGGTCGTATTCCTTCATCACCTTCGGTCCGTCGCCTGGCACGGGCACGAGCGCGAGCAGGTCGATGGACACGCGCGCCCGGTCGTCGAGGCGGCCGGGCCAGACATGGCTCGAGCTCACCGACCGCGCGGGCCCGTCCAGCACCCGGCGGCGGGCCAGGTTGGCCGCCACCCAGGTATCCATGTCGCGCGTGAACATCCGGGTGCGCACGACCTGTTCCAGGCCGAAGCCGAACGGCGACAGTGCCTGCGTGAAGCGATCGAACACCGCGCGCGTCTCGTCCTCGACGCTGCCCGCGCCGCTGCCTTCGCAGGACAGGGATACGAACGCCCGGCCGAGCCAGGGAAACACCTTCAACCGCATCTGCTGAACCTCCATGCCTGAAGCCGCGGGCCCGCCCGGCGCCTGCCGTCGATCGCGATGCTACTCCGGCCGGATCCCTGCCGCAGCGGCCAGCTTCGCCACGGTCGACAGTTGCGCCGCGAGGTAGCGATCCATCTCCGCGGGCGACATCGCCGGCATCGGCTCGCCGCCCATCGCGGCCCATTGCTGGGCCACTTCCGGCAACGCCACCACGCGGCGTACCGCCGCGCCGATCTGCTCGACGACCGGCCTGGGCGTCTTCGCCGGGGCGACCAGCCCGAACCAGGGATCCCAGCGATAGCCCGGGATGCCTGCCTCGGCCAGGGTGGGCACGTCGGGCATCGCCGCCACCCGGCTGCCCGAGGTGACGCCGAGCGCGAGCGCGCGGCCGTCCTTCAGGAAGGGCATCACCGTCGAGACCGGCGACAGCGTGAACTGCACGCGGCCGGTGACCGCTTCGGTCATCGCCTCCGGGATGCCCTTGAACGGCACGTGCCGCGCTTCGATGGCGGCGAGGTTGAGGAAGAGTTCCGCGGCGAAGTGGGTGCCGCTGCCGATGCCGCCCGAGGAGAACAGCAGCGTGCCGGGCTTCGCCCGGGCCAGGGCGACGAGTTCCTTCGCGGACCGGACGCCGAGGCCGGGACTCACCGCGAGCACCGAGGGCACCACCACGGTCATCGCCACCGCCGAGAAGTCCTTCAGCGTGTCGTACGGAAGCTTCGCGTAGAGCGAGGGTGCGATCACATGGGAGGCCGAGATCGACAGCAGCGTATGCCCATCCGGGTTTGCGCCGGCCACGATCGCCGCGGCGACGACTCCGCCGGCGCCGGGGCGGTTGTCGGCGATCACCTGCTGCTTCCATGCCTCCGCCAGGCGCTGTCCGACGACCCGCGCAGAGACGTCGACCACGCCGCCCGGGGAGGAGCCGATGACGATGCGGACGGGACGTGAAGGCCAGCCGCTGCCAGGGTCTGCCGCATGCGCATGCGGGGATGGCGCGGCCGCACCCAGCAGGGCGGCAGCTGTCGCGAGCGCGCCGAGCGCGACGGCACGGATCGGTCGCGCTGGCCAGGTGCCTGCGTGGCCTGCAGTCGCCGCGCTCATTCCGGCTGTATTCCCGCCGCCCGGATCACCTTTCCCAGGCGCTCGAAGTCGAGCCGCACCCGGTTGTCGAGTTCCTTCGGCGTCGCTGCCCACGGTTCGGCACCGAGCGTGGCGAATCGCTCGCGCAGGTCGCTCGCCGCCAGCGACTTGTTCAGGGCCTCGCCCACGCGCTGCACGATCGGCTGCGGCAGGTTGGCCGGCCCGTGCAGCGCGGACCAGAAGATCAGCGTCGCATCCGGGAAGCCGGCTTCGGCGATGGTCGGCACGTCGGGGAATGCCGCCGACCGGTTGGGCGAGAGCATCGCCAGCGGGCGGATGCTGCCCGACTTCAGGTGCTGCATCATCGACGGCAGGGTGTCGATCACCATCGTGATCGATCCGCTGATCGCGTCGGGATAGGCGACGGCCACCGTCTTGAACGGCACATGGGTCATCTCGACCGACGCCGACAGGCTGAGGATCTCGCCGGTGAGGTGGCCGATGCTGCCGATACCGGACGAGCCGTAGATGACCTTGCCCGGGGCGCCCTTCGCGCGCGCGATCACGTCCTTCACCGTCTTCATCGGCTGGTTCGCGCCGACCGCCATCGCGCTGGTGGACAGCGCCACGCCGCCGATCGAGGTGAACGCGGTCGACGGGTTGAACGGCAGCTTCTTAAGCATGTGCGGCGAGATCGCATGCGCACCGATGCTCGAGAACAGGATCGTGTAGCCATCGGGTGCCGCGTTGGCCACCACGTCTGACCCGACCACGCCGGCGGCGCCGGCGCGGTTCTCGACGGCGATGGCCTGGCCGATCAGCTCGGACATCTTGCCGGCGAGGGTGCGCCCGAGGATGTCCGACACGCCTCCTGCGCCATACGGGACGACCAGGCGGATCGGACGGTTCGGATAGCTGCCTGCTGCCTGCTGCGCGGCGGCGGGCAGTGCAGGCAGTGCAGTCGCCGCGAAAACGAGAAGGGCTGCCGAAGCGGCCCGTGGACGGTGCATGCCCGCGAAGGAGCGGTGGCCATGCCGGCTTGCAGGGCGCTGAGCGACGTCTTCGACGGAAGGCGGGCAAGCGGTCATGGCGATGCTCCTCTGTAGTCGCAGACAGGAAAAAGCAACATGCATACCATTGGGCCGCCGCGCACGAGGGCCCGTGGTCGGCATGGTATCCGAGTGCGTCGTGCTGGTGCATCCTGACGACGCCATGCACGCGGGCGTGCGTGACTCCGGTGGCCACCGAAGGTGTGATCACAGCCGGCTTCTCGACCGCGCCAGGGTGGTTGCCAACCGGCGGCGCATCGCGGTACCTTGGGAGAAGGGGCGATGCATGCACGCATGCGAGCATGCGCCGGATGGCGCGCAGACGAGGGGGCAACGATGGGTGACATGCAGCAGATCGCCGTTCCGGGCCTGCCGGCGGGGCTCGCCGTACGCGCACTGTCGTCGGCGCTCGGCGCTGAGTTGCGCGGCCTCGACCTGTCCGGCCCGATCGGCCGCGATACCGTGCGGCTGATGCGCAGCCTGCTGCACGAGCACTGCGTGCTGCTGGTGCCTGGCCAGGCGCTCGACGAAGCGCAGCAGGTCCGCTTCGGCGAGTGCTTCGGGCGGCTCGGGCGCACGCTGGGCACGTTCGACATCCTGCGCAACGTGCATCCGGCCATCATGTACGTGACCAACGAGAAGGCCGACGGCAAGTACATCGGTGCGCTGCCCGATGGCGAGATGTTCTTCCACTCGGACACCTGCTATGTCGAGCACCCGTGCGTGGCGACGATGCTCTATGCGATGAAGATCCCGTCCTCGGGCGGGGATACCCGGTTCGCCAACCAGTACGCCGCCTGGGATGCGCTGCCCGATGCGGTGAAGCGGCGCATCGAGGGCCTGTCGGCGGTGAACACGTACGAACCGGGCGGCACGGACAACTACGCGGTGCCGATCAGCCGGAGCCGGCCCACGCCGAACGCACGCACCTGGGCGCATCCGATGGTGCTCACCCACCCGGGCTCCGGCCGCAAGGCGCTGTACGTGAACCGCCTGATGACCGAGTACGTGGTCGGCATGCCGCGCGCCGAGAGCGATGCGCTGCTCGGGATGCTGTTCGACCACCAGGAGCAGGCGCGGTTCGTCTACGCGCACCGGTGGACGCCCGGCGACGTGCTGATCTGGGACAACCGCTGCGTGCTGCATGCGCGCAGCGACTTCGACGCCGGGCAGGAACGCAAGCTCCGGCGCGTGACGGTGGATGCGGAACACACGGAAGACGCGCTCCAGTGAATACCTACGACTACATCATCGCCGGCGCCGGCACTGCAGGCTGCACGCTCGCTGCAAGGCTGAGCGAAGACCCTGCGGCACGCGTGCTGCTGCTCGAGGCCGGCGGGCCGGACGACCGCCATCCGCTGGTGCGCATCCCGCTCGGCGTGGGCAAGCTGTACGAGCACGAGATGTTCGACTGGGGCCTGTCGAGCGAGCCGGAGCCCAACCTCGATGGCCGCACGCTGGAGGCGATGCGCGGCAAGCTGCTCGGCGGCTCGTCGAGCATCAACATGATGACCCATACCCGGGGTGCGCGCGGCGACTACGACCGCTGGGCACGCAACGGCGCGACCGGCTGGTCGTACGAGGAGGTCCTTCCGTACTTCCGCCGGCTGGAGGACTGGGAAGGCGGCGACAGCCGCTACCGTGCCGCGGGCGGGCCGGTGCAGGTGCGCCGCGGCCGCTTCCGCGACCCGCTGAACGAGGGCTGGAAGGCGGCGGGAAAGCTGCACGGCTTCGAGACCAATACCGACTACAACGGCGAGACGAACGAGGGCTTCGGGCTCGGGCAGTACTTCATCCATGAAGGCCATCGGGTATCGGCGGCGCGCGCCTACCTGCGCCCGGCGATGCAGCGCCCCAACCTGACCGTGGCCACGCATGCCCATGCGACGCGGGTGCTGTTCGAGGGCACGCGTGCGGTGGGCATCGAGTACCTGCAGGGCGGCGCGACGCTGCAGGCGCGTGCCGAGGCCGAGGTGATCCTGTCCGCGGGCAGCTTCAACACGCCGCAGGTGCTGATGCTCTCCGGCATCGGGCCGGCGGCCGAACTGCAGGCGCACGGCATCCGCATGATTTCCGAGCTGCCGGTGGGCAGCAACCTGCAGGATCACCTGGCGGTGATGATCCGCTGGGAACGCAACGACCACGGCCCGTTCCGCGCGCAGATGCGCGTGGACCGGATGGCGGTCAACATGCTGCGCGCCTGGGCCTTCGGCAGCGGCCCGGCGACGATGCTTCCGAGCGACCTGTTCGCCTTCGTGCGCACCCGTCCGGGCATCGACGTGCCGAACATCGAGTTCATGTTCCGCTGCGCGGTGCTCGATCCCTACCTCTGGTTCCCGGGCGTGCGTCCCGGCTACACCGACGGCTACGGCATCCGGCCGACGCTGCTGCATCCGCGCAGCCGTGGCAGCGTGCGCCTGCGTTCCGCCGATCCGCGCGACAGGGTGCGCATCGCGTTCAATGCGTTCGACGATCCGGAAGACCTCGCCGAACTCTACGAAGGCTACGAGTGCGCGCGCGAGGTCGGCTATTCCGCGCCGATGGCGCCGTTCCGCGGCCGGCAGATCGCGCCCGACCCGGCGGTGGACACGCGCGCCGGGACCGAGGCGTGGATCCGCCGCACGGTGATCACCGCCCACCACCCGGCCGGCACCTGCGCGATGGGCAACGGGCCGCGTTCCGTGGTCGATCCCGAGCTTCGGGTGCGCGGGGTCGAGCGGCTGCGGGTGGTCGACGCGTCGGTGATCCCGGACATGCCGTCGGCGCACATCAACGCGGTGGTGTTCATGATCGCCGAGAAGGCGGCAGACCTGATCCGCGCGCCGGCGACGGTGCGCAACACCTGCCAGGGCATGGTCGTCGCGTGAACCGCTAGGCGGCGGCGAACGCTTCCGGCCGGATCACGCGCCTGCGCATCCGGCCCTTGCGCAGCAGGAGTTCATCGCGGGTGAGCAGCCGCGCCTCGGGGCAGGCGGCCAGCAGCTCCCACAGGAACTGGTCGCCCGGGTCCGGCGCAGGCGCGGCCTGCACCGGCGCCACCGAAGATCCGTTGCGGGCGATGCGTTCGACCAGCGCCTCCACCTCCGGGGGGGCCATGCGCAGCCGCGACAGCAGCGCCGGCCGCAGCAGAACGGCGCGGTACTCGGAAAGCAGCGCGTCGGACACGAGGTAGGGGATGGACCCGTCGAGCATGCCCTGCAGTATGTGGGCGAGCGTCCCGGGACCGTTGACGGTGGGCAGGCCGGCGATCAGGACATTGGTGTCGACGATGACCGGGCCTGCGCCGCCTGGCGGATCACTGCGGCTTGGCACCGGACGCCTTCACCACCGGCGCCCAGCGGTCGGCCTCGTTCGATACGAACGTGAACATCTGCTGCGGCGTCAGTTCGCCGAGCGATTCCAGGCCGATCTGCGCATGGGCGGCGCGCACGGCGGGGTCGCGCATCGCCGCATAGGTGGCGTCGCCCATCCGCTTCACGATGTCCGCCGGCAGCCCCGCCGGACCGGCCAGCATGAACCAGTTGGTGATCGTCACGCCCGGAAAGCCGAGCTCGGTCATGGTCGGCACCTGCGGCGCTGCCGTCGCCCGCTGGGCCGAGGTCACGGCCAGCGCGCGGAACGGGCCCTTCGGCTCGAGCTGCGCGATATGGGCGCCGAGCGTGTTGATCAGCATCGTGATCTCCTGCCCGAGCAGGCTGCGCTGTGCATCGCCGGCGCCCTTGAAGCCGACATGCGAGAGGTCGGTGCGCGTCTCCATGCCGACCAGCACGCCAGCCAGGTGGCCGACCGAACCGATGCCGCTGGTGCCGTAGGTCAGCGAGCCGGGCTTCGCGCGGGCGGCGTCGATCATGTCCTTCACCGACCGGATCGGCGTCTGGTTGTGGACCGCGATCAGGATCGGAAAGCCGCCCCAGGCGGCGATCCAGCTGAAGCTTTTCGCACCGTGGTAAGGCAGGTCCGGGAACAGGCTCTGCGCGACCGCGTTCGGGCCGGTGGTCGTGGCCAGCAGCGTGTAGCCGTCCGGGCGTTCCTTCGCCACCATCGCGGCGCCGACCGAGCCGCCTGCACCCGGCCGATACTCGATGACCACCGGCTGTCCGAGCGCCTTCTCGTAGAGGGGCTGCATCGGCCGCACGATGAGGTCGATCGCCCCACCGGCGACGAACGGGCTGATCAGGCGGATCGGCTTGGCCGGCCAGGCCTGCGCGGCTGCGGGTGCGGCAGCCAGCAGCAGGGGAAGCAAGGCTGCGGACACGATGACGGTGGCATTCGCCCGGACTGCGGGACGGCGCAGTGCGCGGCGAGGGTTCTTCCGATCCATGCTGCCTCCTTGGAGATGTCGTCTGTGCACCGGGACGCCGGGCGCCCCGCTGATCAAAGCAACCTGCATGCCATCGAAGGGATGTTCAGCCGCCCCTTGCCTGCAGCGGGAACCGCTGGCGCCAATGCTCCGCGATCTGCCCGCGCGTGGCGAGCCACACGTCGCCGCCCAGGGCGGCCAGGTGGTCGAGCACCCGCGACAGCGCGGCGATGCGTGCCGGACGCCCGGCGATGCGCAGGTGGTAGCTGATGGTCAGCATCTTCGGCGCGCCCCGGCTGCCCTCGTCGACCAGTGCATCGATCGCGCCGGTGACGTACTCGACGAACTCGCCGACCGTCACGAAGCCGTTCGGATGGGTGTACTTCATGTCGTTGGTGTCGTAGCAGTACGGCACCGCGAGGATGCGCCGGCCGGTCGGGCTCTCCGCCCAGTACGGCAGGTCGTCGTCCAGCGCATTGCTGTCGTAGCCGAAGCCGAGGTCGATCAGCAGGTCGCGCGTCCATGCACTCTGCGTGCCGCGGCAGAAGAAGCCGGTCGGGCGCACGCCGGTCGCCGAGGCGATGGTGTCCACCGTGCGCACGATCGAGGCGCGTTCGACCTCGGGGTCGGTGAAGTCGGAATGCGGCCGCCAGCGCCAGCCGTGCACCGCCGGTTCATGGCCGGCGGCCACCACCGCGCGCGCGAGCGCCGGCACGCGTTCGACCGCATGGCCGCACATCCACCAGGTGCTGGGCACCGCACGCCGCTCGAGGGCATCCAGGATACGCCAGAGGCCGGCGCGCATGCCGTAGGCGAACAGCTGTTCCTGGCCCATGTCGCGTACGCCCGGCTTGATCACCGTGGTCACTTCGCCGATCGCTTCCCCGGCGGCATCGCCGGATTCCAGCGAATTCTCGGCGCCTTCCTCGAAGTTCACGCAGAGCGATACCGCCAGCTTCGCGCCACCCGGCCATGCAGGCTGCGGCGGCTTGCCGCCATAGCCGACGAGGTCGCGTGCACCGGGCGTGCGGGTATCGGGGTTGCCGGCGTCGGTCATCGTGCGAGCTCCTCGAGCATTCCGGTGGCGAGGCGGCAGGCCTCGGCGAAATCGTCGATCTCCATCGCCTCGTCCGCGTTGTGGCTGCCGTGGTCGTTGCGGATGAACACCATCGCGCAGGGTACGCCTTCGGCGGCGAAGATCATGCAGTCGTGGCCGGCGCCGCTGGCGATGTCGGGCGCATCGATGCCCAGTTCCGACGCCTTGCGCCGGGCGAGCGAGACCAGGCCGGGATCCATCACTGCGGCGGCGGCCTTCGTGTACGGGCCGAGTTCCAGCGCGACGCCGCGTTCCTTCGAGATGCGTTCGGCATCGGCCGTGAGAAGCGCATGCAGGTCATGAAGCACCGTGTCGTCGTAGCTGCGGATGTCGAGCGAGAAGCGCACCTCGCCCGGGATCTTGGTCATCGTGTGGTGCGCGGCATCGGTGTAGAACTGGCCGATGGTGCAGACCAGGTCGCGGCCGGCCGCCTCGAACGCCTTCCAGTGCTGTTCGACACCATGCGCCCATTCCACGGCAGCGAGCAGCGCATCGCGCCGCGCTACGCGGGGCACGCCGCCGGCATGGCCGTACTGCCCGAGGGCACGCCCGTGCTTGTAGCGATGGTTGCCGCGGATGCCGGTGACCACCGCGCAGCGGCGGCCGACATCGACCAGCCACGGACCCTGCTCGATATGCACCTCGATGTAGGCCGCGATGTGCGCCGGATCGAGGTGGCGCCGCCCGGCCTTCACCGCGTCCGGGTCGAAGCCGCCCTCGCGCATGTGGTCGGCGAGCGTGCGGCCGGAGTCGAAGCGCACCACGCTGTCGACCACGTCCGGTTCGACGCGGCCGAAGGCCATGCGGCTGCCCAGGTAGGGCGCGGGGAACCAGGAAAGCTCCTCGCCGCGGATCGCCATCACGGTCACGTCCATGCGCGGCACGATGCCGGTGCGGCGCAGCCAGGCCAGCGCCACCAGCCCGGCGACCACGCCGGCCGCGCCGTCGAAGTTGCCACCGTGCGGCACCGCGTCCATGTGCGAACCGAACATCACGCAGGGCGCGGCACGGTCGCGCCCGGGAAGCGTCATGTACAGGTTGCCGGCGAAGTCGATGCTGCACTCCAGGCCGATCTCTTCCGCCCAGGCGCGCGCGAGGTCGTGGGCCATCTGCTCGCCCGGGCCCCACGAGGCGCGCGACACCCCGGGCGGATCCGCGCTGCGCGCGCGCATCTCGTCGAACAGGCGGGCGGCGCGCGCGATCTCGGCGGACAGCTCCACCATCGGGCTTGCGGCGGAGGGTGGAGGATTCATCGGTGCTCCGGGGGCGGTGTCGGCATGGCGGACAGTCTAGCGCCTCGACGTCAGGGCGGTGCAGCGTGCAGTCGCGCGAGCAGCACCTTCGCCGAGGCTTCCGAGACCACGATGGTCAGCTTCATCGTCGCCCGCGTCGCCCCGACGAACAGGCGGCGCACCGCCCGGTCGTCGAGCGTGTCGAAGTCGACCTCGGTGAGCACCACGCAGGGCGCTGCCTGCCCCTTGAAGCGGTGCACCGAATCGATCAGCACGTCGCCTTCGGTGACCGTCGGGTTGCCGAGCAGGTCGTAGCGGCCGGTCGGGGCGCGCAGCGGGTAGGGTCCCAGCCGGTCGAACGGCGCCAGCCGCGAACTCTCCCGGCCGCGGTAGGTGACCACCGCGACATGCGAGCGCCGGAAGCCGAGGCCGATGCATCGGGTGACCGCGGTGATCGTCTTCGCGATCAGGTCGGCGGTATCGGCGTAGGTGAGGATGTCGACCTCGTAGCCGTCGACCGGACTGCCGGGCTCGATCGGGTGCGGCAGCGGCAGCATGCGGTTGAGCGTGTCGACGATCCTGCGCGGCGTGCGGTAGTTGACGCCCGAGCGCAGGCTGACCCATCCCGGCAGCGGCACTTCCGGCCGGCCGTACAGGTTCTGCATCGGATCCTCGAGCCACCAGGCCCGGCCCCCGGGTCGCAGCAGGCGCAGCAGGTTGGCCGCCCAGCCCGGCTGGAAATCCTGGCCTTCGTCGACGATCAGCACGTCGACGCGGGCAGCCTCGTCGGGCTGCCAGGCATCCATGGTTTCCTCGAGGCGGGCGAATGCCCCTGGCTGGCCGAAGTCCGGACGCTGGCCGAGCGACCGGGCGACGCGGTCGCCGAGCTGGTGGTAGGTGACGATGTCGCCGCCGTGTGGAGCGATGCGTGCCACATGGTCGGCCAGCGGCCGGTTGTAGCAGACGAGCAGCGGCCGCAGCCCGGTGGCCAGCGCATCGCGGAACACCGCGAGCGCCAGCTGGGTCTTGCCCGAGCCTGCGGTGCCGACCACGCGCAGACGGAACGGATCGCAGTCGATGCGCCGGGCCCAGTGGGCGAGGCCGCCGGACAGGCGCGTGTACAGCGTCTCGGCTTCGGAGACGAAGGCGTTCACTTCCGGCACCAGCTGCAGGATGTCGCCGAGGAAGCGATGCACCTTGTCGCGCGCGGGCAGGACCTCGTTGCCCGGCCCGGGCGGCGGCAGCAGGCCGACGATGGTGGCCACCAGCCGGTCCTTGCGCCGTGCGTCGATGATCCGCGCCGGGTCGATGCCGGCGCTGCCGGGATCCTTCACGGTGTAGTCGGGGCAGTACAGCACGGCGTCGACATAGGTGGTCTCGCCCCTGCAGAACTGGCGCAGCCGGGCATGCAGCGCGTCGGTCGAGCGCGCCATCTGGAACGCGACCTGCTTCTCGCCGCTGGCATAGCGCTTCACCAGGCCTTGGTCCGACTCGTGCAGGAAGCCGGTCTTCTGCTCGACCAGCAGCAGCTTGCCGGTCGGCCCCACGATGGCGAAGTCGATCTCGCCGAAGATCGCATGGCCGTGCGGCTCGACGCGTGTCCAGTGCACGCCGTGGTAGACCGTGTAGTCGTCGGGCAGCCCGCCGGCCAGTTGCGCGAGCGTCTGCAGCTCGCGCTCGGCCGCGCCCGAGTTCGCCAGTTCCCGCCAGCCCTCCGGATGCACGCGTGCCATCGCTCAGCCCCGCCGCAGCGCCGCGGTGGCGGAGAAGGTCCATGGCCGGCAGACCAGCGCGATGCCCACGCTCAGCCGTTCGCGCCGGGGCAGGGTCGCCTCGAGTTCCGCCGTCTCGTTGAACTCGGCGGCGAGGCGGTCGAGCCTGCGCTGCATCAGCGCGAGCGATGCACGCGACACCTCGCGCACCTCGAAGCGCAGGTGCATGTCCGGCGCGCCCAGGCCGTTGAGCAGGAACTCCTGCAGCACCTTCGCCTCGTAGGCGCGGCGCACCGGGCCGTTGCGCCGCCACTGCAGGTTGCGCGCGACCTTCAGCCGCACCCGGTCGCCGGGTCCGAGGTCGATCAGGTCGATGCGTGCGAGGCGCGCGAGCAGGCGCACGAGTTCGGTCCCGGCGAGCGAGAACTGCGCGCTGATCTCGGCCGGCGTCCATTCGTTGAGCAGCAGGTGGAACACGGTGAGCAGCTTCGAGTCCTTCGCCAGCGCTTCCTCCTGCGGCAGCGACAGCTCGCGCGGCAGCGTGCGCTCGCGCTGCGCGATGCGGGCCAGCTCGAACAGGTCGGTGCCGAGCACCTCGAGGATGCGGTTGAGCCGCGCGAGGGTCATCGTGCGCCCGGCCAGCATGCGCTTGATGCTCGGCTCGGACAGCCCGAGCTCGATGCCCAGGGCCTTGTAGGTGATACCGCGCGACTTCAGCAGGGGCTTGAGGGCGGCGAGCAGGGGGTCGGCATTGGCCATCGGTGGTGGGTGCTGCGGCGTGGAAGGGGAGGGGCGGGTCGGCGAAGGGGTCGGCGCGTGCTGCGCACGGTATCGCATTGTGATCCTTTCCGCGGAGCGGTTGGAATCCGGATTGCCCGCACGCACGATCGCGGCTCCCTGCAACCACCGACCGACCAGGAGCCATCGATGGACAGCATTCCCGTACCTGCCGGCATCGCGGACCGCTTCCCGCACTGCCACCGTGTCAACGACCTGCACTCCGGGCTCAACCCGGCCTCGGTGCTGCGCACCTTCCACCCGCGCAACCTGTTCGAGCTGGCGGCGACGGTGGACCGTGCGCGCAGGCTCGGCGTCCCGGTGTCCGTGTGCGGTGGGCGCCATGCGATGGGCGGCCAGCAGTTCGCCGACGGTGGCTGGCTGATCGACCTGTCCGGCTGCAATCGGGTGCTGCAGTTCGACGCGCAGTGCGGCCTCGTCGAGGTGGAGGCCGGCATGCGCTGGCCGGAACTGCTGCAGGCGCTGGACCGCCTGCAGCCGGCGCAGGCCGGTGTCGCACCCTGGACGTTCCGCCAGAAGCAGACCGGCGCCGACCAGCTCTCGATCGGCGGCGCGCTGTCGGCGAACATCCACGGGCGTGGCCTGGACTTCGCGCCGTTCGTGTCCGACATCGAGTCGTTCACCCTGGTCACCGCCGATGGCCGGCTGCGCCGGGCGAGCCGCACCGAGCATGCCGACCTGTTCCGGCTGGCCATCGGCGGCTACGGCCTGTTCGGCATCGTCGGCTCGGTCACGCTGCGGCTGGTGCGCCGCCAGCGCCTGCGGCGCGAGGTCGAGGTGGTCGATGTCGACCACCTGATGGATGCCTTCGATGCACGCCGCGCACAGGGCTTCCTGTACGGCGACTGGCAGTTCGCGATCGACCCGGCGCAGCCGGGATTCCTCACCCGGGGCGTGTTCTCCTGCTATCGGCCGGTGGACGACGCCGATGCGTGCGCCGATGCACCTGCCGATGCGCCGCGCCGCGAGCTGTCCGAGTCGGACTGGAAGCGGCTGCTGCTGCTCGCCCATGTCGACAAGGCACGCGCATTCGACGAGTACGCGGCGTTCTACCTGTCGACGTCCGGGCAGTGCTACGACTCGGATGCGCACCAGATGAGCCGCTATGTCGACGGCTACCATCGCGAGATCGACTGGCACCTCGGCTGCCGCGGGTCGGAGATGATCACCGAGCTGTACGTGCCGCGCGCGCGGCTGGCCGACTTCATGCGCGCCTGCGCGTTCGAGTTCCGCGCCCACGGCACCGACGTCGTCTACGGAACCGTGCGCCTGATCCGGCGCGACGACGAGACCTTCCTGGCGTGGGCACGGCAGGACTACGCCTGCGTGATCTTCAACCTGCATGTCGGCCACACGCCGGCCGGCATCGATACCGCCGCGGCCGCCTTCTGCCGGCTGATCGACCGCGCGGCAGAGCGCGGCGGCAGCTACTACCTCACCTACCACCGGTTCGCGACGCGCGCCCAGGTCGAGGCCTGCCATCCGCGCTTCCGGGCCTTCCTGCGGCTGAAGGCGGCATGGGATCCGGACGGGCTGTTCCAGAGCGACTGGTACCGCCACTGCCGAGACCTGTTCGCGGGAGGGCGCTGAGATGAACCGCCACCTCGTGCTGAAGACCCTGGCCATCGGCCTGCTCGTGCTGCTGCTGCTGGTGCCGCTGGCGCTGATCCAGGGCACGATCGAGGAGCGTGCGTCCTACCGGATGCAGGTGCAGCAAGAAGTCGCCGCGACCCATGCCGGCGCCCAGGTGGTAGCCGGGCCGGTGCTCGTGCTGCCCTATCTCGAGACCACCACCACCGTTGCCCAGGCGCGGCGCGACGGCGAGCCGGCGATCAGCACGCGTTCCGAGCAGCGCACGGTGCTGGTATTCCCGGCGGAACTCGCGGTCGAGGGCGACGTGCAGGTCGAACTGCGCCGTCGCGGCATCCACCAGGCGCCGGTGTGGCGCGCGAAGGCGCTCACCTTCACCGGACGCTTCGAAGCGCCGGCGCCGCCGCCGGCGCCACCCCCGTCGCCGGGCACGACGGTCACGCGGGTCGCGGGCGAGCCCTATGTCGTGTTCTCGGTGTCCGACCTGCGCGGCTTCGTCGCCACGCCGTCGATCGAACTGGGTGGCGAGCGCGTGCCGTTCGAGCCGCGGGCGGCGCCCCCGTTCGACGGGCCTGCCGTGCGCGCGCGGGTCGATCCGAAGCTGCTGGCCGCAGGCGGTGCCGTCGCGTTCACGCTGCATGCCGACCTGGCCGGCACGCGCGAGCTGTCGTTCGTGCCGCTGGGCGACGAGACGCGCGTCGCGCTGCGGTCGAACTGGCCGCATCCGAGCTTCGGTGGCCGCTTCCTGCCGCTGGAGCGCGAGGTCGGCGACGCCGGATTCAGCGCGCGCTGGAGCGTGCCGGCGATCGCGACCCAGGCGCGTGCCTCGCTTGCCGCCGGCCGCGAGGCACAGGGCGAGCGGGCGCGAACGCCTGCGCCGGCCGTGATGGACGGCTTCGGCGTGCGCCTGATCGATCCGGTGGACATCTATGCGCAGGCCACGCGCGCGACGAAGTACGGCGTGCTGTTCGTGGTGCTGACCTTCGGCGCGTTCTGGCTGTTCGAGGCGCTGCGCCGGGTGCCGATCCATCCGGTGCAGTACGGCTTCGTCGGCGCGGCGCTGGCCATCTTCTTCCTGCTGCTGCTCGCGCTATCCGAGCACCTGCCGTTCGGCGTTGCCTACGGCCTTGCCGCCACCGCCTGCATCCTGCTGATCGGCGTCTACCTGTCGGCGGTCCTCGGCGGCCCGCGCCTGGCGGCCGGATTCTGCGCCGGGCTCGCCGGGCTGCACGGTGCGCTCTACTCGGTGATCCGGCTGGAGGACACCGCGCTGCTGGTCGGGACGCTGCTGCTGTTCTCGGCCCTGGCCTGCGCGATGCTCGCCTCGCGCCGGATCGACTGGACGCGCTTCGGGCTGGCGCCGGTGCAGCCGGGTGGATGAACGGCCGGGACGACCCTGTCGGGGCGTCCGGCCGCGAGGCGGGGCGAGGCTCAGGCCAGCCTGAACCGGGCGAGCAGGTGCCTCACCTCGCCCGTCGAGGCTGCCAGTGCCTCGGCCGTCCCGGCGAGCGCATGCGTGGCCTCCACCGAGCGGCGGCTTGCCAAGCCGATGGCTTCGATCTCCGTAGAGGCAGCCCCGCCGGAGCGAGCCTGTTCGAGGCTCGCCGCCGCGATCGCGGAGATGATCTTGTCCAGGCGCTGCGTGCGCTCGATGATCGACTGCATCGCCAGCGATACCTCGTTGGCTGCGATCTTCTCCGACTCGGCGCGCAGGCTGCCCTGGCGCATCGCCAGGGCAGCCTGCGCGGTTCCCGACTGGATCAGCGCGACCGTCTCCGACACCTCGCGGGTGGCCTCCTGCGTGCGCTGCGAGAGCTTGCGTACCTCGTCCGCGACCACCGCGAAGCCGCGTCCCTGCTCGCCTGCGCGCGCGGCCTCGATCGCGGCGTTCAGCGAAAGCAGCCCGGTCTGGCTGGCGATCCCCTCGATGACCGCGACGATGCGGCCGATCCGTTCGCTGCCCGTGCTCAGGTCCGCGAGCGACCGCTCGGACTGGGAGACCACGCTGGCGATCTCGTTCATCGCCGAGACGCTTGCCAGCACGACGGCACCGCTGCTGCGCGCTTCCTCGCAGGCCTGGCTCGCGTCGGCCACAGCCTCGGTCGCCCGCTTCGCGCCATCCTCGATCGTGGCGACGATGCCGGACACGCTGCAGGCAGTGGCATCCGAGCGCGTGGCCTGCTCGGCGAGCGTGGTGGCGAGCTGCCCGCCGTCGCGGGCGAGCTGCAGCCCGGCCTGCTCGGTCGCCTCGACGGCCGCGTTCACCTGGCGCACCAGCGTACGCGTGTTCGCGACCGCCACGTCGAACGAAGCGGCAAGGCGGCCGAGTTCGTCGACGCGGTCCAGTTTCACGTCGATGTCGAGCTGCCCCATCGCCACCTGGTCCGCCGCGTGTGCGAGCCTAGAGACCGGGCCGCTGATCGACTGCGATATCCAGAGTGCCAGCACGATCGATGCCAGCAGGCCGGCCACCAGCGCGAGGGCCTGGCCGACCATCAGGGCGTTCGCGTCGGCGCTGGCGGAGGCACTGTGGTCCGCTGCCCGCTTCTGCTTGAGCTTCATCAGTTCGTCGAGTACGCCGTTGACCCTGTCCGCGGCCTCGGTGCAGCGGGTCAGGATCATCTCCACCGCGCGCGCCGGCTGCGCAGCGCCCGAGAGTTCCGTCACGCCGGCCGCGATCGCGCCGAAAGCGGCGAGGTGCTTGCGAAGGCTCTGGTGCAGCGCCTGCTCGGCCGGGTCGTGGAGCTGCCTGGCGTACTCGTCGGCCAGCCGGTCGACCGCGCGCAGGTGCTCGACGGCCTTGCCGTTGCGGATGGTCGCTTCGCCCGGGCGCTGCAGCTGGGCCTGGAAGATGGCGTCGCGTACTTCGACGCGGGCGCTGATGAAGTGGCGGGAGATGGCGGCCAGCGTCTCCATGGGCAGCACGTCGTGGCGATGGACGCTGGCAGCGTCGTCGGCAAGCATGCGCAGCTTGGCCTGCGACGCGGCACCGACACCTCCAAGCAGGAGCGCCACCGCCGCGAAGGCCAGCAGCATCTTGGTGCGGATCTGCATCATGCCCGAAACCTTCATCAGCCCGTTCCTTTCGACAATGTGAGAATAAGGCGACAGCCGGCTCCTTAGCGGCCAGGCTCAGCCCGGCTTTAGGCTTTCGGTCAGGGCAAGGATCTTGTGGCGCTGCTGGATCGTCAGAGAGGTCTGGTGTGCGTCATCGCCGGGCGGATGCCGCAGACCGCTGCCCTGCCGGGCCACGATATGCGCCCGCACTGCGCATGCAGTGTCAGCCTGCGGGCGTTTATCATCATGGGAGCGCGCCCGAAGGCGGGCGACAGGGACTGCACAACCGATGTGTTCGCGAGGAGGGGGGACGATGAGTAACGTAGACAAGGCTGCCCAGATGGCCGCGCTGCCCGTCAGGGGCGACGAGGACCCGTTCGTCGTCGCCACCGGCGGTTTCTATCGCCGCTGGTTCAACCTGGTGGACGACATCTCCCCGATGCTCGAGACGGTCAAGGTCCTGAAGAGCACCGAAGACGAGGACTGGGTGCCGACCTGGAGCGCAGTGGCCGCAGGCTACGAGGCGCAGGCCGAGGCTGCGCTGACGGCGGGCGACCGTGCCGGCGCGCGCAGCGGGTTCCTGCATGCCAAGACCTACTACAGCATCGCGCGCTTTCCCTCGCCCTACTGGTCCGGCTCGGCCATCTGCCCGCCGACGATGAGCGCGATCAAGGCGAAGTCGTACGACGACTACCTGCGCTGCTTCGAGCGTTCGGCGGCACTGGGCGAGCATCCGCCCGAGGTGGTGCGGGTCAGCCGCGACGGCATGCATGCCACTGGCCACCTGCGCATCCCGAAGCATGCGTCGGCGACCGACCGCGTGCCGGCCGTGCTCGTGATGTGCGGCGGCGACATGTACAAGGAGGACCGCGAGAAGTATGCCGAGGGTGCGATGGCCGAAGGCATCGCCTCCCTGGTGGTCGATGCACCGGGCACCGGGCAGACCAGCTTCCCGCATGCACCCGAGTCGGTGGTGGCCTGGCAGGCCGCGCTCGACCTGCTGCAGTCGCGTCCCGAGATCGACGGCGAGCGGCTGGGTGCGTTCGGGGTGAGCCGCGGCGGCCTGTGGGTGATCCGCCTGGCCGCCCACGACGCACGCATCAAGGCGCTGATCTCATGTGCGCCCGGGGGCGCTGGCTACTGGGGCACCGACGAGGAACGCGCCGAGGCCCGGCGTGCCGCGGAAGAGCGTGCGCGCACCAACTGGTTCGGTCCGCGCGGCACGCGGCCACCGGTGAAGCCGGTGACCGAGGCGGCGCAGCGCGAGGAGTTCCTGCGCTGGTCGCTGAAGGACCAGGGCCTGCTCGACCGCCTGACCATGCCGATGTACCTGGTCAACGGCAAGGTCGACCACCTCACGCCGATCGGCAACATCTACCTGCTGCTCGAGAGTGGCCCGGCGACGGGCCGGGTGGCGCGCATCTACGCCAACGACGGCCATATCGCGGCGCGCAACGAACGCGAATGGGGACCCGCGTCCTGGCGCTGGCTGCGCCAGCAGCTGCAGGGCTGAACCCCGCGCGCGGGGTTCGCGCGGCAGCGTCGGGCTGCCGCGTCCCCGCAGGGGTCAGTCGAGCTGCAGCTTGCGTGCGCGGATCAGCATCGCCCACTTCTCGTTCTCGGCGCGGACGAACGCGCCGAACGCCTCTGCACCGAGCGGGCTGACCTCCGCGCCGACGCCGGCGAACTTCGCGCGCACGTCGGGCTGGTCGATCGCGCGCAACAGTGCGCCGGACAGCACCGACACCACGTCCTTCGGGATGCCGGCCGGACCGACCAGGCCCTGGAAGCCGACCGACTCCATCCCGGCCAGGCCGATCTCGCGCACCGAGGCCACGTCCGGCAGCTGGGGATCGCGCTTCGATCCGGTGACCGCCAGCGCGCGCAGCTTGCCGGCGCGGATCATCGGCAGCAGGGCGGTGCCGGCGTCGATCATGATCTGCGTCTGGCCGCCGAGCAGCTCCGCGATCGCCGGTGCGCTGCCCTTGTACGGCACATGGGTCAGCGACAGCCCGGTGGCGGCATTCATCAGCTCGCCGTTCAGGTGGGTCGAGGTGCCTGCGCCGCCCGAGGCGAAGTTCGCCTTGCCGGCATTGGCCTTCGCCCAGGCGACGAACTCGCGCAGGTCCTTCGCCGGATGGTCGGCGCGGGTGACCGCGATGTAGCTGCCCTGGCTGATCTGTCCTATGTAGGTGAACTGCTTCACCGGGTCGTAGGGCATCTTCGCCTGGAGGTAGGGCGCGATGGCGAACGGCCCGGTGTTGGCCACCAGCAGCGTGTAGCCGTCGGCATTCGCGCGGGTCAGGTCCGCGGCGGCGATGGTGCCACCCGCGCCCGGCCGGTAGTCGATGACCAGCGACTGCTTCAGTGCGTCCTGCAGCGGTGCCTGGATCACGCGCGCGGTGAAGTCGATGCCGCCGCCGGGCGGGTAGCCGACGATCAGGCGGATGGGTTTCGACGGGAAGGCCTGCGCCTGCGCCTGCGCCGGCAGCGGCGCGCAGGCGATCGTGGTCGCGATCGCGATCGCCATGAACGGCAGGCGGCGCACGGCGGCCGCGAAGGACGGCAGGATGGCTGGCCGGGTGTCCCGGGCCTGCAGGCGGGTGGACATGATCGTTTTCATCGGTGGCTTTCCTCCGGTTCGGACGCGGTCGGTGCGCGAGTCCGCGATCGACGATGCTAACCCGTCGCGGGACCTGTTGCGGGACCCGGCTGCAGCGCCGCCCCGCGGCGTCGGCTACCCTGCATTCCGGCCGGGCTGGCCGGAATGCAGGCGCGCGGCAGCCGTGCGATCGACGGGAAACCATTGACGATCGGCCGACGCGGCTTGGACAATCGGTGTATAGCGTTTCCATGCCATTGCAAAACGGTCCTGTCTGGGGCGTTCCGCGCAGATCAAGGACCGGCAGGCGACTCGGAGCCGGGGGGGCGGATGGACGGGCAGTCGAACACGGGGGGCGGGTCGGCCTGCGAGGTGACCCGCGACGTCGAGTATTCGCGGGCAGGCATCGGCTTCACCGGGAACGATCCACGGCAGCGGGCACTGCGCCTCGACATCTACCATCCCCCTGCGTCGTTCCGAGAGGTCGGCGGGCGTCCGGCCCTGATCCTCGCGTTCGGCGGCGCCTTCCACCGCGGATCGAAGGAAGACGACACGGTCAAGGAAGACGGGCCGAAGAACACGCCGGTGGCCGAGTACTGCCGGCGGTTCGCGGCGCGCGGCTATGTGTGCTTCTCGGTCGACTACCGGCTGATCCCGGAAGACCCCGACCCGGGCACGATCCCGGTACTGGTGAACCCGGAAAACGTGCCGCGCTCGCGGCTGGACGTCGTGCGGCGGATGATGAACCTGCCGCCTGCCACCAGCGAGATGGTCGCCAACGGCATCGAGGCGGCTGCGGCCGACTTCACCGCTGCGATCGGCTGGGTGCGTGCGAATGCGATACCGCTCGCGGTCGATCCGGCCCGGATCGCGGTCGGTGGCTTCTCTGCCGGCGGCCGTTCGGCGATGCATGCGGTGTTCGCGCGCCAGGCCGAGGTCGCCGCCGTGGTCTGCATCTCCGGCTACCTCGGGCTGGACGAGCTCGAGCGCCATGTCACCGGTGCCGCCGGTGAACCGCCGGTGCTCGCGCTGTGGGGCGAGGACGACCTCGACTACGTGCTCGAGCAGGCACCTGCACTGGTCGCGCATGCGCGGGCGGTCGGGCTGCCCGTGACCGCGCATCGCATACCCGGCGTCGGGCACTTCTATCCTGCGACCACCGCGCTGGCGCCGTCCCCGGACGGCCCGGGGACGGTCGAGCAGGCGATCGAAGCCTTCCTGGCATCCACCCTGCAGCGGGTACCGGCTTGAAACGATCGTCCCCTTGAGCGTCATCGCGGTCTTCAACCAGAAGGGCGGCGTCGGCAAGACCACGACGGCCCTCAATGTCTCGGTGGCAGTCGCGCATCGGGGCCTTGCGCCGATCGCGATCGACCTCGACCCGCAGGCACACCTCACCCTGGCGTTCGGGGTGCGCGCGTTCGCGAAGGGCGACAGCTGCTACGCGTTCTTCGCCGAAGGCAAGCCGCTGGCCAGCATGCTGCGCCAGACGCCGCAGCGGGTGCGCCTGCTGCCGGGGTCGCCCGACCTGTCGAAGGTGGATGCGCTGCACGCGTCCGACACCGGCATCTCGGGCAAGCTGCGCCAGGGGATCGCCACGATGGTCGAGGAGACTCAGCATCGCGGCCCGGTGTTCATCGATTGCTGCCCGATGCTCGGCGTGCTCACGCTCAATGCGCTGATCGCCGCCGACCGGGTGCTGATCCCGGTCTCGGCCGACTACCTGTCGCTGCAGGGGGTACACCGGCTCGATTCCGCGCTGAACGTGCTGGAGGCCCGGCTCAACCGGAAGTTCATGCGCCGGGTGGTCATCACCCGCTACGATGCGCGGCGCAAGCTGGCCTCCGGGGTGCAGGAAGAACTGTCGCGGCGCTACGGCGCCAACCTGTGCAGCACGCGCATCGTCGAGAACGTCGCGCTCGCCGAGAGCCCGATGTACGGCAAGGATGTTTTCAGCCAGGCGCCGGCCAGCCCGGGTGCGCGCGACTACCGGGCGCTCACCGAGGAACTGCTGGCGACCGGGTTCTTCGGCTAGGCGGGCGGTGGCGCGCGCCGCGGCTTGCGCGCGGCGCCGGCGAGCGCGCGGTCCCACAGCCAGTCGGGCAGCACCTTCATCACCCGGCCCACGATCGCCATCTGCCACGGCACGATCGCGAACGAACGGCCGTCGCGCGCGATGCGTGCGATGCGCCGCGCCGCGTCGTCGGCGGCGAGCAGGAAGGGCATCGGGTAGGGATTGTGCTCGGTCATCCCGGTGGCGATGTAGCCCGGGCAGACGGTGACCACGCGGATACCGTATGCGCGGCTCTCGATGCGCAGGGATTCGAGGTAGGCGATCGCGGCCGCCTTCGACGCGGCGTAGGCACTGGCGCCGGGCAGGCCGCGCAGGCCCGCGACGCTCGCGATGCCGACCAGGGTGCCGCTGCCGCGCGCCTGCATCGGGCTTAGGAACGGACCGAACGTCTGCGCCAGGCCGAGCACGTTGGTGTCCAGGATCTCGCGGAACACCTCGGCGTCCCCCGACTGTTCGGTCAGCGTACCGATGCTGATGCCGGCGTTTGCGTACACGAGCGACGGGCAGCCGTGGCGATCCATGAACGCGGCGGCCCGGTCCTGCATCGCGGCGGCGTCGCGCACGTCGGCGACGATCGGCACGATGCGGCCCGGCCATTCCGCGGCGAGCGCGGCCAGCGCCTCGGGGCGGCGGCCGGTGACGCCGACGGTGGCGCCAAGGGATGCATGGCGCACGGCCAGTGCACGGCCGATGCCGGCGGATCCGCCGGTGACGAACACCGGACCGGCAGCGTCCGGCGTGCGGGCAGGGTCCTCCGCCGCGGGCAGGGACCGGGGCGCGGACGGATTCAGGACTTGGGCGTCCCGGCCCGCCCGGCGCGCACGATCGCGACCAGGCGGTCGACCATCGGCAGCAGCGCGGGTACGCCGGCGGTGAGCCCGCTCGACGTGAGCAGCCGGCCGTCGACGACGATCGAGGGCGTCGACTGGACGTCGTAGTCGTCGGTCAGCCGGCGCGCGCGCGCGACCTGCGAATCGACCGTCGGCGAGCGCCATGCATCCGAGAAGCGCGTGCGATCGAGGCCGTTGCGCGCCGCCCAGTCGAGCGCGACCTCGGGCTGGCCCAGTTGCAGCGATCCGGCATGGATCGCGCGGAAGGCAGCCGCATGCAGCCGGTCGAGTGCACCGAGTTCGGCCAGCACGTAGTACAGCCGGCCCAGCGGCGCCCAGGCGTCGCGCGCGATCACCGGGATGCGCCCGAACGCGATGTCGGCCGGTTGTCTGGCGAGCCATTCGACAAGCAGCGGTTCGAGCTGGCTGCAGAACGGGCAGCCGTAGTAGAAGAACTCGAGCACTTCGATGCGATCGGCGGGCGCGGGTTGCGGCGAGGGCAGCACGCGATAGTCGCTACCCGGCCGAGGAGGGGCTGGTTGTGCCGCGGCTGGCAAGGGCGTGGACAGCAGGGACGCCAGTGGCGACCATGCCGCTGCCGTCGGCAGCAGCGCCATGCCGCGCAGCCAGCGGCGGCGCACGCCGGGCAGCGCGGCGCATGCGCGTCCGGGCGGTACATCGCGGCGGTGCATGGACGGACCTGCGCCTGGTCGTCGTTTCGACGCGGCGTCGTGGCTACTTCGCCGGTGCGTTGCCGCTGCGCACCTGCGCGGCGAGCTGCTCGACCACGGCGAATGTGCGTTCGAAGCCCTGGGTCATCGCCGGCGAAGTGAGGTAGCGCCCATGCACCACGAGCGACGGCGTCCCCGACAGCTGGTAGGCCTTGCTCATCTGGATCGAACGCTGCACGCGGCTGTCGATGCCGAACGAGCCGTACACCTCGGCGAACTTCTTCGGGTCCACGCCGCGCTTGGCTACCCAGGCCTGCATGCGGGCGAGGTCGCCGAGGTCGACCTTCTGCTCGTGGATCGCCTTGAACACTTCATCGTGCAGGCGGTCGACCTGGCCCATCGCCTCGAGCGTGTAGAACAGGCGGGTATGCGGGATCCAGCTCTCGCGGAACACGGCGGGCACCCGCCGCAGTTCGATGTCGGGCGACTTCTGCTTCATCCAGGCCTTCAACGCCGGCTGGAGGTCCGCGCAGTGCGGGCAGCCGTACCAGAAGAACTCGATCACCTCGACGCGCTTCGGGTTGTCGACCGGCTGCGCGGGCTGCAGCACGCGGTAGTCCTTGCCCGGCACCAGCGGCTGTGCGAGCGCGGGACCGCCCAGGGCAACCAGCCCGGCCAGCAGGATTGCGCGGATCAGTGTCTTCAGCATTGTCGTCTCTCCGGTGTCCCAGCCTCGCGGCGTCGTGACCGTTACGGCCGCTTCTCGCGAACCTTGATGGGTGCTGCCTCGATGCCGCTGCCGGCGAGTTGGCTGCGTACCCGCGCCAGCGCATCGGCGTCATCGTACGGGCCGAGGCGCACACGATGCCAGATGCCCTTTTCGCCAAGATTAGCCGTCTGCGTCGTCGCTTCCAGCCCCATCAACGCAAGGCGCGCCTTCAGGTTGTCCGCGTCCTGCGCATTCTGGAAGGCACCGGCCTGCAGGAAGTAGCGCTCCTGCACGGCGGCCTTCGCGTCGACCGCGCGATTGCGCAGGTCTTGGTCGGTGGCTGGCTGCTCGACGCCGGGCAGTATCGTGTAGAAATCGAAGCGCGGCTTGGCTTCCGCACCCGCCTTGCCCGGGTCCTGGGCGGGGCCGGCACCGGCGGCAGGCTTGGTCGCCCCGCCCGGCCCGGCCACGCCGGAGAGGTCGCCGGGGGAGCCCTTGCCCGGCGCCTGCACCGCAGCCGGCTTGTCGCGCGCGGCGAACGGGTTGGCCGCGCGGTTCAGGTAGAACGCGATCGCGAGCGCCGCCACCAGGCCGAGCACCAGCCCGATGAACACCCCGAGCATCATGGTGCCGGTGCGTCCCCGGGGTTCGGTCTTCTTGTAGTCGCGGCTCATCGATGATCCTACATGCGCGCCGGCGCGGAGACGCCGAGCAGGGCCAGGGCCGAAGCCAGGACGGTGCGCACCGCATCGAGCAGCGCGAGCCTTGCCAGGCGCAGCGCCTCGTCGTCGACCAGCACCTTCTCCGCGTTGTAGTAGCTGTGGAAGTCGCCGGCGAGGTCCTTCAGGTAGAAGGCGATGCCGTGCACCGACAGTTCGGCGGCGGCGAGCTCGAGCACTTCCGGCCAGGCGGACAGGCGGTCGACGAGCGCGAGTTCGTGTGGGTTGTCCAGCGGCGCGAGGTCCACCGAGTCGAGCGCGTGCAGGCCGGCCTGCTCCGCCTCGCCGGTCCATGCCTCGAACACGCTGCAGATGCGCGCATGCGCATACTGGATGTAATACACCGGGTTCTCGTTCGAGCGCGACTTGGCGAGGTCGAGGTCGAAGTCGAGGTGCTGGTCGCTCTTGCGCAGCACGTAGAAGAAGCGCGCGGCATCGTTGCCGACCTCGCCGCGAAGTTCGCGCAGCGTGACGAACTGGCCCGAGCGCGTGGACATCGAGACCTTCTCGCCGTTGCGGTAGAGCACCGCGAACTGGACCAGCGCGACGGTGAGGCGGTCGGCCTGCGCGCCGCTCGCGCGCAGCGCGCCCATCACCCGCGGGATGTAGCCGTGGTGGTCGGCGCCCCAGACGTCGATCACCCGTTCGAAGCCGCGCTCGAACTTGTCGAGGTGGTAGGCGATGTCCGAGGCGAAGTAGGTGAATGCGCCGTTGTCGCGCTGGACGACGCGGTCCTTCTCGTCGCCGAACACCGTCGAGCGGAACCACAGGGCGCCGTTCTCGCGGTACAGGTGCCCGGCCTGCTGCAGGCGCTCGACCGCGCGCGCGACCGCACCGCCGTCGAACAGCGAACGTTCCGAGTACCAGCGGTCGAAGGTGACGCCGAAGCCGTCCAGGTCGTCCCGGCAGTCGCCCAGCTGGGCGTCGAGCGCATGCCGGTGGACGATGGCATAGCCATCGCCGAGCAGCCGCTTCGCGGCATCGATCAACGCGTCGAGATGGGTCTCGCGCCGCGCCTTGGCCGCGGGATCGTCGTCCCCGGCGGGCGGCAGGCCGGGCATGCCGTCGACCACGGCAGCTGCCGGCCGCACGAACGCGGCGCCATGGGCGGCGGCGAGCGAACGCGCCATGTCGCGTACGTAGTCGCCCTGGTAGCCATTGGGCGGGAACTCGACCGCCTCGCCGGCATGGTCGAGGTAGCGCAGCCAGGTCGACAGCGCGAGGATGTCCATCTGCCGGCCGGCGTCGTTCACGTAGTATTCGCGACTGACGTCGTTGCCCGCGGCTTCCAGCACGTTGGCCAGGCTGGCACCGTAGGCGGCGCCGCGGCCATGCCCGACATGCAGCGGGCCGGTGGGGTTGGCCGACACGAACTCCACCTGTACCCGCGGCCGATGCGCCGGCGAACGGCGGCCGTAGGCGGCACCCTGCGAGCGGACCAGATACACCACCGCGCGCCGCGCCGCGCGCGACACGGTGAGGTTGATGAACCCGGGGCCGGCGATCTCGGCCTTCTCGATCGTCCCCGACGCCGGCAGCGCGGCGATCAGCTGCGCGGCGATCTCGCGCGGCGGACGGCCGAGCGGCTTCGCCAGCTGCATCGCCAGGTTGCAGGCATAGTCGCCATGGCTGCGCTGCTTCGGCCGCTCGAGCTGCACCGCCACGGCGGAACCGGGCGCGACGGCCGCGAGCGCCTGCTCGAGCAGGGCGATGCAGGTGGACTTCAGGTCGGATGGAGCCATCGGTGTATCGTCATCTTCAGGTGTGGCATCAGCGGCGGTAGTTTACTTTGCGCCGCCCGCATTCAGGGACCTGATTGGCGCGACGGCCCTCGGCGGCGCGGGTCAGAGCTCGAGCGGATCGACGTCGAGGATCCAGTGCACCTTCGATTGTCGCTGCGCCGAGATCGCCTGCCGCCAGTCCGCCAGGAAGCGCTGGAAGCGGCCGCGGCTGGTCGACTGCACCAGCAACTGCGCGCGTTCGCGGCCGGCGCGGCGCACCAGCAGCGCGGGGACCGGATCGTAGACCGTGATCGACGGGTCGATGCCGGCGGCCAGCGACGCCGCCGTCGCGAGGAACGCGGTGGCATCGGCCAGGGCCGGCGCGTCCGCGCGCAGGATCGCCTGCGAGGAGAACGGCGGCAGCCGCATCTGACGCCGTTCGTCCAGCAGCTGGGCGGCGAAGGTCGCGTAGTCGTGCCGGACCAGCGCCGCGAACAGCGGGTGCTGCGGCAGCGAGGTCTCGATCATCACCCGCCCGGGCAGGTCGGCCCGGCCGGCCCGCCCGGCGACCTGGGTCAGCAGGGCGAACAGCCGTTCCGGTGCGCGGAAGTCGCTGCTGTAGAGCGCCTGGTCGCTGTCGACCACGCCGACCAGGGTGAGGCGCGGGAAGTCATGTCCCTTGGCCAGCATCTGGGTGCCGACCAGCAGGTCGACTTCGCGCCGCCGGATGCGCTCGCGCGCCTGCTCCCATGCCGCAGCGGTACGCACCGTGTCCCGGTCGATGCGCAGGATGCGCGCCCCGGGGAGCAGCCGCGCCAGCGTCTCTTCCAGGCGTTCCGTGCCCAGCCCGAGCGCGGTCAGGTCCGGGTTGCCGCAGGTCGGGCAGGTACGCGGCGGCCGTTCGGCCTGTCCGCAGTGGTGGCAGCGCAGCGTGTGCTGCCGCTGGTGCAGCACGAACCGGGCGCTGCAGCGCGGACAGCCGGCGACCCAGCCGCAACCGTTGCAGCGGAGCACCGGCGAATAGCCGCGCCGGTTGAGCAGCACCAGCCCCTGTTCGCCGCGCTCGATCTGCGCCGACAGCGCCTTCAGCAGGGGCTCGGACGGCTCCGGCTTGTGCGCAGCAATCCGCGGATAGCGGCGCAGGTCGATGATGTCGATCTCCGGCATCGGACCGATCGGGCGCGCGTCAAGCCGCAGCATCCGGTAGCGTCCGGAGCGGGCGTTGTGGAGGGTCTCCAGCACCGGTGTCGCACTGCCCAGCACCACCGGCACGCCGCGCGCGCGCGCGCGCCACACCAGCACGTCGCGCGCATGGTAGCGCAGCCCTTCCTCCTGCTTGAACGAGGCGTCGTGCTCCTCGTCGACCACGACCAGGCCCAGGCGCGGCATCGGCGTGAACGCCGCGAGTCGGGTGCCGACCACCACGTCCGCGCTGCCGTTCGCCGCGGCGAGCCAGCGGCGCGCGCGCTCAGCGGCGGGCAGGCCGCTGTGCAGCACGACGAAGCGCGCGCCTGGCAGGTCGCTGCGCAGCGCGGCATCGAGCTGGGGCGTGAGGTTGATCTCCGGCACCAGCATCAGCACCTGCCTGCCCAGCGCCAGCGCCTGTTCCATGGTGCGCGCATAGACGGTCGTCTTGCCGCTGCCGGTGACGCCGAACAGCAGGTGCACGCCGAAGCGTCCCAGCCCTTCGCGCAGCGCTGCGACGGTCTCCTGCTGCGCCTCGTTCAGCGCGAACGCCGGCCCGGCGCCGCCTGCCGCATCGTCCGTTCCGGCGGGATGCTGCGCAACAACGGTGGCCGGGACGATCCATCCCGCCGCGCGGAAACGGCGCAGCATGGCAGCCGTTCCCGGGTCGCGGCCCGCCGGCGGATGCAGCCCGGCCTCGGCGACCGCAGGCGCACTGGTCAGGCGTTCGAGCAGTGCCTGCTGCCGGGGCGCGGGCCGGCCCGGCCAGCTCGCCTGCCGCGCGCGTCCCGCCTCGGTCAACGACCAGGCCTGCGGCGGCACTTCCCGGGCGAGCGCGGCGGCGGGGACCGCGGGCGGCAGCGCGCAGAACAATGCTGCGCCGAACGGGTGCTGGTAGTAGCCGCTCGCGAAACGCACGGTCGCGATCACATCGGGCGGGATCGGCGGCAGCGAGCGATCCACCGTACCGATCGACTTCAACTGCGCGGGCGGCACGTCGCTGCGGTCGGACAGCCCGGCGATGATCCCGGTCGCCCGGCTGCGGCCGAACGGGACCTGGACGCGGCGCCCCACGTCTGCCTCGGTCGCGTCCACGTTCCGGTAATCGAAAAGGCGGTCGAGCGGTACGTCCAGCGCGACCTGCACATGGCGTGACCCGGCGTCCGGCACGGCGGGCGGAGACAGGTCAGGGCTGTGGATAACTTTGTCGATAATTTTCGCCAAAGCGACTTGTCAAGGGTCCTGTCAGGATGCCGCGCTTCCGCCGGATTCGAAAGCTCTGCAGAAATCCTTTTTAATCATGGATTTGCAGATGCCTTTTCAGAGGCTGTCGAGAATGGGCCGAATGTGACGGTTTCAGGCGACTTGTGCATAAGCCGCAATTTGCCCGGGACAGCATCGTGCGGACCACGGGGCGGGCGGCACGCCTGCCGTCCCGCCGCCGGTCGCTACGCCGGATGGAACCGGATGCTGCGCTGGTGCACCGCGTCGACCAGGAAACCGACGTTCTCCGGCGGCGTGAACCGGGTGATGCCATGCCCCAGGTTGAACACATGGCCGGTGCCGGTGCCGTAGCTGGACAGGATCTTCTCGACCTCGTCCTCGATGGTCTCGCGGTTGGTCAGCATCACCAGCGGGTCGAGGTTGCCCTGGATCGCCACCTTGTCGCCGATGCGCCGGCGGGCTTCGCCGATGTCGATCGTCCAGTCGACGGCCACGGCATCGGCGCCGATCGCCGCGATCGACTCCAGCCATACCGCGCCGCCCTTGGTGAACACGATCACCGGGACCTTGCGGCCCTCGGCCTCGCGGCGGATCGAACCGACGATCTGCTGCAGGTAGCGCAGCGAGAAGTCGCGGTAGCGCTCGGCCGACAGGGTGCCGCCCCAGGTGTCGAACAGCATCACGGCCTGGGCGCCGGCGGCGATCTGGGCATCGAGGTAGATGCTGATCGCGCGCGCATTGGTGTCGAGCAGCCTGTGCATCAGCTTCGGGTCGGTGTACATCAGCTGCTTGACCCGGGCGAAGTCGTCGCTGCCGCCACCTTCGATCATGTAGCAGGCGAGCGTGAACGGGCTGCCGGAGAAGCCGATCAGCGGCACCTTGCCGTCGATGCCCCTGCGGCATTCCGAGATCGCGTCCATCACGTAGCGCAGGTCGGTGTCCGGATCGGGCAGGCGCAGCGACTCGATCGCCTGCGCATCGCGCAGCGGACGCTCGAAGCGCGGGCCCTCGCCTTCGGCGAAGTACAGGCCGAGCCCCATGGCGTCCGGGACGGTCAGGATGTCCGAGAAGACGATCGCGGCGTCGAGGTCGAAGCGGTCGAGCGGCTGCAGCGTGACTTCGGCGGCCATCGCAGGCGACTTCATGAGCTTCACGAAGCTGCCGGCGCGCGCGCGGGTCTGGTTGTACTCGGGCAGGTAGCGGCCGGCCTGGCGCATCACCCAGACCGGGGTCTGGTCGACCGGCTGGCGCATCAGGGCGCGCAGCAGCCTGTCGTTACGAAGTGTGGACATGTACGGTTCCTGTCGTATCCGGGCCGGCGGATCCCCGCCCGGGCGATGCCGAGTATAGGAGAGGTGCCGCCCGCGTGATCAGCGGGGCAGGTCGGAACTGCCCATCAGGAACTCGTCGACCGCGCGGGCGCACTGGCGGCCCTCGCGGATCGCCCACACCACCAGTGACTGGCCGCGGCGCATGTCGCCCGCCGCGAACACCTTCGGCGCGCTGGTCGCGTAGCAGCCGGCACCGTCGGTGGTGGCCTGTGCGTTGCCGCGGGCATCCCGCGCGACGCCGAAGGTGTCGAGCACGCTGCCCACCGGACCGGTGAATCCCATCGCGAACAGCACCAGATCGGCCTTCACCTCGAACTCCGAGCCCGGTACTTCGCGCATCTTCATCTGGCCGGAGGCCTCGTCCTTCGCCCACTCGACCCGGGCACCTACCAGCGCGGCGACGTTGCCGTGGCCATCGTCCTTGAACGACTTGGTGGTCACCGCCCAGTCGCGCTCGCAGCCTTCCTCGTGCGAAGAGGAGGTGCGCAGGCGGATCGGCCAGTAGGGCCAGACCAGCGGCTTGTCTTCCTGCTCGGGCGGCTGCGGCAGCAGTTCGAACTGGGTGACCGCGGCCGCGCCATGCCGGTTCGAGGTGCCGACGCAGTCGGAACCGGTGTCGCCGCCGCCGATCACCACCACGTGCTTGCCGGTTGCCATCAGCTGGCCGGGAACCTTGTCACCGGCATTGACCTTGTTCTGCTGCGGCAGGAACTCCATCGCGTAGTGGATGCCGCGCAGGCTGCGCCCGGGCACCGGCAGGTCGCGCGGCACCTCGGCGCCACCGGCCAGCACCACGGCGTCGAACTCGGCGACGAGCTGCTCCGGCGAGATCGTCTTCGCCGCGTCCGCGCTGACGCCGGGCGCCTCGACCTTGCCGACCAGCGTGCCGGTGCGGAACTCGACGCCTTCGGCCTTCATCTGGTCGATGCGGCGGTCGATGTGCGACTTCTCCATCTTGAAGTCGGGGATGCCGTAGCGCAGCAGGCCGCCGATGCGGTCGCCCTTCTCGAACACGGTGACGGCATGGCCGGCGCGCGCGAGCTGCTGCGCGCAGGCGAGGCCCGCGGGCCCGGACCCGACGACGGCCACCTTGCGGCCGGTGCGGTGCGCCGGCGGCTGCGGCACGACCCAGCCGTTCTCCCAGCCCTTGTCGATGATCGCGTGCTCGATCGACTTGATGCCGACCGGGTCGGCGTTGATGTTCAGCGTGCAGGCGGCCTCGCACGGCGCCGGGCAGATGCGGCCGGTGAACTCGGGGAAGTTGTTCGTCGAGTGCAGCGTGTCGAGCGCCTGCTTCCAGTCCTGGTTGAACACCAGGTCGTTCCAGTCGGGGATGATGTTGTTGACCGGGCAGCCGTTCATGCAGAACGGGGTGCCGCAGTCCATGCAGCGCGCGCCCTGCACCTTCGCAGCATCGTCGGTCAGGCGCAGCACGAACTCGCGGTAGTGCTTCACGCGCGACTGCGGCGGCTCGTACGCTTCGTCGACCCGCTGGAATTCCATGAACCCGGTGATCTTGCCCATTGCCGTCCTTGCTGTTCAGGTGGTGCAGTGGTTCACGCCGCCATCCGGCTGCCGCTGGCGCCCATCTCGCCCAGTGCCCGGCGATACTCCGTCGGGAACACCTTCACGAACCGGCCGCGCCACGCGGCCCAGTCGGCCAGTATCGCCTTCGCCCGCGCGCTGCCGGACAGGCTCGCATGGCTGGCGAGCATCGCACGCACGATGGCTTCATCGGATTGTCCGCGGTGCCACAGGGCGCGCGGCAGCCTGCCTTCCTGTTCGGACTCGGCAAGCAGCGGCTCGAGAGCGACCATCGCCATGTTGCAGCGCTCGCCGAACTGGCCGTCCTCGTCGAGCACGTAGGCGATGCCGCCGCTCATGCCGGCGCCGAAGTTGCGCCCGGTACGGCCCAGCACCAGCACCGTGCCGCCGGTCATGTATTCGCAGCCATGGTCGCCGACGCCCTCGACCACCGCGTCGGCACCCGAGTTGCGCACCGCGAAGCGCTCGCCCGCGACGCCCCGGAAGTACGCCTCTCCGGCGATCGCGCCGTAGAGCACGGTGTTGCCGACGATGATGTTCTCGTGCGGCTCGCCGGTGAACTTGGGCGACGGCTGGACGATGATGCGCCCGCCCGACAGCCCCTTGCCGACATAGTCGTTGCCTTCGCCGCTCAGGTCGATGGTGATGCCGCGCGCCAGGAACGCACCCAGGCTCTGCCCGGCGGTGCCCGCGAAGCGGATGTGGATCGTGTCGTCGGCCAGGCCTTCATGCCCGTACCGGCGGGCAACCTCGCCCGAGAGCATCGTGCCCGCGGTACGGTTGCCGTTGCGGATCGGCATGTCGATGGCGACCTTCTCGCGCCGCTCGAGGGCGGGCATCGCGAGCTCGATCAGGCGGTGGTCGAGGGCCCCGGCGATGCCGTGATCCTGTTCCTCGCGCTGGTGGCGCGCGACCGACTCGTGCACCGCCGGCTGGTGGAAGATGCGCGAGAAGTCGAGCCCCCTCGCCTTCCAGTGCTCGATGCCCTTCTTCATGTCGAGCAGGTCGGCGCGGCCGATCAGCTCGCTGAACTGGCGCACGCCCAACTGCGCCATCAGTTCGCGGATCTCCTCCGCGATGTAGAAGAAGAAGTTGATCACATGCTCGGGCTTGCCCTGGAACCGCTTGCGCAGCTCGGGATCCTGGGTGGCCACGCCGACCGGACAGGTGTTCAGATGGCACTTGCGCATCATGATGCAGCCTTCGGCCACCAGCGGCGCGGTGGCGAAGCCGAACTCGTCCGCGCCCAGCATCGCGCCGATCACCACGTCGCGGCCGGTCTTCATCTGGCCGTCGACCTGCACCGCGATGCGCCCGCGCAGGTCGTTCAGCACCAGGGTCTGCTGGGTCTCGGCCAGGCCGAGCTCCCACGGCGTTCCGGCATGCTTGATCGAGGACCACGGGCTCGCGCCGGTGCCGCCGTCATGGCCGGCGATGGTCACGTGGTCGGCCTTGGCCTTGGCCACGCCGGCCGCCACCGTGCCCACGCCCAGTTCGGATACCAGCTTCACGCTGATCGAGGCGCGCGGGTTGGCGTTCTTCAGGTCGTGGATCAGCTGCGCCAGGTCCTCGATCGAATAGATGTCGTGGTGCGGGGGCGGCGAGATCAGGCCGACGCCGGGTACCGAGAAGCGCAGCTCGGCGATGTACTCGGACACCTTGTGTCCGGGCAGCTGGCCGCCTTCGCCCGGCTTCGCGCCCTGCGCCATCTTGATCTGGATCTGGTCGGCCGAGGCGAGGTACTCGGCGGTGACGCCGAAGCGCCCCGACGCAACCTGCTTGATCTTCGAGCGCAGGCTGTCGCCGGCCTGCAGCGGCAGGTCGATCGCGACGCGGTCGCTGCCCAGGCGGCTGGCGAGCGTGTCGCCCTCGGCCACTGGCAGGTAGCGGCGGCGGTCTTCCCCGCCCTCGCCGGTGTTCGACTTGCCGCCGATGCGGTTCATCGAGATCGCCAGCGTGGCGTGCGCCTCGGTCGAGATCGAGCCGAGCGACATCGCGCCGGTGGAGAATCGCCTGACGATCTCCTTCGCCGGCTCGACCTGTTCGATCGGTACCGGCTGCCGGTTGTCGAAGCGGAACTCGAACAGCCCGCGCAGGGTCATCAGGCGGCGGCTCTGGTCGTTGATGATGCGGGCGTATTCCTTGAACGTCGGATAGCTCGATGCACGCGCCGCATGCTGCAGCTTGGCGATCGCATCGGGCGTCCACATGTGCTCTTCGCCGCGCACCCGGAACGCGTATTCGCCGCCGGCGTCCAGCGCGTTGGCGAGCACCGGGTCGTTGCCGAAGGCCGCGTGGTGCATGCGGATGGCTTCCTCGGCGACCTCGAACAGGCCGATGCCGGAGACGTTGCTGGTGGTGCCGCGGAAGTACTTCTGCACCAGTGGCTGCGCGAGGCCGACCGCCTCGAAGATCTGCGCGCCGGTGTAGGACATGTAGGTCGAGATGCCCATCTTCGACATGACCTTCATCAGGCCCTTGCCTATCGCCTTCACGTAGTTCTTTACCGCGACCTTGGCGCCCGTGCCGCTGGAGGCACCCAGCGCCATTACGCTGTCGAGCGCGAGGTAGGGGTGCACCGCCTCGGCGCCGTAGCCGGCGAGCAGCGCGAAGTGATGCGTCTCGCGCGCGGAGCCGGTCTCGACCACCAGGCCGGCGCTGGTGCGCAGACCCTTGCCCACCAGGTGCTGGTGGATGGCCGAGGTGGCGAGCAGGGCCGGGATGGCCACGTTGTCGCGGTCGACCTTGCGGTCGGACACGATCAGGATGTTGTAGCCGGACACCACCGCGTCCTCTGCTTCCGCGGCGAGGCTGGCGAGCCGCGCCTCGATCGCTTCCTTGCCCCAGGCGACCGGGTAGCAGATGTCGAGCTCGTAGGAGCGGAACTTGTTCTCCGTGGCACCGGCGATGCCGCGGATGAGCGCCATCTGGTCGAAGTCGAGCACCGGCTGGCTCACCTCGAGCCGGATCGGCGGGTTGTTCTCGTCGATGCCCAGCAGGTTCGGCTTCGGGCCGATGAACGACACCAGGCTCATCACCAGCTGCTCGCGGATCGGGTCGATCGGCGGATTGGTGACCTGGGCGAACAGCTGCTTGAAGTAGTGGTACAGCGGCTTCGGGCGGTTCGACAGCACCGACAGCGGCGAGTCGTTGCCCATCGAGCCGACCGCTTCCTCGCCGACCACCGCCATCGGCTGCATCAGGAACTTCAGGTCTTCCTGGGTGTAGCCGAAGGCCTGCTGGCGGTCGAGCAGGGATTCGACGTGGGATTCGCGCGGCTCTTCCGCTGCGCCGGCGGCCGACGGCTCGAGGTCGTCGAGCTTGATCCGGATGCGCTCGATCCAGTCGCGGTAGGGCTTGGCCGAGGACAGGCTGTACTTGAGTTCGGCGTCGTCGACGATGCGCCCGGCCTCGGTGTCGATCAGGAACATCTTGCCCGGCTGCAGGCGCCACTTCTTGACGATCTTCTCTTCCGGGATCGGCAGAACGCCGGTCTCGGAGGCCATCACCACGAGATCGTCGCTGGTGACGATGTAGCGCGCCGGGCGCAGCCCGTTGCGGTCGAGCGTGGCGCCGAT
>JAJTHE010000044.1 GCA_021298815.1 Betaproteobacteria bacterium | reverse complement strand
GGCCGGGCGTGACGCCGCAGGCGATCCGCGTGCCATAGGCGCGGCAGTGCGCGACGTCGCGCCTGGCCTGGGAACCGGTGATCCCCTGCACCAGCACGCGCGTATCCGCATCGATCAGTATGCTCACGCCGCCCCCTCGCGCGGACCACCGGTCAGTTCGACGATCCGGGCCACCGCATCCTCGATCGGCGACATCGGCGGCATGTACACCAGGCCGGGCAGTTCTTCGGCGATCTCGCGGGCGCGCGCCTCGCCGGGGCCGAACAGCCGCACCACGATCGGGAAGGCGGTCGGATCGACCTGCCGCGCCTTCAGGTGGTCGACGATCAGGCGCATGCGTTCGTCGACGTTGATCAACTGCAGGAAGTTGTAGCTGATCAGCAGCCCGCGCACGCCGGGACGGGCGAGGATCGCATCGACCACCGCGGCCATCTTCTCCTTCCAGCCTGCGCCTGGCGTCGCGTCGAGGTGGTTGGCCGGACGGGCACCCAGCGCCAGCATCAGGTCGTGCTGGAACAGGCTCGCGCCACCGCCCCCGACGAAGAAGCCGATATCGCCCTGGAGCTCGGTGTAGCGGAATACCGCGCCAGGCACCCGCGCATTGGCCTCGAGCACCGACCGCTCGCGCGCATTGGCGCGCCGGCCGCCGCGGGTGGACAGCTCGCTCGCCACCGATTGCCAGCGCGGATGCCGGGCGAGCGCCGCATCGTCGATGCCGAGCATCGCGCCGACGATCGAGAACCGACCATCGGTGCGCAGCGCGACCGGGTTGATTTCCATCACCAGTCCGTCGGCCGCCACGAAGGACTGCCACAGGCGGACCGTCAGGTCGGCGAGCGCGGGCAGCCGGGCCGACTCGATGCCGCAGCGCTCCCACAACTGCACCGCTTCCCAGGGCCGCAGGCCAGCGCCAGGATCGATGTCCATCGCATGGATGTCACCGGGCGCCTCGCGATGCGTCTGCTCGATGTCCACCCCGCCGCGGGCGCTGGCGATGATCCGCGGCGGATAGCGATCGAGGACGAAGGACAGGTACAGTTCGGCGGCGATCGGCTCGAGGGCTTCGACATAGACCTGCTCGACGAGGTACTCGCCGACCTGGCTGCCGAACAGGGCTTCCGCGGCGGCACGCGCGGCGTCGGCCGAGTCGGTCAGGCGCACCGCACCGGCGAGTCCGCGCCGGCCGGTGGGCACCAGCGCCTTGACCACCGCCGCGCCGCCGAGCGCGGTGGCGATGCGCCAGGCGGCGTCTGCGCCATCGGCGGCTTCGCCGGCAGGCACGGGCAATCCGCGATCCCGCAGGAATGCCTTGGCGAGGTCCTCGGTGAGCGCGATCATCGGCCTGCCCGGGCGAGCGGACAGGCGCGCGGCGAACCCCTGGACACCGGCGTCCCTGCGGGACTGGCGATGTGCATGCTGCTCCTCCTGTAGTGCAGACGCGCGGGGGCGTCGGGCTGGCGCGCATCCGGCGCATGGCCCGACCGTTCTTCTGCGCCCCTGCGCCTGCGTTCGATGATGCCAGATGCGGGACCGGGCGGCGATCATCCTCCCCCCGGACGCGGGTCGCCGCGGTGGCCGCAGCCGGTACATAATCGCGCCGCGCATCTCGTCAACGGGCGGGTCCACGCTCCACAGGGGAAAACCGATGGATTTCACCGGCATCGCATCGATCACCTACACGGCCGCCGACATGGCCGAGGCGCGCCGCCTGTTCACCGACTGGGGACTGACGAAGGTGTCGGCGACGCGGACCCGGCTGGTGTTCGAGACGACCACCGGGAACCGGATCGAGGTCCGCCCGGACGGCACGCCAGGCCTGCCACCCCGGCTCGAGGGCGGCTCTTCCTTCCGCGAGGTGGTGTTCGGCGTGGCCACCGCCGCGCGGCGCGATGCGATCGCCGCCGACCTCGCGCGCGACCGGGAGGTGACACGCGACGCCGACGGCACCGTCCGTTCGACCGACGACCTGGGCATCGCCTTCGGGGTGCGCGTCTGGAAGCCGCGCAGGGCCGCGACCCGGCCGACCACCGTGTGGAACCGGCCCGAGGGACGCGCCCGCGTGGACCGCGAGGCGACCGCGTACGCCGAGGGCGCACGCCCGTCGAAGATCGGCCACATCGTGTTCGCGGTCACCGATACCCGCCGCGCCGAGGCCTTCTACCGCGACCGGCTGGGCTTCTGGCTGTCCGACCGCTATGTCGGCGGCGCCGGCGTGTTCCTGCGCTGGGCGAAGCGCAGCGAGCACCACAACCTGTTCTTCATGACGAGCCGCACCGGAAAGACCGACCTGCACCACGTGGCGTTCGAGGTCGGCGACGTGCACGAGGTGTTCGGTGGCGGCATGGCCTTCGCCCGCCAGGGCTGGACGACCGAGATCGGCCCGGGCCGCCATCCGATCTCCTCGGCCTACTTCTGGTACTTCCGCAACCCGCTCGGCGGTGCGATCGAGTACTTCTGCGATCCCGACTACGTCACCGAGCGCTGGAAGCCGCGCAACTTCCGGGTGAACCGCTTCAGCGAGTGGCACCTGCCCGCCGGACTGCCGCTCAAGGGAGACGGACATGCACGGCCCTCGCTCGCGACGGTGAAGGCGATCGACGCAGCCGCAGCCGCGGCCGCCACCGGCGGGGCGGGCGGAACCGGCGCAGGGCCGGCAACACCGGCCGCGCGGGCCTGAGCCACGATGGCCCCGACCGCCGCCGCCACGACGATGGCAGACCAGCCGGTGCAATTCACCGCCGGCGGGCTGCGCCTGGCCGGCGTCGTGCGCGCCCCCGCCACGCCGGTGCCGGGCGAACGGCGCCCGGCCTTCCTGGTGCTGCACGGCTTCGGCAGCCACAAGGGCGCCGGCAACGTGCTCGGTCCCTGCGCGGTGCTCGAGTCCCTCGGCTACGTGACGCTGCGCTTCGACATGCGCGGCTGCGGCGACAGCGAAGGCGTGCGCGGCAACCTGATCTGCCTGGAGCAGGTCGAGGACACGCGCGCCGCGCTGACCTTCCTCGCCGGGCATCCGGCGGTCGACCCGGCGCGCATCGCGCTGGTCGGCTCGAGCTTCGGCGCGGCGGTCGCGGTGTACACCGCGGGCGTCGACCAGCGGGTCGCCGCGGTGATCTCCTCCGGCGGCTGGGGCCATGGCGAGATCAAGTTCCGCGGCCAGCATCCGGGCGAGGAAGCCTGGGCGCGCTTCACCGCGATGCTGGACGAAGGCCGGCGCCATCGCGAACGGACCGGCGAATCGATGATGGTGCCGCGCATGGACATCGTCCCGGTGCGCCACGGCCTCACCCGCGAGATCCTGCCCGGCTCGCTGCAGTCGTTCACCGCCGAGACCGCGCAGAGCATGTTCGACTTCCGCGCAGAGGACGTGGTCGAGGCGATCGCGCCGCGGCCGCTGCTGCTGCTGCACAGTTCCTTCGACACGGTGACGCCGACCGAGCAGTCGCTGCGCATGTTCGCGCGCGCGAAGCCCCCCGTCGACCTGCACCTGTTCGGCGATACCGACCACTTCATGCTGGCCGAAGGCAACCAGCGCGTATGGAACGTCGTGCGCGACTGGCTGGGCCGCTACTTCCCGGTGACGACATGAACGCTGACCCTGGATCCACCCGCCGCCCGCGACTTGCGCGATGCCTGCGCACCGCCGCCTGTGCCGCGGCACTGCTCGCCGCGGCCGGCCAACCCGCGACGCTGCAGGCGCAGGATTACCCGGTGCGGCCGATCCGGATGATGGTGCCCAACCCGCCCGGCGGCGTGACCGACGTGCTGGTGCGGCTGGTCGCGCCGCGGATGAGCGAGGCGCTCGGCCAGCCGATCGTGATCGAGAACCTGCCCGGCGCCGGCGGCGTGCCCGGCACCAACCTCGCCGCGAAGGCGACGCCGGACGGCCACACGCTGGCGGCGGTGTTCGACAGCTTCGCCACCAACCCGTTCCTGTACAACAACGTCCAGTACGATCCGCTGAAGGATTTCGTGCCGATCTCGCTGATGGCACGCCAGCCGCAGGTGCTGGTGGTGAACGCGAAGGTGCCGGTGAAGAACGTGGCCGAGCTCGTCCGCTTCGCGAAGGGCGCCGGCGGCATGACCTTCGCGGTACCCGGGCTGGCCACCTCCAGCCGCTTCTCCGCCGAACTGCTGAAGACCACCTTCGGCATCGACATCACGATCGTGCCCTACAAGGGCGGTGCCGCGGCGATCACCGACGTGATGGGCGGACAGGTGCAGGGCATGATCGCCTCGATCGGCCTGGTGCTGCCCCAGCTGCAGGGCGGCCGGCTGACGGCCATCGCGGTGTCGTCGACCAAGCGCACGCCGCAGCTGCCGAACGTGCCGGCCATCGCCGAGACCCATCCCGGCTTCGAGGCGCAGTCCTGGAGCGGCATGGTCGCGCCGGCGCGCACGCCGCGGCCGATCGTCGAGCGGCTCAACAGCGTGCTGCTGAAGGCGCTGGCCGCACCCGACGTGCGCGAGAAGATGGAGGCCCTGGGCACCGAGCTGGTGGGCAGCACGCCGGGCCAGTTCGGCGAGTGGCTGAAGGCCGAGACCACGCGCTGGGGCCGGATCATCCGCGAGCAGAAGATCACGCTGGAGTAGGCGTGCACGGCGGGCGTGCGGGCAGGCGCGTCGGCGGGCGATAATCGGGCTCCACAGCGTCCTTCGAGGCAGGAACCCAGCATGCCGATGACCGCGGTAGAAAAAGTCCTCGCCGAGCGCAGCGGCCGCAGCGAGCTGCGCGCCGGCGAGGTGGTCGAGCCGCAGCCCGACTTCATCATGGTCCACGACGGCGTGGTGCTGTCGGCGAAGCGCGAGCTCGACCAGCTCGGCATCGACCGGCTGGCGCACCCCGAGCGCGTGATGATCGTCACCGACCACGAGGTGATCTATCCGAACGCCCGCTCGGCCGAGCGCGGCGCGGCCAACCGGCGCGCCGCGAAGCAGTGGGGCGTCGGGCGCTTCTACGACGTCGGCCAGGGCGGCCACGGGCACATCTTCCCGATGGAGTCCGGGCTGCTGCTGCCGGGCATGTTCTATTTCGACAACGACCGGCATTCGACCAATGCCGGCGCGATCGGCGCGTTCGGCTTCCGCATGGGGTCGGAGATCAGCCGGGTGCTGGCCACAGGTACCAACTGGGTGATGGTGCCGAAGACGATCCGGCTGACGCTCACCGGCCGCGCGCGGCCGGGCGTGTTCGGCCGCGACATCGGCTTCGTGATCGCGAAGCATTTCCGCGAGGGCGGCAGCTGGGGCGTGAACCCGGACTACCGGGTGCTCGAGTTCGCCGGCGACATCGACCCGTTCGACCTCGCCCAGCGCACCGCGCTGTGCAGCTCGCCGACCGAGGTGCGTGCCTACGGCACCTTCTTCCCGCCGTCGGCCGCCATCCTCGCGCACGCGACCGCGGTCGCACAGCGTCCGTTCACGCCGGTGTATCCCGACGAGAACGCGAACTACGAGGCGAAGCTCTCGCTGGACATCTCGGCGATCGAACCGCAGGTGGCGCTGCCCGGTGGCGTGCACCGCGCGGTGGACGTGTCGGAAGTCGCCGGCACCGCAGTCGACCATGCGTTCATCGGCTCCTGCGGATCGGGGCACTACGAAGACCTGCAGCTCGCCGCGCGCGCGCTGGCCGGCAGGCGCATCGCCCCGGGCGTGCGCCTGATGGTCGCGCCGGGCAGCGAAGCGTCCACGCGGCGGATGCTCGACGACGGGCTGATGAAGGTCTTCCTCGAGGCGGGCGCGGTGATGCTGCCGGCCGGCTGCGGCTCCTGCAACGACGGCGTGATCGGCCCGGTCGATGGCGGCGAGGTGTCGATCTCGACCTTCGCCGGCAACAACAACGGGCGCATGGGCCCCAAGGATGCGCAGCTGTTCCTGGGCAATCCGGCCACCGTCGCGGCCTCGGCCGTCGCCGGGAAGATCGTGGACGCACGCACGGTGATGGATTTCGTGCAGTGAGCGGAAGAACGAACGGAGCGATGCAACGATGAATGCTTCAACGAATCCGGACCCGGCGAAGGCCTCCGACCGCTACGACTGGCGCCTGCGCGGCCGCGCCTGGGTGCTCGGCCACGACATCCCTCACCAGGGCGGCGTGGTGCCGGGCTGGATCGTCACCGGCCGGCACATGGCTGCGGCAGAAATCATCCCGCACCTGTTCGCGGAGACCGATCCCGGCTTCCACACCCGCTGCCGCCCGGGCGACATCATCGTCGCCGGACGCAGCTTCGGCATGGGGCCCAAGATGAACGGCTACATCGCGATGCAGGCGCTGGGCCTGGGGCTGGTCTGCGAGTCGATGCCCTTCCTCGGCTACCGCGGCGCGATCGGCGCCGGGCTGCGCGTGCTCACCGACTGCCAGGGGGCGACCGAGGAATGCGAGACCGGCGACGAGCTCGAGGTGGATTTCGACAGCGGCATGTTCATCAACCATACGCGCGGCACCCGGCGCGAGTATCCGCCGCTGGCCGACAGCCTGAAGGAGATCGTCGCGCTCGGCGGCAATACCGGCTGGCTGCAGCAGTGGTGGGCGCGACAGGGCGATGGAAACGCCGCGGGCGGCAGCGACCGCGACTGAGCGCGACCCCGTCCCGGACAGCGCCGAGCCCCGGCCGCGATGTTCCTCTTGTTCTTCCTGATGGTGGCGGCCGGGATGCTGAGCCTGCTGTGGCTCTACTTCCCGGTGCAGGGCGGCCCGCCGCCGGATGCTCCGCTGCCGCCGCGGCAGGAGGTCACGACGCCGGGGGCGGCCGCAGCGGAGCCTGCGGTTCCGACAGCGTCCACTGCGGACCCGTCCTCGGAGGCCACGACTGCCGCCGATGCGACGTCGCGCCCAGCTGCAACGCCGGATGCTTCGGGCAGCATGGGCATCGCGCCATCCGGACCCGAAAGGCCGACCGGCGCGCAGGCCGGGACGCCCGCGGCGCCCGCAGTGCCCGCGGCGCCCGCAATGCCGACGATCGAAGAACTGGACCGGCAACTCGACAAGCTGCTCGGCCTCCCGCCTTCGTCCGGCCCTGCCAGGCCCTGATGCCGCGCGGGCAGGTCGCCGTGCGTGTCGATGCCATCATCGTCTCCGCCAGCAGCCGCCTGCCGGATGCGCCCGGCATGCCACGGCACCCGGGATTCGCCCGTGCCTACTCGGCCTTGATCCCGCGCGAGCGGATCACCGTCTGCCAGCGCTGGAACTCGGCCTTCAGGTAGGCGGAGAACTGTGCCTGCGTATCGCCGATCGGGTCGAAGCCGCCCGCGGACAGCCGGTCGCGGATCGCAGGCTCGGTGACCACGCGCACGACATCGGCGTTGTAGCGCGTGACGAGATCCTGCGGCGTGCCGGCCGGTGCCACCAGTCCGTTCCAGTTCGACGCCTCGTAGCCGGGCAGCGCCGACTCGGCCACCGTCGGCACCTCGGGCAACAGCGGCGAGCGCCTGCTGCTGGCGATGGCCAGCGGGCGCATGCGCCCGGAACGGATGTGCTGCAGCACCGACGGCATGTTGCCCATCAGCAGGTAGATCTGGCCGGCGAGCACGTCCTGCACCGCCGGCGGACCGCCCTTGTACGGCACGTGCACCACGTCGAGCTTCGCCATCGAGTTGAACAGTTCGAACGCGAGGTGGGAGGCACCGCCGACGCCGCTCGAACCGTAGTGCATCTGCCCCGGACGGCTGCGCACCAGTGCGATCAGCTCCTTCGTGGTCTTCACCGGCAGCGACGGGTGCACCACCAGCACGTTGGCAGTGGCGGCCATGTTCACGATCGGCACGAAGTCGCGGTCCCAGCGATAGGACAGCTTCTCGTGCAGCGTCGCGTTGATCACGTGGGCCGGCGTGACCGCCAGCAGCGTCGCGCCATCGGCGGGCGCGCGCGCGACGAATTCGGTGCCGATGATCTGCCCGCCGCCGGCGCGGTTCTCGACCACCACCGCGGTGCCCCAGATCTCGGTCAGCCGCGACGCGACGATGCGGGTCACCACGTCGGTACCGCCGCCGGGGGCGAGGGCGACGATCACGCGGATCTGCTTCGCAGGCAGCGCCACGGCGCCCTGTGCGAAGGATGCCGGCGGCAGCATGGAGAACGCCAGCGCGGCCAGTGCCGCGAGTGGCGTGATGGCGGGCAGGCGCATCGCGCACGGCGCCGGTTTGCTGGCATTCATCTTGCACCTGCGAGGGTTGGGTCGTGGACCCTCGATGATGCCCGCGTCGCGGGATTCGTGTGCACGAACGTGCAGCATCGGCCCGCACCGAAGCGGTGCGATGCAGCACCGTACGCGGGCGAGCGCGCAACAGCCTTGTCGACGCCACCGTCGCGCCGGTTCACTTGGTACGATCCGGGGCCTGGACAACCATTGTGCCCGCCGCGTCGACGGCGGCACGTACCGGAGAACCGCATGTCGCAATCCCCAGACGCTTCCGATCGCATCTACGTGGTCGGGGCCGGCCCTGTCGGAGCCGTGATGACGCTGGCGCTGGCGAAGCGCGGCATCCCGGTGACGCTGATCGAATCCAACCCCGGGCCGGTCGACGACCAGCGCGCCGCGACCGTGCATCCGCCGACCATCGAGATGCTGGAGGAACTCGGCATCGAGAAGGATGGCTGGGAGACCGGCCTGAAGTCGCCGCTGTTCCACTTCTGGGACCGGGTGACCGGCGAACGCATCGCCGAATTCGACCTCGGCCTGCTGAAGGACGAGGTGAGGTATCCCTTCTGCCTTCAGTGGGAACAGTACAAGCTCGCCCGCTCGGCACTCGCCCACCTGCCGACCGACGGAAGTGCGGACGTGCTGTTCTCGCACACGCTGACCGGGCTCGAGCAGACGGCCGATGGCGTCACCCTCACCGTCGAAACCGATGGCGAGTCACGCGCGCTGAAAGGCAGCCACGTGATCGGCACCGACGGCGGCCGCAGCACGGTGCGCAAGCTGGCCGGCATCGCGTTCGAGGGCTTCACCTGGGAAGAGCGCTTCCTGAAGATCGGCACCACCTTCGACTTCCTCGGCACCGACGCCGGCTTCTGCACCCGCAACTACTTCTCCGACCCGGACGAGTGGCTGAACCTGTTCAAGGTGAAGGGCCCGGGCGAGCCCGGCATCTGGCGCGGCATCTTCCCGGTGCCGGCGAGCGAGCCCGATGAAGTGGCGCTGAGCGACGAGCGCATCCAGGCGCGCTTCCAGAAGTTCTTCCCGCGCGCCGGCCGCTACGACATCGCCTATGTCGGGTTGTACAAGGTGCACCAGCGCGTGGCCGAGACGTTCAACCGTGGCCGCGTGCTGCTGGCCGGCGACAGCGCACATGTGAACAATCCGATCGGCGGCATGGGCATGAACGGCGGCATCCACGACGCGATGAACCTCGCGGAGAAGCTCGCCGCGATCCGCTTCGATGGCGCCTCGCCAGACGTGCTTGACCGCTACACCCGGCAGCGGCGCAAGGCCCAGGTCGATTTCGTGCAGGCCCAGACCATCCGCAACAAGAAATCGCTCGAGGAGAGCGACCCGGTCAAGCGGAAGCAGAACCTCGACGAGATGCGTCGCACCTGCGAGGACATCGCCCTGCACAAGGCCTTCCTGCTGCGTGGCGCCCTGTTCGACAGCCTGAAGAGCGCCAACGCCGTACAGTAGCATCCCGGCCTGGAATCCTGGTCAGGCTTGAAATCCGGGTCAGACACGCACTCCAGGCCTGACCCCGGGGTCTGACCCCGGGGTCGGAGGAAAAGGGTGTCTGACCCGCTTTTCCGAGGATGTCGGAACGATCAGGCGGACTTGCGCTTCATCGCGAAGCGCATCGCCACCAGGCCGCCGAGCAGCAGCGCGGCAGACGGCGGCAGCGGGATCGGCGCCGGGGGCACCGGCACCGAGCCGGCAGCGAAGGCACCACCGATCGCCCACCGCGAGGCGCCAGCGTTGATCGCGGCGTTCAGGCCGGCGAGCGCGGCGCTGTTCAGGCCGATGTCGAAGAACTTGTTCGAATCCGTAGCACTCTGGAAGAACTGGAAGCCGTAGTTCATGCCGGTTCCGAGGTCGTTGAAGGCAGCCACGCCGCCGGTGCCACCGGTCAGGGACGCAATCGAGGTGCTGACATCGTTCAGGTAGTAGTTGCCCGAGCTCAGCGTCACGTCGTACGAGAACAGGCGCAGCGACAGCGAGGTGACCGGCGAGCGCAGGTTGGCGATGTCGAAGACGAACCAGTTCCGGGTCTCGCCGGCGTTGGGGCAGCTGGTGCACTGCCCGACGATGTAGTTGCGGTTCGAGGGGGTATGCACGCCATTGACCGCATAAAAGCCCTGGTCGGACATGCCGATCGTGGTCGAGCCGTTCACCGTCAGGCCGTTCCCGGCGTTGACTCCGCTGAAACCGAAGATGTACTGGTTCTGGGCCTGGGCAGAGGCACTGAACGCGAGGCCAGCGGCAATCGCCAGCAGGGTGCGCTAGAATTTCATGTGTGACTCCCCTAAGTTGAACATGGACCACGCGGATGCGCGACCTGAAGGGCGATCGGCCGCAGCGGGCTGACAGGTCACCTGCTGGTCGAGATCCTCCGCCCTAGGCCGGTGGAAGTCCGTGAAAAACGCACGCCGACTAGTCCGTTTGGATCAATCCTGACAACCGCAGGTCGCCCGAATCGACAGAAAGCCGACAGCCCGGCCACCGAAGCCGGTGCACGGCCGGCTCAGCCGGCCTTTTCCGCAACGGTGCCAAGCCCCGCGCGATCGGCCACCAGCCCCTCGTGCCGCAGCTTCACATGCACGTCCTGCCCGGTGCCGTCCTTCGAGGCCCCACCCCAGCCATGCGCCGTGGTGTCGATGATCACGCCATGCGGGTCGCGCACCTTCACTTCATAGAAGATGTTGCTCAGCGTCGGCACTTCGCCCATGTAGTACTTGCCGCCGGCCGCCTCGACATCCTTCACCGTCTGCTCGACGTCGTCGACCCAGAAGCCGAAGTGGTGGATGCCGACATAGTCCTTGCCGCGCTCCTCGCCGGCCGCTTCGTCCGACTTGTAGTTGAGCAGCGCCATGTTGATGAAGCCGTCGGTGAGGTAGACGCCCCGAGCCAGCGAGGAGTCGGTCTCGCCGACCTTCTTCATGCCGAACGCCTTCATGTAGAACTCGGCGGCCTTCCAGGGATCGGGGACGCTGAGGGCGATATGGCGCAGGCGGGACATGGCAGATCTCCTGTGTGTGAAAGACGATGCGTAAGACGGGATGGAACGCGTTATGTTCGCGCCGGCCGCACGGCAGGGCAAGCGCACCCGGCGCGTCCGTGGACGCACGCGCGCTCAGCCGCGCGTGCAGGACCGGATCGCACGCACGATGCCGACATAGCCGGTGCAGCGGCACAGGTTGCCCGACATGTCGCGCCGGATCTCGTCCTCGCCGGCCTCGGGCTTGCGTTCGAGCAGATCGACCGCCGACACCAGCATGCCGGGCGTGCAGTAGCCGCACTGCAGTGCATGTTCGGCGTGGAAGGCCGCGCGCAGCCGGTCGACCAGCGGGCCGGACAGGCCTTCCACCGTGGTCACCGCTCGGCCCTCGCAGGCTGCAGCCAGCGTGATGCAGGCACGCACCGGCTGGCCGTCGAGCAGGACGGTGCAGGCGCCGCAGACCCCGTGTTCGCAGCCGGCATGGGTACCGGTCAGGTGCAGCGCATCGCGCAGCAGGTCGCAGAGCGAGGTGCGCGCTTCGGCGCGTACCTGCCGCGCGGTGCCGTTCACGGTCAGTTCGAGGTCGATCAGGTCGGGGGCCGGGGCATTCATCAGGGATTCGCCATCGCATCGATCACGGCTTCGGCGGCCACCTGCGCATGCAGGTGCCGTGCATAGGCATCGCCCGGCGCGATCGCGGCGGGCAGACTCGCGGCAATCCGCTCGCGCATCCGTGTACGGCGCAGCGCAGCGCTCGCCCTGCTGCCTGCCACGCCGTCGACGAACGCACGGTCGAGCGCGATCGCCACCGGCGCAGCGCCGGTCGCACCGAGCCAGACCTCGACGCCGTCGCCGCCACGGTCGATGCACACGGCCAGCGCATGCGCGAACTCGCCGGCCTTGCGGCAGTGCTTGCCGCGGCCCCAGCGCCGGATGCCGGACCCGGGCAGCAGGATCGCGGCCAGCACCTCGCCCGGCTCGATCGCGGTCTCGAACAGCCCGTGGCAGAAGTCGCGCGCGGCGACGTTGCGCCGGCCCGCAGGCCCGGTCAGTTCGATCGTCGCCCCCAGCGCCGCCAGCGCACTCGGCCAGTCCGCGGCCGGGTCGGCATGCGCGAGGCTGCCGCCGATCGTGCCGCGGCAGCGGATCGCGCGGTAGGCGATGCCGCCGGCGACATGGCGCAGGACGTCCGCAAGCCCGGCCGGAAACACGGCCGGATTCGCGGCAGAAAACGCCCCGCCCGGCGGCAGGTCCTCGAGTTGCGCATGGGTCACGCAGGCACCGATGCGTACGCCGCCATCGGGCAGCGGCTCGATCGCGCGCAACGCCTCGATGCGATGGATGTCGACCAGCACGGTCGGACGCACCAGGCGCAGGTTGAGCATCGGCCCCAGGCTCTGGCCACCGGCGATCACGCGCACGTCGTCGTCCGGGCCGGCAGACGCGAGCGTGGCTATCGCATCCTCGAGCGACGCGGCGCGGTGGTAGCGGAACGGCGCCGGCTTCATCGCGAAGGCATCCAGGTATGTGCAGGCTCGGCGCCGACCTCGGACGCCCCGCCAGCAGCATCGCGCGCACGCGCCGCCTGCAGCGCCGTCCACACATCGCGCGCGGTCACCGGTGCACGCGTCACCGACACGCCCAGCCCGCGCAGCGCATCGGTCACCGCATTGCCGATCGCCGCCGGCCCGCCGATGCAGCCCCCTTCGCCGGTGCCCTTCATGCCATAGGCGGTGAACGGCGACAGCGTGTGCTGGTGCTCGATGCGCACCTCGGGCACTTCGCCGAAACCCGGCAGCAGGTAGTCGGCGAGCGTGACCGTGCCCGGCTGTCCCTGCGCGTCGTAGCGCAGTTCTTCCAGCAGCGCCTGGCCGATGCCCTGCGCCACGCCGCCGTAAACCTGGCCATCGACGATCATCGGGTTGATCGTCTGTCCGCAATCCTCGACCACCAGGTAGTCGAGCAGCCGCACCGCGCCGGTCTCGATATCCACCGCGACCTTCGCCGCATGCACGCCGGCCGAGAACGCCCCGGTCTCCACCGGTGGCCGGTAGCTCGCGAGGAACTCCAGCCCCGGCTCGATGCCCGCGGGCAGTTCATGCACGTACTGCAACGCGACCTGCGCGAGCCGCGCGAACGGGATCGGGTCGGTCCCCGCAGGCCCGTGCACCGCCTGCGCGCCGATCGACAACCCGTCGGGTGCCACCTGCATCAGGTTCGCCGCGATCGCGCGCAGCCGTTCCACCAGCCGGCCGCAGGCCTGGTGCACCGCGCCGCCGGCCAGCACCACCGAGCGCGATGCGAAGGTGCCGTTGCCGTAGGGCACGACATCGGTGTCCCCGGCGCGCACGCCGATCCGTTCCATCGGGATCGACGTGACCTCGCTGGCGATCTGGGCGAGCGTGGTCGCATGGCCCTGGCCGTGCGAGCAGACGCTGGTCTCGATGGTCAGGGAACCGGCGATGTCCATCCGGATGCGCGCGCTCTCGAAGCCGTAGAGCACGACCGAGCCGCGCGCGAAGAACTCCTTGGCGGTATGCGCGGTCTGCTCGACATACCACGCGTAGCCGATGCCGATGCGCTCGCGCGCATCCGGGGCCATCGCCTGCTGTGCCGCGCGGACTTCTCCGTGGCCGAGCGCACGCACCGCGGTATCCATCATCGGCGGATAGTTGCCGGTGTCGTAGACCAGCCCGGTCGCGGACGTGTACGGAAACGCGTCGGCGGCGATCAGGTTGCGCCGGCGCAGTTCATGCGGTTCCATGTCCAGCACATGGGCGAGTTCGTCCAGCGTGCGCTCCATCGCGAAGCAGGCGGCGGGCCGGCCGACGCCACGGTACGGTCCGGTCGGTGCCTTGTTGGTGCAGGCGCTCATCGCGGTCGCGCGGTAGTTGCGGATGCGGTACGGCCCGGGCATCACGTTGGCCGACATGTTCGCCTCGACCGCGCTGGTCGAGGGCAGCATCGAGTAGGCGCCGCCATCGACCAGGTACTCGGCCTCCAGCGCGAGTATCTCGCCGTCGCGGTTCGCATGGATCGTCACCGACTCGTCGTTCTCGCGCGCATGGCAGGCCGACAGCAGGTGCTCCATCCGGTCCTCTATCCAGCGCACCGCGGTGCCGAGCCTGATCGAGATCGCGGCCACCGCGAGTTCTTCCGGATACAGGTTGGTCTTGACGCCGAACGCGCCGCCGACATCGGGCACCAGCACCTGGATGCGATGCTGGTCGATGCCGATCAGCTGCTCGGCGAGGAAGTCGCGCTGGATGTGCGGCCGCTGGCAGCAGGTGTGGAACAGCAGCCGGCCCTGCGCACGGTCGAACACCGACAGGCAGCCGCGCGTCTCGAGCGGCGACGGCGCCAGGCGCTCCATGCGGTAGCGCCGGGTCAGGTGCACCTCGGCGCGCGCCACCGCCGCGTCGAAGTCGCCGAAGGTGCGGGTGAACTTCATGAAGTGGTTGCCGGTCCAGCCTTCGTGCATCAGCGGCGCGCCCGGTTCGAACGCCGCACGCGCCGAGGCGATCGGCGGCAGCGGGTCGATGTCGACCTCGACCATTTCCGCGAGGTCTTCCGCGCGCGCCCGGCTCGACGCGACCACCGCCGCGATGGTCTGCCCGGCGAAGCGCACCCGGTCTGTCGCAAGGCACGGATAGGGTGCGGACTGGAAGCCCGGGCGGTTCAGCTTCGCGACGATCGGGTGCGCGATGTCCTGCAGGTCGGCCGCCGTCCAGAACGACTCGCCGGCCTCGAGCGCGGGCGCGCGCACCGAGCGCAGCACGCCATGCGCGACGGTGCTGCGCACGAACGCGAGATGCAGCGCGCCCGGCCATGCGATGTCGGCGACGAAGCGGCCGGCGCCGTGCAGGTGGCGTTCGTCCTCCGAGCGCGGCACGGGGTGGCCGACGCTGGCGTAGGCACCACTTTCCGCATGGGTGGCGGATTCCCCTGGCCCCGCCCCTGCCCTGTCTGCTGCATCGGCCGTATCCATGGCGCCGAGTGTAGAACGATTCCGGCACGCTATAGTGGGCCCACGATCACTTGACCGGAGCCCTCGACGATGCACCCGGATGCACCCACGCAGGGCGGCACCACCCTCGCCGACAGCCCGTTCGTCCCCGGCCCTCGCGTGCAACGCGAAGGCGCCGGCAGCGGACCGCTCGCCGGCCTGCGTTTCGCCGCGAAGGACCTCTACGACGTCGCCGGGGAAGTGACCCGTGGCGGCAATGCCGACTGGGCTGCCGACGCACGACCGGCCCTGGCGACCGCCTGGGCGATCCGCCGGCTGCTCGATTCCGGTGCATCGCTCGACGGCAAGACGATCACCGACGAACTGGCCTGCGGGCTGCTCGGCAACACCTCGGGCGACGGCATGCCGGTCAATCCGCTGTCGCCGACGCGGGTGCCCGGCGGTTCGTCCTCGGGCTCCGCCTCTGCCGTCGCCGCCGGGCTGGTCGATTTCGCGATCGGCACCGACACCGGCGGCAGCGTGCGCGTGCCGGCGGCCTTCTGCGGGCTTTACGGGATGCGCCCGACGCATGGCGCAATACCGCTCGCCGGCTGCCTGGCGCTGGCTCCCGCGTTCGACACCTGTGGCTGGTTCGCACGAGAGCCCGGCCTGCTGGCGCGCGTCGGCGACATGCTGCTGCCGCCACCGCTGCACGACCCGGAGGCGACGCCGGTACGCCTGCTGCACGCGAACGACCTGTTCGACCTGTGCGTGCCGCCGGTGGCCGCGACACTGCACGCCGCCGCCGCGAAGCTGGGTTCGCTGCCGGTCGATGCCTGTGCCGGCGCACCCTCCGACCATCCGGATGCCTTCTGGCCGTTCCAGGGCCGGCAGATGTGGAACACCTTCGGCGACTGGTACCACGCACGCCCGCGCCGCATGCAGCCCGGCAACGACGCCCGTTTCGCTGCGGCTGCCGCGATCACCGCGGCGCAGGTGCAGGCAGCCGATCCGATCCGCCGGCGCATCGCCGCGCACCTCGGACGCCTGCTCGGCAGCGACGGCGTGCTGCTGGTCCCGACCACCCATGACTTCGCCCCGGCGCGCGATGCCACGCTCGACGAACTGGAAGCGTTCCGGCGCAACGCCCATGTGAACCTCGCGATCGCCGGGCTGTGCGGGCTGCCGCAGCTCACCGTGCCGCTCGCAGCGCGGGACGACCAGGGCCGGCCGGTGGGCGTCGGGCTGTCGCTGCTGTCGGCTCGCGGCAACGACCGGCTGCTGCTGCGGCTGGCCGGCGAACTCGCGCGCAGCCTGGATTGACCTTCCGGGCGCGCATGCGTACCAGCTTCCCGGCGACTTTCCGTTCGCGGCAGTGGTGCCGTTGCCCGCGCCGGGACTGCTGCCGGGTATGGGGCTGTTGCGCCTCGGTATCGCCGCGCGCCGGCGCTCAGCCCGACGTCGAGTCTGACCCTGGCTTCGCGCTCGCCCCCGACCCGACGCCTGCCCGGCGCACGAGCCAGGGTGCGAGCGCGAGCACGGCGATCAGCGTGTAGTAAGCCAGCCCGGCCAGGACGTCACGGCCGGCGATGACCTGCCAGGGCGTCATGCCGCGCAGCACGATGCCGACCAGCGCGTCGGCCAGCAGCACGCCGGCAGCAGCCAGCAATCCGGCCGCAAGGCAGGCACGCGGCGAAAGTGCCGCCGCGTTCCGGCGCACCAGCCAGCGCGCCGCGAGCACGATCACCAGCGCCATCAGTGGCATCTCGGCCAGCTGCGCCAGCCGGTCGCCGATCAACGGCTCGAAGAACGGCACGCGCAGCACGCCCAGCACGAAGCCTGCGCCGAACACGAGCGCGAAGTAGACCGTCCCGGCGCGGATCCAGCCCGGCGCGCGCAGCAGCTGCCGCGCCACCGGCAGCGCGAGCCAGGCCCCGACGACCGCACCGACTGCGTCCGCGACCAGGTCGGCGACATCCGCCTGCCGTCCGGGGAGGGACCGCTGCAGCCACTCGTCGAGCAGTGCGGTGCACACCGCGGCAGCCACCGCCGCGACCCGATGCCGGTGCCGTCCGCCCAACGCGATGCACCAGAGGCCGGCGAGCGCGCCGTAGGCGAGCGCATGCATCAGCTTGTCGGAGAAGCGCGACATCAGCTGCACCGCATCCGGCACGCGGCCGCCGATCAGGATCGCCAGCGTCAGCAGCAACGCGCCGACCGCCGCCACCAGCCGCACCGTCGCCGCCAGCTGCGGCGTCGCGGGCGCTGCCGGTGGCATCACTCGATCCTCACGCCCGTCGCCTTGATCACCTTGGCCCAGACTTCGGCATCGGCACGGATCATCGCCGCGAACTCGGCCGGCGTGGAGGTGCGGATCTCGATGCCCTGCGCGGTCAGGCGCTCGCGCACGTCCGGCAGCGCCAGCACCTTGATGATCTCGGCGTTCAGGCGGTTGATCACCGGCACCGGCGTGCCGGCCGGCGCGAGGAAGCCCTGCCAGGAGATCACCTCGAAGCCCGGGAAGCCGGATTCGCCCATGGTCGGGATGTCGGACGCGGCCGGGGTGCGCTGCGACTGCGCGACGGCGAGCGCGCGCACCTTGCCGGCTCGCACCTGGGCGATCGCGGTCGGGATGTTGTCGAACATCAGCGACACCTGCCCGGCGACCAGGTCGAGCATGGCCGGTGCCCCGCCCTTGTACGGCACATGGTTCATCTTCACCCCGGCGCGCAGGCTGAACAGTTCCGTGGTCAGGTGCGGCACGGCGCCGGTGCCGGTGGACGCGTAGTTCAGTTGCCCGGGCTGGGCGCGCGCGATCGCGATCAGGTCCTTGACGTTCTTCACCGGCAGCGAAGGATGGGTGACCAGCAGCACCGGCGTGACGGCGGCGATGGTGATCGGCGCGAAATCGGTCGCCGGGTTGTACGGCAGCTTCGGATAGAGGGACGGCGCGATCGACTGCGTGGCGTTGACGCCCAGGAACAGCGTGTAGCCGTCCGGCGCCGACTTGGCGACGAAATCGGCACCGATGGTGCCGCTGGCACCGGCGCGGTTCTCGACCAGCACCGGCTGGCCGAGCGCCTCGCCGAGGCGTGCACCGACCACGCGCGCGAGGATGTCCGAGATGCCGCCGGGGGCGAATCCGGCGACCAGGCGGACCGGCTTCGCCGGCCAGGCCGGCTGGGCGTGGGCCGGCATGGACGCGGCCAGCGCGGCGGTGGCAGACAGCGCCAGCGGCAGGGACAGGGACCGGACGGCGGATGGAAGGCGTATGGTATTCGGCATGACAGCGACACTCCTGCAGAGACGTTGAAAGCAGCCGCGCGCGGATTATCCCGCGCGACCCGGCGATAAGCCTCAGACATGCCAAAAGAAGTTGTTTGACATGTCAGTTAAGGTTTCCTAGACTGTCCTGATGATGCGAATCGACCTCGTTTCGAGAGCCGCGGGCCGGGCATGACCGACCTGACCCTGCCCGAAGGCGTCGCGGCGATCGCCTCGGCACGCGCCCGGAAGGCGTCGCCAGCCGCGCCCGAACCTGCGCGCGACCCCGCCCGCGACCCGCTGCGCGACCCGGTCACCGAACCCCTGCTGAACGACCAGGCCTACGACCGCATCAAGCACGACATCATTTCCTGCAGCCTGCCGCCGGGCTCCGGCATTTCCGAATCCCAGCTCGGCGCACAGTACGGCTTCGGCAAGGCGCCGATCCGCATGGCCCTGCAGCGCCTCGCCCACGAAGGGCTGGTGCGCGCGATGCCGCGCCGCGGCTATGTGGTGTCGCCGGTCACGCTGCAGGACATCCAGGACATCTTCGAACTGCGCCTGATGCTCGAACCGCAGGCCGCGAGGCTGGCTGCAGGCAAGGTTGATGCCAGCCGGCTGAAGCTGCTCGACGACGTCTGCCGCGCCGGCTACCGGCCGGGCGACATCGCCAGCACCCACCGCTTCCTGGAAGCGAACGCGAGCTTCCACGTGACCATCGCGCAGGCCACCGGCAACCAGCGGCTGGCGCACACGATCGAGGCGCTGCTCGACGAGATGACCCGCCTGCTGCACATGGGCCTCACCTCGCGCGACCGCACCACCGAGATGCAGCATGAGCACGGCGCGCTGGTGAAGGCGCTGCGGCGGGGCGACGGCACCACCGCGGAGCAGATCTGCCGCGAGCAGATCGAGGCCGCGCGCGAGATGGTGCTGACCGCCGCCCTCAAGAGCCGCGCCGTGATGACCATGGCAATCCCGACCGGAGACCTCGGATGAACCCTTCGATGCAGAAGCTGATCGACGGCACCACGGCCGCCGCCCTCGCCGACGGCGAGATGCAGCCGCAGGCCCTGCTGTCCGCGATCCGTGGCTCGCTGGTTGACCTCGACCTGCTGGCCGAGGAACACCGCCTGAGCAAGCCGGACACCTACACGCGCCACCTGGTCTACGCCGACCCGAACGGCCTGTTCTCCATCCTGGCGATCGTCTGGGGCCCGGGCCAGGGCAGCCCGGTGCATGGGCACCATACCTGGTGTGCGGTCGGCGTCTACGCCGGCGAACTGACGGAAAGCCACTATCGCCTGTCGCCGGGCGACCCGCACCCGGTCGAGGTGCGCACCGTGCGCCGCCCCGCGGGCGATTCCTGCTTCGACAGCGGCCGGGAGGGCATCCACCGCATCGTCAACCGGTCGGATTCCATCGCCATCTCCATCCACATCTACGGCGTCGGTGAAGACAAGATCACCACCGGCGTCAACCGCATCTACCCGATGCCAGCCTGAAGCCGCGGAAGCGCCGCCGCCCGGGCCGCCACACGCGCCCCGGGCGGCGGCGCTTCCGCGGCAGTCCCGTCAACGAACACCGATAAACGATACGGAGAGTTTCCCGATGCGCGCAGTCGTGCTGAAGTCCCATGGTCCCCTCGACAACCTCGAGTACATCGCCGATTACCGTGATCCGACGATCAAGGAAGGCCATGTCATCCTGCGCACCCGCGCAACCTCGTTCAACTACCACGACGTGTTCACCGTGCGCGGCATGCCTGGTATCAAGGTCCCGCTGCCGGTGATCATCGGCCTGGACCTCGCGGGCGAAATCCTCGAAGTCGGCGCCGGCGTCGAAGGCTGGAAGGTCGGCGACCGGGTGCTGGTGAACCCGCTCGACCCGAAGATCGGCCTGATGGGCGAGATGATGGACGGCGGCCTGGCCGAGAAGTGCCTGGTCAACCAGAAGCAGCTGATCCGCATGCCCGAGGGCGTCACCTTCGAGGAAGCCTGCGCATTGCCGGTCGCCTACGGCACGGCGCACCGGATGATCGTCACCCACAACACGATCAAGAAGGGCGACAAGGTCCTGGTGCTGGGCGCCTCGGGCGGCGTCGGCACCGGCTGCGTGCTGCTCGCCAAGATGCTGGGCGCGGAAGTCATCGCCTGCGCGTCGAGCGACGACAAGATCCAGCGCCTGACCGACCTCGGCGCCGACCACGTGATCAACTACAAGACCACCGATTTCTCGAAGTGGGTGAACGAGAAGTTCGGCAAGCCGCAGCGCCGCACCTACGACGGCGGCGTCGACGTGGTGATCAACTTCACCGGCGGCGACACCTGGGCGCCCTCGCTCAAGTGCACCAAGCGCGGCGGCAGCATCCTGACCTGCGGCGCCACCGCCGGCTTCGACCCGAAGGAAGACCTGCGCTACATCTGGAGCTTCGAGCTGAACATCAAGGGCTCGAACAGCTTCTACAACGAGAACCTGAGCGCGCTGATGGAGATGATCCAGAAAGGCGAGATGAAGCCGGTGGTCGACGTCGTCCTGCCGCTCGAGAAGGCGAAGGAAGGCCTGGCCCTGATCGAGAACCGCGAAGTGTTCGGCAAGGTCGTCGTCACCCCCTGACAGAAAGAGAGATTCCAGCATGGCCGACAAGCCCACCCCTGAAGCACTGAATGCCCGCCTCGCCAAGAGCCCGTTCAACGCCTGGCTCGGACTGACCGTCACCGCGGTCGGCGACGACACGATCGAGATGACCGCGAAGTGGCGCGAGGAGTGGGTGGTCAACCCTGCCGGCGGCTATACCCACGGCGGCATCCTCGCCTCGCTGGTCGACGTGGTCGCCGACTATGCGATCGCGGCGAAGAACGGCAACCCGGTGCCGACCATCGACCTGCGCGTGGACTACCATCGCGCCGCCAAGGGCGACCTGAAGTGCACCGGGAAGATCGTTCGCTTCGGCGGCCAGTTCACCTGCGCCGAAGCCTACGTGTACGACGCGGCGGGCAACCTCTGCGCCAGCGGCCGCGGCACCTACTTCACCGCCCCGCCGGCACCGGCGCCCGCGAAAGGCTGACCGCGCCATGGCCTACGAGAAGGAAGACTTCCGCCAGTTCCTGGACCGCCTGCGCGAGCACGGCGAACTGGTCGACCTGAAGCAGCCGGTCGACATCCGGCACATCGCGACCCTGGTCGACCAGTCCGACAAGGCGCTCTACTTCCACGACGTGATCGGCTACGACATGCCGGTGGTGTCGGGCATCATCCGTTCGCAGAAGCGCGCGACGCTGTCGATCGGCGTCGACAACTACGCCGAGATCGAGCACAAGCTGCAGCGCGGCATCGTCAAGCCGATCCCGCCGGTCTACGTCGAGAAGGCGGCCTGCCAGGAGATCGTGATCAAGGGCGACGACGTCGACCTGTTCAAGCTGCCGGTGCCGATGTCGTCGATCTACGACGGCGGCCCGATGATCACCGCCGGCGTGGTGATGGCGCGCGACCCGGAGCACGGCCTGAACGCCGGCGTCTACCGGTTCATGGTGAAGGAGAAGAACCTCACCGGCATCGACATCGTCACCCCGAACAACATGCGGCTGTTCGCCGCGCGCGCGCTCGAGCGCGGCGAGGCGCTGCCGATCTCGATCTCGATCGGCTGCCACCCGTACGAGATTATGGGCTCGGGCTTCCGCGCGCCGCTGGGCGTGGACGAGATGGCGATCGCCGGCGGCATCCGCGGCGAGGCAGTGCGCTTCGCCCAGTGCGAGACGATCGACCTGCCCTGCCTGGCCGATTCCGAGATCGTGCTCGAGGCCGAGATCCTGCCCACCGGCTGGACCCACCCGGAAGGCCGCTTCGGCGAGTTCACCCGCCTGATGGGTGGCCTGCACTGGAACCCGCTGGTGCGCGTGAAGGCGATCACCATGCGCCGCAACGCGGTGTACTACGCGCTGCACATGCCGTGGGAGAACACCTGGCTCGCCGCGCCGACCCGCTACACCGCCATCCGTTCGGCGCTGAAGACCGCGGGCATCCAGACCGTGGCGATCAACGTCACGCTCGGCGGCTGTGCGTTCTGGCATGCGGTGATCTCGATCAAGAAGCAGGCCGGCGAAGGCAAGAACGCGCTGCTCGCCGCGCTGTCGGTGATGGACCTGAAGCACGTGGTGATCGTCGACGAGGACATCGACCCGTTCAATGCGATGGACGTCGAATGGGCGATCGCGACCCGGGTGCAGGGCGACCGCGACGTGATCATCATCCCGGGCGCACGCGCCAAGCCGCTGGATTCCAGCCTGGCGGTGATGCCGCACGGCGTGGTGCCCACCGGCGCCAAGGTCGGCATCGACGCGACCATCGGCGAAGGCATCCCGGTCGAACGCTTCGAGCGCATCGCCTACGCCTATGCCGACCGCGCCAAGGTCGACGACTACGTGGCGGGCAAGGCCGATCCGCTGCCGCCGGCGCTCGGCGCGACCGACGCCAAGGTCGAGGCGCTGGCACAGCAAGTGCTTGCGATGATCGAGGTCGAGCCGCGCTACTACCAGGACATCGCCGCGCATTTCGCGGAGTACGATTTCCAGACCGTCGCGCGCGCGCTGGGCCACCTGCACACGACCGAGAAGCTGTGGCAGGACCCGAAGGGAAAGATGTGCGTGCGCGGCTCGAAGTTCGCCGCCGTGCTGCCGCAGCGCGGCAAGTAGCGCCAACGGGCAGGGCGGACTCGCTGCCGTACTGCCGCAACCGGAACACGCAGCGATCCATCGCACACGAGGAGGCATCATGGCTGGCAAGTACGAAAGCAAACTGGCGGAAATGGGCATCACCCTGGCGCCGGTCCCCACCCCGGTCGCGAACTACCTGCCGTACGCGATCACCGGCAACCTCGTGTTCCTCGCAGGCCAGGTGTGCCGCGTCGACGGCAAGGTCACCCACAAGGGCAAGCTCGGCGCGGAAGTGGACGTCGCCGGCGGCAAGGCTGCGGCACGGGTCTGCGCGATAAACCTGATCGCCGCGCTCAAGCTGGCGCTGGGCGGCGACCTCGACCGCGCGGTGCGTTGCGTGTCGGTACGCGGCTTCGTCTCCTCCGACCCGAAGTTCTACGACCAGCCGGCGGTGATCAACGGCGCCTCCGACCTGTTCGTCGAGGTGTTCGGCGAAGCGGGCAAGCACTCGCGCACCGCCATCGGCGTGGCGGCCCTGCCGTCCGACTGCGCGGTCGAAGTCGATGCGGTGTTCGAGATCAGGTAAAGCAGCAGGAAACGGAGAAGCGCAATGGCCCAGGCGATCGGGGTACGCCCCGTCAGCGAACTCATCCGGTGGCCCACGGATGACCTGTCGCGGATCCCGCTGCACATCTACGGCGACCCCGAGATCTACGCCTGGGAGCAGGACCGCATCTTCCGGGGTCCGACCTGGAATTTCCTGTCGCTCGAATGCGAGATCCCGAAGCCCAACGACTACGTGCTGACCAAGGTCGGCGACACGCCGGTGATCGTGCTGCGCACCGCCGAAGGCGGCATCAATGCGCTGGTGAACCGCTGCACGCACAAGGGGTCGGTGCTCTGCTACGACTCGCGCGGCGAGGGCAAGCGCAGCTTCGTCTGCCCGTACCACGCGTGGTCGTTCGACCAGGCGGGCGAGCTGCGCGGCATCGCCTTCGAGAAGGGCGTCGGCGGCCTGGGCGGCATGCCGGAAGGCTTCGACAAGTCGAAGCATGCGCTGACGCGGCTGCGCGTCGAGGTGATCGAGGGGCTGGTGTTCGGCACCTTCAGCGACGCCACGCCGCCGCTGGAGCAGTACCTCGGCGAGCCGATGGTCGCGCACATCCGGCGCACCATCCGCGGGCGGAAGATGCAGATCATCGGCCGCTACAACCACATCATGCCGAACAACTGGAAGCTGTACATCGAGAACAGCCGCGACACGCACCACCCGTCGCTGCTGCATGCGTTCTTCGCGACGTTCAAGCTGAACCGGCTGTCGGCCGAGGGTGGCATCCGCCACGACCCGGCCAACTGGCACCACCTGGTGTTCGCCAAGCGGCTCACCGACCAGGGCCACGAGGAGTACTCTCCGGGCAAGCTGCGAACGATGAAGGCCGACTTCGGCCTGAACGACCCGTCGCTGATCGCGCAGTGGATGGAGTTCGACGACAACATCACCAACGCGCTGCAGAGCATCCTGCCCGGGTTCGTGCTGCAGCAGATCCTGAACTCGGTCGGCACGCGGCAGATCATCACCCGCGGCACCGACGAATGCGAACTGATCTGGACGGTGGTCGCGTTCGAGGAAGACACGCCCGAGCAGCGGGCGATCCGCATCAAGCAGAGCAACCTGGTCGGCCCGCACGGCTACATCTCGATGGAAGACGGTGCCATCGGCGGCTTCGTGCAGCAGGGCATCAAGGGCGACCGCGACAAGCAGGCGGTGGTCGAGATGGGCGGCCTGACCGCCGACGGCCAGCCCACGCGCGCCACCGAGACCTCGGTGCGCGGCTTCTACAAGGCCTACCGCGAACTGATGGGCGCCTGAACATGAGCACAGCGACCTCATCCATGCGGGCTCCCGCCATCACCGCGGAACGTCGCGGCGCGATCGAGCGCCTGATGGTCGACTATGTCCACGCGATCGACGAGGGCGAATACGAGCGCTGGCCGGATTTCTTCACCGAGGACGGCCGCTACCAGGTCACCGGGCGCGACAACTTCGCGCGCGGCTGGGTCGCCGGCATGCTCCTGTGCGACAACCGCGACATGATGGTCGACCGCATCTATTCGCTGCGCCAGGTGAACGTCTGGGAGCCGCACACCTATCGCCACGTGATCGGCCCGACCCAGGTGCTGGAGGCCGGCATGGATGGCTCCGCCTTCACCGCCCGCACCCAGACCAACTACCTGTGCGTGCGCACCATGCACGACGGCGAACAGAAGCTGTTCTCCACCGGCCGCTACCTCGACGACATCGTGTTCGAGGGGCCGGCCGGTGGCGACGTCCCGAAACTGCGCAGCCGAATGGTGATCGCCGATTCGAACCAGATCGACACCCTGCTCGTTATCCCCCTCTAGGCTCCGAACCATGGCCCGCACCGCCGGCAGCACCCCGCGCACGTTCCATGTCCACTTCGAGAGCAACAGTTCGAAGCCACGCCAGTTCCAGGTGCTCGAGAGCGACGTCAAGGCCGCGGTGCGGCGCCATCCCGAACTCGCGCGCCGGCTGAAGATCACCGTCGGCTTCGACCGGAAGATGCTGCCCGAGGCGCTGCGCACCGCCGACTTCATGCTCAACGCCGACCCGCCGCGCGAGAACCTGCGCGCGATGGCGCCCCGGCTCGAATGGATCCAGACCACCGGTGCCGGCATCGACGGCCTGCTGCCGCTCGACTGGCTGCCCGAAGGCTGCGTGCTCACCAACAACAGCGGCGCACACGCAGCCAAGGCGCAGGATTCCGGCGCGATGGGCCTGCTGATGCTCAATGCCTTCATCCCGCAGGTGATGACGGCCCAGCGTGAGAAGCATTGGGCACATGCATTCTCGACGCCCATCGCAGGCAAGACGGCGGTGGTGGTCGGTTTCGGGGACGTCGGCGCTGCCGTCGGCCGCGGCGCGAGGAAGCTCGGCGTCCACGTGATCGCCGTCACCCGCACCGGCGCGCTCGCGCGCGGCATGGCCAGTGCGGCCGATGAAGTAGTGCCGGTATCGAAGCTCGCGCGCGTGATCGGCAAGGCGGATTTCGTCGTCGTCGCAACGCCACTCACGGCAGCGACGCGGGGCCTGGTCGATGCCGCGATGCTCGACCGGATGAAGCAGGGTGCCGGGCTGATGAACATCGGCCGCGCGCCGGTGGTCGACTACGACGCGCTGTGCGAACGGCTCGCCAGCGGCCGCCTGTCCGGCGCGATCCTCGACGTGTTCTCGCCCGAGCCGCTGCCGCCCGCGTCGCCGCTGTGGACGGTACCCAACCTCGTGGTGCTGCCGCACATCACCTGCGACGATCCGCGCTACATCGCGTTCCTGCTCGACTTCTGGTTCGAGAACTTCGGGCGCCGCCTGGCCGGGCGCAAGCTGAAGAACATCGTGGAGCCTGCACGCGGCTACTGAGGCCGAACCCCGAGAGGATGTGCCGATGTCGATGCCGATGTTCCACATGATCGATGGCGCGCCCGACCCGGTCGCGCCGTTCAGCCACGCGGTCGAGGCCGACGGCTGGGTGTTCGTCACCGGCCAGATGCCGTTCGAGGGCCTGGCCAACGACTCCGCCTATCCGGAAGGCATCGAGGCGCAGACGCACCAGGTGATGAAGAACCTGTCTACCGTGTTGAAGGGCGTCGGACTCGGCCTGGAGAACGTGGTGCAGGTGCGCGTCTTCCTGCTGAAGTTCGACGAACACTATGCGCAGATGAACGCCGCCTATGCCAGCTGGTTCATTCCGGGCAAGCGTCCCGCGCGCACCTGCGTCGGGGTGACCGGACTCGCGCGCGGCGCGCTGGTGGAGATCGACATGGTCGCGCGGCGGCCCTGACCCTGTCCTTGTTCCCGACCCACGCGCCGGATCCGACCGATGATTGCACGCCTTCCCCTGCATGACGCCCAGGTGCCCCCGCCTGGCACGCTGAACCTGGACCATGTCGCGCACTTCGTGCCGGACCGCGAGGCCGCGGCCGCCGCGCTGGCGAGGCTCGGCTTCACCACGACGCCGTTCTCGGAACAGTCGCACCGCCTGGAGGCAGACGGCCCGCTGGTCCCGGCAGGCACCGGCAACCGCTGCGTGATGCTGCGCGATGGCTACCTCGAATTCCTGACCCCGTTCCTCGACACGCCGGTCGCGGCGCAGTTGCGCGAGGCGATCGCGCGCTACACCGGCGTGCACCTGATCGCCTACGGCACCGCGGACGCCGAGGCTGACCATGCCCGGCTGGCCGCCGAAGGTTTCGCGCCGCCGCCGCCGGTGCGCCTGCAACGGGAAGCGGACGCACCGTCGGGTACGACCACCGTGCGCTTCGTGGTCACGCGCACGCCGCCGGGCACGATGCCCGAGGGCCGCATCCAGTTCTGCGGCCACCAGACGCCCGAGGGTGTCTGGCAGACGCGCTGGCTCGAGCATGCGAACCGCGCGGCCGCCCTGCGCCGCGTGTTCCTGGTGCTCGCGGATCCGGCGGAGGCCGCCACGCGTTATGCGCGCTACGCGGGCCTGCCCTCGGGGCTGGTGTTCGGCCCCGCCGGCACCGAATTCGTACAGCAGACCGCACGCGGTGCACTGCACCTGATGGACGCCGCCGCCCTGCGCGCACGGTTCGATCCCGACGGTTCGATGGCGATGCCAGCCCCGCCCTGGATCGCCGGCTACGAACTGGCCAGCGACGACCTGTCGACCACCCGGGCGGTGATCGAGGGCGGCGGCACGCCGGTCCTGGAACTGCCCGACGGCCGCCTGCGGGTGCTGCTGCCACCGGAGCTCGGTGGCTTCATCCTGTTCTCGGCGCGATCGCCGGCCTGAGCGATCCCCGGCCGGTGGCCGGGGATCGCTCAGGCCGGGTCGGCATCACTCCAGCTTGATGCCCGCCTCGCGCACCACCTTGCCCCAGCGCGCCGACTCGGCACGGATGTAGTCGGCGAACTCCTGGGGCGACGCCGACAGCAGCACGTCGGTGGCACCGGTCGCGAAGCGCTCGCGTACCTCGGGCACCGGCAGCGACTGGTTGATCGCTGCATGCAGCCGGCGGATCGGCTCGGCCGGCGTGCCGGCCGGCACCAGGATGCCCTGCCAGCTGGTGGAGACGATGTCCATGCCTTCCTCGCGCAGCGTCGGCACCTTCGGGAACTGCTCGAGTCGCTTGGCCGTGGTCAGCGCGATCGGACGCAGTTTGCCCGACTGGGCGAAGCTCATCACCGAGGTGAGTGTCTGGATGGTCACCGTCACATGGCCTGCCACCACGTCGGTCACGGCCTGCCCGGCCCCGCCCTTGTACGGGATGTGCACCATCTTCAGCCCGTTCTGCGCCGCGAGCAGCTCCATCTGCAGGTGGCTGAGGCTGCCGGAACCGGCGGACGCGTAGTTCACCTGGCCCGGCCGCGCGCGGATGAACGCGACCAGTTCCTTCGAGCTGCGCACCGGCAGCGACGGGTGGACGAGCAGCATCGTCGTGGTCTCGGACACCAGGCCGACCGGCGCAAGGTCCTTCATCGGATCGACCTTCAGCGCGGCGCCGTAGACATGCGGGTTGATCGCGATCGCGCCGATGTTGCCGAGGAAGGTGGTGTAGCCGTCCGGCGTCGAGCGCGCGACGAACTCCATCCCGACGTTGCCGTTCGCGCCCGCGCGGTTCTCGATCACCACCGGCTGGCCGAGCTGGTCGGCGATGCGCGGTCCGATCACCCGCGCCACGAAATCCGAGGCACCGCCGGCCCCGAACGGCACGATCAGCCGGATCGGTTTCGCCGGCCATGCCGGCTGGGCGAGGGCGAGGCCAGGCTCGCCGGCCAGCAGGGGAGAGAGGATGGCGGCAACCAGCAGTGGCGCGGGGAGACGGGAGACGTTCATGGGATGTCGATCTTCCTGCTGTCGTGGGTGGAAGGGTGCGGTCGCCTAGAGCTCTGCCTTGATGCCGGCCTTCTGCACGACGCGCGAATACAGCTCGATGTCCTTGCGAATCTCGGCTGCGAACTGTTCGGCCGTGCCGTAGGCAGGCTCGTAGCCGAGGTCGGCGAACCGCTTGAGCAGGTCCGCGCTCTTCAGCGCATTGTTGATCTCGCGGTTCAGCCGTTCGATGATCTCACGCGGCATGCCGGCGGGGCCGACGATGCCGAACCAGGGGGACAGCTCGAAGCCCGGCAGGCCGGACTCGGCCACCGTCGGGATGTCGGGGGCGCCGGCCGATCGGCGCGGCGTGGTGACCGCGATCGCACGCATCTTGCCGGCACGCACCTGCGCCAGCGCCAGTCCCATGTCGGCCATCATCAGGTCGACGCTGCCCACCATCAGTTCGGTCAGCGCGGGGGCGGTGCCCTTGAACGGGATGTGCACCACGCGCGTGCCGGCAACCGCATTGAACCACTCGGCGGCGAGGCTGGACATGCTGCCCACGCCGGAGGACCCGTAGTTGAGGTAGCCGGGCTTCGCGCGCGCGATGGCCACCAGTTCCTTCACGGTCTTCGCCGGCACCCGGGGATTGATCACGAGCAGGTAGGGCACGCGCGCGACGTTCGATACCGGCAAGAAGTCCTTCAGCGGGTTGTAGGACAGCTTCGGGTACAGCGCCGGTGCGACGGTGAGGTTGCTCGACCCGCCCATGGTGAGCGTGTAGCCGTCGGCGGGCGCGCGCGCGCCGGCTTCGGCGCCGATGGTGCCGCCCGCCCCGCCGCGGTTGTCGATGAGCACCGGCTGGCCCCAGGCCTCGGTCAGCTTGCCGCCCACCAGTCGCGCGAGCACGTCGTTCGGCCCGCCCGGCGCGAACGGCACGATGATGCGGATCGGCTTGGCGGGGTAGGCCCCGGAGGCCGCCGGCGCCTGGGACGCCGCGGAAAGCGGAACGAGCAGGGACGCTGCCAGCAGGCAGGACCGGGTGCGCAAAGGTACAGCGGGTGACATGGCAGGAATGCTCCGGGATCGTGACCGCGCGGCGAACGGCAGCAAGTACCGTACCATTTCTGACGCATCGGCCAGCGAACGACGCCCATGTCATGTCTGCTGTCGCACCAGCCCGAGGCCCGCACAAGGCCCCCCTAGAGCGGCAGAACAGCCGGGATCGGGACAGTATGCAAAGCGAGGCCCTACAGTTCCCGGATGATGTCGAACTGCTTCGCGTACGCCGAGGAATCGATGCGCTCGGCGATCAGCGACGACTGTCCGTCCCGCGAGAACGCCTCGGCGAGCGCCTTGCGATAGTCGGCAAGGTTGTCCACTTCGGCGCAGGCCAGCCCGAACGCGCGTGCCAGGTCGGCGTAACCGGGCGACGGGAAATCGAGCCCGTGCACGCTCTTGCCCAGCTTGCCCTGCTTCACCGTGATCAGGCTGTGTCCGTTGTCGGCGAAGATCACGTACACGATCGGACGCTTCACGTCGCCGCCGCCGATCAGCCGTCCGGTGACCAGTTCCGGCAGGCGCATCAGAAAACCCGCATCACCGCACAGACAGAGTACCGGCCGATGTGGTTCGGCCAGCTTCACCGCCTGCGCCGCCGGCAGGCAGAAGCCCATCGTCGCGAGGCCGTTGGACATCAGGAAGTCGTGCGCACCGTAGGCGTCCCACAGTTCGACGGACAGCAGCTTGTTCGCGCCCACGTCGGTGACCAGCACCGTGTCGCGCGGCGCCGCGTCGCGTGCGGCCAGCACGACATCGTTCGGCGAAAGGCCCTGCACCGGCACGGTGAGTTGGGTGCGCACCGAATCGCGGAAGCGGCCGCAGTCTTCCGGCGACCAGGTCGAGGACACGCGCCGGCCGCCTGCGGAGAACGTCGCGGCCAGGCCCGAAAGCGTGTCGGCGAGGTCGCCGATGAGTTCGGCATCCACCGCCGCGGTCTGCTCGACGTTGGGCACGCGGTCGAGCCAGAGCGCAGGCACCGGCACCTTCCAAGGCTTCGGCAGGAGTTCCACCGGATCGAAGCCGGCGAAGACGATGTAGTCGCACTGCTCGAGCAGCGCCTGCTCGAGCTTGCCGCCCATGAACACGCCCGCCGACCAGGGGTCGTCGGCGGCGATCGCCCCCTTGGCCTTGGCCGAGGTGAGCACCGGTGCGCGCAACGCCGCCGCGAAGCGCGCGAGCGCCCCCGCGGGGAGCGACAGCGCGGTGTTGCCGGCGAGGACCAGCGGACGACGCGCCGCGGCGACGACGGACGCCGCCTCCGCGACCGCAGCGGCCGGCACCCGCGCCTCGACCGCCGGCTGCAGCAGGCGCAGCGGCGTCGCGGGCAGGTTGAACCGGCTGGCGACGTTGTTGGGGAAGTCGATGAACACCGGCCCGGGACGCTCGGCCAGTGCGGTGCGGAAGGCCCGGCGCAGGCCGACATCCCAGGTGTCCTCGTGCAGGGTGATCTGCGCCTTGGTCACCGGCCGCATCATCGCGAGGTGGTCGAACTGCTGGCGCAGGGCCACTTCGTGCACGCCGCCACGATAGCGATCGGCGATCGCCAGCACCGGCAGGCGGTCGAGCATCGCATGGGCGAGGCCGTTGGCGAAGTTGGCCACGCCCGGGCCGATCGCCGAGACCGCGACGCCCACGGTGCCGGTGCGCTGGCCGTAGACGCCGGCGGCGATGATCGCCGAGGTCTCGTGCTGGGTCAGCACGAACTCGATGCCGGCCGCCTTGCTCGCGCTCACCAGCTCCGCGGTGGCGCCGCCGCCGGGGATGCCGAACATGCGGTCGACCCCGGCCGCCTTGAGCGCGGCCAGCATCTGCTCGGCGATCGTGGCCTTGTCGTTGGGGGTGTTCGTGCTCAATTCGAAGTGCTCCTGGAGGGGCCTACCAGGCCGTGGTGCCGCCATCGACCGGGATGATCGCGCCAGTGACGAACCGGCTGGCGTCGGACGCGAGCCACACGGCGGCGCCCTTGATGTCGCTGTCGCCGCCGGGCTTGCCCAGCGGGATCTCGCGGTCGATCTTCTCCGGCCGCTCGTCGTAGACCTTGCGGTTGATGTCGGTGACGAAGAAGCCCGGGCAGATCGCGTTGACCCGGATGTTGTGGCGCGCCCACTTGACCGACAGGTCGCGGGTGAAGTTGACCAGCGCGCCCTTGCTCGCGCCATAGGCGATCGAGTTGTACGCATCCGGGTTGCGCCCGACCAGGCCGGCGATCGAGGCGATGTTGATGATGCTGCCCTTCTTCTGCACGATCATGTGCCGGCCGAAGGCCTGCGCCAGCATGAACGGCGCGGTGATGTTCAGGTCGAACACCTGCTGCCAGCGTTCGAGCGGCATGTCTTCCACGGGCGCGACCCATGCGCGGCCTGCGTTGTTGACCAGGATGTCGACGCCGCCGAAGCGCTCCATCACCTGGTCGTGCAGCGCCGTCACCGCCTCGGCCCGGGCCACGTCGCAGGCGACCGTGAGCACCTCCGCCCCATAGGCATCGCGCAGCTTCGCTTCGGCCGTGGCCAGTCGATCGGCCTTGCGCGCACAGATCACCACCTTGGCACCGAACTCGGCCATCGCCTCGGCCATCTGCAGGCCCAGGCCGGTCGAGCCGCCGGTGACGACCGCGACGCGGCCGGAGAGGTCGAAGAGTTCCTTCAGAGCAGTCATCGCATCGGTCCTTGCAGCAAGCGCGGAAAGCAGAAAGGGAGAAAGGGGGTCAGGTCTTGCCTCTTGCCCGGACGGGGGCAAAAACGCGGGGGGTCAGGTCCTGCCTTTTGCCCGGAAGGCAAAAGGCAGGACCTGACCCCCCGCGCACCCCACGCATCGCCCGCGTGTTACGGAGTTACTGACTGCCCCAGGGCTTGATCGCCGCCTTCAGCTTCAGGTAGCCGTCGATGTACTTCGGACGCTTCGGATCGTAGATCGAGTCGAAGGTCGCCAACTGGTCGTCGAGCCACTTGTGCAGCTGGGTGTTGCCGGGGTTGGCGGCCTTGTACGCGTCGTTGATCAGCACGAAGTGGATGCGCGGATCGTAGGGGTCCTTGGTGCCGCCGACCGTCTCGTCGCCGTCGAGCAGGCGGGTCAGCATCGCATCGGCCGAACCGAGGGTCTGTTCGTAGATCGGCTCGCCGACCATCCGGTACATCACGCTGGTCATGTCGCGGCCGTTCTTCATGGTGAAGCCCATGTCGGTCCAGACCTTGTTCATGTCCATGCCGGTCTTGGCATGGTCGAGCACCATCTGGCCGAAGTCGCGCAGCACCTGCGGGCCGTCGGCCATCAGGTCGGTCAGGCGGTCGCCATCGAGGTCGGTGCCGAGCACGATGGTCTTGCGGTGGCGGATGACGTCATGCAGCAGCAGGCCGTAGTTGGTGTCGGCGATATGCTCGCTGATCTCGCCGGTCCAGTTCTCCATGCCGGCCTTGAAGTCCTTCGGCAGCAGCTTGACGATCGCGTCGACGTTGTCCTTGTGCTCTTCGTAGGCATCGACCGAGTACTGGCGCACCATCTTGAACTTGGTGCCCTTGAGCATCCAGCGCAGCAGGCCGGCGTTGATCGCATCCTCCTGGGCCTGGGTCGGCTTCATCGCGACGCGGCCGAGCTGGCCGGTCTCGTGCACCATCTTCAGGAACAGCCGGCCGGCGTAGGCCATGCGGATGCCCGGGGTGTTCATCTCGGAGTGGACGATGCCGGTCTCGGGATCGACCTTGAACTTCTTCTTGTCCTGCGAGTAGGGCAGGCAGGGCATGCAGCGCACCGCGGTGATCGGGCCGTACGGGCGCACGTTGCAGTACACGCCGGCGGAGGTGCGCAGCGGGGCATTGGCCGACTTGCCGAACACGACGACCTTCTTGCCGCCGTCATTGACCAGGAAGTCGCCGGCGGTCGACCACTTGATCGAGGTATAGGGCAGCTTGCCGAACCAGTCGAGGCAGGCGAGCTTCGTGTCGTGGCGGAACTGCGCCATCATCGGTACGCCGAGGTAGGGCAGGCCCAGCACGTCCAGTGCCATCAGCGTGCCGTTGAGCGCGAAGGTATCCGTGAAGGTGTGGGCGACCGGCTTCACGCCGCCGGCGCCGTTTCCGCCTTCCCACAGGATCGCGTCGGGCGAGCCGTCGAGCTTGACGTTCGAGCGCTTGTAGATGCTGTCCAGGTACTTGAACAGGTCGCCGCTGGCTTCTTCCTGGGCGATCTTCAGCAGGTCGAGGGGTGCACTCATCGTGTGTTTCTCCGTTCGTGGAAGCGCGGCATATGGCTGCGCGGCTGGGGCTGTCGAGGCTGTACGGAAACGCCGGCGGGCGCCGCGGGCTGTCCCGGGGGGCCTGGCTCCGACCGCGGACCGCACGACACTGCAGTGCATCGACGTGCGGGACTGCTCTGCGGGGCCGCGTGGATGCAGCACAGGTCTGCGGCCTGGGACTTCGGAGGCGCTAGCTCAACGCCTGGATGATACCAAGACTGGGCACCGGGCAGGACGCACGCGGTTCCGGCCTCGGCGCACCCTCGGTCGGTGCCCCGCGGCGCTTGATCCGGATCGATCCGACGATCCGCCAGCCGTCAGTAACGGACCCGTTCCGATCGAACCGCTCCGCTTGCCGTCCACTACTGATCGGCGGTGATGCCGGTCTCCTTGTAGAACCCTGCGTAGCGCTTCATCTCGTCGGCGATGAACGCGCGCAGCTTCGGCCCGGTCAGGTCGGACGGCGTAAGCCCCTGGTCCAGCAGCGACTTCGACACGCCCGGATCGGGCAGCGCCCGACCGGTGTCGGTGGCCAGCCGCGACACCAGCGCCGGGGCCATGCCCTTCGGCCCGAACAGCCCGAACCAGTTCGCGATCTGCAGGCGCTGGATGCCGAGTTCGACCGTGGTCGGCGCGTCCGGCAGCAGTGGATCGCGGGTCGGGCCGGCCACGGCGATGGCGCGCAGCTTGCCACTGCTGATGTGCGCGAGCACCAGAGGCGCGGTGGCGGTGAGGGCGATCGGAGTGAGGTCCGCGATCCGGTCGCAGGTCACCTTGCTGAACGGCAGCTTGTTGAAGGCGACCTCCGGTGCATAGCCCGGCAGCAGCGCGTAGCCATCGGGATTGGCACGTACCAACGCCTCCGCCCCCAATCTGGTCGGTGGCGCCGCCGGGCGGAAAGGCCACGACCATGCGTACCGGCTTGGCCGGGAACGCGGCCGGGGCGCCGGCGGCCCGGGCGTGCGGCGACTGCAGGCACGCAGCGAGGAGCATGGGTGCACGGTCAACCCGGCGTTGGCACGCAGGCAGGACGGCAATGACACCGGACTCTCTCTCGTCGCCCGGGTCCCGGGGTGCACACGAGCCCAAGCAAACGATGTGCCGGCCACCCACGGCGCGGGTCGGACGCCCCGGCTCAGTCCTTCAGCAACTCCCGCGCGATCAGCGACCGCTGGATCTCCGACGTCCCCTCGTAGATGCGGGTGATCCGCACGTCCCTCGCCATCGTCTCGATGCCGAAGTCGCGCATGTAGCCGATGCCGCCATGCAGCTGGATCGCCGCATCGGCCACCCGCCCGGCCGCCTCGGTCGCATGCAGCTTGGCCATCGACGCCTCGATCGTGCCGCGCTGGCCGCTGCGGATGGTGTCGATCGCGCGCTGCACCAGCAGGCGCGACGCATCGCGCGACAGTGCCATGTCGGCGAGCATCCACTGCAGGCCCTGGTAGGCGGCGAGCCTGCTGCCACCCTGCTCGCGTGTCCTCAGGTAGTCGACGGTGCGCTCGATCAGCCGGTCCATGATGCCGCAGCAGCGCGCGGCGACGGTGACCCGCCCGGCGGTCAGGGTCTTCAGCGCCTGCACGTAGCCCATGCCCTCGGGCCCGAGCAGGTTGGCCGCGGGCACTTCGCAGTCCTGCATGATCACCGGCGCGGTGCCGCAGCCGTGCATGCCCATCTTGCGTTCGTTCGGGCCGACCGACAGGCCGGGGAAGTCGCGCTCGACGATGAACGCGGAGATGCCCTTTGCGCCCTTCGATCGGTCGGTCACCGCCATCACGGTGAACACGTTGGCGATGGTCGCGTTGGTGATGTAGATCTTCTCGCCGTTGAGGATCCACTTGTCGCCCTGCTTCACCGCGCTGGTGCGCATCGCGGCCGGATCGGAACCAGCCTGGGGCTCGGTCAAGGCGAAGCAGCCGACCCATTCTCCAGTGGCCATCCTCGGCAGGTAGCGCTGCTTCTGCTCCTCGTTGCCGAGGTCCACGATGCCCTTGGTGCTGATGCCGGTGTGGTTGGCGATGACCGTCGAGAAGCCGTAGTTGCTGCGCCCGAGCTCCTCTTCCATCGCACACTTGCCGGCGAGGTCGAGCCCGATGCCGCCGTATTCCTCCGGGATGGTGAGGCCGAAAAGCCCGAGGTCGCGCGCCATCTGCATCAGGTCGTCGGGGATGGTGTCGTTCTCCTCGATCCAGCGCGACCGGGTCTCGACCTCGGCATCGATGAAGCGGCGCAGCTCGCGCTTGAGCAGCAGCACGTCGTCGCCGAGGCCGCGAGCGAAACCGAGGTCGGCGCCCGGCATCTTCATCGTGGCGTCAGTAGGGGTCATTGCAGCAGCTCCGGTTCGGGGTCAGGTGGGCGGGGTCAGGTGAGCAGGGCGCAGTGCACCCCGTGCTCAGGGCGCGGCATGCGGTTTCGCCAGCGCGTCGAGCGCGCGCGCACCGCGCCCCTGCTCGAGCACGACCAGCGGATTGATGTCGAGTTCGGCCAGTTCCTGCCTCAGGTCGATCGACAGCGCCGACAGATTCAGCAGCACGTCGACCACCGCGTCGACATCGGCCTTCGGCCGTCCGCGCGCGCCGTCGAGAAGCGGGAAGCACTTGAGGTCGTGCAGCATCGACTCGGCCACCGACCGGGTCAGCGGCGCGAGGCGGAAGGACACGTCCTTGAACACCTCGGCGTAGATGCCGCCCAGGCCGACCATCACCGCCGGCCCGAACAGCGGGTCGTTCTGCACGCCTACGATCAGTTCGGTGCCGCCGGACACCATCTCCTGCACCGACACTCCGTCGATCACCGCTTCCGGCGCATGTGCCTCCGCGCTGGCGACGATCGCATCGAACGCGGCCTCGACCGCCGCCGCATCGGGCACGCCGATGCGCACGCCGCCCGCCTCGGTCTTGTGCGCGATGCCTGCCGACTGCACCTTCATCACGACCGGGAAGCCGATCTCCTTCGCCGCGGCCACCGCGGCTGCGCGGTCCTTCGCCAGCACTTCGCGCGTGACCGGGATGCCATAGGCGGCGACCAGTGCCTTGGCCTGGTATTCAGCCAGGTCGGTGCTGCGGCCGGCGATCATCGCCTTCGCCTCGACACGCTGCAGCGACAGCACCGGCTCGGCCTTCTCCTTCGCGCGGCGGCGCTGCGCCTCGGCGAAGGTGGTCAGCGCGGCCAGCGCCTTGCCGCAGGACACCGGCGTAGAGAAGCGCGGCACCCCACCCTCCTTCAGGAGGCGGTAGGCGTCGGCGGCGAACTTCTCGCGCGCGCTCCACGCGGCCAGGATCGGCTTGGTCGTGCGTGCGCTCAGCTCGACCAGTTCCTTCGCGCGCTGCGTGGCGATCTCGCCCTGCAGCGAGGCGAAGATCACCACCACCGAATCGATGCTCGGATCGTCGACGATGATCTGCATCGCCTGCGCCAGCATCTCCGGGTTGTTGAAGATCCCCGCGGTGATGTCGATCGGGTTCTGCCACGATCCGAACGCCGGGATGATGTCCTTCAGCGCCAGTTCGCTCTCGCGCGTGAGCGGCCCGACCGACAGGCCGGACTCCACGCACTGGTCGGCCATCAGGATGCCGCCGCCACCGGAGATGGTGACGATCGCCACCCGGTTGCCTGCCGGCCGCTTGTTGCACTCGAACACCTGGGTGTAGTCGATCAGCTCGTTGGCGTCGCGCACCCGGATCATCCCGCGCTGGCGGAATGCGGCTTCATAGAGCGCGAGCGCGCCGCCGAGGTTGGCGGTATGCGAAGCCGCCGCGCGCTGGCCGACGTCGGTGTTGCCGACCTTCCAGATCAGCACCGGCTTGTCGGCATCGAGCGCCTTGTCGCCAACCTCGAGCAGGCGGTGCGCATCCTTCACGCCCTCCATGTAGGCACCAATGACCTTCGTCTGCGGATCCTGGGTGAACCACTCGATGAAGTCGGTGGTGGTCAGGCCGGACTCGTTGCCGGTGCTGACGATGCTGCGGAAGCCCAGGCCCGACTCTTCGGCGAGGATGATCACGCCGTAGCCGAAGCCGCCCGACTGGGTGGTCATCGACAGCGAACCCTGGCGGAAATTGTCTCCGGAGAAAGCCGAACCGAAGCCGGCGTAGACATCGTCGGTGACACCGATCATCCCCTGGCAGTTCGGCCCGACGACACGGATCGAATGCTCGCGGGCGATGGCTGCGATCTCCTTCTGCAGCGCGAGCCCCTCGGCGCCGGTCTCGGCGAAGCCGGAGCTGAAGATGATGCAGAACGGGATGCCCTTCTTGCCCACCTCGCGCAACATCTGCGGCACGCGCGCGGCGGCGACCAGGATCAGCGCCAGATCGGGCACCTCGGGCAGGCTCTCGACCGACGGATAGCAGCGATGTCCCTCGACCGTGTCGTACTTCGGGTTCACCGGGAACAGCCGACCCTTGTAGCCGTGCTTCGCCAGCGACCAGACCGGCTGGCCGCTGATCGTCTTGATGTTCTGCGAGGCGCCGATGATCGTGACCGAGCGCGGACTGAACAGCCGTTCGAGGTCCGGACCCGGCGATCGGGGTTTCGTAGCCATGGAACTCCTCCTGTGTGCGCGGATGATAGCGGATGGCCCGCCAGCGGACCGGTTGCAGGATTCCAAACGCGCGCGGCCATGCCGCCGCCGGGATCGGCCGAGCCGGACGCCGCCTGCGACGGCCCGGCCACCACCGACCGGGCGACGGCAGGGGCAGCGGCGAGCCGTTTTCTCGACAAGCGGGACGTGTCATTTGCTACACTCAGTGAAGCTGGGTGCAACCTTCGATACAGCAACGTACACGGATGCCGCCAAAGCCTTCGCTGGCACCTGCACACCCCACCCACCTGCCCTTCTGATTACCGCGGAAAGTCCAAGCATCCTTCGATGCAAAGCCCGGCCAAATCAGTCTCCGTCGCGACCTATGTGCGCATGCCCGTCGAGAAGCTCGTTCTCGGCATGTTCGTCTCGGAACTGGACCGTCCCTGGTCAGACACGCCGTTCCTGCTCCATGGGGTGCTGTTGGAGACCGAGGCCGAACTCGACACGATCTGCCGGCTGTGCAGGGAAGTTACGGTCGACCTCTCCCGTTCGGTCGGGCTGGAGGACGCGGCGCCCGCGCAGGAAACCGCCGGCGCGTCCGTCGACCGCTGGCAGGCGGCCTCGGCCCTCGACGACCTGGCCGTCGCTGCAGAGGAGCGTCAATTCGATGCAGTGAAGGCCGGCAAGGCAGCGCGAAGAGCGGTGCCGGGACGAGCGCAGGGGACACTGGCGGAAGCCGACCCGCAGCAGTCATGGGTTCCGGCACGCCGGACAGGGTTGCAGTGGAGCATCGACGTCCTGCGCGAGTTGCTGCAGAGCTACCTGCGCCCGCCTCCGCCTCCACCTCCAGTCACGATCTCCGCGTCGTGGCAGGTCACGACGCCATCCACGAACTGGCAGGCACGCCAGGACCTGCCTTCGGCTGCGATGGGGACGATGCCCCCCGGGTCCGAAGCGGAGCCGGAAATGCGCATATGGGCCCGCATCAGGCGCATGTTCTCGGGAGTGCTGCCGCGCAGGCTTATCGATACGTCAGAGTCGCCCCCGGCGACGGGCACATGGGCCCGCATCAGGCGCATGTTCTCGGTATTGCTGTCGCGCAGGCGTATCGAGCCGGCAGGGGCGGCCCCGGCAACGGGCGGGCCGGCTGCGCTGCAAGCGGCCATCGCGAAGCCGGAGGCCAAGGCCGCCGACTACGACACGCGCACAGGACAGCGCCTGAGGGAGCTGAGGGCGCTCTGCTGGCGGGCGCTGCGCAAGCTGATCGGGCTGGAACGCGCTGCCCCCGATATTGCTCCGACGATCGTCGTGCCCACGCCCAACCCGAGGATGGACGGCAACCTGCATGGAGGGGACCTGACGGCCGAAGAGCGCGCCGAGGCCGTGCTGCACTTTCGGCGGTTCGACGCGGAACTGCCGCGTGCCGCCCGCACGATCAGGCAGAGCCTGCCGGTGCTCCTCGCGGCCTACAGCAGCGCGGAGAACGACCGACCGCTCGAGATCGAAACCCTCGACCCGGTGGCCACCGAGATCGTGGATGTCGTGCTACGCAATCAGGACGCGATGCTGTGGCTGGCGCGCCTGCAGTCGCACGACCCGACCGCCCATGCGCGCGGCCTTCAGACCGCAGTCTACATGGCGCACTTCGGTTCCCACCTCGGCCTGCCGCGGGCCGACCTGGAGCGCCTTGCGCTCGGCGGCGCATTGCTCGACATCGGCAAGATGCAGGTCCCGAGGGAGATCCTGCTCAAGCCGGGACCGCTGGATGCGGATGAACTGCGCCAGGCTCGATCCCATGTGGAGATCGCGATGCGGCTGCTCGACGCATCCGGCATGGTCGACAGCCGGGTGCGCGAGATCGTGGAACGGCACCACGAGCGCGAGGACGGCAGCGGCTACCCGGGACAGATGCTCGGGGACGCCATCGGACTCTACGGCCGGATCGCGGGCATTGTCGACACCTTCCTTGCAATGAGCACGGCACGGCCCCATGCGCCTGCGCTTCCGATGGAATACTGCCTGCGCATGCTGCTGCGGGCAAGCGGCACCCTGTTCCATGCCCCGCTGGTGGAACACTTCATACAGATGACCGGGCTCTACCCGGTCGGCAGCCTGGTCGAACTGTCCACCGGCGAGGTCGCTGCCGTGCTGTGCCACAACCGGGTGCGCCGCCTCAGGCCGAGGGTACTGGTGATGGTGGGTCCCGACGGCGAAACGCTGCCCCGGCCGATAGCGCGCGACCTCCTCACGCAGCCGAACGACGAAACAGGGAAAGAGATACGGATCGTGCGCGGGCTGCCGCCCGGATCGCACGGGATCAAGGCGGCGGACATGTTCGCCGCGACGGTACCGGCGTGAAGGCCGGCACGACCCGTGCGGCCCCGCCAGCGCTGCCACCGGATGCGGCGCGCTTCCTGATCCCCGGCGAAAGGCTGCATGCGCACATGCAGCACGTGGCGCGGCACCATACCGCCGGCCCGCGGTCGTATGCGGCGCTGGCGGTCAGCCTGGCGTGTGCCAGCACGCCGCGCCTCGACTACCGGCCCGAGACCGATGCCTTCCTGGTCCGGCACACCCTGCACCTGCTGTGCAGGGTGCTGCGCGAGAACGACCGGGTCGCGGTCATCGGCCCGCGTGAGCTGGTCGTCGTGCTGTCGGACCTGCCGAGCCCGGAACATGCAGAGCTCTGCGCCGCTCGCCTGCTGGCAGCGTTCGAAGAGCCGCTGCGCATCGGCGCAATGCGCGACCACGTAAGGGCCACGGTAGGCATCGCCAATGGCACGCCAGGGTTGCGGCGGCCGGGCGACCTGATCCGCCAGGCACGCACCGCGGGGCACGAAGCCCTGACCGCGTCGCGCAACTACGAGGTGTACCCGCCCGGCGATGATTCGTCCGAGGGCGAGAGCCTGGAACCCGCGCTGCGCACCGCAGTGACCGCGAACGAGTTCCACCTCTTGTTCCAGCCACAGGTGGACCTGGCGCATGGCGTTCCGGTTGCCACCGAAGTGCTGGCCCGCTGGGATCGCAACGATGGCCGCTCGATCGGCCCGGACGTGTTCATTCCACTGGTCGAGCGCTGCGGTCTGATGCCCCGGTTCACCGGCTGGGTACTCAACAGCGCGCTGCGCAGCCACCGCCGTTTCGTGGAAGCAGGCCTGCAGGTAGCCATGGCCATCAACATCTCCGCGGCGGATCTGCACGAACGCGACTTCTGCGAACTGGTCGAACAGGCGTTGCAGACCTGGTCCGTGCGTCCTGCCGACGTGACGCTGGAGATCACCGAGACCGCGCCCATGCGTGAGCCGCGCGAGGTCGTCCCGCTGCTGGAGCGGCTCAAGGACATCGGCGTCGGGCTTTCGATCGACGACTTCGGGACTGGCTACTCGTCGCTGTCACTGCTCCGGCAGTTGCCGGTGGACGAGATCAAGATCGACCAGCAGTTCGTGCGCAGCCTTCTCGCATCGAAGCAGAGCCTGGATATCGTGCGCACGACGCTCGCACTTGCCAGAAACTTCGGGCTGCGCACGGTGGCCGAAGGCATCGAGGACCAGGCGACGCTCGTTGCCCTGCGCGACATGGGATGCGAGGTCGGCCAGGGCTTCGAGATCGCGCACCCGGCCGACCTGGAGACGGTCGCGCGCTGGATGAAGGAGCACGGCAGCCGGCCACCGGCCGCGCAAGGCGCCTCACGTTGATCGAAGGCGGCAGTCCAGCATGCCCGACTGGAAACGTCCCGTGCGCCGCGACCATCGGTACGACCCGATAGAATGCGTGGCCGGACGCAACCTGCGCCCGGTTGACGGGGAACGCATGCTGGTACTGGGCATCGAGACATCCTGCGACGAGACCGGCGTCGCGCTGGTCGACGGCGAGCGCGGCCTGCTCGCGCATGCACTGCACTCCCAGGTCGACCTGCACGAGGCCTACGGGGGCGTGGTGCCGGAGCTCGCCTCGCGCGACCATGTGCGCCGGCTGCTGCCGCTGACGCGCAAGGTGCTCGCAGAGGCGGGCTGCACGCTCGCCGACCTGGATGCCATCGCCGTGACCGAGGGGCCTGGGCTGGCCGGTGCGCTGCTGGTCGGCACCAGCGTCGCGCATGCGCTCGGCTATGCGCTGCGCATCCCGGTGGTCCCGATCCACCACCTCGAGGGCCATCTGCTGTCGCCACTGATCTCCGAGCCGGGGCTCGGCTTCCCGTTCGTGGCTTTGCTGGTCTCGGGCGGGCACAGCCAGCTGATGCGGGTGGCCGGCGTGGGCGACTATGAACTGCTCGGCGATACGCTCGACGACGCCGCAGGCGAGGCCTTCGACAAGACCGCCAAGCTGCTCGGACTGGGCTATCCCGGCGGGCCGGCAGTGGCGAAGGCCGCGCTGGGCGGCCGGGCCGGCCGCCTGAAGCTGCCGCGGCCGATGATCGCCAGCAATGACCTCGAGATGAGCTTCAGCGGGCTGAAGACGGCGGTACTCACGCTGGTTCGCGCAGAGGCAGCGAAGCAGGCGGCAAGGAAGGCGGCGACGCATGCAGGAACGGGCACGGCCCCGCCCGGCGATGCGGCAGCACTGCCGTCGTCGGTGGTTGCAGACATCGCCGCCGAGTTCCAGGAGGCCGTGACCGACGTGCTCTCGGCCAAGGCGATCGGCGCGCTCGACCGCACCAACCTCGACGCGCTGGTGGTGGCAGGAGGGGTCGGCGCCAACCTGCGGCTTCGCGAAAAGCTCGACGCCGCTGCGAGGCGGCGCGGTGCGCGCGTGGTCTATCCTCCGGTCGCGCTGTGCACCGACAATGGCGCGATGATCGCCTGGGCGGGCGCGCTGCGCCTGCGCGATGGACAGGTGCCGGCTCCGGGTAAGGCCGTCGGCTTCGGCGTGCGGCCGCGCTGGCCGCTCGATTCACTGCGCAGGCCCTGAGACGCCACGTCGCCCGGCAGGATTGCGTCAGGGCTGGGCGCTCGGGTCCTCCTTGCCCGCGTCGGCCTTCGCACCGAAGCCGCTCTCGGTGCCAGACAGCAGCTTGCGGATGTTGGAACGGTGGCGCCAGACCAGCAGCAACGCGATCACCGCGATCGAGGCGAGGAACACGGGCGGCATGCCGAGCCACCAGGCCAGCGGCAGTGCCGCCACCGTGGCCGCGAGCGCGGCCAGCGACGACAGCTTCAGCCCGACCGCCAGCACCAGCCAGATCACCAGCAGGCCGAGCCCGAGCCACGGGTTCAGCGCGAACAGCACGCCGGCGGCGGTCGCCACGCCCTTGCCGCCGATGAAGCGGAAGAACACCGGATACAGGTGGCCGAGGAACACCGCGAGTGCCACCAACGCGATCGTGGTGTCGGCGAAACCGTGTCCGTCGTGCGCGAGCCCCGCTGCCAGTCCTCCCTTCGCCAGCGCGACCGCCAGCCAGCCCTTCAGGCCGTCGCCGGCCAGCGTGAGGATGGCCGCCGCCTTGCGGCCCGAGCGCAGCACGTTGGTCGCGCCCGGGTTCTTCGAACCGTAGGTGCGCGGATCGGGCAGGCCGAACCAGCGGCTGACGATCACGGCGAACGAGATGGAGCCGATCAGATAGGCAGCCAGGATGATCAGCAGGTCGGCGGGCGAGTCGGGCATGCAGCCAGTGTAGCGCGGCCGCCCGATGCTCGCTAACATCCCCCGCACCATGAGCACGTCGACCGCACACCTCCCCGCCCCGGACACCATCTTCATCCGGGAACTGCGCCACCAGACGCTGGTCGGGGTCTATCCCTGGGAACGCGAAGCGACGCAGGCGGTCGAACTCGACATCGACTTCGACCTGCCAGGCCGGCATGCGGCGGACAGCCATGAACTCGCCGACACCATCGACTACAGCAAGGTGGTCGCGCGCGTGCGCGCGATCCTCGACGACCACGATGCCCAGCTGCTCGAGGCGCTCGCCGAACTGATCGCCACCACGCTGCTGCGCGAGTTCGGCATGCCTCGGCTGCGGCTTTCGCTGGCGAAGCTGAACCTGATGCCCGGCGTGAAGAAGCTCGGCATCACGATCGAGCGCCGCCCCGCCTGAGCGACCCCCGCTCAGTTGTCGATTACCACCCCGGTCGCCTTAACCAGCCGCGCATACTTCGCCAGCTCGCTGCGCAGGAAGGCATCGAATTCCTCCGGGGTGCCGCCGCCGATGTCGGTGCCCACCGCCACCAGCTTCTCGCGGATGCCCGGCTCCTTCATCACCCGGTTGCCGTCGGCATTGATCTGGTTGATCAACGCGCGTGGCGTCGTGCCCGGCGCCATCAGCCCGTACCAGTTGGTCATCTCGAAGCCCTTCAGGCCCAGTTCCTCGAGGGTCGGCACCTCGGGCAGCTGGCTCGCGCGCCGCGGCGTGGTGACCGCCAGCGCACGCATCTTGCCGTTGCGGATGTGTTCCAGCACCGGCGGCATGGTGTCGAAGTTGAGCGACACATGGCCGCCGATCAGGTCCTGGATCGCCTGGCCGCTGCCCTTGAACGGCACATGGATCATCTTCGTGCCGGTGAGGTTCATGAACATCTCGCCGGCCAGATGCTGGGTGCTGCCGGTGCCGGACGAGGCGAAGGTCAGCGCCCCCGGCTTCGACCGCGCGAGCGCAATCAGCTCCTTCACCGACTTCGCCGGCAGCGACGGATGCAGCACCAGCACGTTGGGCACGTAGCCGACGTAGAGCACCATCGCCAGGTCCTTCAGCGTGTCGTAGGGCATGCGCCGGAACACGTTCGGTGCGATCGCATTCGAGTTCACATGGCCCATCAGCAGCGTGTAGCCGTCGCCGGGTGCCTTGGCGACGAAATCCGCGCCGATGGTGCCGGCCGCCCCGGCGCGGTTCTCGACCAGCACCTGCTGGCCCCAGACCTCGCCCAGCCGCTGGCCGAGCACACGGGCGACGAAGTCGGTGCCGCCACCGGGTGCGAAGCCGACGATGATGCGCACCGGCTTGGCGGGGAACGACTGCGCCTGCACCTGCGAGGCGGCCAGCGCCGACAGGAGGGACAGGGACAGGGACAGCGACGGCGGGACGTTGCGGACCATGGGTTTTCCTCCGGACGTCGAGCGGTCGGACGTCATCATGTTGTGCGAACGCCGGTCTGTGCGCCGGCCTGTCCACCATCATCCCCCATGGCGGCCGCGCTCGGCAACCGTCACGCCTTGCTCAGCCGCGCGGGTGGTGCTTCCGATGGACGTCCTTCAACCGCTCGCGCGCCACGTGCGTGTAGATCTGCGTGGTC
>JAJTHE010000165.1 GCA_021298815.1 Betaproteobacteria bacterium | reverse complement strand
TCGTCCATGTGCCGTACAAGGGGACGGTGCCCTCGATCACCGGCATGGTGTCCGGGGAAGTCGACATGATGATCGCCGACCTTGCGCTGGTCGATGCCCTTGCGCGCGCAGGCAAGCTGCGGCTGCTCGCAATCGCCAGCCGCAACCGCTCGCCCGCGGCACCCCAGGTTCCGACCGTCATCGAAGCTGGCTTCAAGGACTTCGTACTCGAGGGACGGTTCGGCATGCTCGCCCCTGCGGGCACGCCGCGCGAGGTGGTCATGCGCCTGCATGCCGTGCTGGTGGCCGCCGTGCGTTCGCCCGACGTGCGCGAACGCTTCGCCCAGCTCGGGTACGAACCCGCGACCGACACGCCGGAGCAGTACGCCGCGATGATCCGCACCGAACACGAACGGTTCGGACGGCTGATCCGCCAGTTGAAGATCGGCGCCCAGTAGGCATCCGCCCTGGGCATTCCACCGACGCAGGAGACCCGACATGCCGATGCCTGATTTCGCCGCCCCGCTGCCCGAGCTGCCGGGACCACGCGCTCCGGATGCTTCCACGATCGGCGATCCCGGCGACCTCGCGCGCAAGGCGCTGATGCTCTGCAGCCGGCCGGCGCGTCGCAACAACATGCTGCCGGGCTACGGGATCCAGAAGGGCGAGAAGGTCCTGCTTGGCATCGACACCACCTACGACCTGCGCGTGGTCGAGGCGATGCAGGCCGCCATCCAGGAACTCGGCGCCAAGTGCGACCTGATCATGGTGGATGCATCCGGGCCGAGTCGTTCGGTGTACAACATCACGGGCACGCCGCTCGACGGCGCGGACGAGGCACGCAGCGTGCAGCCGTCGATCACTTCCGACCTGCGGCGCAATCCCTACCTGGTGCGCGAGATCGCGGATAAGCACCCCTACGACCTGGTGATCAACGGCGTGGCGGGTCCCATCCCCGACGTGCCCTACCGCTGGGAGAAGCTGCCGTGGAGCACGGTGGAGCAGTGGTCGGGCGAAGAGATCTCGTTCCCCGCCGAACTGCAGATCGCGATCGACCAGGTGGTGTGGGAGCAGATCAACCAGTGCGTGCGGGTCCGGGTCACCGATCCCGAGGGCACCGACGTCTCGTTCAGCAACTACCAGGACGGACGCTGGCTGTACATGAGCCACCAGTGGGGCAAGCCGCTCTACATCACCGCGCAGGAGGATGCCACCGGCATCATCGCCGGGACGATGAACCACCGCGGCCTGTTCACCTGGTGCGAGGCGGTGATCGAGGACGGGCTGGTCACCGAGGTGAACGGCGGCGGCGATTACGGCGAGATCTGGCGCGAGAAGCTCGCGCAGTATCGCGACGTCGTGCTGCCGGGTTACCGCACGCGAAAGCTGGCGGGTTCGCGCGACCTTCCCGGCCGCCATCGGCCCGGCTTCTTCTGGTACTGGGAGTGTGCGATCGGCACCATGCCGAAGGTGTTCCGTCCCGCGACCGGGCTGTTCGACCTGCTCTACGAACGTCGGCGCTCGGGCCTGGTGCACCACGGGTTCGGGCCGAACTACGACGAGATCTCTGCGGTGGCCGCGGCAGGGCTCCCGGTGCGCCATGTGCACATCCACAACATCTTCTCGACCTACGTGGGCACGACGGCTCGCGGCGAGAAGGTCACGGTGATCGACAAGGGACGGCTCACCGCGTTCGACGATCCGCGGGTGCTCGAAGTCGCCGAACGGTTCGGCGATCCGGCGGTGCTGCTCGCCGAGACCTGGGTGCCGGGCATGCCCGGCCTCAATGCCGCAGGCCATTACCGCAACGACTACGGCGACGATCCGCGCTCGCGGGTGATCGCCGAGGCGAAGCAGCGGGCAGAGGCGATCGCGCGGGCCGAAGCAAGGCGCTGAAGCCCGGCGCTTGCCGTACGCATCCGACGAGGCGCGCTATGCGCAGCGCAAGCCTCAGCCGACGGGACGCTCGCGGTGCAGTGCCCGCATCGCCGCCACGAACAGCAGGAACGCGGCGCAGGCGCCGATCGATGCCGCGAGTTCGCCGGCATCGGGCGGGAACACCAGGATGAAGCCCTGGCCCTTGATCAGCGACGAGAAGCTCGATACCGCGAACGGCATCATGAACAGCCGGAAGGCCTGCCAGCGGTTGACGAATGCCGCTCGCAGCGTGCCTACGCTCAACGACAGCGCAAGCCCGATCACCAGGCTGATGCCGAGCGAGTTGAGCCAGATCGACGGCGCCGGGTCGAAGTGGTGGGCTACCGTCACCAGGTACCAGATCAGGTAGCACCAGAGCGTGGCCTTGCCGGCCGGCAGGCGTGCGAAGTAGCGGAGCATCGTGGCGTCGTGTCCTGTGCTGCGGTACGCTCGTGCTTCGGTTGCCGCACGGCGCAGAGCGCAAGCATACATGCGCCGGCGGACGGCCAGCCACGGAGGATGGGTACAGGATGGCGAACGACATTCTGGCCGGGGAAGGCCGGCCTGCCGTGGTGGCCGATGGCCAGCATGCGGACCTTCGGCACTTCTTCGCGCCGCGCTCGGTCGCACTGGTGGGCGCCACCGACGACCGCTCGCGCTTCGCCGGCAAGGTGCTGATGCGCCTGCGCAACTTCGGCTACGGAGGCACGATCCATCCGGTGAATCCACGCTTCGCCGAGGTCGGCGGATTGCGCTGCTACGCCGACATCGGCGACCTGCCGGAGGCACCGGACCATGTCGGCATCGTCGTGCCGACGCCGCAGGTGCTGCCCATCCTCGAGGCCTGCGCCGCGCGCGGCGCACGCTTCGCCACCGTCTATTCGGGCGGGTTCGCCGAGACCGGTACCGCCGAGGGGCGGGCGCTGCAGGCGCAGGTGACCGCGCTCGCGCGGCGCACCGGCCTGCGGGTGATGGGGCCGAACTGCAACGGTCTGGTGAACTTCGTGGACGGCTTCACGATGACCACCTCGGCGACGGTGGCTACGCGCCGGCCGCCGGGCAATGTCGCGGTGGTCGCGCAGAGCGGGGGTGCGGGGCAGGTCAACGTGATGTGGCGCGCCCAGGAGGCGGGCATCGGCATCAGCTACGAGGTGAGCTGTGGCAACTCGGCCGACCTGAACATCCTCGACTTCATCGCGTTCATGGTCGACGACGAGGCCACCGACGTGATCATGGTGCTCGCCGAGCACATCCCGGACGGTCCGCGATTGCTCGAGGTGGCGCGCATGGCCGCCGGGCGCGAGAAGCCGATCGTGATGGTCAAGCTGGGCCGCACGGCTGCGGGCAGCCATGCCGCGGCCTCGCATACCGGGGCGATGGCGGGGGCGGACGACATCTGCGATGCGGCGCTGCGCCAGTGCGGGATCATCCGGGTCGACGACTGCAACGAGTTGTACGAAACGGCGATGCTGCTGCGCACGCGCCGCCTGCCGCGCGGTCGCCGCGCCGCGGCCACGACCATCTCGGGCGGCAACGGCGTGCTGCTGGTCGACCTCGGGGCCTCGGTCGGCATCGAGTTCCCGTCGTACACCGCGCAGACCGAAGCGGCACTGGCTTCGATGCTTCCCAAGCATGCGACCACCGCCAATCCGACCGACGTCACCAATGCCGCGCTCGGCCAGCCCGGCCTGTTCCATCGCTGCATCTCCACCATCGCCGCCGATGACAACGTCGACGCGATGGTGCCGATCTTCACGCTGGCCGCCGCCGCGGATATCCGGCAGGCGGTGCAGGCGGCGCGCGAGACCGACAAGCCGGTGGCGCTGCTCTGGACCGGCGGCTGCAACGACGATCCGTCGCTGACCGCGGCTGCGCTGGCGGCCGAAGGGGTGGCGGTCTACCGCAACACGCTGTCCTGCATGAAGGCGGTGCGCGCGGCGATGGACTACGCCGCCTTCCTGCGCGAATCGGCGGCGCACCCGGCCGCAGGCCCCGCCGGCTCGCGTCCGCCCGGGATCGATGCGCAGGCGGCGGCACGCCTGCTCGCGGGCGTGGCCGGCGGCATGACCGAACGGGCGAGCAAGGCCGTGCTGGCCGCCTACGGCCTGCCGGTGACCGTGGAGCGGCTTGCACGCGACGCGGACGAGGCGGTGGCGGCCGCGCGCGCGATCGGTGCCGCCGTCGCCATGAAGGTCGAATCCGCCGACATCCCGCACAAGACCGAAGCCGATGCGATCCGCCTGGGCGTGTCGGGCGAGGCGGCCGTGCGCGAAGCCTTCGCCGCCATCGTCGCTTCCGCGCGCCGCTTCCGGCCGCAGGCACGCATCGACGGAGTGCTGGTGCAGGAGATGGCCGGCGCCGGGCTGGAGATGATGCTGGGCATCGTCGACGACCCGGTGTTCGGGCCGGTGGTGGTGGCGGGGCTGGGCGGCATCCATGTCGAGGTGCTGGACGACATCGCCTTCGGCGTGGCACCGGTGTCGGCGCACGAAGCCGGGCGCATGCTGCGCGGCCTGCGCGGCTACCGCCTGCTTGAGGGGGTACGTGGCGCGGCGCCCAGGGACATCGAGGCGATGCGCGATGCGATCGTGCGCCTGTCATGGCTGGCGTTCGAGCAGCGCCCGGCGATCGCCGAACTCGACATCAACCCGCTCGTGCTGTTCGAGCGCGGCGCCGGCGCGAAGGTCGTCGATGCGCTGATCGTGGGGAAGGAAGGGCATGGAAACACCGGCACTGGACGTTGACCTCCCGGACGAACTGCGCGCGATGCGCGAAGCGGTCCGCCGCTTCGTCGACCGCGAGCTCGGGCCGTGGGCGGAAGAGATCGACCGCAGCGGCGAGATACCCGATGCGCTGATCGAACTGATGCAGCGCAACGGCTACTGCGGCATGCGCCTGCCGGTGGAGTACGGCGGCGGCGGCCTGTCGCTGTTCCAGTACTGCATCGCGCTGGAGGAGTTCAGCCGGCTGCATCGTGCGTTCACCATCGCCGCGAACTACACCAGCGGCATGACGCCGATGGCCATCACCCGTCACGGCACCCCGGCCCAGAAGGAGAAGTTCCTGCGCGGGTTCGCCGCCGGGAAGCTGAAGTCGGGGTTCGCGCTGACCGAACCCGAGGCGGGGTCCGATGCGGCATCGATGCGCACGCGGGCGGAACGGCGCGGCGACGGCTGGGTGCTGAACGGGCGCAAGCACTACATCAGCGGCGGCCATGTCGCCGACGTGATCATGGTGATGGCGGTCACCGACCCGGAGAAGCGGGCGCGCGGCGGCATCACCGCCTTCCTGGTCGAGAAGGACATGCCGGGATTCTCCGTCACGCGCGTCGACACCACGATCGCCACCGATGCGATCCGCCTCGCCGAACTGACCTTCGAGGACTGCGTGCTGCCCGACAGCGCAGTGGTGGGGGAGGTCGGCAACGGCTTCAAGGTGGCGATGGGTTCGCTCAACGACGGCCGGATGTCGGTGTCCTGCTCCTGCGTGGGTGCCGCCGAGTCGCTGGTCGAACGATCGATCGAACACGTGAAGACCCGGCGCACCTTCGGCAAGCTGCTCGCCGAGCGCCAGGCGATCCAGTGGATGCTCACCGACTCCGCGGTGGACATCGCCGCCGCGCGTGCGCTCTGCTACGACGTGCTGCGCCGGATCGAGCGCGGCGAGAAGGTCGGCTCGGCGGGCAGCATGTGCAAGCTGTTCTGTTCCGAGATGGTCGGCCGGGTCGCCGATCGCGCGGTGCAGATCCACGGCGGCATGGGCGTGATCCGCGGCTTCCCGGTCGAGCGGTTCTATCGCGACGTGCGCCATTACCGCGTCGGCGAGGGCGCATCCGAGATCCAGCGCATCGTGATTGCGCGCGACCTGCTGCGCGGCGTGAAGATAGAGGACTGACCCGCATGATGGCGATGGACACGAAGGCCGCGATCGTCGGCATCGGGGAAAGCCGGGTCGGCAAGGTGCCCGACCGCTCGGCGCTGCAGTTGCAGGCCGATGCGGCGCAGGCGGCACTGGCCGACGCCGGCCTGGCGATGGCGGACATCGACGGCCTGCTCACCACGCCGGTGCGGGTCGAGCACTGGAACATGCCGGCCGGGGTGGTGGCCCACCATCTCGGCATCCGTCCGGCCTACCTGTCTACCGTCGACCTTGCCGGGGCATCGGGGGCGGCGATGATCCACCAGGCGGCGATGGCGATCGCGTCGGGACAATGCACGACCGTGCTGTGCGTGGCGGGCCAGAACCTGCTGAGCCACGGCAGCCGTTCCACGGCGGTGCGCAAGATGGCCGAAGGCGGCAGTGCACACCCGCAGTTCGAGGTGCCCTACGGGCCGCTGGTGCCGTCGCTGTACGCGCTGGTCGCGCAGCGGCACATGCACGAGTATGGCACCACGCCCGAGCAGCTGGCCGAGGTGGCGGTGACGATCCGCCGGCATGCCGGGCTCAATCCGAATGCGCACAAGCGCGATCCGGTGTCGGTGGCCGACGTGCTGTCGTCGAAGATGATCACCTCGCCGTTGCACATCCTCGACTGCGCGATCGTCTCCGACGGCGCGGCGGCGGCGATCGTCACCAGCGCGGCGCGTGCGCGCGACCTGCGTGGAAAGCCGGCGCACCTGCTCGGCCAGGGCTACGGGCTGCGCCACAGCCACATCGGCGATACCTCGCTGACCACCACCGGCGCGGTCGATTCCGGGCGCGACGCCTTCCGCACCGCCGGCCTGTCGCCGGCCGATGTAGACGTCGCGCAGATCTACGACTGCTTCACGATCACCGTGATCGTAGAGCTGGAAGACCTCGGCTTCTGCCGCAAGGGCGAAGGGGGGGCGTTCGTCGAGGGCGGACGCATCGGCCTGGGCGGGCAGCTGCCGGTGACCACCCATGGCGGCCTGCTGTCCGGCGGGCACCCGGGGCTGGGCGGCGGCTTCTTCCATGTGCTCGAAGGGGTGCGCCAGGTACGCGGCGACGCGGGCGCACGGCAGGTTCCCGGCGCGAAGGTGGCGCTGGTCCATGGCAACGGCGGGGTGATCAGCGTGCACTGCACCCTTCTGCTGGGCTCGGAGGCGGCGGCATGAGCGCCCCGCAGAAACCACAGGCCGGGCCCGACGGCGGAGCGCCCGCCGCCGGCGTGCCCGAGCGCCCGCTGCCGGTCCCCGACGCGGCGACGGCCCCGTACTGGGAAGCCGCGCGCGCGCACCGGCTGGTGATGCCGAAGTGCGTCGACTGCGGGGCATTCCACTTCTATCCGCGCACGCTCTGTCCGCACTGCAGCTCGGCGCGCCTCGAATGGACGGCCTGCAGCGGCCGCGGCGAGGTCTATTCGTTCACGGTGGTGCACCGTGCGCCGAGCCCGGCTTTCGCTGCGGACGTGCCCTACGTGGTCGCGACGGTGAAGCTCGCCGAGGGGCCGCACCTGATGACGCGCATCACGGGGTGTGCACCCGAGGCCGTGCGCATCGGCATGGCGGTGCGCGTCGCCTTCATCGAAGCATCCGCTGAAATCACGTTGCCGGTGTTCGCGCCGGCGGAGGAGGCATGATGAACATCGCCATTCGCGCAGGGGCGCTGGCCACCGCCGGCGTGCTGCTCCAGGCCGCCGCGCTGCCGGCGGCCGCACAGGCCTGGCCGGTGAAGCCGGTGCGCCTGGTGTCGCCGTATCCGCCCGGCGGCGCCAACGACGTGCTCGCGCGCATCCTCGCGCAGAAGCTCACCGAGACCCTCGGCCAGTCGTTCGTGGTCGAGAACCGCGCCGGTGCGGCGGGCAACCTCGGCGCGGAGCTGGTCGCCCGCGCCGTGCCCGACGGATACACGCTGCTGATGGGGCAGGCGAGCAACCTCACGATCAACGTGAGCCTGATGGCGAAGATGCCCTACGACCCGGTGAAGGACCTCGCGCCGGTGACCCTGGTCGCCTCGACCCCCAACCTGCTGGTGGTGCACCCGTCGCTGCCGGTGAAGACGGTGAAGGACCTGGTGACACTGGCCAAGGCCAGGCCGGGCGCGCTCAACTATGCGTCCTCCGGCACGGGAACCGCCGGGCATCTCGCCGGGGAACTGTTCAACCGCGCGGCCGGCGTGAAGATGGTGCACATCCCGTACAAGGGGGCCGCGCCCGCGCTGACCGACCTGGTCGCCGGCCATGTGCACCTGTACTTCACCTCGCCGATCTCCGCGCAGCCGTTCACCCGTTCCGGCCGGCTGCGCCCGGTCGCGGTCACCAGCCTGAAGCGCTCGCCGTCGACGCCGCAGCTGCCGACGGTGGCCGAGGCAGGGTTCGGCGACTTCGACGTCGTGTCGTGGTGGGGCGTGCTGACCCCTGCAGGCGCGCCGAAGGAGGTGATCGGCCGGCTGCATGCCGAGATCGTGAAGGCGATCGCGCTGCCCGACATCCGCGCGAAGTTCGCCGACCAGGGGGCCGACCCGGCAGCGAGCAATACGCCGGAGCAGTTCGCGGCCTACATCCAGGCGGAGATCGTCAAGTGGGGCCGGCTGATCAAGGAACTCGGGGTCAGGCCCGAGTAGCGGCCAGGGACAGGTGCCGCGGCAGGTCAGCCGCGCAGCACCTGCTGGATCCAGTGCGCGGCCTGCAGGGCGCGCACGTCGTCGCCGCGCGCGGCCACCACCTGCACGCCCATGGGCAGGCCGGCGGGACCGGTGAACACCGGCACCGCCACCGACGGCACGTGCAGCATGGTCCACATCTGGTGGAACGCGGTCTTGCCGACGTTCTCGAGCCCGCGCGGGGCCTCGCCCTCAGCGCTCGGGGTGACCAGCACGTCGACGCCGCGCAGGCCGTCCTCGAGCATCCGCCGGCAGTCGTCCACGATGCGCAGCGCGTCGACATACTGCTCGCGGGTCCAGCGGCCCGCCTGCACCAGCTTGCCGCCGAGCGTGGGGCTCAGCCGATCGAGGTGGTGCACCCGTTCGTAGGCGAGCGAGCGCCGCGTCTCGTAGTCGTTGACCACGTTCGAGGCATCGATGATCGCGTCCATCGCGGCGGGCAGCGCCAGCTCGGATACCGTGGCGCCGGCGGCCTGCAGCCGCGCGGGGGCGGCGTCGAATGCAGACATCATCGACGGCTCCGCCAGCGACCACTGCGGGGTACGGTAGATGGCGATGCGCGGGGCGGCCGGGAGCCGGTCGAACGAAGGCGTCGGAAAGCCGATCAGCGCCGCGGCGAACAGGGCCGCATCGGGCACGTCGCGTCCGTAGACGCCGACCGTGTCGAGCGATGGCGCGAGCAGCTTGATCCCGGCACCGTTGATCGAGTTGTAGGTCGGCTTGTAGCCCGCCACCCCACAGTAGGCGGCGGGACGCACCAGCGAGCCGCCGGTCTGCGTCGCGAAGGCGAGCGGCACCATGCCGTCGGCCACCGCTGCCGCCGAGCCGCTCGAGGAGCCCCCGGGCGTGTGTGCGAGGTCGTGCGGGTTGCGGGTGATCGCCGGGTGCCGGTTCGCCAGTTCGGTGCTTACCGTCTTGCCGAGCACCACCGCACCCTGTTCACGTGCCGCCACCACGCAGGCTGCGTCTGCGGCGGGCCGGTGCCCGCGGTAGATCGGCGTACCGTACTCGGTCGGCAGCGTCGCAGTGTCGATGATGTCCTTCACGCCGATCGGCAGTCCGTGCAGCAGGCCGCGCACGCGCCCCGCGCTGCGCTCCCGGTCACGCTCGCGCGCCTCGGCCAGCGCGAGCGCCAGATCGAGGTGCGCCCAGGCCAGCACGTCGGGATCGCGGGCATGGATGCGCTCGAGGCAGGCGAGCACCAGCTGTTCCGAGCTCAGCGCGCCGGAGGCCATCAGCGCCGCCGCACGCACGGCACCGTACAGGTTCGCGTCTTGCATGGTTGGTTCCTTCAGGTCTCGGCCAGCATTGCCAGCGCGCTCGACACGATCTGCGTTGGCGCCACTCGGCACAGAGCCTCCAGCGGTTGCGCGTAGGGGACGGGCGTACGCGGCGCGCCCAGGCGGCGCGGCGCACAGCGCAGCGCGCCGAACAGGTGTTCCGCGACTTCCGCGGTGATCTCGGCGCCGAAGCCGCCGACCTTCACCGCCTGGTGCACCACCAGCAGCCGGCCGGTGCGCGCCACCGAGTCGAACACCGTGTCCCGGTCCCAGGGCCACAGGGTGCGCAGGTCGATAACTTCGACCGACACCCCCTTCGACTGCGCAGCTTCGGCGGCCGCCAGGCTGTCGCCGAGCATGCCCGACCAGGTGACCAGGGTGAGGTCGCCGCCCTCGCGGCGGATGGCCGCGCGCCCGAGCGGTGCCGGCGCTGCCTGCGCATCGACCTCGCCGGTCGTGGTCCACAGTTCCTTGTGTTCCATGTAGATGACCGGATCGTCGGAACGGATCGCCGCCTTCAGCAATGCGTGGTTGTCCGCCGGCGTCGCCGGCGCCACCACCACCAGGCCGGGGATGTGCACCCACCAGGCTTCGGTCGACTGCGAATGCTGCGCGGCCATGCCTTCCCGGAAGCCGATCGGCTGGCGGATGACGACCGGCACCCGTACCTGGCCGCCGAGCATGTAGCGTGCCTTCGCGGCCTGGTTGACGATCTCGTCCGCGGCGCACAGGCCGAAGTCGGCGTAGCGCAGCTCCACGACCGGACGGGTGCCGCAGATCGCAGCGCCGATCGCCGAGCCCATGATGGTCGACTCCGAGATCGGCGTGTCGACGATGCGGTGGCGGCCGAACTCGCGCTGCAGGTCGAGGTACTGGCCGGCCACGCCGCCTTCCGGGCCGATGTCCTCGCCCAGCGCCCAGACGCGCGGGTCCCGCTGCATCTCCTGCTGCAGCGCGAGCCGGGCGGCCTGGGCGTAGGTGATCACGCCCATGACGATGCCCCCGCATCCTGGACGTCGGTGAACAGCTGCGCCTCGTCCGGGCAAGGTGCCGCTTCGGCGAGCGCAACCGCGTCGGCGATGCGGCCTGCCGCCGCGGCGGCGTCTCCGTCGAGCGTGGCCTGGGCGACTCCGTTGTCGAGCAGCCAGCCGGCGATGCGCGCGATCGGATCCTGCGCGGCGTAACCGGCGACTTCCTCCGGGTCGCGATAGAGCCCGCGGTCGAGCGCAAGATGGCCGCGCCAGCGGCAGGTCGTCGCATGCAGGAAGCGCGGTCCCTTGCCGGTACGCACCTCGCCCACCAGCAGTGCGGCCGCGCAGGCGACGGCCAGCAGGTCGTTGCCGTCGATGCTGTCGGCCGGGATCCCGAAGGCCTCCGCCCGGGCGACGATGCCCGGGCCGGCGGTGACCGACGCCGTGCGCGTGTGGTCCGAATAGCCGTTGTCCTCGCAGACGAACAGGATCGGCAGGTCGTACACCTTCGCCCAGTTGAGTGCCTCGAGCATCGGTCCGCGGTTCAACGCGCCGTCGCCGAAGAAGGCGACCACGATGCGCTCCTCGCCGAGCAGGCGCACCGCCTGCGCCGCGCCGACCGCGATCGTGACGCCATCGGCCACCACGCCATTGGCGCCGAGGATGCTCAGCGAAAAGTCGGCGACGTGCATGGAGCCGCCCTTGCCACCGCAGACGCCGCCGGCCTTGCCGTAGATCTCGAGCATCATCGCGGCCGGATCCGCACCCTTGGCGATGCAATGGCCGTGGCCTCGGTGGTAGCTGCTGATGTAGTCGGCCGGGCGCAGCATCGCGCAGACGCCCGCGGCGATCGCTTCCTGCCCGGTGTATTCATGCACGGACCCGCGCAGCCGGTTCTCGCGCCGCGCAAGGCCGGCATGCTCGTCGAATGCACGCATCAGCAGCATGCGCTGGTACATCGCATGGATGCGTTCCACCGACAGCCCGAGCGGCAGGCTCATTCCTGCTGGATCCCGGCGGCCTGCAACACCTTTCCGATCGCGGGCGTCTCGAGGCGGATGAGTTCCGTCACCCGTTCGGGCGTCGAGTGCAGCGGGTTGAGGCCGAGCTGTGCGAAACGTTCCTGCAGTTCGGGGCTCTTCATCATCGCCACGATCTCCGCGTTGAGCCGGGCGATCACGGGCGACGCAGTGCCGCGCGGGGTCATCAGCACCCACCATACCTCCGGGATGCTGCCCTTGATGCCTACCTCGGCGAGCGTCGGGACATCGGGCAACGCCTGGGAACGGCGCTCGCTGGTCACGGCCAGGGCGCGCAACTTGCCGGCCTTCACCTGCGGCACGGCCGGGGCCATGTCGGACATCACCATGTCGATCTGTCCGGCGACCAGGTCGTTCACCGCGAGGCCGCCCCCCTTGTAGGACACGTGGACCAGCTTCGTCCCGGTCGCGACCTGGAACACTTCGCCGGCGATGTGGGCCGGCGTGCCTCGTCCACCCGAGCCGAAGTTGAGGCTGCCGGGCTTGGCGCGCGCGATCGCCACCAGCTGCTGCACGGTCCTGACCGGCACCGACGGATGCACGACCAGTACCTGGCCCGAGCCCGCCACCAGCGACACCGGCGAGAAGTCGTTCAGCGGGTCGAAGCCCAGGCGCTTGTACAGGTGCGGGTTGGTGACCAGCTGTGCGCTGCTGCTCAGCAGGATGTTGTAGCCATCGGGCGGAAGCTTCGCGGCGAACTCGTTGCCGAGGTTGCCGCCGACGCCGGGACGGTTCTCCACCACGACCGGCCGGCCGAGTGCATCGGACAGGCGCTGCGCGATGATGCGTCCGAGCACGTCGGTGGTACCACCCGGGGGGAACGGCGCGATCATGCGCAGCGGCTTTGCCGGCCAGGTGTCCTGCGCGAGGACGGCCGCAGGCAGCAGTGCGATGAGGAGGGGCAGGGCGAGCAGGCGGGTGCGCTTCATCGGGACATCCTCCAGAAAGGGTTCCAGCCGCCACGGGCCTGCGGTGGCGGGGTGCTGCCGGCACCGGCCGGTCGGCCGGTCGGTCACTCTGTCATTCGGTCACTCGGTCTTGATGCCGGCCTTGGCGACGATCCTGCGATAGAGTTCGATATCCTTCGCGATGCGTTCCCCGAACGCCTCGGGCGTGCCGCCCGCTGCGGACAGGCCGTCGCCCTCGAGGCGCTCGACCATCTCCTTCGACTTCAGCGTGCGGTTCAGTTCGCCGTTGAGCCGGTCGACGATCGGGCGCGGCAGCCCGCGCGGGCCGAGCAGGCCGTGCCAGAGCACGATCTCGTAGCCGGGCACGCCGGACTCGGCGATCGTCGGGATGCTCGGGTCGCCGGCGATGCGCTGCCCGCTGGTCACCGCGATCGCGCGCAGCTTCCCGGCACGGGCGAGCGGCAGCGTGGCGAACACGTTGCCGAAGGTCAGGGTGACGTGGCCTGCGACGGTATCGGCCAGTGCCGGGCCGGTTCCCTTGTAGGGGATGTGGGTCATGCGCACGCCGGCCAGCGACATGAAGTGCTCGGCCGCGAGATGGCTGATCGTGCCCTGGCCGGTGGTCGAGTAGTTCACGCCGCCGGGGCTCTTCCGGGCCAGTGCGATCAGGTCGCGCACCGACTTGATCGGCAGCGACGGGTGGGCTGCGATCAGGATCGGACCCTGCGACAGCTGGATGATCGGCTGGATCTCCTTCACCGGATCGAACGCGAGCTTGTACAGGCTCGGGTTCACCGCGTAACTCGCGACGCTGAAGGTCAGCGTGTAGCCATCGGGGGCCGCACGCATGCCCAGTTCGGTGCCGATGGTTCCACCGGCGCCGCCCCGGTTCTCGACCAGCACCGGCTGGCCGAGCGTCTCGGTCAGGCGCTGGGCGGACAGGCGGCCGATCAGGTCGGTGGCCCCTCCGGGCGGGAAGGGAATGATCATGCGGATCGGCTTGGCCGGCCACGCCTGCGCCGCTGCGATCGGTGCGTGCAGCGTCGCCAGCGCGGCCGCGGCCGACGCGGCGACGGACAGCAGGCCTGCGGCTTTCGTCGGGTTCATGGCTGGATCAACCTCGGGATCATCGCGGCATTGGCGAGCTTGTCGACGCGCCGGACCGCGCGCAGCAGCTTGTCCTGGCGTTCGCGGTCGAGCAGGCCATCGGCGCAGGCAGCAAGCTTGGCCGCAAGATCGTCGTCGGTCAACGGGTTGAGCGGCCCGCCGCGGTAGGCTTCCGGCGCCCAGTGCACGAAGCGCCGGCCATCCTTCGTCACGAGTTCGATGCGCGAGCGGATGATCTCCATGCCCTGTGCCTCGATCTGCGGATCGACATGGGTGTGGATGCGCGCCTGCATGTCCTGCGCGGCCTGCGAGCCGATGAACTCGTTGGTGAACTCCTGGCGGCCGGCCCGGTGGCGCAGGATGATCATCGTCAGCAGCCCGGCCATCGAGAACTTCGCCTGCAGGTGGGTCTTCGCGACCGCGAAGCGGATCGGGTTGAGCACGTTGCTGCCGGCGTGGATGTCGATGCGCTCGATCATCTCCGGCTTGATGGACTCGCCGCGCAGCAGTTCGAGCATGCCGTCCATCGTCTGGTGGGTCAGGATGCCCGACGGGTAGGGCTTGACCGAGACGCCCGGGCTCACGATCGACCACTGCTGCTTCTTCTCGCCACCGAAGCCCTGCGCCGTCTTCTCCGGGAAGCAGCCGTTGCCGTAGACGCGGAAGAAGCCCCACTCGCCGTCCAGGCCCGAGAGGTCGGCGGTGAAGCCGCGCTGCGCGAGCAGAGCGGCTGTCACGCCGTTCTCGGCGGCGCGTGCGACCTGCAGCGGCTTGCTCATCGTGCCGAAGTTGACACGGCAGCCGGCGGCCATGCTGGCGCAGATGGACAGTGCCATGCGCAGCTTGTCGCCGGTCATCCCGAGCAGCTTGGCACTCGCGGCGGCCGCCCCGAACAGGCCGACCACGCCGCTGGAGTGGAAAGACCGCTCCTTGTAGACGAAGGGCCGCAGCCACTCCGACAGCTTGCATTCGACTTCGAACCCGGCCATGAAGGCGGTGAAGAAGTCGGCGCCGCTCACCTTGTGCCCCTGGCTGATGCGCATCTGCGAGACCGCGAGCGCCGCGGCCAGTGGCGGAACCGTCGGGTGGGTCAGCAGGCCGTACTGGTGGCGAGGATCGTTCGACACCTGGGTATCGTCCCAGTCGTGCGCGTGCCCTGCGCCGCCGAGCACGCGTGCGGCGAGCGGGGCCGGCACCTTCGTGCGCCCGCGCCCGAACAGCAGGGCATCCTTGCGCCCGCCCTGTTCCTGCACGTCGTCGGCGAGCAGCACGTAGGTTTCCTCGGCGAGGCCGGCGACCATCACGGACAGGCCGTCGAGCACGCAGCGGCGTCCGATGCGAGCGGCCTCGCGCGGGATCATGGCCGGGGTCAGCGATTCGATGAAGGCCGCCGCCTGGGCGGTGGCGGTCGTCGGGTATGCGTTGGTCATCAGTGTCCTTCCGTTGCGGTGTCTGTCTCGTGGATTCCGTCTCAGGCGCGCAGCAGCGGTCGCAGCGCGCGCACGTCGTCGAGCTTCTCGATGTTCCACACCTGGTCGATCAGGCCGCGGGTGCGCCGGCGGCCGAGGATCGGCTGCAGCAGGTCGATGCATTTCGCCTCGACCTCGGCGCGCGACATCGGGTTCTGCCAGGTGCCCTTGACCACCTCGGTGTGGTGGCGCAGCGTGCCGCCGCCGGCCAGGTGCAGCGTGACAATGGCCTGGCGCCCGCCCGCGGCGGTCAGCGCGGGCGAGGGCTTCAGTTCGATGCGCCTGCGCACCGCGAGCACCTTCCGGTCCTTCATGCGCGCGGTGTCGTGCGAGCTTGCAAAGGTCACCGTGCCGTCGAGCAGCACCAGCGCGACCAGGTGCTGCAGGCAGATGTCGGGCATGTCGCGGTCGTTCACCACGGCCGCCTCGTGGTCCTGGATCTCGACCACCACGCGCGCCACGTCCGCGGCCTTCACCCCGTGCGCCTGCACCAGCGCCTCGGTGGAGTCGAGGGCCGCCTGGATCGGCGAGCCCACCGACCACTTCTTGATGTTCGCGTTCATGATCTCGTAGGTCGAACCCAGCTCGTGCACCAGCAGCTCGGGGCGCACGTGCGGCGAGGAGAACGCGACGAAGAAGTTGCGCTCGCCGGCGAAGACGTCCGGCACCCCGGTGAAGCCGTGCGCCGCCATCGCGGCCGCGGACAGCCCGTGGCTGGACGGCATCCCGCCGAAGTCGAACGCCTTCTCGATGTGGTCGGGGTCGCGCATCCAGGTCGAGATGCCCGACGCCTGCTGCGCGGCATAGGACAGCGCGTAGCGCACCTGCGTCGCATCGAGGCCGGCCATCGAGGAGGCGGCCGCGGCGGCGCCGAAGTGCGCGCCGAAGCTGTGGGTCGAATGGCCGGCGAGGTGGAAGCGGATCGCGCCCAGCGCGAAGCTGGCGCGCGCGCCGATGTCGTAGCCCAGTGCGATCGCGCGCAGCAGCTGGCGTCCACTGCGTCCTTCGCGCTCGGCCATGGCCAGAGCCGCTGGCACGACCGAACAGCCGGGGTGGTGGAAGGAGGGCTGGTGCGAGTCGTCGGTCTCGTCCGCATGCGCGAGCATGCCCCCGGCCAGTGCGGCGTTGTACGCGGTGGTCAGGAGGGTGGTGCCGGGCACGCAGGCCTCGCGCGTGCCGCCGAGCGACTGCACGTACGACACCGCGATCGCGCCGGGTTCGAGGCGCGAGCCGCTGATCATCGCGGCGAGCGTGTCGAGCAGGTGGTGCCTGGTCTTCTCGGCCACCGCTGGCGGCAGTGCGGTGCGTGCGGCAGCCGCGATGTAGCTGGACAGCCTTGCCGTCAGCGGCGTGATGGTGGTTCCCGAGGACGGGTTGGAGCGGCTCGCGCCCTTGGCGCGTGACTTCTTCGGGGCGGGAGGCGATGCGGGGGTCTTGCGGCTTGCCATGGCGTGGGCGGTCCTGCTGGGGGGTAGCGTGAAGGGGAATGGAAGGCGGAAAGGCCGGTGGGGTACGGGTGCCTACTGGGCGCCGGCGCCGGACGCCTTCACGACTTCACCCATGCGCACGAGTTCGCGCCGGATGAACGCGCCGAAGGCCTCGGGCGTATCGCCCATCGGTGCTGCGCCGAGTCCGACCAGGCGTTCCTTCATCTCGGGCGATGCGAGCACGCCTGCCATCGTGGCGTTGAGCCGGTCGATCACCGGGCGCGGCGTGCCGCGCGGCGCGAGCATGCCGGTCCACAGGCTCAGTTCGTAGCCGGGCAGGCCCGCTTCCGCGATGGTGGGGACGTCCGGCAGCGCCTGCGACCTCCGCGACGAGGTCACCGCGATCGGACGCAGGCGCCCCGCCTTGATGTGCGGCAGGGCCGTGGGCACCGGCTCGAAGTCGAGCGAAATCGAGCCGTTGATGATGTCGGCCAGCACCTGTCCCGCCGCCTTGTAAGGCACGTGCAGCAGGTCGATCTTCGCCAGGGTGCCGAACAGCGCGCCGGCCAGGTGCTGCGACGATCCGATGCCGACCGATCCGTAGCGAAGTTGCCCCGGCTGCTCGCGTGCCAGCGCGATCACTTCCTTCACCGTCTTCGCCGGCGTCTGCGGATTGACCAGCAGCACGCTCTCGACGGTGGCGAGGCTGGTGATCGGCGCAAAATCGCGCACCGGGTCGTAGGCGAGCTTCGCGAACAGGTGCGGGCTGACCGCGATCGTGGTCGAGGAGCTGAACAGCAGGGTGTAGCCGTCCGGCGCGGCCTGCGCGACGATCGCGGTACCCGTCGTGCCACCCGCGCCGGGCCGGTTGTCGATCAGGAAGGTCGCCTTCAGCCGTTCCGACAGCGTCTGCGCGAACAGCCGCGACAGCGTGTCGTTAAGGCCGCCCGCCGCGAACGGCACGACGCTGCGCACCGGACGCGCGGGATACTCCTGCGGCTGTGCCTGCGCGAGCGCGGTGCCGGTGCCAGTGCCTGACATGCAGAGCCAGGCCGCCATCGCCAGCCACCGCTTCGCGGGGCGCGGTGCGTGCCTGCCGCGGCGTGCGGCGCTTTCGATTCGTTTCGGCATGCCCGGCTCCCTGCGCTATTGCGCCTTGATGTTGGCTTCCTTCACGACCTTCGCCCAGCGCGCGATCTCGGCGGCGATCGCCTTGCGGAATTCGTCCGGCGAGCTGGCGATGATCTCCATGCCCTGGGCGGTGAAGCGTTCGACGGTGTCGGGCTGGCGCAGCACGCCGATCACGCCGTTGGCGAGCTTGTCCACGATGGGCTTCGGCGTGCCGCGCGGCAGGAACATGCCCTGCCAGTCGCGGACCTCGAAGTTCGGCACGCCCGCCTCGATCATGGTCGGCACGTCGGGTAACTGCCCGGAGCGGGCGCGCGAGGACACGGCGAGCGGCCGCAGCCGTCCGTCCTTGATGAACGGCAGGGCCGAGGTCATCGACGCGAAGCTCATGGTCACGTTGCCGGAGACCAGGTCGGCCATCGCCGGGCCGCCCCCCTTGTACGGGACATGGGTCATCTTCGTGCCGGTCTGCAGGGCGAAGAACTCTCCGCTCAGGTGCGGCGCGCCGCCGATGCCCGAGGAGGCGAAGGTCGGCTCGCCCGGCTTCTGGCGCGCGAACGCGATCAGGTCCTTCACCGACTTGAGCGGGGACTTCGCATTGACGACCAGCACGTTGCCGACCGCGGCGGTCATGGTCACCGGCTCGAAATCCTTCAGCGGATCGTAGCTGAGCTTGAACAGGCTCACGTTCACCGAATGCGAACCGATGGTTCCGAGGAGCGCCGTGTAGCCGTCCGGGTTCGCCTTGGCCACCATTTCCGAGCCGATGATCCCGGTGGCACCCGGGCGGTTGTCGATCAGCACCTGCTGGCCCCACAGCTCGGTCACCTTGAGCCCGATGATGCGAGCCGCGGCGTCGGTGCTGCCGCCCGGTGCGAACGGCACGATCAGGCGGATCGGCCGGTCCGGCCAGGCCGGCGCTGCGTCCCTGGCCTGTGCGCCGGCCAGCGGTGCCCGGGCGAGCAGCACGGCAACGGCGATCGCGGCGGTCGCCACGACCGCCCGCCGCAGGCGCGCGGCCTGCCCGGGACCGTGCGCGCATCCTGCAGGTACAACGTGGTCTTGCAGCGAAACGGGGGGCATCCTCGACTCCTGTGGGTATGGCTCTGTGGCTGTATGGCTCGGGGTGGGCGCGGGAACTCCGGCGGGGCAGCGCGGCAGCCGCGGCTTCAGCCCAGCTCCTGCAGGCACCAGTTCGCGCTGGCGGCGAGTGCGCCGTCCTGTCCGTCGACGCCCATCCACTGTACGCCGAGTGGCATCTCGTCGATGCACAGCAGCGGCAGGCTGAAGGTCGGGAAGCCGAGGCAGGACCAGTACGCGAGGAAGGTGCGGCTGCCGGTGAACTCGAAGCCGCGCGGGGCGATGCCGGAGCAGGGCAGGGTGACGAAGCCGTCAGTGCCAGCGGCGACCGAGCGCACCTCCGCCTGCATGCGCAGCCGGTTGGCGAGCAGGCCGTCGTACTGCGCCGGCGTGATCGCGCGCGCGCGCTCCATGAACCCGCGGATGCGTTCGCCGATCAGCGTGCCGTGTTCCTGCACGTAGGCTTCGAACGGCCAGCGCATCTCGCAGGCGAGCAGGTCGAGGCCTTCGTCCACCCACGCGTCCAGCCTCTCCTCGAGCTGCGCCACGCGGCGGTCGTTGTCGCGGCTGATCAACTTCACGCCCTCGCTCGCCAGCGCTTCGGTGAAGCCGCCGAACGCGTTGGCGGTCGCCGCATCGATCTCGCGCCAGCCCTTCGTGTGCAGGTGGATCATCCTGCGCGGGCGCTGCGCCGCCGGCGCGGCAGGGCCGGCACCCGGCAGGGAGGCATGCCCGGGGCTGCCCACCGCGAGCGAGGTCTGGGACGCGGCACACCAGACATCGTCCAGCGTGGCCCCGATCACGCCCAGGTGGTCGAGGGTCTGCGACAACGGATGCACGCCGCCGAGCGGCAGCATGCCGAGCGTGGGCTTGTAGCCGACCGCGCCGTTGTACGAGGCCGGGCGGATGGTGGAGCCCTGGGTCTGGGTGCCGAAGGCAATCGGCACCATTCCCGCGCCCACGGCCGCGGCCGATCCGCTCGACGAGCCGCCCGGGGTGCGCCCCGGATCGAAGGCGTTGGTGGTCGGGCCCGAATAGCCGACCGCGAATTCCGTGGTGACCGTCTTGCCGACGATCACCGCGCCGCCCGTGCGCATCGCATGCACGGGCGCCGCATCGCTGCGTGCCTGCCAGGCCGCGAAGGCCGGGCTGTTCATCTGCGTGGGCAGGTCGCGCGTGGCGATGATGTCCTTCACGCCGACCGGGCAGCCGTCCACCGGCGACAGCGGGCGGCCGTCGCGGTAGCGGGCCGAAGACGCATCGGCTGCCTTGCGCGCGGCGTCGAGGTCGAGTACCACCCAGGCCTTGAGCACCGGCTCGCGGGCCTGGATGGTCGCAATGCAGCGCTCGAGGAAGTCGCGCGGCGTGTCGCTGCCGTCGATGAAATGCGGGCGTGCCGCAGTGAACGAAACGGACTGCGGGTTGCGCCAGCGCTGCATCGCCGCCTACCTGACCAGCAGGGCGGTCAGTTCACGCACATCCTTCAACTGCTCGAGGTTGCGCACCATCTCGACGATCTGCTTCGCCTTCTCCTTGGGCCACTTCGCGAAGTCGCAGCAACCGTGGAACTTGTCGGCCACTTCCTCGTAGGTCATCGGGTTGGCCGGGCTGCCCTTGCCGAAGTCGGCGGAGCCCTTGATCACCCGGCCATCCTTCATCTGGATCTCGATGATGGTGGTCATCTTGTCGTAGCCGGCGGCTTCCGCTTCCGGATGCACGCCGAAGTCGACCTTCTCGATCATCGCCTGCACGTCGGGGCGCAGCACGACATCGTCGGTGAACTCGGGCAGGTTGGCGCGGCCGTCGAGCAGCAGGATCGCCATGCAGAACTCCATGCTGAACTTCGCCTGCAGTTCGTTGCGCGGCCGGTGGTGGATCAGCGCATTGGGCATGTTGTGGTTGGTGCCCACCTTCACGCGCTCGACCTGGTCGGCGCGGATGCCGTTGGCCTTGATCAGCTCCAGCATCTTGGTCATGCCCGGATGGGTCAGCGAACCGGACGGATGCGGCTTGATCGACACGCCCGGGTTCACGAACGTCCACGGCTTGCCGAGGATGCCGCGGATCGAGCCGTCGTCCCAGCCGCCGCCGGCGGCCTTGAAGAAGCCGCGGCCGGCCTCGAGGATGTTCGGTGCGGCGGTCCAGCCCATCTTCGCCATGTCGGTGGCGAACACGCCGGACTCGGCGGCCTTGCCGGCGTGGAACGGCTTGGTCATGGTGCCGAAGTTCTCGCGCAGGCCGGCGGACTGGCTGCCCGCGATGGACAGCGCGCGCAGCACGGCTTCCTTCGGCAGGCCGTAGAGCTTGGAGGCGGCGGTGGCCGAGGCGAAGGTGCCGCAGGTGGCGGTGGCGTGGAAGCCTTCCTGGTAGTGGCGCGGGTTGATCGCCTCGGCGATCTTGCACTCGACCTCGACGCCCAGGTGATAGGCCAGCATCAGGTCGCGTCCGGAACGCCCGTCGCGTTCGCTGATCGCCAGCGCCGAGGGCAGGCAGGGCGCGGTGGGATGGGTCAGCAGGCCGTAGACCCGGTCCTTGGCGACCGCGAGCTGCGTATCGTCGTAGTCGTCGGCGTGGATGCCAACGCCGTTGGCGAAGGCGGCGAACCGCGGCGGCAGCTTGAGCGACATCCCGATCGCCGAGCACTGGCCGCCCGAGAAGCCCTGTGCAGCGAGGTAGTCGCGCACGATCTCGCCCGAATGGGCCACCGATCCGGACAGCGCCAGGCCGAGGCCGTCCAGGATCGATTTCTTGCCGACCGCGAGCACGTCTGCCGGGATGTCTTCATAACGCGTGCCGACGATGAAATCGGCGACGAGACCGGTCAGCGACTCGGCAGCTGCGGGGGCGGTGACCATCGGCTTCTCCTCAGGATTCTGCGAAAGGTCGCGAGTGTACCAAAGCACGCCGTCGGCCTTTCCCCTCGGTCAGCGCGGCGGTACCGCACCGCGCCACCGGTCACTCCACGACGAGCTTCAGCTTGCGCAGGATCGGCGTGAACTGATCGACCTGCCTGCGCAGCAGCGCCGACATCTCGGGGCCGGTCGATCCCACCGGATCTGCCGCCAGATCGACCAGGCGCTTGACGACGTCGGGATGGCGCGCCGCCGCTGCCGCTTCCTTCGACAGGCGATCGAGCACGTCGCGCGGGGTCTTCGCCGGTGCGAACAGGCCGTTCCAGCCCTCGATCTCGAGCAGGGGAAATCCGAGTTCGCGCACAGTCGGGACATCGGGCAGCACCTTGACCCGCGTCGGCGCGGTGGTCGCCAGCGCGCGCAGTTCGCCCTTGCGGATGTTCTCGAGGCAGGTCGACAGCTGGTCGCCCCCGAAATCCAGGCGGCCGGCCAGCAGTTCGAGCCGCAGCGGGTTAGCCCCCTTGAACGGGATGTGCGTCATGTCGATGCGTGCTTCCTGCTTCAGGATCTCGCCGAGCACGTTCATCACCGAGCCCGGCCCGGTCGATCCGTAGTTGTAGGACAGCTTGCGGTTGCCCTGCAGCAGCTTCGCGAACTGCGAAAGGTCCTTCGCCGGCACGCTCGGATGGGCGAGCAGCATGAACGGCACGTTCGCCGACAGCGACACACCCGCGAAGTCGTTGTCGAGGCTGTACAGCGGCTTGCCCTGCAGCGCCTGCACGGTCGAGGCGAGCGGGAAGGTGAGATTGTGCATCATCAGGGTATAGCCGTCGGGCGCGGCGCGCGCCATCACCTCGGCGCCGATCGTGCCGCCGGCGCCGCTGCGGTTCTCGATGATCACCGGCTGCCCCATCGATTCGGTCATGCGCTGCGCGACCAGGCGGGCGATCACGTCGGTCGTCCCGCCCGCGGGGAACGGGACGACGATGCGGATGGTCTTCGACGGAAAGGCCTGAGCCCATGCGCTGGGCAGGTGCTGCAGCAGCGGGGCGGCTGCGGCAGTGGCGAGCAGGCGGCGACGATCGGCTTGCATGCGATGTAACTCCTCGGGTGTGCGGCGCGGATGGATCCGGTCTCGATGGGTGGAACAGCGGGTGCTTTCGGGCCGGAAAGTAATCGAAAGTGCCGGCAAAGGGAAATCGCGGTTGCAGCCGGCATGCAGCGCCGCAGGCGCCATCCGATTACCACGAGCTGCAATGTGTAACAAAAATCGGACAAAAATAATTGTCAATTGGTGCGGACAATGTGCGTTAATACGCATGTCCGCCGGGCTCCTCCCCCGGTGGATGCGTGTGAATCTCTCCGACGAGGCTTCAACCGGACGTCCCGTCCGGTTTTTTTTCCGCTGTGGCGGGCGGCGGACCCGTGGATGGCTCAGGCGAACAGGACGCCGGCACGCGTCTCCTGCTGCCGGATCCGCCGTTCGAGCCGCTGCAGCCTTCGACGGTGTGCCGCGTCGGCGGGCGCTGCGCGGCACAGCGCCTCGCACCATCGGAGCGCCTGGCCGAGGTCCCGCGCGACATGCTCGTGGTACTTCGCCAGCGCAGCCAGGGCTTCGATGGATCCCTGGCCGGCGAGCGTCTTCCAGATCGGCACCGCGAGGTCCCAGTCGCTACGGGCACGGTGCAGGTCCGCCAGTTCATGCAGGGCCCGGGCATCGAGTGCCGCCTGTCCGGCCAGCAGGTGTGCGCGTGCGTAGTCGGGACGGCGCCGGCGTCGCTGCATGCGGGAGATGGCGGCGGAATCGGGCGCCGGCTGCGGCACGGGTCCGTCCGGGGCGGATGCCGGCTTACCCGGCTCGAGGTAGACATGTCCCAGCGCGGGCAGCAGTGCCGCGAGCGACAGGAGGTCGATCCGGTTGTGCCGCACGAGTGCATCGAGTTCGCGCGCCTCGCCGAACTGCACGAAGTCGGCCCAGACGGCCGGGATGCGATGTCCGGGCAGGTCGTCCTCGCGAGCGATGCCGAGCAGCAGCCGTTCGGCCGTCTGCAGGCGGCAGTCCGGCCACCTGCGGGCAAACGCGGTTCGCAGCGGATGCAGCAGATCATGGTGCGGATGGCCGGCCAGCGCGGCCTGCATCCGCGCGAGCTTCAGCCGGGTGGCGAGCAGGGGAACGTCGAACGACTTGCCGTTGTAGCTGACCAGTTCGGCCGGGGCTGCATCCGCCGCTGTTGCCGGCGGCCGGAGCGCGCCGATCAGCGCCTCGAGCATCGCGCGTTCGGCGGAGAAGCAGGTGATCAGCCACTGCGTCACCACCAGCACGGGTCCGCGCACGCGCGCGATGCCCACCAGGAAGGCGATCGTCCCGGTCCCTCCGGCCAGGCCGGTGGTCTCGGTGTCGATGAACACCAGTTCGCCGTGCGGGCAGCCGGCCGGGCGCGGGCCGGTGAGCCAGTCGAGGCAGGGGGCGGCCAGCGCGTCGAGCGCCCGATGGCCGTGCGCCATACCCAGCGGATGCCGGTGTTCGATCTCGATCAGTCCGGGCGCAAGCAGTCGGCCGCCCAGCCGCCCGGCGAGTGCCTCGTCGGTGGGGCGCGCGAACGCGGCCGCGCGTGCCTCTATCCGATGCATGCGCTCGGCGAAGGATTGCGCCGGCGCATGAAGGTCGGTGCGGGCAGGCAGTGCCGCGGCGGCCAGTGCATCCGGCATGGACCTGAGCGGGGGCGCCGGCGCAGTCGCCAGCGGGTTTGCCGGCGCGTCTGCCGGCGACACGGTGCCGGCGCGCGTATCCGCGCCGTTCGCAGAAAGGCGTCCCGCCTGCCGGGACAGCAGCGCCAGGCGGCCGGCAAGGGCGCCGCTCACGGCCCGTCCAGGCCCTGCAGCAGCAGCGATGCGTCTTCGGCCGCCGCGGGCACCGTGCGATCCTCGCCATCGCCGGACTGCTGCTGCAGCGTGCGTGGCCGGCCCGCGCCGAGCAGGCCGAGCACCACCAGCGCATGGCGCTTCGGATCCCGGCCGTGCCGTTCGTCCGAATGCAGCACCGGACCGACGCAGGCGGGGCAGCCGTGGCTGCAGGCGCAGCCACGGATCATCGTGGCGGCCTGCTCGATCACCGGGTCGCGCAGGTCGTAGAGCGGCGTGGACAGACCGGTGCCACCGGGGTGGTTGTCGTACAGGAACACGGTTGGGGAGAACGCCTGGTCGACATCGCGCTCGATCACGCCCGGGTCCAGCGGCTGGTCGTCCGGCCCGCGCAGGCGGCCGCGGCCGTCGGCGTCCACCGAGGCATGCCAGCGGCCCTCGGCATCGCCCACTGCCCGGCCGAGGTCGCGCACATCGGCCATCGACAGCAGCGCGGCGACATGGTGCATGGCGTGGGCCGCGCCGAGGAACCCGTCGAGCGCCTGCCAGCGCCGCTCGAATGCCGCGTCCAGCACGCCCGGTGCGATTCGCCACCAGACGGCAGTGGTGTGCATCTCGTTGTCGGGCAGCCGCACCTCGCCGTAGCCGATGTTCTCGTGCGTGTAGTAGCGGATCTTCTTGTAGCCGGCGACCCGGCGCACGATATGGACCTCGCCGCGCACTGCGCAGGCCCCGGCCTCGCCGGCCTGCTCGAATTCGTCGAGCACCTTGAGCCGGGTGAAGTCGATCGCATCGGTGTAGTAGTCGGCGTCGGTGCGGGTGACGAACGCCTTGCGTCCCTCCCAGTCGAGCCGCTCGACCTGCCACGGCCGGCTCTGCACCATGTAGATCGCACCTTCGTAGAGGGTCAGCGGTGCGCTCGACCAGTCGACCTCGGCGATCACGTTGCGCGCGCCATCGGTGGTGTCGATGACGACGAAGTTGCCTTCGGCGATCGCGCGCAGGCTGACGGTGCCCGCCGGGTAGCTGTCGGCGATCCAGTGCCAGCGGTCGCCTTCCCGATGCACGAGGCGCTCGCCGGCGAGGTAGTCCAGCATCTCGTCCAGTGGTGGCGCGCCGAAGCTGTCGCCCGCCTCGAACGGCAGCTCGAACGCCGCGCAGCGCAGGTGCTCCATCAGGATCAGCAGCTGGTCGGGGTCGATCCGCGCATGTTCCGGCGAGGCGCCGAAGAAGAACTCGGGATGGCGCACGATGTACTGGTCGAGCGGCTCGCTGCTCGCGACCAGCACGCCGAGCGAGGTGCGCTGCCGCCGGCCCGCCCGGCCGAGGCGCTGCCAGGTGCCGGCGATGGTGCCGGGATAGCCGTTGAGCAGGCAGACGTCGAGCGACCCGATGTCCACGCCGAGCTCGAGCGCGGAGGTCGATACCACGCAGTCGAGCGTGCCGGCGCGCAGGCGGCGTTCGATGTCGCGGCGCTCGGTCGGAAGGTAGCCGCCACGGTAGGCCGCGACGCGGGGCTCGAGCCTGGGATCCGGGTCGAACACGTCCTTCAGGTACTTGGTCAGCACCTCGACCGCGAGCCGGCTGTTGGCGAACACGATGGTGGACAGCGCCTGCTTCAGCGCGATGCGCGCCAGGCGCGTGACCTGCGACCGGCTGGACGCACGCAACCCGAGGTCGGCGTTGATCACCGGCGGGTTCCACAGCAGCACGTGCTTCTCGCCGGCGGGAGCCCCGTTGTCGGTGATGCCGTGCACCGGCGCGCCGACCAGCCCGGTGGCCAGTTCGACCGGATTGGCGATCGTCGCCGAGCAGAGGATGAACACCGGGTCGGCGCCATGGAAGCGGCAGATGCGGCGCAGCCGGCGCACCACGTTGGCCACGTGCGAACCGAACACCCCGCGGTAGCTGTGCATCTCGTCGACCACCACGTACTTCAGGCTCTCGAACAGCTGCGCCCATTTCGTGTGGTGCGGCAGGATGGCCTGGTGCAGCATGTCGGGGTTGGATACCACGATGTCGCCGCGGGTGCGGATCGCCTGCCGTGCATCGCCCGGGGTGTCGCCATCGAAGGTGAACGCGCGCACGCCGAGTTCGCCGGCGTCGTTCAGCGCCAGCAGCTCCGCCACCTGGTCCTGGGCCAGCGCCTTGGTCGGGAACAGGTAGAGCGCCTTGGCGCCGCTTTCCCGCACCGCCTGCAGGACCGGCAGGTTGTAGCAGAGCGTCTTGCCCGAGGCGGTCGGCGTGACGATCACCGTGTGCGTGCCGGCGCGCACGCTGTCCCAGGCCGCACGCTGGTGGGTGTAGAGGGATTCGACGCCGCGCGTCGCCAGCGCGCGGCGCAGGGCCGGGTCGAGGTCGTCCGGGAAGGGGGCGAACCTGGCCTCGCGCGCCGGCGCCACGCGGTGCGCGGTGATGCGGTCGCCGTAGCGGCGCTCCAGGCGCGACAGCAGCGGTTCCAGCGCGACCGCCGGCGGACCCGCCTCGGTGCGCTGGTCGCCCTTCGAGCGGCGCCGGCGCACGCGTGCGGCGCCCGGCGCATCGGGGCTGCCTGCACGGGCGGGGATCGTCATGTCGGGCATCGGGTTCTCCATTCGTTCTCCCTGCGATACTATGGGATGTGGCGGCTCCCCGTCCATCCTTGCGCGCCATGCCGCCGCGCCCGCCACCCACCCGTGCACCGATGCCCGCTCCACTGACCCGCAGACAGGCCGAACTGCTTGCATGGCTGCGCGAGACGCTGCCGTCGCTCGAACATCCGCCCACGCTGGACGAGGTCTGTCGCGCGTTCGGCCTGCGCTCGCGCGGGTCGCTGCACAAGCATGTGCAGGCGCTGGTGGCGGCGGGCCTGGTGGCGCCGATGCAGGGCCGGCAGCGCGGCGTCATGCTGGCCGGTCCGGCCGCGGGGGAGGGGGCCGCGCCGTCGACCGTGGTCCGCCAGCCGGCGCGCGGACAGGGCGTGGTGCTGCCGCTGCTCGGCCGCGTCGCCGCCGGGCGCCCGATCGATGCGATCGAGGATGACGAGCGCATCGAGGTCGGAGCCGCATGGGCCGGTCGGGACGACTGCTATGCGCTGGCGGTGCGCGGCGACTCGATGATCGACGAGGGCATCCACGATGGCGACGTCGTGGTGGTCGAGCATCGGACATCCGCGCGCAACGGCGAGATCGTGGTGGCACTGATCGACGGCGAGGCCGCCACGCTGAAGCGGATCGAGCAGCGCCCCGGCCGGGTCGTGCTGCACCCGGCGAATCCGGCGCTGCAACCGTTGGTATTCGAACCCGCACGGGTTACGATCCGGGGAGTGGTCAAGGGCCTTATACGCAGGTACGGATGAATCGCCGAACGTTGATTGCAGCAGTCGCCTCGACGGCGATGGTGGGCAGGGTGGCGGCACAGCCGTCGCCCGGTGCGGTGCCGAGGGCCTTGCCCCTGTCGCCCGAGGTCGAGGCCTTCATCGAGGAGATGGTCGACCGGCATGCGTTCGAGCGCGACGCCTTGCGCGCGACCTTCGCGCAGGTGCGCATCCAGCAGCAGGTGCTCGGCGCGATGCATTCGCAGTCCAGGCCGCGGCCCTGGTTCGAGTATCGCCCCGCGTTCGTGAATCGCCCGCGCATCGCCGGCGGCGCACGCTTCTGGCAGGAGAACGCCGCGGTCCTCGAGCGCGCGCAGGCCCAGTACGGCGTGCCCGCGGAACTCGTCGTGGCGACGATCGCGGCCGAGACCCTGTTCGGCAAGATGATGGGTTCGCACCCGGTGCTCGATTCGCTGGCGACGCTGGCCTTCGAGTTCCCGAAGCGCGCGCCGTTCTTCCGCGGCGAACTCGAGCAGTTCCTGCTGCTCGCGCGCGAACTGTCGATCGACCCGGCACAGCCGCGCGGGTCCTTCGCTGGCGCGATGGGCATCCCGCAGTTCATGCCGACCAGCTATCGCAAGTACGCGGTCGACTTCGATGCGGATGGTCGCATCGACCTGTTCCGCAGCGCGGCCGATGCGATCGGCAGCGTCGCCAACTACTACCGGGTGTTCGGCTGGGTCTCCGGCGGCCCGGTCGCGGTGCGCGCATCGGCGCCCGTTGATCTGGCCGAAGCGCAGGCGAAGCTGGGCATCAAGCCGCACACCACGGTGGGTGCGCTGGCTGCGCTCGGGATCGCGGCGAACCCGCCGCACGCCGCCGAACTCGATCCGTCGCTGCCGGCGATGGTGTTCCCGCTGATCATGAAGGAAGGCACCGAGTACTGGCTCGGGTTCGACAACTTCTTCGTGATCACGCGCTACAACCGCGCGATCCACTACGCGATGGCGGTGTTCGAACTGGCGCGCGAGATCCGCGCGCTGAGGGCCGGCCCGACGGCACGCTCCTGATGCAGGCCGCGGCCGGCCCCGCGGGGCGCGACCGGCTGATCGACGGCATTCGCGGGCTGGCGCTGGGCGGCGTGCTGGTGATGAACACGCTGTCCTTCCCGCACGTGTTCAGTTCCCCCGCCGGCGTGGTCGAGCCGCTGGATTCGACGCT
>JAJTHE010000069.1 GCA_021298815.1 Betaproteobacteria bacterium | reverse complement strand
GAGGTGGTCAGCCAGCCACGAACGGCGCGCGGCGGTCGTACTCCGACGCCGCCTCTTCCATCGTGACGAAGCGCGCGCCGCCGGCCGCCAGCGCCACCAGCAGCTTCTCGAGGGCGAGCATCCGGTGGCCGCGGCCGATGACGAACGGATGGAACGTGTAGGTGAGCACGCCCCAGTCGGTGACCGAGCGCTGCATCCAGGTGAAGTCGGCGATCCAGTTGTCGACCACCAGGTTCGCGTTCGAGTTGCCCGGCAACAGCGTCTGCGGCGTGCGGATGAACTCGAACACCGGATAGTCGTCGAGCGACCACGAGATCGGCAGTTCGATCAGGCGCGTGGGCCTGCCGAACACCGCCGGCTGCTCGAGCTCGATCACGTCGCCCTGGCGCACCCGGTAGGGCGTGTAGTCGTCGCCCATCATCGAGCTGTCGTAGCGGAATCCGTGGGCCAGCAGCAGGTCCACCGAATGCGGCGAGAGGTCCCACGACGGCGAGCGGTAGCCCTGGGCATAGCGGCCGGTCAGGCGCTTGATCGACTCGTTGGCGCGCGCGAGCCCGGATTCCTCCTGCTCGCGGGTCAACTGCGCCGGCGGCACGTGCGTCCAGCCATGGTGCGCGATCTCGTGCCCGGCATCGAACACCGCCCTGCACTGCGTCGGGTAGGTCTCGAGCGTGTGGCCGGGGATGCACCAGGTGCTGCGCACCTTGTGCTGGCGCAGCATCTCGAGGATGCGCGGGGCAGCCGCCGGGCCGAATTCGCCGCGCGAGATCGGCGAGGGCGAAGTCATGCCGCGCGAGATGAACCCCGACATGGCGTCGAAGTCGAAGCTGATGCAGACGAGGAGATCGGCCATGCGTTCCGGGCGACACGGGGTCGCGCGCTGAGTGGTGACGCTCAACACTTACCACAAAGACGGGATCGTGCCGACCCCCGCCGCCCGCTTCCGGTAACGCTACTCGACCCGCGCGCCGGTCATCGCGATCAGCTTGCCGTACTTGGCGAAGTCCGCCTTCAGCCGTGCGCCGAACTCCTCCGGCGTGCCGCCCCAGGGATCGAGCGCCTGCGCCGACAGCGTGGACGCCACCTCCGGCAGCTTGAGCGCGCGGTTGGCTTCCGCGTTCAGGCGGTCGATCACCGGCCGCGGCGTGGTGGCCGGCGCCATCAGCCCGATCCACGGGCTCAGCTCGTAGCCGGGGACGCCGGACTCGGCGATGGTGGGCACGTCGGGCAGGGTCGGCGAGCGCCGGGCCGAGGCGACGCCGAGCGCGCGCAGGCGGCCGGTCTTGATGTGCGCGATGACCGAGGCGATGGTCGCCAGCGACGCCTGCGCCTCGCCACCCAGCAGGCCGACCACCTGCGGGCCACCGCCCTTGTACGGCACGTGCACCAGCGTCGTGCCGGTCATCGAACCGAGCAGGGCCATCGACAGGTGCGGGATGCTGCCGTTGCCGGCGGTGGAATACATGAGCTGGTCGGGGCGTGCACGCGCCAGCGCGACGAACTCCTTCACCGACTTCACCGGCAGCGACGGATGCACCACCAGCACCGCAGTCTGCGCGGTGAGCAGCGCCACCGGCGCGAAGTCGCGCAGGGTGTCGTAGGGGAGCTTCTGGTACAGGTGGGCATTGGCCACGTGCGTCACCGACTGCACCAGCAGCGTGTAGCCGTCGGGGGCCGACTTGGCGACATGGTCGGTGCCGATGGTGCCGCCGGCGCCACCGCGGTTGTCGATCACCACCGGCTGGCCGGTGCTGTCGGCCATGCGCAGCATGACCGTCCGCCCGGCGATGTCGTTCGCGCCGCCGGGGGGCCAGGGGATCACCACGCGCACCGGCTTGGACGGGTACGCCTGGGCGAATGCGGCAGGCGACGCGGCCGTGAAGCCGATCAGGCAGCAGGCCAGCACGCCGAGGGCCGCGGGAGCCGCAGCGGTCATCGCTCTCATCATCTTGTCTCCTTCGATCGCATCGGCCGGGGCCTGGCGGGGGATCGCCTGCCGCGCCGGCATCTGTCGTTCATCGGCGCAGGCCGAGCCGCGTGGCGGTGGCCAGCGCGACCTGGTACTCCTGCTCGAGCGCGGCGCGGAATGCCTCGGCGCCGAGCCAGGCGACGGTGGAACCCATCTCTTCGATCTCCCCGGTGAAGGCCGGGTCCTGCGCAAGGTCGCGGACGGTGGCGACCCAGGTGTCGATGATGCCTCGATCCAGCCCCGGCGGACCGACGACACCGGTCCAGCCGAGCAGGTCGAAGCCGGCGAACCCGCATTCCGCCGCCGTCGGCACGTCCGGCCATGCGGCCGTGCGCCGGTCGCCGCTGACCGCGAGCGCACGCAGCGTTCCCGAGCACAGCAGGTCGCCCATCTCGCCGACATACTGGGCGGCGAAGTCGGTACGGCCGTCGATAGCCGCCTCCAGGATCGCGGCGCCGCCGTGGAAGGTGATCCGGCCGAGGTCGGAGAGCGCGATGCCGCCCGACTCGAGCAGGCGGGCGAGCGCGAGGATCGATGCGCCGCCGGTACCCGAGGTGCCGATGCGGTGCCGGGCGGGGGCCGCGCGCACCTGCGCGAGCAGTTCGCCCAGGGACGTGCAGGGCGAACCGCCGCGCACCACGAACGCCAGCGCACTGGCACTGACCCGCACCACCGGCACCGGGTCGTGCCAGCGGTAGGGCAGCGCCGTGTCGATCGCCGGGTTCTGCGTCGCCTGGCCGGTCGCGCACAGCATCATCGTGCGGCCGTCGGGCGCGGCGGCCAGCAGTTCCAGGGTGCCGGTCGTGCCGCCACTGCCGGCGACGTTGCGCACCTCCACCGGAACCGACCACCGGCGCTCGAGATGCCGCGCCAGCACCCGCGCGGTGAAGTCGGTCACCCCGTCGACCGGGAACGGGACGATCAACGAAACAGGGTCAGACACGGGTTTCGCTGCGGGATGGGGAAATCAGTGTCCGACCGGGGTTTCGACCTGGGTTCCGGCACGCGATCCGCACCGGATCAAGGCCGTGTCTCGCCGTGGCGAAGCGCGGCCTCGTACATCGGATAGGCACTGGTCACGCTGCCGGTGGACACCGGCGGCACCGCGCGCACCGACTTCGGCGTGAGCTGCGCGAGCGAGGTCACGCCCATCAGACCCATCGCGGTGCGCACTTCGAGCTCCAGCAGTTCGAGCATGCGGATCACGCCCGGCTCGCCCGCCGCAGCGAGTGCCCAGCCATGCAGCTTGCCGATGCCGACCGCCTTCGCGCCCAGCGCCACCGCCTTCACGATGTCGGTGCCACGCAGGACGCCGCCGTCCATCAGCACTTCGGCGCGGCCGTCGACCGCCTCCGCGACCTCCGGCAGCACCTCTATGCTGGCCTGTGCATGATCGAGCTGGCGTCCGCCGTGGTTGGACACGTATACCACGTCGACGCCGTGTTCCACCGCAAGCCTGGCGTCCTCGCCGGTGGCGATGCCCTTCAGGATCAGCGGCACGCCCATGCGCTCCTTCATCCAGAGCACGTAGTCCCAGGTGAGGCTCGCCTGGTGCGAGGCATCGCCACCGCCCTCGCGCACCAGCTGGTGGTTGATCAGGTCGCGTTCGCGCCGGCTGTAGTATGCGCGGTCGACGGTCACGCACAGCGCGTCGTAGCCGAGCGACTTCGCACGGTCGAGGATGTCCCCGACCCAGGCCTTGTCGCCACGCACGTAGAGCTGGAAGATCAGCGGCTTGCCCGCTTCCTTTGCGATCAGGTCCAGGCCGGGACGCGCGGCGGTACTGACGAAGCAGGGCACGTTCTTCTTCACCGCTGCAACTGCCACCGCAGCCGCGCCGCGCGGGTCGGCATACTGCAGGTAGTTGCCGATCGGCGCGATGAACATCGGCACCGGCATCGCCTTGCCGAGCAGCGAGGTGGTGGTGTCGATCTGGCGCACGTCGACCAGCACGCGCTGGCGCAGCGCGAGGCTGTCAAGCGCCATGCGGTTGCGGCGCAGGGTGGCCTCGGAATCGGAGCCGCCGGAGAGCATGTCCCAGGTGCCCTGGGACAGGTTGCGGCGGGCGGCAGCGACGATCTCCTGCAGCGTCGAGAAGGTCTGGGCGAGCGCGTGCTGCGCGGCCAGGCGGGTGGCGTCGGCGACCTGTGCGGGATCCTGGGCCTGCTTGGGGTCGATCGGCTTGGCTGCGGCACTCATGCACGTTGCTCCGTGTGGGGTAGGTTACTCGGGCTGGATGTTCGCTTCGCGCGCGGCCTTCTGCCAGCGCGCGATCTCGTTGCGGTTGAACGCCTCGTATTCCTCGGGCGTGCTGCCCACCGGTTCGGCGCCCTGCTCGGCGAACACCTTCTTCACGTCGGCCGAACCGAGTGCCGCGCGGATGGCCGCGTTCACCCGGTCGACGACCGGCCGCGGCGTGCCGGCCGGCCCGAGGATGCCGAACCCGCTGGACACGATGAAACCCGGGAGCCCCGATTCTTCCATGGTCGGCACGTCCGGTGCAGCGCCGGACCGCTTCGCGCCGGTCTGGGCGATCAGGCGCACCTTCCCGGCGCGCACGAACTGGACGACCGCCGGCAGGCTGGCGAACTGGAACTCGACCTGGCCCGCGATAAGGTCGGTGAGCGCCGGACCCGCACCCTTGTACGGGATGTGGACGAAGCGCACCTTCGCCGCGGCGTTCAGAAGTTCGCCCGACAGGTGCCCCACGGTACCCCGACCCGCGGTCGAGTAGTTGACCTGGTCGGGCCGCTTGCGTCCGAGCGCCACCAGTTCCTTCACGTTGCGCACCGGCAGCGACGGATGGACGATCAGGGCAGTCGGCACGTCGGCGACGAGCGAGATCGGCTGGAAGTCCTTGATCGAATCGAACGGCAGCTTCTTCACCATCGCAGGGTTGATCACGTGCGCGGCGGAGACCATCAGCAGCGTGTATCCGTCGGGCGCCGCACGGGCGACGACCTCGCTGCCGATCACGCCCCCAGCGCCGCCCCGGTTCTCGATGATCACCGGCTGCCCGAGCGATTCGGCCATGCGCGGCGCGATCACCCGCGCGATGATGTCCGTGTTGCCGCCCGGCGCGAACGGCACGACCATCCGGATCGGTTTCGCCGGATAGGCCTGGGCGATCGCATCCCCCTGCGTGGACGGGGCCAGGAAGGCGCCGGCGAGCAGCAGGGCCGCGGCGGCATGTGCACGGCATGCGCGCCCGGCTGCACGGTGGGGGTGCGGGTGACGCACGCGGGTGGCGGTCGGATTCAAGTAACGGCTCCTCCATCGGTTCAGGCAGGTACACCGGGCATGCCCGGACAGGCGCGCCTCGCCATCGCAGGGGGCAGGCACTGTTTCTTTTCGCGGGATAGTAGCATCGAGGCAACGTCCACAAAGCGCTACCGGATGCGCACAACGGAGGAACCATGCAACTGAAGATCGCGATCCTCGAAGGCGACGACATCGGCCTCGAGGTGGTCCCCGAAGCCGTGAAGGTGATGAAGGCCGCCGCCGCGAAGGCCGGCCTGGCCGTCGAGTGGCAGCCGCTGCCCATCGGCCGCGCAGGGCACGCGTCCCACGGGCATTCGATGCCCGCGATCACGGTGGAGGCGCTGAAGGCCGTCGATGGCTGGCTGCAGGGACCGATCGGCCACAACGCCTATCCGCGCGGCGACGCGACCTGGATCAATCCGCCGCTGCGCAAGATCTTCGAACTCTTCGCGAACGTGAAGCCGGTCAAGTCGTATCCGAACATCGCCTCGATCCACAAGGACGTGGACATCGTCTTCCTGCGCGAGGTCACCGAGGGCATGCAGTCAGGCAGCGTCACCTTCGCCGGCACCGGGGAGTTTCGTCCGAACGACGAGATCACGATCGGCCACCGGGTGATCACGCGCAAGGGCTCGAACCGGGTCGCGCGCGCCGCGTTCGAGATCGCCCGCACGCGGCCGCGCAAGCGCGTGACCGCCGTGCACAAGGAGCCGATCTTCCGGCTGGCCTGCGGCATGTTCGCCGAGGAATGCCGGAAGGTCGCGCAGGAGTATCCGGACGTGTCCTTCGACGAGGTGCTGGTCGACGGCTTCGCGATGAAGCTGGTGATGAAGCCCCAGCCGTACGACGTCGTGGTCACCACGAACCAGTTCGGCGACATCCTGACCGACGAAGGCGCGGGTCTGGTCGGCGGCCTCGGCCTGGCACCCGGCCTGTGCATCGGCGCGCACCAGGCGATGGCGCAGGCCACGCATGGCTCCGCCCCCGACATCGCCGGCCGGAACATCGCAAACCCCTACGCGATGATCATGTCGGGGAAGATGCTGTTCGAGTGGCTGGGCCACCAGCGCGGGCTGCCCGAAGCGGTGGCAGCGGCGGCCATGATCGACAAGGCCATGGACGCCGTGATCGCCGACGCACGGGCGCTGACCGGCGACCTGGGCGGCCAGGGCAGCACTAGCGGCATGGGGGACGCGGTCGCGGCTGCGATCGGCTGAGGGACGGGCTGCGGGCGGTCCGGGCGGCTGTTGCAGGACCGGGGCTGGCCAGGCTCCATCGCGAAGTGCAAGGCCGGCGACTCGCGCCCGAAAATCGCTTCGCGCGCGAGGATCGACGCCCGGGCGCGGCGGAGCCGGGTGCCACGCGCAGCTCGACCGGGCATGGGCATGGGCATGG
>JAJTHE010000099.1 GCA_021298815.1 Betaproteobacteria bacterium | reverse complement strand
CTGCACCTTGGTGGTGACGCTGGAGCCGTGCGCGATGTGCGCCGGCGCGATCCAGCATGCGCGCATCGCGCGGGTGGTGTTCGGCGCGAACGACCCCAAGACCGGGGCCTGCGGCAGCGTCGTGGACCTGTTCAGGGTATCCCGGCTGAACCATCATGCGCAGGTGACCGGTGGCGTCCTGGCCGCGGAGTGCGGCCAGCTGCTCTCCGCTTTCTTCGCGGCCAGGCGCCAGGCCGCGCGCCCGGAGCCCTCCGATGCCACGGGCTGAACGGCGCGCCGCGGCCGGAAAACCGCGCCCGCCCGAGGCGCCCGCCGCCCGCAGGCGCGCAGCGGCCGCGCAGCCGACACCGCCGCTGCGGCTCGGAATGGTGGCGCCGTCGGGCAACCTGCCCGATCCGACGGTGGTCGACCGCGCCACGGCGCTGTTCACGTCCCGCGGCTGGCAGGTCAGCGCCGGGGACAGCGTGTTCGCCCGCGAGCAGCGGTTCGCCGGGCCGGACGCGCTGCGCGCCGCCGACCTGCAGGCGTTCGCCACCGACCCCGCCGTCGACCTCGTGCTCAGCGCACGTGGCGGCTACGGCATGGTGCGGCTGCTCGACCGGCTCGATTTCCCGGCCATCCGGGCTCGGCGCCCGATCCTGGTCGGCTACAGCGACTTCACCGCGTTCCACCTGGCCTATCTCGCGCACGGCGGCATCAGCTTCGCCGGGCCGGGCGCCAGCGATTTCGCGGCTGCCCACCCGGATCCGTTCACGATCGAGCAGTTCTTCGCGGTGACCGGGCAGGCGTCGCACCAGCTGTCCTTCGATGCGGACGGCGCGCGCCGCCTGCAGGTCGCGGGCCGTCTCTGGGGCGGCAACCTCGCACTGGTGGCCGCGATGGCCGGCACCCGCTGGATGCCGCCGGTGAAGGGCGGCATCCTGTTCCTCGAGGACGTCAACGAGAGCGCCTACCGGATCGAGCGCATGCTCTACCAGCTGTTCCACGCCGGGATCCTCCAGCGCCAGCGCGCGATCCTGCTCGGCAGCTTCGAGCCGGTACCGCCGATGGCCAACGACGGTGGTTTCGGGCTGGACAGCGTGATCGCCCATTTCCGGGCCCGGCTGGACGTGCCGCTGTTGACGGGACTGCCATTCGGCCATGTCGTGCGCAAGGCGACCCTGCCGGTGGGAGCACCCGCGGTGCTTTTGCTGGCGCGGGGTACCGCCCACCTGTCGTTCGATCGCTATCCGAACCTGGCCCGGGCACGGAGACGCCGCAGCGCAGCGTAGAAGCGACGGATTTTTGCGGCACCTCATGTTGCGCAGCATTGCAGCGCAATGCGGGGGGTTTTTTGCCTACGTCAATGCGGCACGGAGCCTGTGAAATCGCCGGTTGTGCGCTGCGGAACATTGAGCTAGAGTGCTAATTGCTGGGCTCCCGTTCACATGCCCGTGGCTGTCCTCTGGCCTTGTATTCCGGACCTGTTCCGGAGCTTTCAGCGCTCCGACGTTGCTGCGCAACACCGACTGGCGACGCCGTTCACGACCAAGGGAGACTCGGGTGCGCCTGAAAAACAAGGTATCCATCATCACCGGCTCGGCACGCGGCATCGGCCAGTCGACTGCGTTCAAGTTCGCCCGTGAAGGGGCGCGCGTGGTCGTCTGCGACCTGACCCCGGAACTGATCGAGGAAACCGTCGCCACCATCCGCAATGCGGGCGGCGAGGCGATCGGCTGCCTCGTCGACGTGCGCGACATGCATTCCATCCGCAAGATGGTCGATGAAGCGCTGTCGACCTTCGGCCGCATCGACGTGCTGGTGAACAACGCGGGCATCGTCAAGGATGCCCAGTTGAAGAACATGACCGACGACCAGTTCGACCTGGTGATCGACATCAACCTGAAGGGCGTCTACAACTGCACCCGTGCGGTGGTGGACACCATGCTCGAGCAACAGTCGGGCGTGATCCTCAGCACCTCGTCGATCGTAGGCCTCTATGGCAATTTCGGCCAGACGAACTACGCCGCCACCAAGGGTGCGGTGATCAGCATGACCAAGACCTGGGCGAAGGAACTCGGCCGCAAGGGCATCCGCGCCAATGCCGTCTGCCCGGGCTTCATCGGCACCACCATCCTGAATTCCATGCCCGAGCGCGTGCTGCGTGCGATGGAAGAGAAGGTGCCGCTGGGCCGGCTGGGCAAGCCGGAAGAGATCGCCGATGCATTCGCCTTCCTCGCCTCGGACGAAGCGAGCTACATCAACGGCGTCGTGCTGGAAGTCGGCGGCGGCGTGATGATCTGAGGGTCGATCCGATCGTCACGCGGCCCCGGTCGGGATCGTCCCGGCCCAGGTGGCCGCGCCGGCCCGCGCATACTGCCCGGGCAGCCGTACCGATGCACCGAGCGCCGCCGCTGCCGCCCATGGCCAGTGCTTGTTGAAGAGCAGCGCGCGCGCCAGCGCTACCTGGTCGGCGCGCCCCTCGGCGAGGATGGCCTCGGCCTGCACCGCGCCGGTGATCATCCCGACCGCGCAGGTGGGAAGGCCGGTTTCGCGGCGCACCGCCTCTGCGAGCGGCACCTGGTAGCCCGGTCCGACCGGGATCTGCGCCGACGCGGCCACGCCACCGCTGGAGACCGTCACGTAGTCGCAGCCGCGCGCCTTGAGCGCCGATGCATAGGCGACCGCATCGTCGACGCCCCAGCCGCCGTCGGTCCAGTCGCTGCCATGGATGCGCACGCCCATCGGCCGTTCGGCAGGCCATGCCGCGCGCATCGCCTCGAACGTCTCCAGCGGGAAGCGCATACGGTTCTCGAGGCTGCCGCCGTAGGCGTCGGTGCGCCGGTTCGACAGCGGAGAGAGGAAGGTGGACAGCAGGTAGCCATGCGCCGAATGCACTTCCACCAGGTCGAAGCCGAGCTCGGCCGCCCGCTCGGTGGCGCGCACGAACGCCTCGCGCACCGACCGCAGGCCTGCAAGGTCGAGCGCTTCCGGGACCGGCCAGCCGGGCGCGAATGGCAGCGCCGAGGCACCGACCACCGGCCAGGGCGACGCCCCGGCCGCCAGGCTGCCTCGGCCTTCCCACGGCCGTTCACTCGATGCCTTGCGCCCCGCATGGCCGAGTTGCAGCCCGATGGCGATGTCCGAGTGGGCCCGGCAGAACTGCAGCACCCGCGCGAGCGCAGCCGCGTTGTCCTCGCAGTACAGGCCGCTGCAGCCGTGCGTGATGCGCCCCTGCGGCGTGACATGGGTGGCTTCCATCACCAACAGCCCGGCGCCCGACAGCGCGAGGCTGCCGTAGTGCATCAGGTGCCAGTCGTTCATCGATCCATCGACCGCACTGTACTGGCACATGGGCGAGACCTGGATGCGGTTCGCCAGTTCGAGCGAGCGTAGCCGCAGCGGAGAGAACAGGAGGCTCATGGGATCTTCCTCATTCGAAATAGCCGAGCAGCCACCACCAGGCGAAGTTCATCGGCCACAGCAGCAGCAGCGTGAGCAGGGCCTGCACCGGGAACACGCGCGCAGCCTCGCGCACCGGGATGCCGGCGGCGTAGAGCCCGACGATCACCGGCGGCACCTGGTAGGGCAGCAGGATGGTGGAGAAGCCGATGCCGTACAGGAGCAGCACCGTCTTCACGTTCCAGCCGGTGATCGCCGCCAGGTCGCCGGCCAGCGGGCCGAGGACCGCCGGCTGCCCCGGGCTGGTGGCCACCATCGAGGTGAGCGTCGACACCAGCGACAGCATCTGGAAGTTCCAGTAGTCGGCGCCGGGTGCGAGCCCGAGCAGAGATGGCAGCCACGGGCCGACGATGGCCGAGAGTTCGACATGGTCGATCATCGCCGCGACGCCGAGCACCGCGCCGATGTAGAAGAAACCCGACAACTTCACCCGGTCGTTCATCGCATGCACGTCGATGATGCCCAGGCGCGGCAGCAGGCAGGCAAGGCCCGCGCCCAGTCCGATCCAGCCGGGGCGGATGTGGTGCAGGAAGTCGGTCGCCCAGAGCACGAGGGCGCCGCCCAGGATGACCGCCATGCGCCACTCCGCCGCCGACATCGGCGGCAGCGGGGCCGCGGCGGCCGGCGGCCTCACCGTGTCGCGGAACAGCCACTCGACCAGCAGGACGGTCAGGATCGCCTTCGCGAGTCCCTGCACCGGGAAATGCAGCTTGAGGTACTCGAGGTAGAGGATCTGCACCCCGTACATCGACTCGGCCGATCCTGCGAGGACCAGGTTCGGGATGTTCGCGGGCAGGATGGCGGCCCCCACCTGGAAGCTGCCGACCAGCATCACCAGCATGATGCCGGTGAAGCCCTTGCTGCCCGGCGCCAGCCCGAGCCGGTCGCAGAACGCGAGCAGGATGGGCACCATCAGCAGGATCCTGCCGACGGTGGCCGGCATCACGAAGCAGAGCACCGTCGTCACCAGCATCGTGCCGACCAGCGCCCTTCGGTAGGTGCCGCTGAACGCGCCGAGCAGGTGCGAGGCGAGGCGTATGCCCAGGCCGGAGGCGCGAACGGCCTCGGCGATGATCAGGCCGCCGAACACCAGCCACAGCGTGCTGGTGGTGAAGCCGGAGAACACGACTTCGTTCGGGACCACGGCGGTCACGGCGGCCAGGAACAGGAACGCCAGCGCCACGAGGTACTCGGGCACCGCCGCGGTGGCCCACAGGCCGATCGCGAACACCGCCAGCGCCAGCACCTTCAGGGTGGTCGCCTGGCCGGGATCGGACGCAGGCCACAGGAACAGCGTCGTTGCGCCTGCCAGAACCATCAGCGCAAGCGCCTGGGAAACTCGATGCATCCTGAACCGATCCTGGAGTCCGTCGATACGCGTGCGGCCGCCGGGTTCGAGCAGTCCATGCGAACCGGGCGGGCATGTCCGCAGGCTACCGCAGCGGGCAGGGCGGCCGCAACCGTGGCACGGGCCGCGCGGCTATAATCGTCGTCCCTTTCCGTGGCACGCGATTGCGCCGAGGACTCCGATGAGCCAAGCCCCCCTCCTGACCGGTGTCCTTGCACCGGTGATCACGCCGTTCAAGCCCGACCTCTCGCCCGATGTCGAGCGCTACGTGCGGCATTGCAAGTGGCTGCTGGCCAACGGCTGCAGCGGCCTGGCGATCTTCGGCACCAACAGCGAGGCGAATTCGCTGTCCCTCGACGAGCGGCGCATGCTGCTCGAGGCACTGCTCGAGGCAGGCGTCCCTGCGTCGAAGCTGATGCCCGGCACCGGCTGCTGCTCGCTCACCGACTCGGTCGCGCTGACCCGCTTCGCGGTCGAGCGAGGCGTGGCCGGCGCGCTGATGCTGCCGCCGTTCTTCTACAAGGGCGTGAGCGACGAAGGGCTCTACCGCAACTTCGCCGAGATCGCGCAGCGCGTGGGCGACAGCCGGCTGAAGATCTACCTCTATCACATCCCGCCGATGACCGCGGTGCCGTTCTCGCTGGGCCTGGTCGAGCGGCTGCTGAAGGACTATCCGGGCACCGTGGTGGGCATGAAGGACAGCGGCGGCGACTGGAAGAACATGGAGGCGATGCTCAAGGCGTTCCCCGGCTTCCAGTTCTTCCCCGGCAGCGAGGAGTTCCTCCTGGCCGGCATGCGGCTGGGGGCCGTCGGCACCATCACGGCGACCGCCAACATCGGGCCCGCCGCGATCGACGAACTGTTCCGCAACTGGAAGGACCCGAACGCCGATGCGATGCAGGAAGCCATCACCGACTTCCGCCGCGCGATCACGAAGTTCCCGCAGATCCCCGCGCTCAAGCACACCACCGCCCTCTACACCGGCCATGCACAGTGGGCGGTGACCCGGCCGCCGCTGGTGCAACTGGGCGAGGCGCAGGGCAAGGAACTGGCAGCCGAGCTGCAGAAGCGCGGCTTCGACATGCCCGGCATCCGCGGCTGACCTCCAGCCGCTCGCCAGCCGATTTCCACCGACGCACTACAGACCAACCCAGGGGGACCAAATGGCCGCACTCACGATGAAGCAGGCAGGGATCATCGTCACCAAGGCGATCGAGAAGGCACGCGAGATGAAGATCCCGGCACTGGGCGTGATCGTGCTCGACGCGTCCGGCCACACGGTGGCCTACATGCGCGAGGACGGCGCCTCGATGTTCCGCGAGGACATCGCCCGCGGCAAGGCCTGGGGTGCGGTTGCGATGGGCTGCTCCAGCCGCTCGCTCGCCAAGCGCGCGCAGAGCAACCCGAACTTCATGATCACCCTGGCGGCCACCGCCGAGGGCAAGTTCCTGCCGCAGATGGGCGGCGTGCTGATCAAGGACGCCGCCGGCAACATCATCGGTGCCGCCGGCGCCAGCGGTGCGAGTGGCGACCAGGACGAAGCCTGCTGCGTGTTCGGCATCGAGCAGGCAGGGCTGGTGGCCGACGCCGCCGAGTAGCGCGGGACGACGGCCGGGGCGACGACCCCGGCCTTCCCGGCCGTCACTCGGCGCGGATCTTCGCTTCCCGCGCGATCTTCGCGAAGCGCTCGAGGTCGACGGCGATCCGCCTGCGGAAATCCTCGGGCGTGCTGCCGATCGGCACCGTGCCGTCGGCGAGCAGGCGCTCCTGCACGTCGGGCGCCTTCAGGGCACCGGTGAACTCGGCGTGCATCCGGGTGACCAGTTCCTTCGAAGCCTTGGCCGGCAGCAGCAGGCCGAACCAGGTGCCGATGTCGAAGCCGGGATAGCCGCTCTCGGCGATGGTCGGCAGGTCGGGCAGCACCGCCGAGCGCTTCGCGGTGGTCATCGCGATCGGCCGCAGCTTGCCGGCCTTGATCTGGCCCATCGCCGCATTGATCGGCGAGGAGAACAATTGCGCCTCGCCACTGATCACCGCAGCCAGTGCCGGACCTGCGCCCTTGTACGGCAGGTGGGTGGTGCGGATGCCGGCCGCACGGTCGAGCATCTCGCCCGAGAAATGGCTGCCGGCGCCGATGCCCGAGGACGCATAGTTGAGCGAACGGGCCTTCGCCAGCGCGATCAGTTCCTTCAGGTTGTTCGCGGGCACCGTCGGGTTTACCACCAGCACGTGCGGCACTTCGGCGATCAGCGAAACCGGCGTGAAATCGACCAGCGTGCGGTAGGACATCTTCTCGTAGATCGCCGGGGCGATCACCGCGCTGGTGGACTGGGTGAGGATCGAGGTGTAGCCGTCCGGCGCGGACCGGGCCGTGATGTCCATCGCGATCGTGCCGGCCGCACCGGGACGGTTGTCGGTCACCACCGGCTGGCCGAAGCGTTCGGACAGGCGTGCGGTCATCACGCGCGCCAGGGTGTCCGCGCCGCCACCGGGCGATGCCGGAATGATCAGGCGCAGCGGGCGCGCGGGCCAGGCATCGCCCGCCTTCTGCGCGAGCACGGGCTGCACGGCCGCCAGGCCTGCAACCGCAAACAGGGACAGCAGGGCACCACGCGCGGACGGCACGCGGCGATCGAAGGCAATACTCATCATCCGGGGCTCCTGGAACGATCAGGACGGCGATCCTGTCGCCGGTCCTTTGGTGGATGCCTAGTTTACCCGCGAGTCAGGAAACCACGGAAGCGTGGCGATCGCGTCGGCGCGAGGCTCCAGCCGGTGGCAGGCAAGCCTGCCGTCGGACATTCATCGGCCGATCCGACCGGCAACTTCAGCGCGCGGGCGCCCGCCTGAGCAGTTCGATCACCCGCCGCGGCGGATCGACCCGCACCCAGTCGCCGGACTGCAGCACCGAGAGGGGATCGGGCGACCAGCCTTCGGTAATCGCGATGTCGGCGAAGATCGCGCCCTGGACCATCACCGGGTTGGTGACGCCGAACACGAAGGCCTTCGGGGCGATGCCCTTGCCCTTGATGTCGTGGAACGCCCAGCCGGCCGCGATGCCCCCCTTGGCGGTAGGGAAGAACAGGATCTTGTCCCGGATGCTGATGCCTTCGAGCCGGTGCCCGGGCTTGGAGATCACGCCGGTCCAGCGGTCGAGGTCGTAGCGCGGGCTGAAGCCCTCGGTCGACATCACCGCCTCGCCTTCGACCACGGGGCCCGCGGCGCGATAGACGGCGATGGTCAGCAGCGGCGCATGTGTGCCGGTCATTTCACGTCTCCGGTCAGGGCGGTCTCGATGCAATCCTCGGTGCGGCGCAGGATCGTGTTGAAGCGATGCGCGGTGATGGTGTTCACCAGCTTGGCCGAGTTGGTGACCAGGCTGGTCCAGCCCATGCGCTGCTTCATCGGCGTGAGGTCCTGCAGGATGTAGAAGCAGACGCCTTCGAGCACGATGCCGCCGGCCGCTTCGATGCGGCCGATGTAGCCGAGTTCCGTGGCGCTGCGCTTCATCGCGTTGCTGGTGGTGACGAACAGCTTCGAGCCGGTGGCGACCTTGCGTCCGTCGAGCAGTTCCGAGATGCGCTTGAGTTCGAACAGCGACAACTGCGGTGCCGAGAACACGACCAGGTTGCAGCGGCCGTCCTTCACGTCGTAGCTGGCGTACATGCGGTCGATGTCCGCGCGCGTGATGCGCATGCGGTCCGTCGGCGTGTTGCCGCCCAGCGCCGCCTCGACCGACAGGGCCTCCGGCGTCACGCCGACCATGTGGAACATCGCATGCGAGCCGTAGCTCGCCAGCGACGCACCCAGGTGCTTGAGTTCGTCCGAGGTCGGCGAGCGCTGCAGCGGCGTGCCTCCCGGACCGGAGAACACCGGCACCGCATAGTAGCTCTGGTGCGGCTCGCCGACCAGCCGGCCGATCGCGCCCCAGTCGGCGAGGTCGGTCGGATCCACGTCGAGCTCGACCGTGAAGTTGCCGCGCCGGACCGCGTCCAGGTGGAAGCCGTACTCCGGCGTGCGCCCGGTGATGGCGCTGGCGAGCGCCGACGGGCCGCCCTCGAAGTTGGTACGTGCACCGAACACCGAGTTTGCATAGATGACGGTGCCGGTATCCCCCCAGGCCACGTGCTCGCCCAGGTGCGGCTGGTACAGCGTCTGGTAGTTGATGCAGGTGTCTGCGGTGATCACGTTCATCTGCCGCAGGTGGGCAATGATCTGCCGTTCCTTCTCGACCTCGTCCTCGACCTGCTCGAGCCGTTTCACCCAGGCGAAGTCGATGCAGCGCGCATTGGTGGTGATGCCGACCGCGCAGTGCGTGCCGGCATCGGCCATCTGCTTCAGGCGCGACAGGCCCGCGTCGCCCATCACCTCGATGTCGCCCATCATGTGTGCGTTGCTTATCGGCACGAACCGGCGGGCGCCGAAGAAACTGCCGACCGCGATCTGGAAGTCGATCGCCTCCTTGACCGCGGCACCGCGATCGCCGCGCTGCATCGCGCGCTCTTCGTCGTTCAACTGCATGGTTGATGCTCCTGCGTTGTCGGCCCGCGTCGTGGCGCCACGCACCGGATGCGCTCCATGACCTCGAAGCGCAACGGTGCCGGACCGCGACCGGCGGGCGTCAGTCGATGGTGATCCTGGCAGCCTTCACGACCTTGGCGAACTTGGCCAGTTCGCGTCCGATGAAGGCCGAAAACGCCGCTGGCGTGCTGGTCGCCGCCTCGCTGCCAGCCGCAGCGAAGCGCTCGCGCAACTCGGCGCCCTGCGCTGCGCGGACAATGTCCTGATTGACGCGCGCGATGATCGACTGCGGCGTACCCGCCGGAGCCAGCAGCCCGACCCAGTTCGACGCTTCGATCATGAATCCCAGCTCGGTGAACGTCGGCGCGTCGCCGGCGAGGGACGAGCGCTTCGGCGCGGCCAGTGCCAGCGCACGCAGCTTGCCGGACCTGATGTGCGGCAGGGCCGGGGCAAGTGCCACGGCCGCCAGCGGCGTCTCGCCGCCCACTGCCGCCGCCGTGGCCGGCCCGCCCCCCTTGTACGGCACATGGATCAGCGAAGGACCGCCATTCATGCGAAGCAACTCCATGCTCAGGTGATGGATGCTGCCACTGCCTGGCGTCCCATAGGCAAGCGTACCCGGCTTCGACCTTGACGCGGCCAGCAGGTCACCCAGCGTGCGAAACGGCGTGGCGGCACCGGCCACCAGCACGACCGGGTTGTGAGAGGCGAGGGAGATCGGAGAGAAATCGCGCAGCGTGTCGTATCCGAGCTTTGCATACACGTTCGGATTGATCGTCGTCTCGCTGGCGGTCGCCATCAGCAGCGTGTACCCATCCGCAGACGATTTCGCCGCCAGCTCCGCGCCGATGCTTCCGTTCGCACCGGGTCGATTGTCGATAAGGACGCTCTGGTTCCACGCTTCGGTGAGCCGAGGCATGTAGATCCGGGCAGTGATGTCGGCGACGCCCCCGGGCGGGTAAGGCACGATGACCCGCACCGGCTTGGCTGGCCAGGACTGGCCGAATGCAGCGCTCGCCGACAGCAGGGCCAGCCCGAGCAGGCCCGCGAGCGCACGAGTCGGGGCAGCCGCGCCTCGGGCGGCATCGCCGGGGCACGCATGTCCGGTGCAACAGGCTGTAAGGATGTCCATCATTCTTCGACGGCAATCATGCGCTCGCGCGCGATCGTCGCATATCGCCGCGCTTCGCTGTCCAGGAAGGCTTCGAACTCGGCGATGCTGAACCCTGCTGCCTCCACTCCTTGCGCCGCCAGCACCTCGCGCGTCGCCGGCTCGCGCACGATGCGTGCGATCTCCATGTTCAGGCGCTCGACGATCGGCGCGGGCGTCTTGGCAGCCACGAACACGCCCATCCAGTTGGTGAACCGGTAGCCTGCGAACCCGGGCAGCTCGGCGACCGCAGGCACGTCGGGCAGGGCGCTGGAACGTCGCTCTCCGGTCACCGCCAGCACGCGAAGCTTGCCTGTCTTTGCGTGCTGCACGACCGGAGGAATGCCGACGATCAGCACGGGCACCTGTCCACCCAACGCATCGCTCAAGGCCGGCGCTGCGCCCTTGTACGGGATGTGGGTGAGGTCGATCTTGCCGATGATCTCCAGCATTGCACCGGCGAACTGCATCGAGCTGCCGGCCCCGGGCGTAGCGAATCCGACCTTTCCCGGCCTGCTGCGGGCCAGTGCGATCAGTTCGGGGATCGACTTCGCCGCCAGCGATGGATGCACGGCGATGACAAGTGGCGCTTCGCCTGCAAGCGTGACCGGAAGAAGGTCGCGCCTGGGGTCGTAGTTCAGCTTCTGGCCCAGCGCCGACAGCACGACGACTTCCGCCGGCGATGCCATCAGCAACGTGTATCCGTCGGGTGCACTGCGGGCGACCGCCTCCGCACCGATCCGTCCGCCAGCGCCCGACCGATTCTCGACGAGGACCTGCTGCTTCAACGAATCACCGAGCCGCTGCGCGACGGTGCGCGCGACGAAGTCCACGCCTCCCCCCGGGGGAAAGGGCACTACGATCCGGATCGGCCTGGTCGGATACGACCCTGGCTGGGCCAGGGCGGCGCCGCACGCGAACGTCAGCGCAGCGGTCACCGCCGTGGCGAGCACGTGCAGCCGGGCGCGATGGCGGCGTCTGGGTCGAGGCGTTGCTTGGTTCATGGTTTCCTCCAGCATGGCATGCATGCAATCTCCGCGGCGCCGCTTCTTCGGAACGGTCGCCGGTGGCAAGGCTCACGTGAACTCGATCGCCGCTCCCGGGGCGGGCGTGAATCCGAGGTCGCCGCGCTCGATCACGGCGGCGCGGCCGCCGTTCATCTGCAGCAGTTCGGCCTGGCGCTGCTTGGCGCGTCGGTCGACGTCATCCGGATCACAGATGGCGTACAGCTTGCGTCGGCACTGCTCCAGCATGTCCCGATACGCAGGGTCTCCGGCAAGGTCGGTCAACTCGTCGGGATCGCTTGCCAGGTCGAACAACTGCGGCATGTACTTCGCATAATGGACGTACTTCCAGTCCCCATGCCAGATCGCGAACGCCCCGGTCGTCGAGCCCATGCCGTGGTACTCGGACAGCACGGTACGATCAGGCACCGTCCCACCGGCGATGTCGTAGAGCGAGACGCCGGGATGGGTGTCGCGCATCGAGGCGAACGAATGACCCACGCCTTCCACGATGGTCGGAAAGAAGTCCACGTGGCTCGTCGGAGTGGACACGCGCCTGCCGACCGGGAATCCCGGCCCGGCCGCGAGCAGCGGGACACCGGCGATCTCTTCATACATCGTCGACTTGCCCCAGAGGCCGCGTGCGCCCAGGTTGTCGCCGTGGTCGCTGGTGTAGAGCACGTCGGTGCTGTCGAGCAGGCCGATATCCTCGAGGGCGTGCAGGACGCGCCCGATGTTCTCGTCGACGTAGCTTACGAGCCCGAAGTAGCCGGCGAGCGCGCGTCGTACCTGCTCATCGTTCTCGAAGTAGTCGTCGTAGCAGAAGCTGGAGCGATAGTCGTCGAGATAGGGATGCTGCGGACGGTGCTCGCGCCGATACAGCTTGGGGAGAGGCAGGTCGAGCGATGCGTACCGGTAGAAGTGTTCGGGTGGTGCGGTCAGCGGAAAGTGCGGCGCGACGAAGGACACGAAAAGCACCCATGGCTTGTCCTTGTGCCGCTTTCCCTCCTCGCGCAGCCACACCTGCGCGCGCGATGCGATCTCGCGGTCGTAGAACGTGTACGAGGTCTCGCCCGGCCCGGCCAGCTTGGCCATCTTTCCTGCGCTGCCGCGCCTGGGCAGGTCTTCACGCACTAGTCCCATCAGGTCGCCCTTGCCCTGCACGATGTGCATGGGGATCTGTTCCTGCGAAAAGCCGTGGTCCTCTCCGGGAAGGCGGAAATGCAGCTTCCCGATCGACACGACTTCGTGTCCGCGCTCGCGCAGTACGTGGTGCCAGCTCGGCACGGAGCCGTCATAGGCATCCGCGTTGTCCCAGAAACCGATCTGGTGGATGTACTTTCCGGCTGCGAAACCTGCGCGCGCAGGCACGCAGACCGGACTCGTCGTGTACGCGCGCGAGAACTGCGTTCCCCGGCGTGCGAGCGCGTCCAGGTTGGGCGTACTGATGAACGGGTGGCCGGCATAGCCGGCGATCCTCGGATTGTGCTCGTCGGACATGATGACGAGCAGGTTGCGCGGGGTCATGGCAGGAGCCTCGAAGCCGAAGGACAGACGTAATACTATGAAGTATTGGCGAGCGGCGTCAATCGGGACGAAGCACGCGGCACGCGGCGCGTGTACTGCCACCGGGCACGGTCGATCGCGGCGGAAGGCGTCTGCCGCTGCACGGTCATCGGGTCGCCGAACGTCCCTTCATGCCGCGCCGGAGGCTGCGGAGTCGCGGCCGCCCACCGCGAGCGGGGGCGCACCCTCGGGGACGTACATGTCGAGGTAGTAGAGCGCGAGGCCATCGACGCCATGCGCGACGACGCTCACTCGAAGCACGGCTCTCTGGCCCAGCACCTTCGCCAGCCGGCCGCTGAGGGTCATCGTCTGCACCGTCTGCGCAAGCGATGCGACCGGCCGTCCGAACTCCCGCGCGAACAGCTGCTTGAAGTTCTCCGCGGCCAGGTCTGCAGTCGGCCAGTCGAGAAGCTGGGGAAAGCGCTTGCGACTGGCGTAGAAGCGGCTGACCACGCTGAAGCATTCGTCGACGCGGAACACGCGGTCGATGCGCACGATCGAATCCGCGGCGCCAGCCCTCACGACGGCCCACGGACCGCTTCGCGTGATGACGCGACGCCCGGTAATGCGCGTGGTGACCGGCAGGACCCGCCCATGTGGATCGAGGAAGCGGCAGTGCAGCGGATCCGGCATCCGCGGCTCGGGCACGGTGAACACGGTGCCGCGACGACGGCCGCGGGTCAGGACACCGGCATCGGCGAGTGCCTTCACGGCGCGCTGGATGGTACCCAGGCTCAGGGGCAACGCGGCGGCAAGTTCAACCTCGGTGGGAAACCGGTCGCCGGGCTTCCAATCTCCGGAGGCCAGCCCTGAGAGCACGGCCTCGTAGAGCTGGCGATACTTGGGCTGCCCATCGGCACCTTCGTTCGCCAGCGCGTCCGCCATGAGGGCCAGCGGATCCGGCCTCGTCGCCGGACGCGGTGCCTGCACCGCTCGCGCGCGGTATCGGGTCGGAGGAACCGAACCATGACCGGCCACGGAACGCTCAGTCAAGCCGCTCGCTCTTCGCCGCCTCGGCCAGCGCGAACGCCTGCGTCCCCGCGCTGACCGTGCCGCTGTAGCGCGAGAAGAACAGGAAGCCGTCGAACGGCGCCTTGATCTCTTCGAGCACGGCGTAGCTGTACAGGTCGATCACCCGGCCGAGCAGCGTCCCCGCTGCGATCGGCTGGCCGATCTGCTCGGGCCGCTCGTACAGCGACTCGAGGTAGCCGCTGTTGTGCGGTCGCAGCTCGCGCCGGGCCACCAGGTCGAAGTGGATCTGCTTCACCGCAGGTACCGGCGCATCGACCAGCCCGAGGTGCGCGGCCAGCCGGGTCAGTCCGTCCATCGACTGCTTCGTGTAGGTCGCCGTGCTGTCCGGCCCTAGGAAGGTGCCGCCCACTTCCGGGTTGCAGCTCGGGATGCCGCGCTTCGTCGTCACGTAGTGCGCGGAGGTGCCGGTCAGGTCGTTCTCGTGCACGAAAGGCTGGCCGAATGCACGTGCCATCTCGAAGCAGCGCTGCTTCACCTCGGCCGGTGCCTTGCCGTTGTAGTCGACGCGCCCCTGCAGCCGGCCACCAGTGCCGCCCGCATGGAAGTCGCAATGGAAATCGATGTGGTCCAGCACCTGGGCCGTGATCACCGCCGCGATCATCTGCGTCGTGTTGCCGCGGGCATTGCCCGGGAAGGCTTCATGCAGGTCGGTGCGGCCGTGCGGCTCGGGAGTCAGGCGCTGGCAGGCGGCCGTGGCGAGCGGGTTGCCCACCGACACAACCACGATGCGCCCGGACAGCTTGCCGGTATCCAGGCCGGCCAGCCACTGCCGGATGACGATCGTGGGCAGGAACTCGTCGCCATGCTGGTTGGTGATGATACCCAGCGTCGGCCCTAGCTTCGCCCCGGTCAACACATGCAGCGGCACCGTCAGGTCGGCGCCGTTGAGCATGGTGGTGACCGGCAGGCGATGGAAGCTGCGGCCCTCGGTCTCGTTCGCCCAGAGAGGCGTCGTGGCCGGCGCGGCGCTCATCGCTCCACCTTCACCGGCTGGCCCGATTCGATCGACTTCAGGATCGCCTCGAGGCCGCAGACGCCAGCCACGATGTCCTCGACCGGCATCACGTAGGGCTTGCCGGCCTCGATCGAACGCGCGAACGCTTCCAGTTCCAGCTTCTCAGTGCGTTCGGCGGAGAACTTCCTCGTTTCGCGCGGCTGGTCGATCATCTGCAGCGTGAGGTCCCAGGTCGGCAGGTGTTCGATCGCGCCGACCTCGGCCATGCCCTTGGTGCCGAAGAACTGCATGCGCCAGCATTCCGCGCTCGCTAGCACCATGCCGAGGTAGGCGGTGACGCCGCTCTGGAACCGGTACAGCACCGAGGTGGTGTCGTCGACGCCGCGGTCGAGCACCTGGCGGAAGCTCTGCGCGTACACCTGTTCGATCGGGCCGGTGAGGAAGATCATCGCGTCCATGTTGTGCACGCCGCGGCCGGTCAACCCGCCGCCCGGGCTCTCGCTGCGGTCGGGGCGCCAGTGGTCGGGCGCGTAGCGGAACACGCTGGGGCCGTTGAAGTTGCCTTCGATGTGCAGCAGTTGGCCGAGCGTGCCGTCCTCGAACATGCGCTTGATCTCGAGCATGGCGGGCTGGAAGCGCCAGTTGAAGCCGAGCGACAGCGTGACCCCGCCCGCCTTGCAGGCGTCGATCGCGACCAGTGCGTCCTTCTTGTTGAGCGTGAACGGCTTCTCGACGAACACGTGCTTGCCGGCCTTCGCCGCGCGCGTGATCACGTCGACATGGCTCTTGTGCGGCGTGGTGATCACCACCGCGTCGACATTCGGATCGTGCAGGACCGCATCGAGGTCGCCGTGCAGCGGGAAGCCGTGTTCTGCGGCGAAGGCCTGCGCCTTCTCCGGCGTGCGCGTGGCGCCGGCGACGAACTTGATCCGGTTGCTGCCGCGGGCGCAGGTGACCATGTTCTGGCCCCAGCGGCCGAGGCCGATGATGGCGGCTCGTATCATTGCGTGTTTCCTTCAGGAATGGCGGACGCAGGTGCGTCCGGGAGGGCCGTGGCCGGGTTCAGGTAACGGCGTCAGCCGCGCGCGCGGGACAGGATGGCATCGGGGAACTGGAACACGTTTCCGGGCGATTCCTCGAAGCCGTGGTCGCCCTTCAGGCGCTGCACCATCTCGAGTGCGAACGGGGCGGCACGGTAGAGCAGGATGCGCTGCGAATCGTTCAACCGCAGCCCGGCCCGCTCGGCCATCGCATCGCACAGCGCGCGCGTCTTCGCATCGGTGTCCGGGGCGTCGGTCGGCACCGGGATGGCCGCCAGCGCCGGCTGCGCCGCGCCCGCCACGAGTGCCGGCTCGCGCCGGTGGAAGTCGGTAGCCAGCTGGAACGCGTGGCCCACGCGCAGCACGGTGGATTCATCGAACGGGCGACCGATCACCTGCATGCCCAGCGGCAGCCCGCTGGCCGAGAAGCCGCTGCACACCACCAGCGCAGGACCGGCGGCGACGTTCGACGGCGTGAACAGGTTGGGCTTCTTCCAGAAGTTCAGCGGGTCGTGGTGGTCCAGGCGCGGCGCGGCCCCCTGGCCGATGGTGAGCAGCACGTCGTACTGGTCGAAGATGCCCATCATCTGCGACACCGTGCGGCGGTGTTCGCGCGTGGCGCGGAAGTAGTCGCTCGCCGAGAACAGGCACGCCGGCAGCGCACGCTGCAGGAAGTCCCAGCCGAAATCGCCCGGCCGCTCCTGCAGGGCCTTCAGGTGGATGGTGAAGATCTCGGTCTCGGCGATGATCACCTTGATGTCGAACGACTCCTTCAGCGGGCGCACGCGGGCGTCCTCGACCACCGCGCCCAGGCTGCGGAACACGCCGATCGCGTCATCCAGCGCAGCGACCACGTCGGCCGGCGCAGGCTGGTCTTCCTCCCAATAGTGGCGCAGTACGCCGATGCGCAGGCCTTTCAGGTCGGAGGTCAGCGCGGCCCGGTAGTCCGGGATGCGGGCACGCACCGAGCCGCTGTCGGCCGGGTCGAAGCCAGCGAGCGCCTGCAGCAGGATCGCGCAATCCTCGACCGATCGCGCCATCGGCCCGCAATGGTCGAAGGAGAACGAGTTGGGGATCACGCCGGCACGGGACACCAGGCCGAAGGTCGGCATCAGCCCGGAGACACCGCACCACGAAGCCGGGCCGCGGATCGACCCGCCGGTGTCGGAGCCTAGCGCGGCCGGCACGAAGCCCGCGGCCAGCGCCGCACCAGAGCCGCTGCTGGATCCGCCGGTGAAGCAGGCGGTGTTCCAGGGATTGCGCGCCGGCGGCCAGGGCAGGTCGAACGACGGCCCGCCATGGGCGAACTCGTGCGTCGCCAGCTTTCCGAGCAGGGTGGCGCCGGCCTCGTACAGCTTGCGCGCGGTCGTCGAATCCCGCGCAGGGATGCGGTCGATGCAGACCCGGGAATGGCCGGAGGTGAGGATCCCGGCGGTATCGTAGATGTCCTTCAGCGCGAACGGCACGCCATGCAGTGGGCCTTTCCAGCCGCCGCGGGCGATCGCCGCGTCGGCGGCGCGCGCCTGCTCGACTGCCAGGCCGGTGGTCGGGGTGATGAAGGCATTGATCTGCGTCTCGAACGTCTCGATGCGCGCCACCAGCGCCTGGGTGTACTCGACCGAGGACAGGCGCTTCGACTGGATCAGGTCGGAGACTTCGGCGATGGTCAGCCGGTGAAGGGGAGGGGTGGCCGGGGCGGAACCGGGGGGCACGGCAGACATGGGACACCTCGCGCAGGTCGGGAAGCGGCGATTATCCCGCGTCCGCGCGCTTGCTGCTCTGCCTGCATCGGCCATGCCTCCAGCGGCAGCCCCTGCATGCCCCCGCGGACCGGTGCAGGCCGCGTTCAGCAGGTGCCCGCTGCCGTCTCCTGGATGCGATCGACCACGAAGCCGCTGCCACCCCAGCGATAGACGATGGACCGCCGCCCGGGCGTGGATGCCTTCCCGCCCGGGCAGCGCGGGCCCTCGATCGCGAACCAGCGTACCAGCCGGCCATCGATCAGTTCCAGCCGCAGCGGGCCGATGGCCCCGGCGAACACCGGATCGGCCGAGCGCACCGCATGCTCGGTGGGCAGTTCGCGCACGCTGTCGGGCAACTGGTACTTGTAGACGCCGACCAGGTCCGCGCTGCCGTCCTTCGACTGGCAGGTCACGGCCTCGACCACCGCCTCTTCCGCGTTGTCGCCGTCCAGGTCTGCGTAGCGCACGTTCATCGACAGCACGCGCTTCATCTGCGGGCAGATCGGCGCCAGGCCGCGGATGCGGATCACGTGGTGCGACAGGCTGATCCGCCGGATCGAACGATCGAGGCGCTGGCCCTGCGCCGACCGTTCGATGCCGATGCCGGCCGCGCCTGCCGCCGGCACGGCTGCAGGCAGCGCGAGCACCGACACGAGCACCAGCGCAAGCCACCAGGGCCGCGGCGGCGATGCGCACCCGCCCGGCGGGCCGCGCATCGCGTTCAGCATGGACTCAGACCGTCGATGGGCCACCCAGGATGCAGGTGATCTGGCTCGACAGCACGCCGCCGTTGCCGTGCACGATCGCGGTCTCGGCATCCTTCACCTGCCGCTGGCCGCATTCCCCGCGCAGCTGGCGCACCGCCTCGATCAGGATGAACAGGCCGTACATGCCCGGATGGCAGTACGACAGCCCGCCGCCGTTGGTGTCCACCGGCAGTTCGCCGCCCGGGGCGATCCGGCCGCCCGAGACGAAGCGTCCGCCTTCGCCCTTCGGACAGAATCCGAGGTCTTCCAGGAACAGGATCGGCGTGATCGTGAACGCGTCGTACAGCTCGACCACGTCGATGTCCTTCGGGCCAAGGCCGGCCATCGCGTAGGCACGCGGCCCGGACACCGCGGCGCCGGTGACCGTGAGGTCTGCCATGTTCGCGATGCTGTTGTGCGAGATGCCTTCGCCATAGCCGATCGGGTACACCGGCTTCTTCTTCAGCGTCTTCGCACGCTCGCCCGAGGTCATCACGATCGCGCCGCCGCCATCGGTCACCAGGCAGCAGTCGCGCACCGACAGCGGATGGCTGACCATGCGCGAGGCGAGCACCTGCTCGATGGTCAGCGGCTCCTTCTCCCAGGCCGCCGGGTTCATCAGCGCCCACTGGCGCGCGGCGACCGCCACTTCGGCGAGCTGCTCGCGCGTCGTGCCGTACTGGTGCATGTGGCGCGCGGCCGCCATCGCATAGGCGGTCGGCGGCATGAACGGCTTGAACGGTGCCTCGTAGTAGTTGTACTCGCGCGGGCTGGCGGCGGCGCGCGACACCGAGCGCTGCGTGCTGCCGTAGGTGATCACCGCGACCTCGCACTGGCCTAGCTGGATCGCCGCCCAGGCATGGGCGACATGCGCCTCGAACGACGAGCCGCCGATCTGCGTGTTGTCGTTCCAGGTCGGGTTCAGGCCCAGGTACTCCTTCAGCATCATCGTCGAGAAGCGTGCCTGCGAGGTCGCGGCGAACAGCGCGTCGACATCGGACAGCTTCAGCCCGCAGTCGTCCAGCGCGCGCATCACGCCCTGCGCCATCAGGTCGATTGGGCTGGTATGCGGCGCCACCAGGCCCAGGTCGGATTCCGCCACGCCGACGATCGCGGCACTGCCTCGCTTCAACAGGTTCTGCATCATGCGCCCTCCACGGCGGTGAACACGGGATAGGGCGGGTCGTCCGGCTTGTCGCCCGGATGCGCGCGGAACTTCACCCGCATGCCGATCGTCACGTCCTTCGCGCCGATGTCCTCGACCCGGCTCATCAGGCGGAAGCCTTCGTCCATGTCGATCAGCGCGACGTTGTAGGGCTGGCCATCCTTGACCGGGATCCAGGTCGTCGAATACACCGTGCCCAGGCCCTTCGAGACCTTCCATTCGAGCGCGGCTCCGCTGGTCGGGGCCACCACGCGCGGATAGAAGAACGCCTTGCCGTCGGCGGCGCTGTACTGGTAGGCGAACTCGCCCGCCTTGAGGTGCTCGATGAACTTGCCGAGCGGCGACTGCTGCTTCAGGTCCATGGTCCGGTAGATCCTCTCTTCAGAAAAATGGGGTCAGACACGATTTTCCGGCGCAGTAGCCGGCGCGGAAGCCGGCGCCGGCACCAGTGCCACCAGGGCGTCCGCGGCGACGATCCCGCGCTCGCCGACGAACAGCGGGTTCAGGTCGATCTCGGCGATGCGATCGGCATGGTCGACGATCAGCCACGACACGCTGGACAGCACCCGGGCCAGGGCCGCGACATCCAGCGGCGGGCGTCCCCGGTAGCCGGTCAGCAGCGGCGCCGCCTGGATGCGCCCGATCATCGCATGCGCGGTCGCCAGGTCGAACGGGGCGAACTCGTGGGTGACGTCGCCGAGCAGTTCGGTGAACACGCCGCCGAGTCCGAACATCACCACCGGGCCGAACACCGGATCGACCACGGCGCCCACGATCACCTCGGTACCGCGGGCCATCTCGGTCACCAGGATCCCGTCGATCCGCGCATCCGCGCGATAGCGGCGGGCATTGTCCTCGACCTCCCGCGCGGCAGCCTTGAGTGCGAGCAGGCCCGGCACGCCGAGGCGCACGCAACCGGCCTCGGTCTTGTGCGGGATGTCCGGCGATTCGACCTTGACCGCCCACGGCGGCTCGAACGGCAGCGCCGACAAGCGGCCGATCTCGTCGGCCGGCAGCAGCACCTCGCGCGTGACCGGAATGCCGTAGGCGGCGAGGATCGCCTTCGACCGGTGCTCGCCCAGGGTACCGCCGGCCGCCGGCAGGTCGAGGGCGGCACGCGGCACGCAGCGCTCGCCCGGCGTCGGGCGCGCCGCGTATGCGCGCAATCGGGCCGCGAAGGTCGACAGCGCGCCGGCCGCCGCCGCACAGCGTGCCGGCGTCGGGATCATCGGCACGCGCGCCGCGCGCAGCCGGTCGATCATCCCCTGGATGCGCTCCGGTGGCTCGTTCTGGCTGATGATCACCGGCTTGTCGGTGCCCTTCAGGATCTCCAGCAGTTCGGTGCTCCAGGCATCTGCATTGGCGCCGCCGATCGAGCGCGGCATCAAGAGGTCGACGGTCGGGTCGGCGAGCAGGGTGCGGATGATCTGGTTGTATTCCTTCCACGCGGGGGAGAAATGCGCGGTCACGTCCAGCGGGTTGCCGAGCGACGCGAAGTCGGGAGCGACGCGGCGGATCGCATCGACCGAGGCCTGGCTGGGCAGCGGCAGTGCGAGACCTGCTTCCTCGCAGCGATCGGCCATCAGCACCCCTGCGCCACCGGAGGTGGTGAGGATGGTCACGCCGTTGCCTTTCGGCAGGCGGCCGCCGAGGAAGGCGTGCAGGGTATCGATCAGGTCGTCGATGTCGCGGATCTGCACGAAACCACCGCGCTCGAACGCCGCCCGGTAGAGCTCGGCGCCGGCGGTCAGATTGGCGGTGTGCGACGCGACCGCTCGCCGGCCGGCAGCGGTGTTGCCGACCTTCCAGACCAGGATCGGCTTGCCCAGCTGCAGCGCCCGCTCGCCCAGCGCGAGCAGCGCACGCCCGTCGGTGAGCCCCTCCATGTAGGTCACCAGCACCTCGACCTCGGGCCGCTCGATCAGGTAGGCCATCATCTCGAGCGAGCTGATGTTCGCCTCGTTGCCGGTGGAGAACACGTAGCTGAAGCCGATGCCCTCGCGCTGCGCGGCCGACACCACCGAATATCCGAAGCCGCCGCTCTGGGTCACCATCGACACCGGCCCGGCCTTCAGGCCGGGGTTCGAGAACGAGTGGCCGAAGCCGAGGTAGGCCCGCGCACGCAGGTTCATCACGCCCTGGCAGTTGGGCCCGATGATGCGGATGCCGGTGTCGGCGAGCGCCTGGTCGAGTTCGCGCTGCAGCGCCATGCCGCGTTCGCCCAGCTCCCGGAAACCGGCCGACAGCACGATCGCATGTGGAACGCCGGCGCGGCCGAGGTCGCGGATCGCCGCCGGCACCGACGCGGCGGGCACTGCGATCAGCCCGACATCGCAGGGCTGCGGCAGGTCGGCAGCACTCGCATAGCAGCGCAGGCCACGCACCGTCTCGTAGCGCGGGTTCACCGGATAGACCGCGCCGGTGTAGCCGAACTCGGTCAGGAAGCGCATCGGCTGGCCGCCGATCTTGCGCGCGTCCTCGCTCGCGCCGATCACGGCGACGCCACGCGGCTCCAGCAACCGGGAAAAGTCCGCCGTCATCTCAGTCCGCCTTGATGCCGGCGGTCTTGACGATCTTGCCCCAGCGCACGATCTCGGACTTGATCAGCGCGGCGAACGCCTCCGGCGTGCTGGTCACGATCTCGATGCCCTGGCGGCCGAAGCGTTCCTTCATCTCGGCGCTCTCCATCGCCTTGTTGAGGTCGCCGTTGAGCCGGGACAGCAGGGGGCGCGGCATGCCGCCCGGCCCGACGATGCCCCACCAGGGCGTGGCGTCATAGCCCTTGAAGCCCGACTCCGAGATCGTCGGCAGGTCGGGCGTGATTGCGCTGCGCTTCTCGCTGGTCACCGCGATCGCACGCAGCTTGCCGGCGGTGACGAACGGACCGACGGTCGACCAGCTGCCGAAGCTGAACTGGATCTGCCCGCCGATCACGTCGGTCAGCGCCGGTGCAAGTCCCTTGTAGGGCACATGGATCACGTCGATGCCGGCCATACTCTTCAGCAGCTCGCCCATGAGGTGCGAGGTGCCGCCGGCGCCGGTCGAACCATAGGCGAGCGTGCCCGACTTCGCCCTGGCCAGCGCGACCAGGTCCTTCACTGACTTCACCGGCAGGGACGTGTTGACCACCAGCACGAACGGAGACTGTCCGGTCAGGCCGATCATCGAGAAATCGCGCACCGAATCGTATGGCAGCTTGGCGATCACCGACGGGTTGAGCACATGGGCGAGGCCGGTCTGCAGCAGGGTGTAGCCGTCCGGGGCGGCGCGCGCGACGATCTCGCTGCCGATCACCGTGTTCCCGCCGGGACGGTTGTCGACCACCACCGACTGGTTCCACACCTCGGACAGCTTGGAGCTGAGCGCACGCGCGATCAGGTCGTTGGCGGCCCCGGGCGCGAACGGCACGATGAAGCGCACCGGCCGGGCTGGCCAGGCCTCGCCGCCCTTGGGCGTTTGCCCGAGGGCCGGTGTCGTGCACAGGGCGACCACGCACGCCAGCACGCCGGCAGGGAGCGCGCCGCGGAGCGGGCGGGTGGACGGAACGGATCGGGGACGGCGAGGAGCGGGGATATCCATGGGTTGTCCTTCAGGAGGTTTCGGCAGGGGCCGCGAGCCCGGGCTCACGCCGAACGTGCGGGTCCGGCTGCACGCAGCGCGCCATGCGCCTCGTGGGCGAGCTGCATGGCGCGCGCGAGGTCGACATCGAGCGTGCGGTAGAAGAGCCGCTTGGTCGCGCGCAGCGCAGGCGCGGGCAGGGCGGCCAGTTCGGCCGCCAGTGCAACGGCCGCCTCGACCTGCGTGCCATCGGGCACGATGCGGTTCACCAGCCCGAGCTCGAGCGCGCGCACCGGGCCGATCGAACGGCCGGTCAGCAGCAGTTCGAACGCCGCCTTGGTGCCCACCTGCCGCGCGAGGTTGGGCGTGACCGACGAGGCGAGGATGCCGCGCTTCACCTCGGGGTAGCCGAAGCGGGAACTCTCTGCCGCGACCACCATGTCGCAGGCGAGGGCGAGCGCGCAGCCGCCGCCCAGCACGTGCCCGTGGGTGGCGGCGAGCACCGGCCGGCCGAGGCCGGGCAGCAGTTCCTGCAGCGAGGCCGTTAGCGCGCTGCGGCGCTCGACGCGGTGCCGCTCGGCAGGGGCGATGTCCCTGAACTCCGAGGTATCGGCCCCCGCGGAGAACCCGCGGCCGGCCCCGGCGATGACGATCGCACCGACCGCATCGTCCGCCTCGGCCGCCTGCAGCGCGTGCACCAGGCCTTCGATCATCGCGGTGTCCATCGCATTGAGCTTGCCGGGCCGGTTCAGCGTGAGCAGGCGCACCGCGCCGCGGGTCTCGAGCAGCAGGGTCCCGGGCGGCGAGGCCGGTGCGTCGTTGGCTGGATCCATCGTTCAGCGACCCTGGAAGCGCGGCGCGCGCTTCTCCTTGAACGCGGCCACGCCCTCCTTGTGGTCCTCGGAGAGGCGGACATGGGTCTGCATCAGCGCCTCGTAGTCGAGCAGCTGCTCCAGCGTGGGCGTGTACATGAACTGGAACATCTTCTTGGTGAGCCCCAGCATCCAGGTCGCGGAAGCCGCCATCTCGGCCGCCAGCGCGCGGGCCTCGGCCTGTAGCGCCTCGTCCGGCACAACCTTCATCGCGATGTGCAGCGCGGCCAGCTCATCCGCCCCGACCTTGCGGCCGGTGTAGACGAGCTCCTTCGCCTTGGCGATGCCGAGGTACTGCGACAGGAAGAAGATCGCGCCGCCGTCGGGCACGACGGCGACGCGCTTGAACGACAGGGCCATCGTCGTGCTCTGCGCCGCGAGGATCATGTCGCAGGCGAACATCAGGCTGGTGCCGATGCCGTAGACCGGGCCGTGCACCGCGGCGATCACCGGCTTCTCGATCGCGGCCAGCGCGAGGAAGGTGCGGTGGCGCGACTTCGACCGCGCGCGCGAGCCGGTGAGGTCGGTCTTCGCCATGTTGCCGATGTCACCGCCCGAGCAGAAGCCCTTGCCGCTGCCGGTCAGCACGATCGCGCGCACCGCCGGGTCGGCCGACAGCTGGTGCGAGTAGTCGTGCAGCAGGTCGTACATCTCGTCGGACATCGCATTGAGCTTGTCCGGCCGATCGAGGGTGAGGGTCGCGATGCCTTCGGATGTCTCAAGCCTTACCGTCATGTCCGTTCCTTATCCAGTCCGAAGTCGCGCAGCGCATGCTCGCGCAACCGGTTCTTCTGTACCTTGACGCTGGCGGTCATGCCGATCGCCTCGAAGCCGTCCACCACCTTCGCATGGCGCGGCACCTTGAAGCCGGCGATGCGCGAGCGCGTCCATTCGATGAGCTCCGCCGGCTCCAGCGCAGCGCCTTCGCGGAGCACCACGTAGGCGGCGCCGACCTCGCCCAGCCGCGCATCGGGCACGCCGACCACCTGCGCCTGGGCGACCGCAGGGTGCCGCAGCAGCAGGTCTTCCACCTCGGCGGGCGCGACGTTCTCGCCACCGACCCGGAACACCTCCTTGATGCGCCCGATGAAATGCATCCGGCCCTCGGCATCGAAGGTGCCCAGGTCGCCGGTGCGCAGCCAGCCATCGTCGGTGAAGGTCTGCGCCGTCTGCTCGGGCATGCCGTAGTAGCCCTTCATCAGGCTCCAGCCCTTCACCTGGATCTCGCCGGTGGCCCCCGCAGGCACGGCGCAGCCGGTCGCCGGATCGGCCATGCGCACCGACAGGCCGGGCAGGGGCAGCGCGAAGCTGTTCCAGCGCTTCTCCGGCGGGTCGCGCCAGTCGGACATGCACACGTTGGGGGACGCTTCGGACAGGCCGTAGGCATGGCAGATCTTCATGCCGAAGGTCTCCTCGGCGGCCTGCATCATCTGCGGCGTGCACGCCCCCCAGCCGCCGCGCAGCGCAAGCCGCCGCGCGGGCAGCGACGGATGGCTCAGCATCATCTGGAACATCGGGTCGTTGCCGGACACGAAGGTGCAGCGCTCGGCCTCGATGCCGTCGAGCGAGGTGCCGGCATCGAAAACCGGCGTCGACACCAGGCAGGCCCCGCGCGCCAGCGCCGCCAGGATGGACAGCGTGGTGCCCGCGACATGGAAGAACGGCCGCGCGCTGAAGTAGCGATCGCCGGCTTCCAGCCCGATGCGCCGCGCGATCGCGTCCGCGTTGCGCAGCATGTTGTCATGGCTCAACTGCACGCCCTTCGGGAACGAGGTGCTGCCCGAGGTGTACTGGATCAGGACGACATCGTCGGCCCCGGCGCGCCCCGGGGGCATCGGCGCCGCGTCTCCGGCGGCCAGGAATCCTTCCCAGGGAAGGGCGCCGGCCGGCACGTCATCGCCCAGCACCGCGACATGGCGCAGCCGGGGCAGTGCCGCGCCCGGCAGCACGCCGTCGATGGCCGGCTCGATCCCGCGCAGCATCCCGATGAAGTCGACCTTCAGGAAGCGGTCGGCCACCGCGAGCACGGTGACATCGGCCTGGGCCAGGCAGTAGCGCAGTTCGTCCGACTTGAACCGGGTGTTGACCGGCACCGTGACCGCGCCGGCGAGGCCCGCGCCGAGGAAGAAGGCGACCCATTCCACCCGGTTCCCGGTGCAGATGCCGACATGGTCGCCGGGCGCCACGCCGTGCGCGACGAGCGCACGGGCGACGCGCAGCGCCTCGCGTTGCAGCCGTTCGAACGTCCAGCGTACGCCGTCGATGACCAGCGCCTCCTGCCGCGGCCAGCGCGCGGCGGCCGCCGCCAGAACCTGCTCGAACGTGGCAGGCGTCCAGCGCCCTGCCTGCGGCTCGGGCACGTGGACGACATGGCCGATGATCGTCGCGGCATCCATGCTACTGCGGCAGCCCGAGCACGGCCTTGGCCAGGATGTTGCGCTGGATCTCGTTCGATCCCCCGTAAATGGTGCCGGGCCGGGAGCTGTAGAACGGCGCCAGCACGTTCATCGCCACGCCGTCGACGTCGCTGTCCCCGCCCAGCGCGCCATGCTCGTCGCCGGCCTCGATCATCAGCTCGGACGAGCGCTGCATCGCCTCGGTCGCCCAGATCTTCAGCAGCGACACGTCCGCGCCCAGCGGCTCGCCCCGGCGCACCTGCTCGACGAACACCTCGTAGGCGGCCGACAGGTCGGCGATGTCCAGGCGCAGCGCGGTGAAGCGGTCCATGAACACCGGGTCTGCGAACAGGCCGCGGGCACGGGCGAGCTTCTCCAGCCGCGCGAACGCGAGCTGCGGCCGGCGCGGGCTGCCGATGCCCAGGCGCTCGAACCCGAGCAGGGACTTGGCGATCGTCCAGCCCTGGTTCAGCGCGCCGACCAGGTTCGACTTCGGCGTGCGCACGTCGTCGAAGAACACCTGGCAGAACTCGTCGTCGCCGGCGATGTTGCGGATCGGCCGCACCATGATGCCCGGCACCTTCATGTCGAGCAGCAGGAAGCTGATGCCTTCCTGCTTCTTCACGCTGCGGTCGGTGCGCGCAAGCACGTACATGTGCGTCGCATCCATCGCTAGCGTCGTCCAGATCTTGCTGCCGTTGATCACGTAGTCGTCGCCGTCCTCGACCGCGCTCGTCTGCAGGCTGGCGAGGTCGGAACCTGCATTCGGTTCCGAGTAGCCCTGGCACCAGATCGCCTCGCCGGAGAGCGTGCGCGGCAGGTACCAGTCCTTCTGCGCCGGCGTGCCATAGCGGATGATGATCGGCCCAACCTGGGTGATGCCCTGGTCGGGCATGCGCCCGCAGCCGTGGCGTTCGAGTTCCTCGACCATCACGATCTGCTTGATCGGCGACAGTCCCATGCCGCCGAGCGCGCGCGGCCAGGCCGGCGCGATCCAGCCCTGGCGGTAGAGTATCTCCCACCAGTCACGGCATTCATGCCAGTGCATGCGCCCGGCGGGAAAGCGCACATGCTCGGGGCAGTTCGCCTGCAGCCAGGCACGCACCTGCAGCCGGAACACGTCGTCTGGCAAGGCGTCCCAGTCGGTGGCGGCCGCCGCGGCCGTCGGCGCTCGGGGATCTGTCATCGGGATTCCTCAGGCCTCGACCGCATCCAGCGGCACCAGCGCCGCATAGCGGCCGCGGTGCAGGCGCGCGTTGCCGAGCCAGGCCGACAGCACCAGCGCGCGCTTCACGTACAGGCCGACATCGCAGTCGTCGGTGAAGCCGATCGCACCGTGCATCTGGATCGCTTCGCGGGTGATGTGGCGCGCAGTCTCGCAGGCGCGTGCCTTCGCGCGGCTGGCGGCCGCGGAACGCCGTGCGGGATCCCCATCGCCGGCCTGGCGCAGTGCCTGGTCGAACGCCGCATCGCCGATGCGCAGGTGGATGTAGAGGTCGACTGCACGGTGCTGCAGCGCCTGGAAGGAACCGATCGCCTTGCCGAACTGGGTGCGCGTGCGCAGGTAGTCGAGCGTGATGTCGAGCAGCCGCTGCGACAGCCCGAGCAGTTCGGCGGCGATCGCGAACTGGCCTTCGTCGAGCGCCGCGGCCAGCGCCTCCCGAGCCGCTTCGCCGACGGCCAGCCGGTTGCCGGCAGGCACGCCCACGCGTTCGAAGGACAGGTCGGCCACCGGGCGGCCATCGGCCAGGCGATGCGCAGACAGGGACACGCCCGGCGTGCCTGCCGGCACCCAGCAGAGCGCGGGTGCATCCGGCGTGCGCACGGCGACCACGAAGCCGTCGGCGCCGCATGCGGCGACCACGAAGCAGGCACGGCCATCGAGCAGGAGGGCGTCCGGCGCGGCCGGGTCCGGCGCGGCAACCACCGCGCAGCGCGAAGGGTCGATGTCGCCGGGCATGGCCTGCCAGGCGAGGGCGGGGAGGATGGCGCCCGCGACGATGCCTTCCAGCAGCGTCGCCTTCAATGCGCCATCGGTGCAGCCGACGATGGCGCGGGTGGCGATCATCGCGGCGGTGACCGGTTCCGGCATCACCGCGGCGGACAGTCCACGCGCGACCACGGCCTGCTCGGCCAGTGCAAGTCCCAGGCCGCCCCAGGCCTCCGGCACGCCGACGCCCAGCCAGCCGAGCGCCGCCATCTCCTGCCAGGCAGACCGGTCGAAGCCGGGATCGGTGCCGCGCAGCGTGCGCGCACGGCGCAGGGGATCCGAACGCCGGCAGTAATCGGCGACGCTGTCGGCGAGCAGCCGCCGCTGGTCGAGCGCCGCGGCAGCGGTCATCCCGCGACCTCTGCCCATCCGTTGTTCAGCACCACGGCATTGCGCGAGGCGACGGTGCAGCGGAAGAAGGCCTCGCGGCCTTCGCGCCAGATGTCGGTGCGGATCGTGTCGCCGGGATAGACCGGGGCCGAGAAGCGGGCCTCCATCGCGACCAGGCGCGACGGGTCCCAGCCGCAGAGCTGGCGCAGCAGCGCGATGCCGGCGATGCCGAAGGTCGCGCGCCCGTGCAGGATCGGCTGGTTGAAGCCGGCCTTGGCCGCGAACGCCGGGTCGGCATGCAGCGGGTTGTAGTCGCCGGACAGGCGGTAGATCAGCGCGAGTTGCGGGATCACCGGCCAGTCGTCGGACAGGTCGGGGGCACGGGCGGGCAGGGTGCGCGGCACCTTCGGCGAGACCGATGGGCCGCCGAAACCGCCATTGGCCCGGGCGAAGCTGGTCGAGTCGGTGGTGGCGATGTGTTCGCCCGTGACCGCATCGAGGATGCGCGTCTCGGTGAGGATCAGCGCGCCCTTGCCTTCGCCCTTGTCGATCACGTCGACCACGCGGGTCTCCCCGCGCAGGCTGGCTTCGACCGGCAGCGGCCGGTGCAGGCGGAAACCCTGCTCGCCATGCACGACCTTCGTGCGATCCACGCCGGTGCGTGGATCGCCGGCCCAGCCCATCGGCTGGCAGAGCACCACCGACATCGTCGGCAATGCCTGCAGGCCTTGCTCGTAGACGAAGCGCAACTGGTGGAGGTCCATCGGATCCGCGCCCAACCCCAGGCCGAGCGCGTAGAGGATGGTGTCCTTCTTCGACAGTTCGAACGGCAAGTCGGGGATCTGCCAGTTCTTCAGGGTTTCATAGACGATGGTCATCGCAGGCCTTGTCAGATCGCGTCGTACGGGAACACGGTCACCGTTCGATCCAGCGGCACCAGGCTCGGCCGGAAGCTAGGCAATGCATGTTCGGCGATGCTTGCCGGCGTCCAGCCTTCGTTGCGATGCACGCTGCGCACCGGCCGGTGCTGGCTGAACAGGAACAGTTCGTTCTTGCGCACGTAGAACACCTGTCCGCTCACCTCGGCTGCGGCATCGCTGCACAGGAACACGGTCAGCGGCGCGTTCATCTCGGCCTTGACGGTCATCCGCTGCGCCACGCGCTTCTGCTGCGCCGGCGTGTCGGTCGGGATCGACGCGATCATGCGGGTCCAGCCCGAAGGCGCGAGGCAGTTCGAGCGCACGCGGTACTTCTGCATGTCGCGCGCGATGGCGTTCGACAGGCCGACGATGCCCAGCTTGGCGGCGGCGTAGTTGGCCTGGCCGATGGCACCGATCAGGCCGGCGGTGGAGGTCATGTGCACGAAGGCACCGCTTTCCTGCTTGCGGAAATGGTTCGCCGCGTGGCGCGACACGTTGAACGAGCCCTTGAGCATCACGTTCACGACCGCATCCCAGTCGGCCTCCGACATCTTGTGGAAGATCACGTCGCGCAGGATGCCCGCGTTGTTCACCACCGCATCGATGCGGCCGAACGAATCTAGCGCGCACTGGATGATCTTCTCCGCGCTGCCCCATTCGGACACGCTGTCGTAGCTCGCGACCGCCGCGCCACCCGCGGCCTCGATCTCGTTCACCACCTCCTGCGCCGGCGTCTGCTCGCCGCCCGACCCGTCGAGCGCGGCACCGATGTCGTTGACCACCACCTGCGCGCCCTCGGCCGCCATCAGCAGCGCGACGCCCCGGCCTACGCCGCGGCCGGCACCGGTGACCACAACGACCTTGCCATCCATCATGCCCATCTCGTTCCCCCGTATCGACGATGCCGGCGCGGCGGCAGCGCCGCCGCATCCCGGACTGGTGTCTGCCTGCGCCGCCGAGAGCGCAGGTGCGGCCGCTACTCGGGCCTCGCGCCGGAGTCGCGCACCACCTTCGCCCACTTGGCGAGTTCGCCGCGCAGGAACTCGACGGTCTGCTCGGGCGTGGTACCCATCGCCTCGGCGCCCATCTGGTTGAAGCTCTCGACGGTGTCGGCCGACCTCAGGCCCTTGACCACCGCGCTGTTCGCACGATTGACGATCTCGCGCGACGTGCCGGCCGGCGCGGACAGCACGTACCAGGTGCTGACCACGTACCCCGGAAGGCCGGACTCGACCATCGTCGGTACCTCGGGTGCCAGGCGCGAGCGCTTGTCCAGCGTGGTGGCGAGTGCACGCACCCGGCCCGCCTTCACGTGCGGCAGCAACGCCGGGATGCCGCTGAGCAGGAAATCGACTTCGCCGCCGAGCAGCGCGACGGTCGCCGGCGCCGCACCCTTGTAGGGCACGTGGGTGGTGCGGATGCCCGCCATGCTGTTGACCATTTCGGCCATCAGGTGCGACGCCCCGCCCACACCGACCGAGCCGAAGTTCAGGCGGCCGGGAGTCTTCCTCGCCAGCGCGATCAGGTCCTTGACGTTCTTCGCCGGGACAGCCGGGTGCACAACCAGGAAATTGTCCACCGTTGCGAGCAGGGTGATGTGGTGGAAATCCTTCAGCACGTCATAGCCGAGCTTCGGGTAGAGCGATTGCGCGATGCCATGGGTCGACAGCGAGCCGACCAGCAGCGTGTAGCCGTCGGACGGCGAGCGGGCCACGAACTCCGCGCCGATCGTGCCGCCGGCACCACCGCGGTTCTCGATGACCACCGGCTGCCCATAGGCCTCCTCGAGCTTGCGCGCGGCCGCGCGGCCGATGATGTCGGTCGGTCCGCCGGGCGGGAACGGAATGACGATCCGCACCGGCTTCACGGGCCACGCCGACTGGGCGAACGCGACGGGCGGGAGGCCGGCCACGCAGGCCAGCACGAGGGCGACAGGCGATGCCGCGGCAAGGTTTCGCATCAAACTCCTCCGAACTGCGCGGGCGATTCTCTCCGGCGCGGCCTTCGTCTTCGTTCCGGCCCGGGGCAGGCCTGCCGCTCGTGCGGCCGAAGCTTCTGAGTATCCAGGATAACCCTGCGAGTTTACGCCCGGGGTCCATGGGTGACAATTGTATGGTGGGCGCAACTATCATCCCCCCATGGATGATCCTGGGATGACTTTCTCCGTGCGTGCGGCCGCCTGGGACGCGGACCGCGCGCGCCTGCAGGACGTTCGCCACGCGGTGTTCGTGGCGGAGCAGGGCGTGCCGGTCGACCTCGAATGGGACGGCCTCGATGCCGACTGCACGCACCTGCTGGCCGAGGACGCCTGCGGCCGGCCGATCGGCTGTGCGCGCCTGCTGCCCGACGGGCACGTGGGCCGAATGGCGGTGCTGCGTCCATGGCGCGGACGGGGCGTCGGCCGGGCGCTGCTGCGGGCCGCGCTGGCCCGCGCGGCGATGGACGGCTTCACGGTCGTGCGGCTCAATGCACAGGTGCACGCGCTCGACTTCTATCGCCGGGAAGGTTTCGAGGCTGTCGGCGAGGTGTTCAGCGATGCCGGCATCCCGCATCGCGCGATGCGGCGCGCGATCGACCGACGCTGACCGCAGCGGCGCCGCTCACCGCAGCCCGAAGGCGTGCCGGGTGCTGCCGGCGGGGCGGCCGAGCCGGTCCCAGGTCTGTTCGAAGAATTCCACCTGCCCGTCATGCGCGATCGACAACAGCGTCGAGCAGCGCGTCCCGTAGTCACGCTCCGGCGCGTGGATGAAAGGTGCCGCGAGTGCACGCTCGAACGCGAGCGGTGCGCCCTGCGGCACGAGTCGTTCGTCCGGGGGCGGCTCGCGGTCGGACAGTGCCGCGATCAGCGATCGTTCGCGCGCCTCGACGGCGAGCGGCAGCGCCGCCTCGAGCGCGAGACGGCCACGCTCCACCTTGGGCCAGGGCGTGTTCATCAGATGGTTGCTCAGGCCGTGCACGCCGGCCGCTACCGGCAGGCCGCCCTCTGGCGCAGCGGGCAGCCGGTTCGAGTAGTAGTGCAGCGCGCGTGCATCGCCGACCAGCAGGCTGAAGCCCTGGTAGTCGTGCGCACGCCGGGCAACCGCCGCGATGAAGTCCGCGGGGGAGCGGTCGCCCTGGAGGTAGTCGGCGGCGAGGGCTCCCCGCGAAGGGCCGCCCGGCACCGGCGGCGCGCCACGGAAGTTGGTGACCGCCGCGAAGCGGCCATCGGTGCTCACGCCGAACCAGGTTCCGCCCTTGTCTAGGTCGCGCCCGGCGAGCACGCCCGGCGCATCGGGCCAGAAGGCCGCCGGAGCGGTCGGTCGCGCGAAGTGCTCGTCGCGATTCGCGGCCACCAGCAGACGATATCGGGGATGCGCATCCAGCGCGAACAGGACCAGGCACATGGCGGCCGGGTTCAGCCGGGCCCGTCCTGGTTGGCGCCTGCGGCGCCGGGGTGCGCCGGCGCCAGCGGATCGAGCACCGCACCGGCGAGGCTGCCCACGTGCACCGGGCAGGCAGCGACACTGTCGGTGCGCACCACCGCGAGCAGGTCGATGCCGCCGCCAGGCGCCAGTGCAGACTCCACGACCATGCCGGTCGACTGGCCGTCCATGTCGCTGCTGTACAGCGCGGTACCCGGGGCGGGCAGGTCCGCCTCCGCTGCCAGCGGCTGGTCGAGGTGGCCGAGGTAAAGGCGCTGCTTCAGGCGGCCGAGGTACTGGGTGCGCGCGACGATCTCCTGACCGGTGTAGCACCCCTTGCTGAAGCCGATGCCACCGGTGAGGTCCAGGTCGAGCATCTGCGGCACGAACTGGTCCTGCGTCGCCTCGTGCAACAGCGCCTCGCCCGCCACCAGCGACGCCCAGCGCCAGGCAGGTTCGCCGGCCGGGCGCGCGGCCTCGGCCAGCACACCCCAGAGGCGCGCAGCGTCGGCGCACGGCACGACCAGTTCGAAGCGCATGCTGCCCAGGCAGAGGACCTGCACCGGCCCGGCCGCGAAGATCGCGCCGTCGGCGGAAAGGGTGTCTGGTGCAAGCCCGAGCACCTCGGCCAGGCGCAGGGCCGACTGCGGCCCTGCCGCGCCGAGGCGCACCGTGTCGCCACTGCTGTCGGTGACCTTCACCTTCGCGCGCAGCACGTACATCGAAAGTCGCTTGCGCACGGCCTCGAGCCGGGCCGCCGGCAGCTGCATGCGATAGCCCTCCGCATCCTGCCACAGGCGGAAGGTGGCGAGCGCGCGCCCCTTGGGCGTGCACAATGCGCCCGGGCGGCTGGCGGCCTGGGTCACCTCGCGCACGTCGCAGGTGAGCTGCCCCTGCAGGAAGACCTGCGCATCGTCTCCGCCGAAGCCGATCACCCCCAGATGCGAGAGGTCGCACAGCACGGCGGACGTGGCCGCCGCCATCCGTTCGCCAGCCGGGTCGCCGAAGGCTGCGATGGTGCCGGGCAGGGCGCCCGGTACCGCACCTTGCGCGAGGAGGAAAGCGTGCCAGTCGGTGTTCATCATCGGAACGGTGGAAGACGACAGGCCGCATTATAGTCGCTTGCCCTCTGATCACCCGACGCGCTGCCGTCCGTCGTACATGCACCGCAAGCTCTCGATCGCCGTTGCGCTGCTCGCCTGCATCCTCCTCGCCGCCGCTGGCGCGACGGCCTGGTGGATCCAGCGCAGCGATCCGGCTGAACTCGCCGCTACGCTCGCGCAGCGCGTCGAGGCGATGACCGGACGCAGCCTGCGCATCGACGGACCGGTCGAGATGCGGCTGCTGCCGAGGCTGCGCATCGTCGCCGAGGATGTCGCGTTCGCCAATGCCCGCTGGGGCACGGTACCCGACATGGTGCGCGCGGGGCGCATCGAGGCGGAAGTCTCCTGGCTGGCACTGCTGCGCGGCGAGGTTCGCATCAGCCGCCTGGTGCTGGACGACGTGGACGCGATCCTGGAGACCGATGCTCGCGGCGCAGGCAACTGGACGATGGCACCTGCCACCGACGGCGATGCGGGCCGCGGTGCGACAGCGCAGGCTGCAGCGGACGAGGCATCCCCGCTGGTACCCAGCCTCGGCGCGGTGCGGATCGAACGTGCACGGCTGCGCTGGCGCGACGGGGTGGCGCGAAAGGAACGCCGGCTGGACGTGGCACGCCTGTCGCTCGCGCGCATCGCATCCGGCGCGGACCGGATCGAGCTCGACGCCAGCGTGGATGGACAGGCCTTCCAGCTGGCCGGCACCGTACCCGATTCAGGAGCGATCCGGTCGCATGCGCGCAATTCGCCGGTGGACCTCGTGTTCTCCACCGAGGGCGTGAAGGTCGCCGTGCACGGCCGGTTCTCCTTCGACCGCGACGGCCCCCTGGACCTCAAGGTGGCCGCGGGCATCCAGGGATGGCGCGGGTTGTCGAAGCTGTCCGGCGCAGCGCTCTCGCTGCCCTCGCCGGTCGGGATCGAGTTCCATGCACGGGGCCGCGGCAGCGCGCTCACCATGGACCCGCTGGTCCTCGATCTGGCCAACCAGGCCCTGCGCGGCAGTGCGTCGTGGCAGGGTGGCAGCCCGGGTGGCCGGCCACGCGCGACCCTCGAGCTGTCGGCACGCACGATCGACCTTTCCGGGTTCGCGCCGCCGGCGCCCGACCGCACGGCGCGGGATCGCAGGCTGTTCCCGGAGACACGCCTGCCCTTTGCGCTGCTCGCGGCGCACGACCTCGAGGCGACGGTGCGGGTGGCAACGCTGCGCCTGCGCAATGGCCTGGAGGTCGCGCCGCTGGCGATCAAGGCTGGCGCGAAGAACGGACGGGCGTGGCTGCAGGCGACCGAGCTCCGGCTGGCGGACGGCGGCGCAGAGGCGATGCTCGACATCGAGGCCTCGACCGTACGACCGGTGCTGCGACTGAAGGCGAGCGGCAGCGGCCTTTCGCTGGAGAAGCTCACCGCATCGCGCGGCGGCGTGCGACTGACCGGCGGCAGTACCGCGTTCGCGCTCGACTACACGGGCACCGGCTCGACGCCGCGCGCGCTGGCCGCCAGCGCCACGGGCGAACTGCAGGTCTCCACGGGTCCGGCACGCATCGGCGCGGGTGGGCTGGATTTCGGCGGCGACCTGCTGGTCAGGCTGTTCTCGGCGATCAACCCGTTCCATGCGGCAGATCGCGCCACCGAACTGCACTGCGCCGCCGCCCGGCTGCCCGCGCGTGCCGGCGTGGTCACCGTGGACCGCTCGATCGCCTACGAAACGCGCAGGACGAACGTGGTCGCTGCCGGCCGGATCGACCTGCGCGACGAGACGCTGGACCTGGTGATCCGGCCGACCGTCAAGGAAGGACTGGGCGTCGGGGCAGGGCAGCTTGCGCAACTGGTGCGCGTCACCGGGGCGCTGCGCGCGCCCGGCCTCGCCCTCGATGCAGCCGGGACACTGCGCGCTGCGGCGAGCGTCGGAGGAGCGGTGGCCACCGGCGGCCTTTCGCTGATCGCCGAGGCGCTGCTCAACCGGCGTGCGGCCGATCCCGCGCCCTGCCGCACGGCATTGTCCGGCCCTCGCGCCGGCAATGCCGGCGAGGATGCCGGGCCGCGGCCGGCGGCCAATCCCGCACGCAGCGTGTTCGACGGCGCCCGCCGCCTGCTCAACCTGGGACGCTGAGCCAGTGGCGGCCGCCCGCAGCGCCGCGCATGCGTTCTGCGGCGAGCGATTGCTCGAACGAAGACAGTCCGCGGCGCAGGGCGCCGGCGATCCCGGCATCCGGCGCAGCCTCCGCGCGCAACAGCGCTTCGCACGCCGCCGCCTGTGCAGCAAGCGCCGTCGCGCCGACGGCACCGGCGGTGGACTTCAGCGTATGCACCGCACGCTTCAGCGCGGCGAAGTCTGCGGCTGCGACGCTGGCCTCCATCTCTCCGATCAGGGCCCGGGCGTCGTCCAGGAACAGGTCGAGCAGCTCGTCCGCATAGCCCGGATCGCTGCCGTCCTCGACCATCGGAAGTTCGGCGAGCACCGAGGGATCGAAGCAGGGGAAATCGGCCGGCGGTGCGCCCGCCAGCCCTGCCACGGCCGCCGGCGCGCCAGACCCGACACCAGGCGATGAAGCGGGCATTGCCCGGGAACCCGCCGACGCGCCGAGGGCGATCCAGCGGGCTACCGTCGTGCGCAGACTTTCCGCCAGCACCGGCTTGGTCAGGAAGTCATCCATGCCTGCGGCGAGGCAGGCCACGCGGTCCTGTGCGAACGCGTTCGCTGTCAGCGCCACGATCGGGATCGATGCCGCTGCGGTGCCCGCCTGGCCGGCACGCATGCGGCGCGCCACCTCCAGCCCGTCCATGTCGGGCATCTGCCAGTCCATCAGCACCAGGTCGAAGGTGCGCGTGCGCAGCAGGGCAAGCGCCTGCGTTCCGTCGGCGGCCGCGGTGCTGAGGTAGCCGGCATGGCCGAGCAGACGGCAGACGATGGTCTGGTTGAGAGGATCGTCTTCGACCACCAGCACATGGGCGCGCTGCACCGGCATGCCTGCGGCCTCGGCGTTGCCGGGGCAGGGGTCGCCGACGGGCAATCCAGGGGACCGCCGACCGAGTTCGCTCACGAGCGCCGTGCGCAGCACCGGCTTCGTCACGCTGCGCGCGAGCGTGCGCGAACCGACGTGGCGGCAGGCATCGCTGCCCTGCCGGTCGGTCATGCCCAACATGCGCGTGGCGTCGAGGCGCGCTGCCGCGCGTTCCAGCAAGGGCCCTGCATCGGGTCCGTCGCAGCAGGCCAGCATCCAGGCCAGCGCAGGCTGCGCGAGCGCGCCAAGCCAGAGATCGACATCGGCCGCGCTGCGCAGGCGGACTGGCGTGCATCCCAGCCGCTGCAACTGGTTGGCGAGCGCTGCGGCCGACCCATCGTGCGGCTCGTAGAACCCGACGTCCAGTCCGAGCGCCGGCGGATCCGACGGCGGCGTGCGCGCCGGTGCCATTTGCAGGCTGAGCTCGAAGCAGGTCCCTTCACCGAGGCGGCTGTGCACCGCGATCGTGCCGTCCATCGCCTCGACCAGCTGGCGCACGATCGACAGGCCGAGGCCACTGCCACCGAACCGGCGATTGGCGCCATCGTCCGCCTGCCGGAAAGGCTCGAAAATCTGCGCCAGCGAGGCCTCGCCGACGCCCACTCCGGTGTCGGACACGGACATGCGAAGCTCGTCCGATCGTTCGCCACCTCCCAGCTTCAAGGTGATGCCGCCGGCCGGCGTGAACTTCACCGCGTTGCCGAGCAGGTTCAGCACAACCTGCCTCAGCCGCAGCGGGTCACCATGCCGCCAGGCCGCGAGCGCAGGATCGACGATGCAGCACATCTCCAGGCCCTTCTCGCGCGCGGTGATCGACGCTGTCGCCAGCGCGGTATCGACGCAGTCGAGCAGGTGGAAGTCCTCCATCGACAGGGCCAGTTCCCCGGCCTCGATGCGCGACAGGTCCAGGATGTTCTCGATCAGGCCGAGCAGGTTCAGGCCGCTGCGCTGGATAGACTCGACCAGGTGTACCTGGCCGGCATCGGGCCCTGGTTCAGCGCTGCCCGCGCCGGCATGGCCGGCCTGCAGCAGCTGCGCCGCGCCGATCACCGCATTGAGCGGTGTGCGCAGTTCATGGCTCATGTTGGCGAGGAAGCGGGTCTTGGCGCGCGACGCGGCTTCAGCGGCATCCCTGGCCCCGCGCAGTTCCTGCGTTAGCCGGCGCGACTCGGTGATGTCGGTGCGCAGGCCCACCGTCAGGCCATCGTGCGAGCGGCTTTCGTGGACGCGGTACCAGCGGCCGCCGAGGGTCACTTCGCGCACGCGCGGCCCGTCGTCGAGGGCCCGGTGCATCGCGATGCGTCCGGACAGCCAGGCTTCCTCGGACAGGCTGCGATCGACGCCTTCGAGGCCGCCGCGATAGAACGACCGCATCACCTCGTGCACCGTAGGATGGGGTCCGAGCCCGACGATCGGCGACACGTCGCGGTAACGGCTGTTGCAGACCACAAGCCGATCCTGTTCGTCGTACATCACGAAGCCGGCATCGAGTACTTCCAGCGCGCTCTGCAACTGGGCCTGGGCACGTGCCGTCTGCCCCTGCGCGAGCCGCGTCATCGTGTGGTCGAGCACCACCCCGTCGAGGTAGAGGAGGTTGCCGTCGGCGTCGCGCACCCCCTGGCCCCGGTCCAGTGCCCAGCGCACGCTGCCGTCGGCATGGCGGATGCGGTACTCGACCTCGTAGCCGGCATGGCGGCGGGTCGCCCGGATGATCGCGCGCCGCAGCCTCGGCAGGTCCTCCGGCAGCACCAGCGACGCCAGGTCGCGCTCGCGTTCCATGAAGGCCCGTGCGGGGTGGCCGGTCAGCGCCTGTACGCCCTCGGACAGGAACACCACCGTGTCGTCGCGGCCGGCACCGCGCCGGTAGACGCAGCCCGGGAGGTTGGCGACCAGCCCGCGGAACTTGCGTTCGCTCTCGGCCAGCGCGAGTTCGGCCTGCCTGCTCTGGTGCACCAGGCCACGCAGCAGGGTCGCCAGTTCGAGCAGATCCTCGGACTGCGGGGCGGCCACGTCGGTCGGGAGCCGGTAGGGCAGCAGCTCGCGTGCGCTCCCGTGCAGCGTATCGAGCACCGTACGCTGGGCCACGGCCTCTTCGCGCAGGCGCTCGTTGGCCTGGGTGAGCTCCTCCGACGACAGTTCCAGGCTGCGCGTGCGCAGCGCGAGGTCGCGGTCGAACTGCTGGTAGCTGTCCGACACCATCGAGACCAGCCGGACCAGCGCATCGCACAGCGCCGGGTCGCCCGCGAGCGCGGGGAGGGCAGCAAGCCCGGCGGCGCCGTCGATCCCGAGGCTGCACCGCAGTTGCCGCAGGAGCATCGGATGCATCCTGGCGGCGGGCGCGTTCGACATCAGCGGATTCAGGCCGACTCCCGCAGCAAGGTGATGGTCATGGTCTGGTTGTGCAGCCAGCACTCGGTCGACGCGAGCAGTGGGCTGATCTCGCCGCTGGAGTAGAAGCCGGCGACGCGCGTGTTGCAACCGAACACGGCCGCCACCGCCTCGACTTCCTCGTCGACGCGCGCGCCCATTACCAGCCTGCGGCCGACGCAGCTCACCAGCAGGGCGAGGCTGTCGCCGCTCGCCTCGCTGCCGCCATGGGCCTGCTCGGCGGCGGCCTGCGCGCCGTCGAGTTCGAACAGGACGTTGCCCTCCGCCCGCGTGACCCGGCGCGCGGGACCGAACGGCTTCCAGCCATGGAACGATCCGTAGGTGACATGCGTGCGCGGCCCATGCAGGCCGACCGCGACCAGTTGCCGATCGCTGACCGCGCGGCTGGAAAGGGTCAGGGTGCGGGTGGAGGCACCACCATCGCCGGCCAGCCGGCCGGCGATCGCGACACCCGCCGGCAGGCAGCTCGCCAGGCCGGCGATCAGGGCGCTGCCGTTGATGTCCACGCCCAGCCCGAACACCAGCACGTTGTGCAGGCCTTCGACCGGGAGGTCCAGCGCGAGCCTCACCCCGGCGTCGAACGAGTCGGCCATGGACGCGAGGTCCGTGGTTGCCAGGGTGACGCCGGGCTGGTCGAAACGCACGGCGGTGAGGCCGAGCATCTGGTCGGTCACGCCCAGGTCGCCGATCTCGCCCGCAGTCGGACAGCCGGCGAGCACGGTCGCCGGAAAGGCGTCCCGGAGCGCTTCGAGCAGGCCCGGCTCGGCCATGCGCGAGACCGAGCCGAACGCGAGGACCAGGTCGGGCGTGATCGCTGCCAGCGAAGCCAGATCGCCTGGGGCAGGCGTCCGGTAGGCAGTGAATTGTTCGATCTTCATCGGTTTCTCCGGCACTCAGCCGAATCGGCGGGTCCGCGCCCTTCTTGCCCGAGGCCGACGGCCGTCGGGATGTCGTTCGCAGCGACACCCAGTCTGATCGGCAGGAACCGCAGCGACTTGAGGCGGCAGGTACGGTGCGCGCGCGCCGCGCCGGGCGCATGCCGGCTACGGTCGGAAATGCTAGGGTCGAACATCGACCGATATCCGCCGAAGGAGGCAACCAGATGGACCGCGAAACCGAAAAGCCGGAAACCGCCACGAATGCCCCCAAAGGCCTGTTTTCGTGGCTGAAGATTGCGGATCCCGCGCAATGGGCGCCCGATGTCGCGCAGTTGCAGCAGGAAAGTGTCCAGCGCCTCGGCTTCATCCGGAGTTTCCTGCGCCTGCCGTTCGGACCCGGCCGCCTCGCGCTGTACCAGGGTTACCTCGACAGGCTGATGCGCGCGCCCGACGGCCTGCTGCCGCCGCTGGAACGGGAACTGCTCGCGCTGGTGACCAGCGTCGAGAACCGCTGCGAGGTGTGCATCCTGTCGCATTCGGCGGCCTTGAAGAAGTACGGTATGGATGCCGACACGGTCGATACGATGACCCTGGCATGGCGCCGCGCGGCGCTGTCCCCACGCCATCTCGCGCTGGCCAACTTCGCGTCCCGGCTCACGCTGGCGCCG
>JAJTHE010000154.1 GCA_021298815.1 Betaproteobacteria bacterium | reverse complement strand
TGCGCGCCACGATCGCCTCCGGCGGGCGGGGTGGAATGCCGGGCTGCAATCCCGCGCGCTGGAACGCCTCGAAGAGGATCGGCGCCGCACTGCGCCGGCCGACAAGGCCCGGGACCGGCGCGTTATCCGCCCGGCCCACCCGTACGAAGCGCGGCTAGTGTTGCAGACCGTCGTTGTACTTCAGGTCGCCCTTGGCATCGAGCACCGCCGGGATGGGCGTCGTTGGTGGCATCAGCCGGCTTCGATCCAGCACACGATCCAGCTCGGTTAGCGCGTCGCCGGCCTTCGCCGGCGCACCCTTGCCAAGCACGAAATTTGCCAACTCGCTCCGCGTCAAGTCGACGTGGGCGGCGGCCTTCGCGTCAGTGTTGGAGATCACAAGCACGCTGTTGCGCAGTTCGACCCGCCTGATCTGCGGGTCGCCCTCCGCCGCGAGTGTAAAGACCAGCCGCTGGCCCTCGGCTTTGCGCGGATCGACGAGGTAACGGACGAACTGGAGGTTCTGCTCGGCGGAGACGGCCGTCAGGCGCTCGGCCCGCGGCGTGCTGAGGAACTTGCGGATCCCGTCCATCGTCTGCGGTTGTTCCTGCACGAGGAGCTTGCCCTCCATCTGTAGTGCCTCAGTGATGTAGAAGCCCCGCGCGTTGGACGAGTCGGTACGCTGGCCGAGGGCGCGGGCGGCCGTCGTGCGCGCCTGCCGCGCGGTCGCGTCGGTGGGATCGAGCTTCAGCAGCAACGAGGTGAGCTTGAGTGCCCAGCGCCAGTTCGCCAGCCCGCCATCGGCCACCGCCCGCGTGGCCATCTTCTGCACCGCCGCGCGGCCGCCCATCGCCTCCACCGTGCGCTCGGCTTCTTCTTTGACCGAAAGCGGATTGATGTCGTAGACGTCCCCGTCGAACCAGCCGATGTTGCCGTTGTAGATCTGCCGGACGTGACTCTCGACCTGCCCGTAGCCCTCACGCGACCTGCGCAGGTTCCGGGGCATGTAGAGCGCTTCTGCAGCCTCGCGGGGACCGAGGCCGCTGGCGATCAGGCGCAGTGCCTGGTCATGGATCAACTGGACCGAGTCGATGGAGCGCTCCAGCGCCTCCCGCACGACCTTCTCGCCCCGGAGCGTCTGATTGTGGATGTCCAGCAGGATCTCAGCGTTCTTGGACTCGACCCAGCGCGTGTCGCTGACTAGAACCTCGGGATTCCGGAAGGCACCGCCGCGCAGCGTGTAGATGTTGAAGATGGTTTCGATGACCAGGAAGTTGGTCACCATCAGCCGGCGCTGCGGGAAGTAGAACGCGACGCTGTCCATCACGTCCGTGCGACACGGCGCAACCTCGATGGGCTCGCCGGCGATGACCACGTCGATGACCTTGCCGTCTGGGAACAACTTCGTCGGCGGCTTGTAGCTCGACACGAGCAAGAACTTATCCGGCGTGAAGCTGAGAGCGTTCGGAAACGCGTCGGGGCCCGTCGTCGGGTGGAACACGCCGAACTGCGCGGTTGCGCGCGACAAGAGATAGCCACCAATGACGCCGATGCTGCCGGAGGCGATTCGGTTGCGGTCCAGGTGCTCGTGCCCCCAGATCTCTGTACCCTCGTCCAGCCACGCGGCTGTGCCGTCGGCGTAGTGCCAGTGGGTGAGCAGGATGGCTGCGACTTTGATCTTCTTGCCAACCGCGCGTTCGAGCGTCTCGCGCATTTCGGCGGCAGCCTGGGTGGAGTTGCCGGTATCGACGATGATCCACCCGTTCGGCGCTTCGATGGCGAAGCTGTGCGCGATGCCCCAGCCGCGCAGGGCATACACGCCGGGGGCGACTGGTTCGGCAATTTTCGTTTCCGTCATACCCATCCGCGGGTTGACGCTTAGCGCCGTGGGGGTGGTGATCGAGCCGTTGGGCCCGGTAACGGTTTCAGTGGTCAGTGACTGGCTGTGCCAGCTCGGGCCCGGGGCCTTCGTTTCCTGTGCGCGGGCGGATGTTGAGGCGGTGACGGCGGCCGGCCCGAGCGCGAGCAACGCCCCTGCGGCTTTCGCTGATGTCAGAACGTTGCGGCGAGTGGTAATGATCTCTCCCTACACCGACATCCCCCGGATGAACGCCGGATCAAGACTACAACTGCCTTGGTTTTGGGATTTCGACAAGCGGATTCAGACGCGGCCAGTCTTCGGCCCTTGTCCAGGCGCGCGCTTGGGTTGGTGAGCGGGAAAAACACTGAATTCGCCTTCATCGAGACACACCTCCCCCCTCGTTTTCGATTGGACACGCGACATCGGAACGCACTACGCAGTCGACGTGATAGGCTGCGGCCGCAAGTCGGCGATCAGCGCGCCATAGAGGTCGCGGATTTCGCCCGCGAGTTGCCGCTGGCCGAAGAAATGCGCGGTGGCGTTCGGCGGCTGGTAGCGCGTGAGGTTCAGGATGCCGTTATCGACAGCTGCGACCGTGACGAAGGCTTCCTCGCCGGCCGGAATGTTCCCGACCCTGATCGGCAGGCTCAGCGTGCCGCGCGGGCGGATGAGTGGCGGCGCGCCGAGATCGAGCGCGAGCTTGCGCTGCTCCGCGCCGATGGAGAACCAC
>JAJTHE010000079.1 GCA_021298815.1 Betaproteobacteria bacterium | reverse complement strand
TGGCTGGGCGGTCGGGTCGGGCGTCCGGACCGGCGTCCGGACAGGTGCCATTCTGCCGGGTTGGCGCCGCCCGCGCGCAGGGGTGCAGCGCAGGTGCACGGAAGTCCGCGCTGCCGCAGAATACGCGTCGGTGCCGCATGACCGCGCGGCTTACGTTCCTGGAAGTCCTCGGTGCGCCTCCATCTCCCTGCCGTACCCGTCCGCCATGCACTTGCCGCCGCCGTTTTCGGGCTTGCGGGGGCATCGGTCGTATCCGTCGCCCCGGCGCTCGCCCAGGCCTGGCCATCGAAGTCGATCCGCTGGATCGTGCCATTCCCGCCCGGCGGCGGCAACGACACGGTCGCCCGCGCGGTCGGGCAGCGCCTCGCCGAGGCCGTCGGCCAGCCGGTCAACATCGACAACCGGCCCGGCGCCGGCGGCACGATCGGCGCGGACCTCGCGGCGCGTGCACCGGCCGACGGCTACACCCTGTTCCTGGCCGGTGTCGCATCGCACGGCATCAATCCCGCGCTCGGGGGGAAGCTGCCCTACGACCCGGTGAGGGACTTCACGCCGGTGAGCCTGCTCGCCACCGCGCCACTGCTGCTGGTGGTGCACCCGTCTCTGCCGGTGAAGTCGGTGAAGGACCTGGTCGCGCTCGCACGGGCGCGGCCGGGCAGCTTGAACTACGCGTCCAACGGCCGGGGCAGTTCGTCGCATATGGCGACCGAACTGTTCGCCTCGCTGGCGCAGGTGAAGATGGAGCACGTGCCGTACAAGGGTTTCGCGCCGGCGCTGCAGGACCTGCTGGCCGGGCGGGTCGAGCTGATGTTCAGCAGCGTGGTGGCCATCCTGCTGCATGTGGGCGCCGGCAAGCTCCGTCCGGTGGCAACTTCGGGCGCGGTACGCTCGCCGGTCGTCCCGAACCTGCCGACGGTGGCCGAGAGCGGACTGGCCGGCTACGAGACGGCGTCCTGGTACGGTGTCGTCGCGCCATCGGGCACGCCCGCGGCGGTGGTCGAGCGGCTGGCGAACGAACTCGGCCGGATCGTGCGCCTTCCGGCGATGCGTGAGCAATTGCTCACTGACGGTGCGGTCCCGGTCGGAAGTACCCCGCAGGCGTTCGCAGCGCACATCAAGGCGGAACTGGCGCGCTGGGCGAAGCTGGTACGCGAGGCGAAGATCCAGGCCGATTCCTGAGCGGCACGGCAGGCACGAGTATTCCGACGAGGACAGAACGATGACCCGTATGCACCCGCTTTCCCTGCTGATCGCTGCCTGCGGCGCCTGCGTGCCGCTGGTGGCCGCCGCGCAACCGGACTGGAAGCCGTCGAAGCCGATCCGCTGGATCGTGCCGTTTGCCGCGGGGGGCGCAGCGGACATCGTGTCCCGGGTGATCACCCAGCGAGCGGCCGAGATCCTCGGCACGCAGATCATCGTCGACAACCGCGGCGGCGCCTCCGGCATCATCGGCGCGGATTTCGGTGCCAAGGCGGCACCGGACGGCTACACGGTCACCCTGGGTGGGCTGTCCAGCCATGTGCTGAACCATTACCTGTTCGAGAAGCTGCCCTACGACCCGCGCGAGCAGACCCATGTTGCACTGCTGACGCTGGTGCCGAACGTGTTCACGGTGCATCCGTCGCTGCTGGTGAAGAGCCTGAAGGAGTACCTGGCGCTGGCCCGGTCGCGGCCGGAAGAGCTCACCTATGCCTCGTCCGGCGTCGGATCGTCGCAGCACCTGAATGCGGTCGTGCTGCAGCAGATGACCGGGATCAGGCTGACCCATGTCCCCTACCGCAGCGGCGCACCGGCGATCAGCGACCTGATCGGCGGCCAGGTGATGTCCATGTTCGTGACCATTCCTTCGGGTGCGCCGCTGATGCGCGCCGGCCGGCTGCGCGCGATCGGCATCGCCTCGGCGACCCGCTCCGGCGCCCTGCCCGACGTGCCGTCGATCGGCGAGACGGTGAAGGGTTACGACATGACCACCTGGTATTCCCTGCACCTGCCGCCGAAGACGCCGCGCGAGATCGTGCTGCGGCTGAATGCCGCGGTGAACCAGTCGCTCGCCGACCCGGCCGTCCTCAAGCGCCTGGTCGACGACGGCGCGATCGTGAGACCGATGACGCCCGAGGAATTTTCGGCGTTCTTCCGCGCCGAGTTCGAACGCTGGGGCCCCGTTATCCGCAACTCCGGTATCAAGGCCCAGGGCTCCTGACGGAATAAATCGGGTCAGAGACGAATTTCCGGATACTCGGCACGGGCGGATCGGAAATTCGTCTCTGACCCGAGTTATTCCGGAAATTCGTCTCTGAGCCGAATTGTTCGGTCAGCCGACGATGAGGAGGTCTTCGTTGGGGAAGTGGGTGGCGTGCCAGATGGGGGCGCCGTCGGTGATCTCGATGATGTCTTCCATGTGGTAGCCGAGTTCGCCGGGCCAGCGGGCGCGGGTCTCGACGGTGGTGATCATGCCGGGCTCGTAGGGCCGGGTCTCCTGGGCGTTGATGATCGGGTGCTCGTGGATGTTCAGGCCGAGGGAGTGGCCGTTGTGCGAATAGGGGAATGCGAGCCCGGCCTTCTCCTGCATCGACTTCGCCAGCGCGAACAGTTCGGCGCCGGTGCGTCCCGGCCGACACTGCTCGATCACCGCATGGTGGATATCGCGCAGGTGCTTCCAGATCGTGATGTCTTTCTCGGACGGCTTGCCGGCGACAGCGGTGCGGCCGACATTCGAGAAGTACTGCCGGAACATGCCGCCGGAATCGGACTTCACGAGGTCGCCAGGCTTCACCCGGTACGACGACGGCACCATGTGCGGGAAACCGGTGTTGGCACCTGCATTGCAGTAGTTGGACGTGACCTGGTCCGCGCCCTCGGTGAGCATGCGCTCGGCCAGGCGCACGGCGATCTGCTTCTCGGTGTCGCCCACCTTCACCGAGCTGAACGCATGCAGGAAGGCCTTCTCGGTCGCATGGAAGGCGGCGATGATCTGCGCGCGCTCGGCCGGCGTCTTGTGCATGCGCGCTCGGGCGAACACCGGCTCGGCCGCGCCGACCTGCAGTTTCGGGCAACGTGCGACGAGGTCGTTATAGTACGCGGCCGCGAGGTACTCGGTCTCGATCGCCACCTTCGATGCGTCGAGCTTCAGTTCGTGCAGCAGTCCGGCCAGCGCCTTCACCGGACCGGGCTCGAACTCCTGGTAGCCGCGCACGTCGGCGATCCAGCTGTTCTTCTTCGCGTAGGCCGCTTCGATCACGCACACCAGCAGCACCGGCGTACCGCCCTTCGGACAGACCACGAAGGCGAGCCGGTCGCGGATGCTGCGCTGGGTCGCGATATGCACGTCGGCCGCGTAACGGACGTTTTCCGGCGACACCGCCACCACTGCGTCGTACGGACTGTCCGCGATCGCACGCTCGAGCATCTCGAGGTTGCCCATCGCATCGGCGCGGGTCTTTGCAGCGGTCATGGCGGGCTCCGGAAGGTTGGCGGGGAATCGGGACCGCCATTATCGCGCGCGCCACGCCGGGTCGACTCGCCTTAACATCCGGGGTCCCGAGGAGGAGCGAACATGGCAGCAGCAACGACAATGACGATGACACTTCCTGCCGGCCCGCCGCGGCGCGCCGCCATGGTTGCCGCGACCGTCACCGCGCTGTCCGGCATGGTGGTCGCCGGACAGGCGATCGCGCAATCGGCCACGGCTGCCTATCCGAGCCGCGCGCTGCGCATGATCGCGCCGTTCCCGCCCGGCGGTGGCACCGACCAGCTCGCGCGCACCTTCGCCGCGCAGATCGCCGAGGGGCTCGGCCAGCCGGTGACGGTCGAGAACCGCGCAGGGGCCGGCGGCAACCTCGGCGCCGAAGCCACCGCCAAGGCCACGCCCGACGGCTACACCATCATGCTCACCTCGAACTCGCTGGTGATCAATGCGGCGCTGTACCAGAAGCTCACCTACAACGTGCGCACCGACATCGCGCCGCTGGCGCTGGTGGCGAGTGCACCGCTGGTGGTGCTGGTGCATCCGTCGCTGCCGATGAAGAACATGAAGGACCTCGTCGCCTGGGGGAAGCGCTCGAAGGGTGGACTGAACTTCGGCACCAATGGCGCAGGCACCAGCGGACACCTGTCCGGCGAGCTGCTGCGGCTGTCGGCCGGCATCGGCATGACGCACATCCCGTACAAGGGTGCGGTGCCGATGATGACCGCACTGATGGGCGGCGACCTCGACATGGGCATCACCACCGCGCCGAGCGCGCTGCCGCTGGTACGCGCCGGCCGCCTGCGCGCGCTCGCGGTGACCACGCCCAATCCGGCAAAGACGCTGCCCGGCATCGATCCGATCGCCGCCACCTTCCCCGGCTATTCGATGGACATCTGGTACGGCATCTTCGCACCGGGCGGCACGCCGGCGCCGATCCAGGAGCGGCTGGTGGCCGAGGTGCGCAAGTCCCACGGCTCGTCGAGCGTGCGCGCCGCGCTCGAGCGCGATGGCGCGGACCCGGTGTTCCTCGGCGGCAGCGAGTTCGTGCAGTTCTTCAACCGCGACCTCGACAAGTACGTGAAGCTGGTGAAGCAGGCCGGGGTGAAGGCCGAACAATGAGACGCAACCCGGCTCGTGCCACCGCAGTCCTGGCGACGATGTCTGCCGCCGCCACGATCACGCTTCACGCCGGTGAAGCAGCGGCACAGGCTGCGTCCTTTCCGATCAAGCCGGTGCGCATCGTCGTGCCGTTCGCGCCCGGCGGGCCGAACGACCTGATCGCGCGCCTGGTGGGGCCGAAGCTGGGCGAGCTGTGGGCGCAGCCGGTAATCGTCGAAAACCGGCCGGGCGCAGGCGCGACCACCGGCATGGAAGCGGTCGCGAAGTCGGCGCCGGACGGCTACACGCTCGGCATCGGCAACAACTCGAGCCTGGTCATCGGCCCGCTGATGCAGCCGAAGGTCGGCTACGACCCGGTGAAGGACCTGGTGCCGATGGGCAGCATGGCGATGACCGCGTACGTGCTCGCGGTGAACCCGCGCGTGCCGGCGAAAGGCATCGCCGACCTGATCGCGATCGCGCGCACGAAGCCCGGCTTCCTCGCCTATGCATCCTCCGGCGCGGCGACCATCGGCCATCTCGCCACCGAGATACTGCTCGCCGCCACCAGCACGAAGATGCTGCATGTCCCGTACAAGGGCGCGGGTCCGTCGCTCACCGCATTGATCAGCGGCGAGACCGACATCCTGGTCGTCGCGCTGCCGGCGGCCGAGCCGTTCGCGAAGGCGGGCAAGCTGCGGCTGATCGCTGCGGCCGGCGCGCAGCGCTCGGCGTTCGCGCCCGACCTGCCGACGCTGGTGGAACAGGGCCTGAAGGTACCGCCGGTCGACGGCCGCTACGGGCTGGTCGGCCCGCTCGGCGTGCCGCGCGAGGTCGTGCAGCGCGTGCATGCGACGATCGTCGCCGCGGTGAAGAACGACGACCTGCGCAAGCGCATGCTGGCGCAGGGCTTCGAGCCGCTGCTCGACAGCCCGGAGCAGTACGGTGCCGCCATCCGCAGCGAGATCGAGGTGTTCGCGCGCATCGTGCGTTCGGCCGGGATCAAGGTCGACGGCTGAAACCCCGCGGCCGGCCGGTCGCCTACTCCGCCTGTATGCCCGACGCCTTGATGATCTTCGCGTAGAGCGCGGTCTCGCGCGCCATCAGGTCGGCCAGTTCCTGCGGCGTGCCGCCGACCGGCTCCGCACCCTGGCCGAGCATGCGGGTGCGCACGTCGGGCAGCTGCACGATACGCGCGACTTCGCTGCTCACCCGGTTGACGATGTCCTTCGGCGTGCCCGCCGCGCCGAACAGGCCCATCCATGCGGTCATGTCGAAACCCTTGATGGTTTCGCCGACGCTCGGCACGTCGGGTAGCGCGCTGGAGCGCTTCGCGGAGGACACCGCGATCGCGCGCAGCTTGCCGGCCTTCACATGCGGCATCGCGCCGACGATGTTCGCGAACATCAGTTCGATGCGCCCGCCGAAGATGTCGATGAACGCCGGCGCGGCACCCTTGTAGGGGACATGGTTCATGCGGATGCCGGCGCTGGCCTGCACCGATTCCATGCCGAGGTGCTGCAGGTTACCGACGCCGGCCGAGGCGTAGTTGAGTTCGTTCGGCCGCTTGCGCGCGAGGTTCACCAGGTCGGCGACGGTCTTCACCGGCAGCGACGGATGCACCACCATCAGCATCGGCGAGTTCAGCACCAGTGACATCGGCGCGAAGTCCTTCACCGCGTCGTACGGTATCTTCTTCATCAGGTTCGGGTTGATCGTCATCGGCCCCGAGTTGCCGAGCAGGATCGTGTAGCCATCCGGCGCCGAGCGCGCGACCATGTCCGCGCCCAGGCTGCCACCCGCGCCGCCGCGGTTGTCCACCACGACGGTCTGGCCGAAGGTCTCGGTCATGCGCACGCCGATCGTGCGCGCGACATCGTCCAGCGGACCGCCGGCGGCATACGGCACGACGATGCGGATCGGCTTGGCAGGCCAGGCCTGCGCCAGCGCGTCGCTCGCGGCGGCCACCAGCATCGCGACCGAGAGGTTGTGGACGAAGCGGGCTGCGCCCGCGGGCCCGGGGGTCGTGGACTTCATGTGCTGGTCCTCCTGTGGGTCCCGGTCGTTGCCGGATGGTTCAGATCAGCGTACCGCGAACAGCGCGCCCACGGCCTCGCAGAAACCGTCGCCGCTGCGCCGTGCGGTGATGTAGGTCGGCGGGGACACGAGCCTGTCCTTCACGTCCATCACATTGGCGACGCCGATCGAATGCGGGAAGTACCTGAACATCGGGCAGTCGTTCGGCGAGTCGCCAAGGTACACGAAGAACTCGCGCTGGGCATCCAGGTCGATGCCGAGCACCTCCTGGAAGAAACGGCGGGTCATGCCGAGCTTGTCGTAGTCGCCGAACCAGCCGTTGACATGGCCCGCGCTGGCCATCGCGGTCAGCCCGCTCTCGCGCATGATCGCCAGGATGCGGTCGACCTTCTCCATCGGCAGGCGGGCGACGTCCTCGGCCCAGTCGATGGCGAGGTCGCATTCGCGATACGGCTGGTCGGAGGAGATCGCGCAGCCGGGGACCTCGGCGATGATACGGTTGGCGATATCGACCAGCGCGGCACGGTTCGCACGCCGTACATCCGCCGGGTCGAGGAACATCTGACGCATCCGGTTCGTGTGCGGGTCGCGCCAGAAGCACAGGCTGCCACCCTCGCCCACCACCGCCTGCACCGGCCACATGCGCGCGATGTGGTCGCACCATCCGGCCGGGCGGCCGGTGACCAGCACGGTGATCAGGTCGGCGTCATGCAGGCGTTCCAGCGCCAGGTAGGCGTCGCTGGTGAGGCGGCCGCCGGTGGTCAGCGTATCGTCGAGGTCGAACAGCACCCCGCGGACGCGGGCCCGGACAGATGCCGGAAAACTGGTCAGCGGGCGCATGGTCACCTCACTGTAGCGGCGGCTCGAGGCGGGAAGGTCCGTGCAGAGGCACGGGCGTTCGGGGGACCTGCTCTGCCATGCGCCTCGGACACGGCCGGACCGGACGTCGGCGCGAGGGTGCGGCGTTCAGCGCTTCTGGCGGAACTTGCGGATCGATGCGATCTGCGCGGCCAGCGTGGCGAGCTCGGCCTGCGCAGTGGCCACTTCGAGCTGGCCCTTCGCGTTGCGCAGGGTCTCCTCGGCCTGCTTGCGCGCTTCCTCGGCCTTGGCCTCGTCGAGGTCATGGCCGCGGATGGCGGTGTCGGCCAGCACGGTCACCGTCTTCGGCTGCACTTCCAGGATGCCGCCCGCCACGAACACGAACTCTTCGTCGTCCTTGCCCGCGACCTTGATGCGTACCGCACCCGGCTTGATCCGGGTGATCAGCGGCGTGTGCTGCGGGTAGATGCCGAGCTCCCCGGCTTCGCCCGGCAGGACGACGAACTCGGCCTCGCCGGAGAAGATGCTCTCTTCGGCGCTGACGACGTCTACGTGGATGGTGTTGGCCATGGCGGTGTGGGCTCTGTGCGTTCGTTGCGGCGTCCGGTGCTGCGCTTACTGCAGGGTCTTGGCCTTCTCGAAGGCTTCCTCGATCGTGCCGACCATGTAGAACGCCTGCTCCGGCAGGGCATCGCACTCGCCGTCGACGATCATCTTGAAGCCCTTGATCGTGTCCTTCAGCGCGACGATCTTGCCAGGCGAGCCGGTGAACACCTCGGCGACGTTGAACGGCTGCGACAGGAAGCGCTGGATCTTCCGCGCACGGGACACGGCCAGCTTGTCTTCCGGCGACAGCTCATCCATGCCGAGAATGGCGATGATGTCGCGCAGTTCCTTGTAGCGCTGCAGGGTCTGCTGCACCGCGCGCGTCACGTTGTAGTGCTCTTCGCCGATCACGTTCGGATCGAGCTGGCGCGAGGTGGAGTCGAGCGGGTCGACCGCCGGGTAGATGCCCAGCGATGCGATGTCGCGCGACAGCACGACGGTGGCGTCCAGGTGGGCGAAGGTGGTCGCCGGCGACGGATCGGTCATGTCGTCCG
>JAJTHE010000078.1 GCA_021298815.1 Betaproteobacteria bacterium | reverse complement strand
TGCCGGCCTGCCGCCCGGGGCCGGCCTGCCGCCCGGGGCCGCGAACAGCGCGATCGCACCGGCACCGGCCGATCCGTTGCTCGAGCAACGCACGTACGATGCCGCCCACCAGTTGCGCCGCATCGGCAACTTCGCAGGCGCGATCAGCGCCTTCCAGTCGTTCGTGAAGACCTGGCCGAAGAGCCGGCTTGCGCCCGCCGCCCAGTACTGGATCGGCGACTCGCACTTCAACCTGCGCGAGTACCGCGTGGCGATGGCGAGCCAGCGGCAACTGATCGCCACCTGGCCGGACCACGAGAAGGTGCCCGACGCGATGCTCAACATCGCCAGTTCGCAGGCGGAACTCGGCGAGGCGGCTGCGTCGCGCCGCACGCTGGAGGAACTGGTGGCCCGCTATCCGCTGTCCGAGGCTGCCGATCGCGCGAAGCGCAGGCTCGCCGCGCGGAAATGACGCGATGAGTGCGGAGGCGACGAGTCCGGCGGGGATCGGACCGGGCCCGACGGGACCGGCTGCCGGGCCGGTCCGGCTGCGCATCACCGAGGTCTTCTTCTCGTTGCAGGGCGAGACGAGCCGGGTGGGCCTGCCGACGGTGTTCGTGCGGCTCACCGGTTGCCCGCTGCGCTGCGGCTACTGCGATACCGAGTACGCGTTCCATGGCGGCCGGATGATGGATCTCGACGCGGTGCTGGCCGCGGTCGAGTCCCACGGCGCACGCTATGTCACGGTCACCGGCGGCGAACCGCTCGCCCAGCGCGCCTGCCTCGCCCTGCTGCGCGCGCTGTGCGACCGCGGTCTGTCGGTGTCGCTGGAGACCAGCGGCGCGCTCGACATCTCGGGCGTGGATTCCCGGGTGTCGACCATCCTCGACCTGAAGACCCCCGGTTCCGGCGAGCAGGCGCGCAACCTCTGGGAGAACCTCGCGCAACTGGACGACCACGACGAGGTGAAGTTCGTGCTGTGCGACGAGGCAGACTACGGCTGGGCGAAATCGATGCTCGAGACGCACGCGATCGCCGCGCGCTGCCCGGTGCTGTTCTCGCCGTCGTTCCACCAGCTTCCGGCGGCCCGGCTGGCGGAATGGATCCTGCGCGACCGCCTGCCGGTACGCATGCAGGTGCAACTGCACAAGCAACTCTGGGGCGAGGCGCAGGGACGATGACCGATGGTCGATGATGCAGGCGCAGGCCCAACGCCCCAGCCACTGTTCGCGCAGAAGCCGGCGGTCGTGCTGCTGTCGGGCGGGCTCGATTCAGCCACCGTGCTGGCGGTGGTCAGGGCGGGCGGCTTCGCCGCGCATGCGCTGTCGATCGACTACGGCCAGCGCCACCGTGCCGAGCTGGATGCGGCGGCACGCGTCGCGGCGTCGATCGGGGTGGCGGCGCACCGCGTGGTGCGGGTCGACGCGGGACAGTTCGGCGGTTCGGCACTGACCGACGCCGCGATCGACGTGCCGGTGGACGGCTTGAAGCCGGGCATTCCGGTCACCTACGTGCCGGCGCGCAACACCCTGATGCTGTCGCTCGCACTGGGCTGGGCGGAGGTGCTCGGCGCCAGCGAGATCTTCATCGGCGTGAACGCCATCGACTATTCCGGCTACCCGGACTGCCGGCCGGCCTACGTTGCCGCGTTCGAGGCGATGGTCAACCTGGCCACGCGCGCGGGCGTCGAGGGCCGGCGCCTGCACGTGCGGGCGCCGATCATCGACATGGACAAGGCGCAGATCATCCGGCTCGGCGCCTCGCTCGGCGTCGACTACGCGCAGACCGTATCCTGCTACCAGGCGACCGACGACGGGCTTGCCTGTGGCCGCTGTGACGCCTGCCGGCTGCGTCGCGACGGCTTCGCCCGGGCGGGCGTCGCCGATCCCACGTGCTACCAGGGCTGATGCGGGCGCGCCGGGCCGCCGACGCGTTTCGCAGCCCTTGATTTCCGCGCCGCCGCGTCCGATCCTTGCGACATGAACCTCGAAGCCACGCCCTACACCGGAACGCTTGTCGCCTCGCTCGGCTTCCTGCTCGCCTTCGTGTTCGGTGCCGTCGCGCAGCGTACGCATTTCTGCACGCTGGGTGCGGTGTCCGACTGGATCAACATCGGCGACCTGTCGCGCATGCGCATGTGGCTGCTGGCGATCGCGGTGGCGATGCTCGCGGCCAACGGCCTGCAGGCGGCCGGGCTTATCGACCTGGGCAAGTCGATCTACGTGGCGCCGAATCTGATGTGGCTCTCGCATGTCGTCGGCGGGCTGCTGTTCGGCATCGGCATGACGCTCGGCTCCGGCTGCGGCAGCAAGACGCTGATCCGCATCGGGGCGGGCAACCTGAAGTCGGTCGTGGTGGCGGTGTTCCTCGGCCTGTCGGCGTGGATGACGCTGCGCGGGCTGTTCGGGCAGTGGCGGGTCGACTGGCTGCAGCCGGTCGCGGTGAACTTCGAGCGGTGGTCGATCCCCGGGCAGGACCTGCCGACGCTGCTGTCCGGCGCACGCGCTTCGCCGGGGCTCGCGCTCGCCTGCGCCGCCGCGCTCGCGGCCGCGATCTGCGCCTTCGTGTTCGGCAGCCGCGACTTCCGTGGCAACCGCGAGGGCATGCTCGGCGGGCTGGTGGTCGGACTGGTCGTCGCCGCCGGCTGGTTCGTGACCGCGAACCTCGGCTACCGCGAAAACCCCGACACGCTCGAACTCACTTTCTACGCGACCAATTCGCGCGCCGCCGAGTCGTTCAGCTTCGTCGCACCGGTGGCCTACACGCTCGAACTGCTGACCATGTGGACCGACCGCTCGCTGCGCATCACCTTCGGCATCGCGGCGGTGGTCGGCATGGTGGCCGGCGCGTTCGCGATGGCGAAGGCCACGGGCACCTTCCGCTGGGAGTCGTTCACCTCGCCGGCGGACATGCGAAACCATATGCTGGGCGGCGTGCTGATGGGGGTCGGCGGGGTCGCCGCGCTCGGATGCACGATCGGGCAGGGCATCACCGGACTGTCCACGCTCGCGCTCGGGTCCTTCATCACCTTCGCCTCGATCGTCGCCGGCTGCGCCGCGACCATGAAATACCAGTACTGGCGGATGATGCGCGAGGACTGACCTTGCGTCTTCTCGCGGAGCCGTTATAATCGCGGGCTTCGTTCAGGGGGCCGTTAGCTCAGCCGGTAGAGCAGCGGACTTTTAATCCGTTGGTCGGCAGTTCGAATCTGCCACGGCCTACCATCGAACGGGGTTGCATCGCCGGGGCGCAATGGTGGCCCCCATCGACGATGCAGGACGTGGCGACGAGCCACGATCGCGAACCGCCGACGCGCCAGCGACAGACGTCAGCAGCCGACGTCAGCGACAGTCCCACTCGTCGGCCATCGCCCAGGACTTCGGTTCCGAGATGCTGCCATCCGCGCGGACCAGTTGCCCGACGAGCACTTCGGCCTTCTTCACCTGGATTCTTCCGGTGACGCGGAACGTGTAGCCGTCGAAGTCGCGGATGGCGTTGCCCGGCCGCGTGAGCGCGCCGTCCAGGAACGTGGTCACGCCCGCCTGGCCCGGAGACACCTTGCAGTTCACCGCCCTGGCGGGTGCCGTCCCTGCTGCTGCTGCTGCCGCTGCCGTTACCGTTGCCGGGGTCGCGGCTGCGGCTGCGCCCGCGGCGACAGGGTTGCAGGCCCGGTACTGCGCCTGGTCCCGGCCCTCGGTCAGCTTCAGCGTTCCCTTGTCCAGTTCGAACACGGTCTTCTGCGTCCACTCGCGGCCCTCGCGATTGCACCGCTCCTCGGCGACGAACCTTGCGGCACTCGTGCCGGGGGTGGCCCGCAGCGTGCACGTGGCATCGACATCGTTGAATCGACGCGATTGCTCGATCACCAGTGCCGGTGACTTGCAGTCGCCGCCGGAGTACGCGTAGCGGCCGCGAAGCGACGCGGGATAGTCGGCCGCCACTGCCGATGCAGCGAGCGTCGAAACCAGTACGGCCGTGAATGCGGATGCCTTGCTGCCCATGTCTTTCCCTTCCGTGATGGCCCGGACGGCCGGGATTCCCGGCATTGCGCAGCCTTCCTGGCCGCCGCATCGCGCCCGTGTCCGTTGCGATACACTGTCTGTATCGGTAACGAAACGGCCCGCTTGAATGCCCCGGAACATCGTCGTGCTCGGCGCAGGCGCCATCGGCTGCAACATCGCGACCGACCTCGCCCGGGCAGGACATGCACCGATCGTGGTCGACCCGTGGCCGGCGCAGATCGAGGCGCTGCGCAGCACCGGACTGAAGATCACCCTGCCCGACGGCGAGGAAAGTGCGCCGCCGCTCGAGGCGGTGCACCTGTGCGACTTCGCCAGCCATCGGCGCAGCTACGAGACCTGCGACGTCGCGCTGATCATCATGAAGTCGCAGGATGCGCGATGGATGGCCGACTTCGTGCGGCCGCACCTCGCGCCCGACGCGGTCGTGGTCGGCCTGATGAACGGCATGAACGACGAGGCGATCGCCTCGGTGGTCGGGCGCGAACGTACCGTCGGGGCCTGCATCGAACTCGCGGCCGAGCTGTTCGTGCCGGGCGAGACCCTGCGCAAGACGCCTCGCGAACGCACCTGGTTCGCGCTCGGCGAACTGGACGGCCGGATGACGCCCAGGCTCGAGATGCTGCGCGGGTTGCTGTCCTGCTGTGGGCAGGTGACCACCACCGCGCGCATCGGCGATGCGAAGTGGACCAAGCTGGTCACCAACGCCATGATCCTGTCGCCGTTCGCGATGCTGGGCGTGCAATCGTACGACGCCATCCGCGACCCGCAGATCGCCGGACTGCTCCGCCGCATCGGCTGCGAGACGATCGCCGTCGGCGCGGCGCACGGCTACCGGCTGCAGCCCATCTTCGGGCTGACCGAGGCCGAGTTCGGCGCGCAGGCCGGCAACACGCCGGGCGCCATCGCCGACAAGCTGGTGGCCACGCTGGCCGGCCACATCGGCAAGACCTCGCGCAACACGGCGCTGCAGGACCTGATGAAGAAGCGCCGCACCGAGACCGACCACATCAACGGGCTGGTGGTGGAACTCGGCCGCCAGGCCGGCGTGCCGACGCCCGCAAACCGCGCGGTGTGCGACATCGTGCACCGGATCGAACGCGGCGAGCTCGGGTCGTCGATCGAGAACCTGGGCCTGGTCGAGCCGGGCGGCCAGGGCTGACCCGGCTCGCCAACGCCGTCAGAGGTTGCCGATGCCCGCCTCGGCGATGACCCGCTTCCACTTCGCCACTTCCGCCGCGAAGTACTTGCGGAACGCGTCGATGCTGCCGCCGAGCGGCTCGAAGCCGTTGCCGCCGAACTGCTGCAGCATCTCCGGATGCCGGATCGCGGCGTTCACCCCCGCGTTGATGCGTTCCTGGATCGGCCTGGGCGTCTTGGCCGGCGCGAGCACGCCGTACCAGCCGGAGAACTCGTAGCCGGGCACGCCCGCTTCGGCGATGGTCGGGATGTCCTGCGCCAGCGACGAACGCGTGGCACTGCTCACGCCCAGCCCGCGCGCCTTGCCGCTGCGAACATGCGGCAGGACGGTCGAGATGCCGATCAGCGCCACGTTCACCTCGCCCGACAGCAGCGCGGCCATCGACGGCCCGGTGCCCTTGTACGGCACGTGCACCATCTTCATCCCGGTGGCGTTCGCGAGCAGTTCGGTACCCATGTGCGAGGCACCGCCGGCGCCGCCGGAGCCGAAGGTGACCAGGCCCGGCTTCGCCTTAGCCAGCGCGATCAGTTCGCCGAGCTTCGCCGCCTGCACCGACGGATGCACGACCAGCAGCGAGGGCTGGCTCGCCACCAGCGCCACCGGTGCGAGGTCGCGCAGCACGTCGAACGGGGCGTTGCGGTTGAGCGTGCCGACATACGACACGCCGACGCTCTGCATAAGCAGCGTATGGCCATCCGGGTTCGCGCGCACGACCAGTTCGGTGGCGATCAGGCCGCCACTGCCGGCGCGGTTGTCGACGACCACCTGCTGTTTCCAGGACTCGGACAGGCGCTGCGCGAGCAGGCGGCCGAGGAGGTCGATGCCGCCACCGGGCGAGGCTGCCGCGATCAGTCGCACCGGGCGCGACGGATAGGCCTGTGTTTCGGCCGCGGCTGCATCGGCTGCGCCGGCGTCGCCGGCAAGGGCCGTGAGGGATGCAAGGGCCGCGATCGACAGGGCGACGGCGGGCAGGGCGCCGGCACGTGCCATGCCGGCGGACGATCGATGGGTCACGGGTGCTCCTCCTGTTGCGGCATCGGCTGCGCCTGGATGGCAGCATGTCGCGAAGCCCGCGCAGTGTGCCTCGCAGGGTCGCGTGCCGCAACCGGCTCAGTCCGCCCCGCCGCGTCCCCGGCGCGGCGGCAGGAACAGGTCCCGGTCGGCCGGATGCACCAGCGGCATCAGCACGAATTGGTGCAGCCCCTGGGCGCGCAGCGCCGCGGCCACCAGGTTCATGTGCACGTGGAAGTTGTTGCGCCCGAGTTCGGTCGAGGTGGCCGTGAAGAATGGCGGGATCAGCGGCGAGGCGGTGCGGAACAGGAACACCGCCGTGTTTGTGCGGTCGGGCACGCGCGTCGCGGCGAGCAGCGTGTAGAGCCCGTCGGTGGTGGTCGAGGCCGCCGGCCGTCCGTCGATGAAGCGCAGCGCGAACGCGAACTCGCGGCCCGGTCGGTCGGCGGGCAGCGCCGCGGGATCCGCCTCGATCAGTACCCGGCGTGGCTTCAGCGGATCGTCGCCGAAGCGACGATACACCGCGAGCGGCGTCGCGCCGCGCATCGCCTCGCTCGCGTCGCGCGCGACCCGGCCTTCGGAATCGACCACCACGATGCGGGCCTGCAGCGGCAGCGGACGCAGCAGCATGCCGATGCCGGACATCGCATCGCCGAGAAAGCCCAGAGCGAGGTAGCCGAAGCCCGCGACCAGCGCGGCCATGCGCACGCCCGCACGCGCCTGCTCCCGGAACGCCCAGCACAGCAGCCCGAGACCGTAGAGCACGACCAGCGTCGCGAAGCCTGCGATGGCGCCGTCCGATCCCTCGCTTTCCATCGCGGCCTGGAACACGGCACAGGCCGCCAGCACCACGACCGCTGCCGGGCCGTGGCGCCGCACGAGCATGCGAAGGTGCGCCGTGTCGCGGGCGCAGGCCATCAGCCCGAGCATCAGCAGCGACGGCGGCAGGCGACCGGCGAGGGCACCGCCGTCGATCACTGTCTTCAGGCAGTCCAGCGCGGCGAAGCCGAACAGCGCGATCGCCAGCGGATGCCAGCCATGGCGGCGCGCGATACCGGGTGCCGCGGCAAGTGTCGCCAGCAGGCCGCCGGCGAACAGCAGGCCGATCGCCCATCGCTCCATCGCCGGCACATGGGCGAGCAGTGCATCGCCGGTGCCGGCCTGGAAGGACTGCAGCAGCGTCGACAGTCCGGCCTGGCCGAGCTGGCTGTGCAGCAGCGCGTTGCAGGTGTTGCCGGTGGCCGACCAGTGGCAGCCGTCCAGTTGCCAGGGCAGCTCCAGGCGTTCCTGGTAGCCGAACAATGCGAGCAGGCCGATGCCATGGGCGAACATGACGAACGCCAGCAGCACATGTCCGGCATCGGGACGGTCGAGCCATGCCGCGCCCGCTCGCCGGAACACGGCGAGGGTGGCCATGATCGCCGCCATGCCGCCGAGCAGGAACAGCGCAGCGCCGTCCGAGGTGCCGTGGAACAGCGGGTCGAGGAGCCATTTCGTGCCGATGCGCGCGACGTCCGACAGGCGCATCGCCACCGCGACCGCGAGGCACAGGGCGGCGGCGATCCACAGTGCCGGTGCCGTGCAGCGCCGTGCGGCCGCGTGCCGCCCGTCGGGGGAGGCGTCCGTTACCGGCTTCACTGCGAGGGGCTCGTCGACCAAGTGATCGTGTTGGGTCCGTGGGTGATCGTGATGACGCGTCCGGATTTCGCCGTGAACTGTATCTGGTCCCGCGTGCGCCAGCATACCGGGCCCTCGTTCGGGCTGGCGAACAGGGTGCGCCGGTACGGGCCGGCGCAGCGGCGCAACCGGGTGTCGACGGAACAGGGGGATGCGTACCGTATCGGCCCGCGCAGCCGCGACTTGAGCCGGCCTTCCGGAACCGTGTCGCGGAGTGCACAACCTGCCTTCGGCCGGGCCCTCCGCAACCCCGATTCGCTTGGGTTCCGGGGCGCTGGTTGGTATCATCTGCCGAGTCACTGAAGAAACGGGGATTTCGCCATGACCAACGGAAATGCACCAGACCTCGACGCCATGACCACCCCCGCGGTGGCCCCGGTCGATGCCGGCGGCGTTGCCGGCTTTGGCCTCCGTGCAGCGCGTGGCGCGCTCGCCGCCGCAGCACTGCTGGTGGCGATGCCCGCGATGGCGCAATCCCCGTCGGCGACCGGCTGGTACACCGGCTTCGGGATGGGGCAGTCGCGCCTGGGCTTCAAGACCGGCGACTTCAACATCGGCCCGGCAGGCACCAGTGTCGCCTTCGACGAGAACAACACCGCGTTCAAGTTCTTCGCGGGCTATCGCGTGCTGCCCTGGCTCGCGATCGAAGGGGGCTACGACAACCTCGGCCGCAATGCCGTCAACTTCACCAATGTCGGGGGCGGCGCGAAGCTAGACTACAAGGTCGACGCGCTCAAGCTCACCGGCGTCGGCACGTTCGCGCTCGGCAACACCGGCTTTTCCGCCTTCGGCAAGGTGGGCTTCGGCTATACCCGGGTGCGCGAGAACAGCAGCAGCTTCCCGGTCGTGATGGCGCGAGGCGAGCTGTCCGAGCGCGAATGGAAGATCAGCCCGGTGATCGGCGCGGGCCTGCAGTACCAGCTGCCGCGCGGCCTTGCGCTGCGCGCCGAGTACGAGGTCTACAACGAAGTGGGCGATTCGCCGCTGCCGACCGGTCGCGCGCGCGCCGGCCTGTGGTCGATGTCGCTGATGTACCTGTTCTGACCGTAGCTGCAGCGACCGTACTGCAGCGACCGTACGCCGCGCTGGCTCAGCGCAGCAGTAGCGCACCGCCCGAGACGACGAGCAGGATGGCGACGATCCGGCGGAAGCCCGACGGCGTCGCTTGGGCATGCATGCGCGCGCCGATGCCCAGTCCGAGCAGCGCGCAGGGCAGGGCGAGCGCGGCGAGCGTGAGCGTGCCGCGATCGAAATGGCCGAGGGACAGGTAGCCCAGCCCGCGCAGGCTGCCCAGCACCACCAGCACCGCGGACATCGACGCCCGGAACGCATGCTTGTCCAGCTTCAGCCATTCCAGGTAGACCCCGTACACCGGCCCGGCGAGCCCGCCGAAGGTGGTGCCGACGATCGCGGCGAAGGTAGCCAGCGGTGGCACCACCAGCCAGCGCGGCAGCCGCGGACCGGTCGATGGCCGGTCGCCCTTGAACAGTGACCACAGGCCGAAGCCGGCCACGAACACGCCGAGCGCGGTCACCAGCGTGTCGTCGCCGAGGCGGTCGAACAGGTACAGGCCGACCGCCACCCCGACCAGGCTCCAGGGGAGCAGCGGCCGCAGGTCGCGCCAGGCGATCCGGTCGCGGTGGCGCACCGCGATGCCGATCGACGACAGCACCGCGATCAGCGTGACCACCGGCACCACCAGGGTCAGCGGCAGGAACAGCGCCAGCGCCGGGATCAGGATGGCGCCGAAGCCCGCGAGGTTGCGGATCGCAAAGCCGGCGGTGAAGATCAGCGCAGCCCACGCGAGCTGGAACGTGCTCAGGCCTTCCATCGGGTCACTGATCGCGTTCCTTCGGCTGCCCCTTCACCCGCACGATGCGCACCACCTCCGGGATCAGCCGCAGCCGCTTCATGATCTGCGCCAGGTGGAAGCGGTTGGTCACCTGCAGCGTGAAGTTCATCGTCGAGTAGGCGCTTGAGTCGGACTGCTCGACGCTGACGTTGTCGATGTTCGACCCGGCCTCGGCGATGCCGCCGGCCACCCGAGCGAGCACGCCGCGCTCGTTGGCCACCGATAGGCGGATGCTGACCAGGAAGGTACGCCGGGTCTTGTCGTCCCACTGCACGTCTACCCAGCGGTCGGACTCGTGCCGGCTCTTGCGGATCACCGGGCAGTCCTGGGTGTGTATGACGATGCCCTGGCCCTTGCTGACCAGGCCGATCACCGGGTCGCCCGGGATCGGGTTGCAGCAGCGCGCGAGCTGCGCCGCCATGCCCTCGGTGCCGCGGATCAGGATGGTACCCGGCATCTGCTGCTCGGACGGCGCGCTGCCGGAACGCTGCAGCAGGCTCGCCGCGACCACCGCCGCCAGCCGCTTGCCCAGCCCGATGTCGGCATGCAGCTCGGCCTTGCCCTTGGCGCCCGACTCGCGCAGGTACTTGTCCCAGCTGTCGGCGTCGATCTCGGCCGGCGTGCCCTTGAGCGTCGCCAGCGCCTGGTTGAGGAGCCGCTCGCCGAGAAGCACCGATTCCTCGAGCTGCATCGTCTTCAGGAAGTGGCGGATCTGCGAGCGAGCGCGTGCGGTGGCGACGAAGTTGAGCCAGGCCGGGTTCGGCCGCGCCTGCACCGCGGTGATGATGTCCACCCGGTCGCCGTTCTTCAGCTCGGTGCGCAGCGGCATCAGCTCGTCGTTGATCTTCACCGCGATCGCGCGGTTGCCGATGTCGGTGTGCACGAAGTAGGCGAAGTCGACGGCGGTCGCGCCGCGCGGCAGCGCCATGATCTTGCCCTTTGGCGTGAACACGTAGACCTCGTCCGGGAACAGGTCGACCTTCAGGTGTTCCAGGAACTCGACCGCGGTGCCGGAGGTGGTCTGCAGCTCGAGCAGGCTCTGCAGCCACTGGTGGGTCTTCTGGTGCAGCTCGTTCAGGTCGGCGTCGGAGGTCTTGTACAGCCAGTGCGAGGCGACGCCGGCCTCGGCGATCTTGTGCATCTCGTGGGTGCGGATCTGCACTTCCAGCGGCATCCCGAACGGACCGAACAGCGTGGTGTGCAGCGACTGGTAGCCGTTGGCCTTCGGGATCGCGATGTAGTCCTTGAATTTTCCCGGGAACGGCTTGTACAGCCCGTGCAGTACGCCCAGCGCCACGTAGCAGGACGGCACGTCCTTCACGATCACCCGGAAGCCGTAGATGTCCTGCACCTGCGCGAACGACAGTTGCTTCTCCAGCATCTTGTTGTAGATCGAGTACAGGTGCTTCTCGCGCCCGGTGACCGAGGCCTCTATGCCGCCGTCCTTCAGCCGGACGAGGATCGCGTCGAGCACCTTGCCGACCACCTCGCGCCGGTTGCCGCGCGAGGTCTTGAGCGCCTTGGCGAGCACCCGGTAGCGCGTCGGGTGCAGGTAGCGGAAGGAGAGATCCTCGAGCTCCTGGTAGATGCTGTTCAGGCCCAGCCGGTTGGCGATCGGCGCGTAGATGTCCAGCGTCTCGCGCGCTATGCGCTTCTTGCGCACCGGGTCCATCACCTGCATCGTGCGCATGTTGTGGAGGCGGTCGGCGAGCTTGATCAGGATCACGCGCACGTCGCGCGCCATCGCCAGCAGCATCTTGCGGAAGTTCTCGGCCTGGAAGTCTTCCTTGCTCTGGAACTCGATCGCGTCGATCTTGGACACGCCGTCGACCAGTTCGGCCACCGGCCTGCCGAACGACTCCGCGATCTCCTCCTTCGTGACGGCGGTGTCTTCCATCACGTCGTGCAGCAGCGCGGCGGTCAGCGCCTGCGGGTCGAGGTGCCACTGCGCCAGGATCTTCGCCACCGCCAGCGGGTGCGAGATGTAGGGCTCGCCGCTCTTGCGGAACTGGCCGTGGTGCGCGGCTTCGCTGAACGCGTAGGCACGCTGCAGCCGGGACACGTCGTCCGCCTTGAGGTAGGACGTGAGGTCCTTGAACAGCAGTTCGGCTTCGACCATCAGCGCTGCAGCCCGTATGGTTGGATCGACCGGTCGCACTGCAACGACCGACACTTCAACGACCGACGCACCTACGACCGGAGCCTACCAGAAAGCACAACGCCGCCCGGAGCCTTCGGCGCGGGGCGGCGTTGTCCACCCGTGCCGGCGGCGAGGCAGGCACGAGGGCGGGGCGGGCGCGCGGCGCCCTGGAGGCTCAGGCGCTCGGCGGACGGTGCATGATGTCGAGGCTGATCTTGCCCATCGCGATCTCGCGCAGCGCGATCACGGTCGGCTTGTCCTTGTTCGCCTCGACCAGCGGGGTGGCGCCCATCGTGAGCTGGCGCGCGCGGTAGGTGGCTGCGAGGGTCAGCTCGAAACGGTTGGTGACCTGCTTGAGGGCGTCGTCTACGGTGATACGGGCCATGTCGAAATCTCCAGCTGCCCGGCGTGCGGAGACACACCGGGAGGGTTCATCTGAGCGCGTCGATCAGCGCCTGGTGGCGTGCGAGCTGCGCGGGACGCATCAGGCGGTGCGCGATGGCAATGCTCTGCAGTTCACGCGCAGCGGTGGCGAATACCGAATTCACTATAACATAGTCGAACTCGTGCACATGGGAGATCTCCGCGCGTGCCGCCTGCACCCGGCGGTCGATCACCGCGTCGCTGTCCTGGCCGCGGCCGCGCAGACGGCTCTCGAGCGCGTCGATCGAGGGCGGCAGGATGAACACGCTGACCGCCTGCGGGTAGAGGCGCCGGACCTGCTGCGCCCCCTGCCAGTCGATCTCGAGCACGATGTCGTCACCGGCCGCGAGCGCGTCCAGCACCCAGGTGCGGCCGGTGCCATAGCGGTTGCCGTGCACCTGCGCATGCTCGAGCAGGTCGTTCGCCTCGATCATGCGCTCGAACGCCGCCATGGTGACGAAATGGTAGTCGTGGCCGTCGGCCTCGCCCGGGCGCGGATCGCGCGTGGTGTAGGACACCGACTTGCGCACCGCCGGGTCGGCGGCGAGCAGCGCATTGACCAGCGAGGTCTTGCCGGCGCCCGAGGGTGCGCTGACCACGAACAGGCAGCCGCTCATCTATTCGACATTCTGGATCTGCTCGCGCATTTGCTCGATCAGCACCTTGAGCTCGATGGCGGCCTGGGTGGTGGCGGTGTCGACCGACTTGGAACCCAGCGTGTTGGATTCGCGGTTGAACTCCTGCATCAGGAAGTCGAGCCGCTTGCCCATCGCGCCGCCGCGCGACAGCGTGCGCCGCAGCTCGTCGACATGGGCGGACAGCCGGGACAGCTCTTCCTCGACGTCGATCTTCGACGCGTAGATCACGAGCTCCTGGGCGAGGCGCTCCGGGTCGGCCGCGATGCCGGCATCGGCCAGGCGCGCCACCAGCTTCTCGCGCTGCGCGGCGAGCAGCGCCGGGATGCGCGGCCTGACGTCGGCGACGATCGCCGCCACGCCGTCGGCACGCTCGAGGATGAACGTGCGCAGCTTGTCGCCTTCGCGCTCGCGCGAGGCGTTGAACTGGGCGAGCGCCTCGGCGCACAGCCCCAGGATGGTCTCGCGCAGTTCGTCGCCGGCCAGTGCCTGGGTGACCAGCACCCCCGGCCAGCGCAGGATCTCGGCCACGCCCAGTGCCGGCGCGCCCGGCGCGGCGGTACGCACCGCGGTGGCGAGTTGCAGCAGGTTGGCCAGCGCCGCCGGGTCGAGCGAGCTCTGGGTGCCCCCGGTGCCGGCTGCGTTGATCGACACCCGGCACTCGACCTTGCCGCGGCCCACCTTCGCGGCGACCAGTTCCCGCATCGGCTGCTCGAACGCGCGCACTTCCTCAGGCATGCGGAACTGCAGGTCGAGGAAGCGGTTGTTCACCGCGCGCAGTTCGAGCGTGAACACACCCTGCGGGAGTTCGCGCGTGGCCACCGCGTAGCCGGTCATGCTGCTGATCTTGCTTGCCATGAATCTTCCTGATCTGCCTGGGTGATGCGCGCGGCCCGCCCGGCTTCGCCTGGCGCCGCCCCGGCATCGCGCGGATGCTGCCGCGGGGGTTGTAACCGATCGCGCCAGCGCAGACAATCCGCGCCTTGCGTCGACGATAGCACAGCGCCCGATCCCGATGACCCAGCCGCCTTCGACTTCCATAGCCATCGCCCGTCCCAGCGGACGCGCGCCCTCCGAACTCCGCCATGTCACCCTGCAGCGCGGGTTCACCCGCCACGCCGAAGGATCGGTGCTGGTCGGCGCCGGCGACACCCGAGTGATCTGCACCGCCAGCATCGAGGAAGGCGTGCCCTCGTTCCTGCGCGGCAAGGGCCAGGGCTGGATGACCGCCGAGTACGGCATGCTGCCGCGCTCGACCCATACGCGCATGTCGCGCGAGGCCGCGCGCGGCAAGCAGTCCGGCCGCACCCTGGAGATCCAGCGCCTGATCGGCCGCTCGCTGCGCGCCGCGGTCGACCTGACCGCGCTGGGCGAGCGTACCCTGCAGATCGACTGCGACGTGATCCAGGCCGATGGCGGCACGCGCACGGCCAGCATCACCGGCGCCTTCGTCGCGGTGCACGATGCGCTGTCCGGGCTGGTACGCCGGGGGCTGATCCCCGCGCTGCCGATCCGCGAGCCGGTCGCCGCGGTGTCGGTCGGCGTCTGGCGCGGGGTGCCGGTGCTCGACCTCGACTACGCGGAAGATTCCGACTGCGACACCGACATGAACGTGGTGATGAACGGCAGCGGCCGCTTCATCGAGGTGCAGGGCACCGCCGAGGGCGAGGCATTCTCTCGCGCCGAGATGGATGCGCTGCTGGAACTTGCCGGCAAGGGCATCGCCGAACTGATCGCGCTGCAGAAGCAGGCGCTGGCGCTGGCGCTGCCGGCCGCCGGCGGGAGCGCCTGAAATGGCGGCGTCCGACGCCACCGCCAACGCGGCCGGCAGCCCCGGGGGGGCGGCGCGCAGGCGCCTGGTGATCGCCAGCGGCAACGCCGGCAAGCTGCGCGAGATCGACCACATCCTCGCGCCGCTGGACTTCGAGGTGATCCCGCAGGGAGCGTTCGGAGTCACCGAGGCGCCCGAGCCGTACTGCACCTTCATCGAGAACGCACTGACCAAGGCGCGCCATGCGTCGGCATCGACCGGGCTGCCGGCGCTGGCCGACGACTCCGGCATCTGCGTCGCCGCCCTGGGCGGGGCCCCGGGCGTGCATTCCGCGCGCTATGCGGGCGAACCGAAGTCCGATGCGCGCAACAACGAGAAACTGGTCGCCGCGCTCGACGGCGTCGCCGACCGGCGCGCACACTACTACTGCGTGATCGTGGTCGTGCGCTCGGCGGACGACCCGCAGCCGCTGATCGGCGAAGGCCTGTGGGCGGGCGAAGTAGCCCGTGCGGCGTCCGGCGAGGGCGGGTTCGGCTACGATCCGTGGTTCCTGATCCCCGCGACCGGCCTGACCGTGGCACAGATGCCGGCGGAGCTGAAGAACCGGATCAGCCACCGTGCGCTGGCGCTGGCGAGCATCGCCGGCAAGCTGCGCTCGGATTTCTGAAGATCCGCCGGACCACCGGCGGCGGGACCCCCCGCGCGGCGCAGCCCGCGGGCCCCCCTGAGAGGATGCCTGTCGATGGCGACTGAGATCACCAACATGGCCGTGTTCTGCGATTTCGAGAACGTGGCCCTCGGCGTGCGTGACGCCAACTACGCGAAGTTCGACATCGACAAGGTGCTCGAGCGGCTGCTGCTGAAGGGCAACATCGTGGTGCGCAAGGCGTACTGCGACTGGGACCGCTACAAGCAGTTCAAGCGGTCGATGCACGAGGCCTCGTTCGAGCTCATCGAGATCCCGCATGTGCGCCAGTCGGGCAAGAACTCCGCCGACATCCGCATGGTGGTCGATGCGCTCGACCTCTGCTACACCAAGGCCCACCTCGATACCTTCGTGCTGCTCACCGGCGATTCCGACTTCTCGCCGCTGGTGGCCAAGCTGCGCGAGAACGCGAAGACGGTGATCGGCGTCGGCGTGAAGCAGTCGACCTCCGACCTGCTGATCAACATCTGCGACGAATTCATCTACTACGACGACCTGGTGCGCGAACAGCCGGCGGGCCGCGGCGGCATGCCGCGCGGACGTTCCGGCTCGTCGCGCAGACCCGGTTCGCCGCGGCCGGATGGCAACGGCCATGCGGTGCAGCCGATGGTCGGGCCGCCGCTGCCGCTGCACGAATCGCTGCGTGGCGGACCCCGGGGCGGCCAGCGCGGCCGCAATGCCGAAGCGGTGGCCGATGCCGCTGCAGAGGCGGCCGCAGGCGTCGCGTCCGCAGGAGCGGCTGGGCCGATCGTCGATCCGGCCGCGTACCCCGCGACCCCTGGCGCCGTGGCGACGGATGCCACCGTCGAACAGGGCGCGGCCCCGGCTTCCGGTGCCGAGGATGCCGAGGCATCCGCACCGCGCGGACGCGCGCGTGCGAAGAGCACACGGGCGCGTGGCGGATCGCGACGCGGGGCTGCTGCGGCCGCGGCAGGGACCGCAGGTGCTGCGGATGCATCGGACGAGGCCGCACCGGAGGCGTCCGCGCTGCCGGCGCCGGAGGCGATCGACGCAACGGCGGTCGAGGGTGCCGGCGAAGCGCCACCGGCCGATGCGCCGGCCCCGGTGGCGAAGCCCAGGACCCGGCGCCCGCGTGCGGGCAGCAAGGCGGCACTGGCGGAGGCTGCACGGCTGGCGGAAGCCGAGGCCGAGGCCCTCGCCCGTGCGGCTGCCGACGCGGCTGCTGCCGAGGCGCGCCTGGCAACGCGGCCCGGTACCAACCCGGCTGCGATCCATCCGGCCGATCCGGTCGGCAGCGACGGCTCGGACAAGGCACAGCAGGCGATCGACCTGGTGCTCGCGACGGTCGAGGCGCTGGTGGCCGAACGTGGCGAGGAAGAGCGCATCTGGGGCTCGATGGTCAAGCAGACGCTCAAGCGCCGCAACCCGGGCTTCAACGAGTCCTATTACGGATTCCGCACGTTCAGCGAACTGCTCGAGGAGGCGCAGGCGCGCGGGCTGATGGAACTTACCCGCGACGAGAAGTCGGGCGGATTCATCCTGCGGCTGACCCACCACGAGGACTGACTCCGGCGCGTGCGGTTAACATCCGTCCCCTCGATGCGATGACAAGAGCGGACAGGGGGAGCGATGGCACAGGCCGGTGATCAAGGGCAGGGCATGGCAGGCGACGGGGCGCAGGCGGCGGTGCAGGCAACCGGTGGTGGCCCGGCACAGCCCTTCCGTCCGTTCGCCGGCCTGCGGGTGATCGACCTCACCCGCGTGCTGGCCGGCCCCTACTGCAGCTACCTGCTGGGCCTGCTCGGTGCCGAGGTGATCAAGGTCGAGCCGCCCGGCCGGGGCGAGACCATCCGGCGCCGCCCCGGCGGCGACCCGGCGCTCGCCGAGGCCGGCGTGTCGGTCGCGTGGTCCACCCAGTCGGGCAACAAGCGCTGCATCACGCTCGACCTCGACCGGCCGCGTGGACAGGCGCTGTTCCGCAAACTCGCCGCCGGAGCCGACGTTGTGGTGCAGAACCTGCGTACCGGCTCGGCGGAGAAGCGTGGCATCGGCTACGCACAGCTGTCGGAGATCAACCCGAAGCTGGTCTATTGCGCGATCACCGCCTATGGCGGCAACGGTCCGCGCGCGACGCACCCGGCCTACGACAGCGTGATCCAGGCCGTGTCCGGGCTGATGAGCCTGACCGGCCAGCCCGATGGCGATCCGCTCAAGGTGGGGCCGCCGGTGATCGACTACGTGACCGGCATGAACGCGGCGCTGGCGGTGGTGTGCGCGCTGTTCGAGCGCACGCAGACCGGCCGCGGGCGCTTCATCGACCTGGCCATGCTCGATTCGAACTTCGCGCTGATGACCTCGGCGCTGACCCTGTTCGTGAACACCGGCCGGCAGCCGGGGCGCCCCGGCAACGACGCGGCCAGCCGCGCGCCCGCGTCGACGACCTACCGCGTGTCCGACGGACAGTTCGCGATCGCGATCAACGAAGAGCACCAGTACGTGCACTTGTTCCAGTCGATGGGGCTCGCGCACCTGCTGGACGATCCGCGCTTCGCGACGCTGGCCGAGCGCAACCGCAACATCCCTGCGCTGCGCGCGGAACTGCAGCGCGTGTTCGAGACCGACACCGCGGCGCACTGGGAGAAGGTGCTGAACGAAGCCGGTGCGCCGGGCGGTCGCGTGAACACGCTGGCCGAGGTGACTGCGCATCCGCAGTTCGCCGCGCGCCAGCTGTTCCAGCAGGTATCGTTGCAGCCCGACGCTGCCGGTGCACGGATGCAGTTGCCGCTCGCGCCGTTCTCGGTCGACGGCGACCGCGGCGAGATCCGGCTCGCGCCGCGTCCGGTCGGTGCCGACACCGATGCCGTGCTCGGCGAACTGGGCGTGGGCGCGGCGGAACTCGCCGCGCTGCGCGCCGACGGGACGATCTGACGACACGAGCTGATCCGGGTGGCGGTCGGCGCTCAGCCGTCCACGACCGAATCGCGCGGCGGCACGCGTGCGATCGACCAGTGGGCGGTCGCGAACGCGAGCAGCGCGTCGCGCCCGGCATCGATCGGCGGCAGCGGCTGGCCGAGGAAGGCCAGCGTCCTTCGCAGCCAGGGCACGGCTGCGTCATCCGCCCCGTCGCCCTCCCGCAGTTCGACCGCGGGCGCAAAGGTCTGCTTCGAGAGCTTCTGCCGCTGCGCATTGAGCGCGAGCGGCAGGTGCGCATGGCGCGGCACCGGCAGAGCCAGCAACTGCTGCAGCCGCACCTGGCGGGGCGTCGAGTCGAGCAGGTCCGCGCCGCGCACCACGTCGGTGATGCCCTGTGCGGCATCGTCCACGACCACCGCGAGCTGGTAGGCGAAGATGCCATCGGCCCGGTGCACGACGAAGTCGCCGATGTCGCTTTCGAGGTGCTGCACGATGCGGCCGCGGATCCGGTCGTCGAAGCCGACCGCGCGGTCGTCCACGCGCACCCGCCAGGCGCGGGCGCTGCGTCCGGCCGGCAGGCCGTCGCGGCAGGTGCCGGGATACACCGGGCCTTCGATGCCGCTGCGGGTGGCTGCCGCCGCGACCTCGGTGCGGGTGCAGGCGCAGGGATAGGCATGGCCGGCGACCCTGAGTGCCTCGAGCGCCGCGCGGTAGGCATCGAGGTGCCTGCTCTGCACCCGCACCTCGCCGTCCCAGTGCAGCCCGAGGCCCTCCAGCGTGCGCAGGATCGCGTCGGTCGCGCCGGGCCGGTTGCGCGGCGTGTCGAGGTCCTCGATGCGCAGCAACCACTGCCCGCCGGCGGCGCGCGCGTCGAGCCAGCCCGCCAGTGCGGCCACCAGCGAGCCGAAGTGCAGTGCGCCGGTCGGCGACGGTGCGAAACGCCCTCGGTAGGTCACCGGGCGATTGTGCCGCCGCGGTCGCCGGTGCGCCAGTGCATCCGCGGCGCGAAACGGTGGCGGCCGCAGTGTCCGGCGCCGCGCGCGGCCAGACCCGGTCACCGGTGCGCGATCGTGCGAGCGGCCGTGATTGCTAGATAATGCACGACTGCCCTGCTGCTGCGCCTGCGCGGCCGCCGGGGGCCTGCACCACCCACCGATGAACCTGCCGCTGCAGTTCGACATCCCCTACCGCGCCTCGGCGCTGGCGCTCTACGCACCCGTGGCCGGCGAGCCATGGGCGATGCTGCTCGACAGCCATGCCGGACTTGCGCATCCGCTCGCGCGCTTCGACATCGTGGTCGCCGACCCGGCCACCACGCTGGTCACGCGCGGCGGCATCACCGAGATCGAACGCCATGGCGATCCGTCGTGCGCGCCGACGCTGGACCTCGCGCAAGGCGATCCGTTCTCGCTGCTGCGGCGCGAACTCGCCCGCTCCGGGGCGGGGGCGGCGCCAAGCTGCACCGACCTGCCGTTCGCCGGCGGCGCCCTCGGCTACTTCGGCTACGACCTCGCCCGCCGGATCGAGCGCCTGCCGGCGATCGCTGAAGACGACCGGCACTGGCCGGAACTGGCGATCGGCATCTATCGCTGGGCGGCGCTCACCGACCATGCGGCACGGCGCAGCGTACTCGCGGTGGCCGATCCCGCAGCGCTCGGCGCCGACGCGATCGACCGGCTGCGGGCCCTTTTCTCGCAGCCGGTGCCTGCAGGCGCGGGCAAGGCACGATCGGGGAACGACCTGGCGCGCATCGAAGGCGTCGCGTCGAACATGACCGAGGCCGGCTACCGCGAGCGCTTCGAGCGGATCGCGCGCTACATCCGCGATGGCCATGTCTACCAGGTGAACCTCGCGCAGCGCTTCAGCGCGCGATACGACGGCGACCCGCTCGCGCTGTACCGGCGGCTGGGCGACCGTTCCTCGGCACCCTGCAGCGCGTTCCTCGATCTGCCGTTCGGCCAGTTGCTGTCGGTGTCGCCGGAGCGCTTCCTGCAGGTGCGCGATGGCCGGGTCGAGACGCGTCCGATCAAGGGCACGCGCCCGCGCCATGCAGACCCGGTGGCCGATGCCGCCGCGATCGCGGAACTCTCGGCGAGCGGCAAGGACCGCGCCGAGAACGTGATGATCGTCGACCTGCTGCGCAACGACCTGGGCCGGTGCTGCCGCATCGGCAGCGTGTCGGTACCCACGCTGTTCGGAGTCGAGAGCTTCGCCTCGGTGCACCACCTGGTGAGCACGGTCACCGGCGAGCTGGACGATGCGCGCGACGTGCTCGACCTGGTGCGCGGCGCCTTCCCCGGCGGGTCGATCACCGGCGCGCCCAAGCTGCGCGCGATGCAGATCATCGAGGAGCTCGAGCCGCACCGGCGCGGCGTGTACTGCGGGGCGATCGGCTACATCGGCTTCGATGGCGCGGCCGACCTCAACATCGCGATCCGCACCGCCATGCTGCGCGATGGCGAGGTCGACTTCTGGGCCGGCGGGGGTATCGTCGCCGATTCGGATGCCGGCCTCGAGTACGCCGAGACGCTGGCCAAGGCGGCCGGGTTCCTGTCGCTGGCCGAGGGTTGATCGCCGGGCGCGGCCAGGCGCGGCTGCCTCAGCCGGCCGCCGCGTGCGTCAGCCGCCCCGGACGCGGGCGGCACACCAGCGGCTTCGGTGCCTGCACGCCGAAGCCCTGTGCATAGTCGACGCCGATCTCGCGCAGCTTCTCGATGATGCGATCGTTCTCCGCGTTTTCGGCGATGGTGCGGATGCCCATCACCTGGCCGATGCGGTTGATCGCCTCGACCATCGCGCAGTCGATCGGGTCGTCCACCATGTCCTTCACGAAGCTGCCGTCGATCTTCAGGTAGTCGACCTTCAGGTTCTTCAGGTAGGCGAACGAGGACATGCCGCTGCCGAAGTCGTCCAGCGCGAAGCTGCAGCCGAGCGTGTTCAGTTCCGCGATGAAGTGGGTCGCCTGGTTAAGGTTGGCGATGGCGGAGGTCTCGGTGATCTCGAAGCACAGCGCGGACGGCGGCACGCCGGTGGCGCGCAGCTGGTCGCGCACGTAGGCCACCAGCGTCTCGTCCGACAGCGACGTGCCCGAGAGGTTGATGCCGCACACCGGCAGCAGCACGCCCGGCTCCTCCATCTCGCCGGCCAGCCATCCGATGGTGCGGCGGATCACCCAGCGGTCGATCTGCGGCATCAGGTTGTAGCGTTCCGCGGCCGGGATGAACGCACCCGGCGGGGTGAGGTTGCCCTGTTCGTCGACCAGGCGCACCAGCATCTCGACATGGGGCGCCGCGTCGGTCATGCCCGGCTGCAGCGGCATGATCGGCTGCGCGTCCAGGCGCAGCCGGTTCTGCTCGATCGCCGCGTCGAGCCGCGCCACCCACTGCATCTCGCCCTGGCGCTGCGCGAGTTCCGCATCGTCGGGATGGTAGACGTGCACCCGGTTGCGGCCGCGCTCCTTCGCCGCATAGCAGGCGGCGTCCGCGGCCGACATCACCGAGGCCGAACTGCCCGAGGTGTGGTCGACGGTGACCAGGCCGATGCTCACGCCGATGGTGAAGGTCTTGCCTTCCCAGGTGAAGCGGTAGTCGCGCACCGACTGCACGATCGCGTTGGCGATCCGGCGCGCCTGCTCCGGCGGGCAGTCCTCCAGAAGCACGCCGAACTCGTCGCCGCCCAGGCGGGCCATCGTGTCGTGCTTGCGCATGCGCTCGTGCAGGCGCGCCGCGAGCTGGCGCAGCAGCTGGTCGCCGGCGGCGTGGCCGCAGGTGTCGTTGACCACCTTGAACTGGTCCAGGTCGAGGTAGGCCAGCGCATGCGGGCCGGGTTCCCCGGCGAGGTCGGCCAGGATGCGGTCGAGCCGGCGTTCGAACTCGAAGCGGTTGATCAGCCCGGTCAGCGCGTCGTGGGTCGCCTGGTAGGACACCTGCTGCGCGATGCGCCGCTGCTGGGTCTCGTCGTGCAGCACCAGCACCACGCCGGTGATGTCGCCGTCGTTGTTGCGCAGCGGCGCGGCGGAGGCATCGACGAACAGTTCCGTGCCGTCGATCCGCTCGAGCACGTGCTGGTCGTTGAGTTCCACCAGCGCGTTGCGCAGCAGGCATTCGCCGACCAGGTCCAGCGGCCGGGTGCGCTGCAACTCGTGCGTGATGTGGCACAGGTCGCGGAACGAGCGGCCGATCACTGGCACCGACTGCACGCCGAGCAGGGTCTCGGCCACCGGGTTCAGGTACTCCACCCGGCCCTCGGCATCGGCGGTGATCACCGCGTCGCCGATCGAGGCGAGCGTCACCTCGACCCGGCGCTTCTCGCGGCGCAGCGCTTCCTCGGTGCGCTTGAGGTCGGTGATGTCCAGGAAGGCCGCGACCGCGCCGGTCGGGCGGCCTTCCTTGTCGAACAGCGGCGTCGCGTTGCCGTAGACGTTGCGTACCCGGCCGTCCTTGAACAAGAGCTGCTGCTCGAAGTCGCGCACCTCGATGCCAAGGCCGGCGGCCACCTGCATCGGCAGTTCGTAGGGCGCGATCTCGACATGGTCCTTGAAGATGCGTGCATCCACCGGGAACAGCTCCGGCGAGTCGAGGTCGCCGGTGGCCGCGGCGGCCGCATCGAGCAATTCGTAGGAGGCGCGATTGCCGGTCACGCGCGTGCCGTGCGGGTCGTGCGCGATCCAGACCGCCGCCGGCACTGCGTCGAGCACGGCCGCGAGCTCCGTCACCTTCGCGCGTTCGCGCTGCTCGCTCTCGACCAGTGCCGCCTGCGCGCGCTTGCGTTCGGTGATGTCGCGCACGATGCCCTGCAGCAGCACTTCGCCATCCAGCGCCAGCCGCGACAGCGACACCTCGGCATCGAAGGTCGATCCGTCCTGGCGGCGGAACACCCATTCGAACGCCTGGGACATGCCTTGCAGCGCGCGCTCGCGATGCAGTGCGAAGCCGTCGACCGAGCGGGTGCCGTCGGGTCGTGCGTCCGGCAGCAGCAGTGCATGCGACTGGCCGAGCATCGCCTCGCGCGAATGCCCGAACACCTCGAGCGCCTTGGCATTGCAGTCGACGATGGTGTCGGCGTCGCCCTGGCTGCGGATCAGCACCACCGCGTCGTGTGCGAGGTCGAACAGCGTGTGGAACTTGCGCTCGCTGTCGGCGAGCCCGGCCTCGGCCTGGCGCCGCTCGATCTCGCGGCGCTCGAGTGAGCTCGCCATCTGGTCGAACGCATGGGACAGCTCCTGCAGTTCCACGGCCCCGGAGCGCAGACCGCTGCGCGCGTCCAGGTTGCCGCTGCCCACCTGGCGAGAGACCTCGACCAGCTGGTTGAACTGGCGCAGCAGCAGCACGTGCAGGCCGATCCAGGCGGCCAGCATCGACAGCCCGGTGAGTAGCGCGAGCAGGTACAGGTCTTCGCGCAGGTTCTGCCCCATGTCGCGGATCGGCGCCTCGGTGGGCAGGCCCACGACCAGGTAGGCGCCGCGCGAGTTCGCCTGCAGCGGCAGGCTGGCATAGGCACGCGACACGCCATCGCTGTCCTCCGCGACCAGCGTGAACGGGCCGTGCTCGCGCGTCTCCACGCGCAGCCGGGGCGCCAGCGGCCAGGCGGTGCCGGCGCGCGCCGCCTCCGGATGCATCGCTACCAGGGTGCCTTCGGTATCGAACACCGCGATGGTTGCCGCGGCCGGCAGCCGGCTGTTGATCGCGATGTTCCCGAGCAGCCGCGGGTCGGCGATCGCGAAGATCACCGCGGTGATCGTGCCGTCGGTATCGATCACCGGCCGGGCATAGGTCAGGCCGCGCAGGGTCGAGCCGGGCTGGGTTTCGTACTCGCCGATCACCAGCCGCCGCTCGGCGATCGCGGAGCGGAACCAGATGCGGTCGTGCACCTGCGCACCGGCGCCGCGGGCGACGGTCGCCCCCGGGGTGGCCGACGCGCTGCACAGCACGCGGCCCGACGGGCTCGCCACGCCGAACGCCGAATAGGTCTGGTCGCCCTGCAGCAGGCCGCCGAGGAAGGCTGTGCAGTCCTGCGGCCCGGCGAGCAGCTGCGGCGTGCTTGCCAGCACGCGCAGCAGCTGGCGCGCGTTCTCGGCCTGCACCTCGTGGTCGCGCAGCGCGAGCAGCAGCACCTGCGCGGCCTCCTGCTGCAGCCCGGCAAGCACCTGCTGCCGCTGCTGGATGTGCGAGTAGAGCATCAGCCACAGCACCGGCAGCCCGGTGAGCAGCAGGATGCCCAGGAACCGCGTGCGGATCGAGCCCGCGCGCAGCTTCGGCAGGACGAACATCGGGCGCGTCGATTCGGGGTCGCTGGGCCGCGGCAGTTGCATGGACGGGAAACGGGAGGGTGAAGGGCGAAGTGTGAAGGCCGAAGTGTGAAATGCGAAGGGCAGGGGGTCCGGGCGCCGCTGCAGGGCGTGCCCGGACGAACGACAACGTTGTGTTAACGGCCCGCGCGGAGGAATCTGTAGCATCGCGCCGTACACCATCCGATCTGGAAAAGGACGTGTAATCAGGCGCTTGTATGTTCGCATGTTATGCTTCGCCGGCGCCTGCCGGAGTGTTCTGCGGGTATCGACGAAAAGGAGCCTCGATGGCCACCGTGGAACTGACGGACGCGAATTTCGAACAGATCATCACCGGCAACGAGAAGGTGATCATCGATTTCTGGGCCCCGTGGTGCGGCCCGTGTCGGCAGTTCGCCCCGGTGTTCGAGGCGGCCTCCGGCAAGCACCCCGATTTCGTGTTCGCGAAGGTCAACTCGGACGAGGAGCAGGCACTGGCCGGCCAGTTCGGCATCCGCTCGATCCCGACGCTGATGGTGTTCCGCGAGCAGGTGATCCTGTTCAGCGAGGCGGGCGCGCTGCCCGCGCCCCAGCTCGACGCGCTGCTCGAGCAGGCGCGCACGCTCGACATGGCCGAGGTGCACCGCGAGATCGCGGAACGGGGCGAGGCCGCCGGCGATGCCGGCGGGGACGGCAAGGCCTGACCGGTCCCGGCGCAGCGCTTCGCCGGCCGGGTGCGACCCTCAGCGCGTCCAGTCCACCCTCCACACCGCGAAGCGCGTCGATCCACCAGGCCAGCGCCCGGCCCTTGTTCTCTGCACGCGAGGCCGCCAGCGCGGTGAGTTCGGCCTTCGCCTCGGACACCTTGCGGATCAGCAGCCGCCCCGCCGCCACCTCGGTGCGCGCCAGCGTCTCCGGCAGGTAGCCTGCGCCGAGCCCCATGCGGTGGGCGTCGAGCTTGGCCTGTCTCGTTTGCCGGCTACCATGACCCTGAACACATGGGCTTCGGCCCGCTGCGGGTGATCAGCGAAGACCGCGTCCAGGCCGGCCGCGGCTTCGGCAGCCACGGGCACCGCGACATGGAAATCATCACCTACATCCTCGGCGGCGCGCTGGCGTTCAAGGACAACATGGGCAACGGCTCGACCATCCGGCCGGGCGACGTGCAGCGCATGAGCGCCGGTAGCGGCGTGATGCACAGCGAGTTCAATCCTTCGCAGGACGAACTGCCCCACCTGCTGCAGATCTGGATCGAGCCCGATCGGCGCGGCGTCGAGCCCAGCTACGAAGAGACGCATTTCCCGGCCGAGACTCGGCAGGGGCGGCTGCGGCTGATCGCGTCGAACGACGGGCGCGAGGGCTCGGTGACCATCCACCAGGATGCCGCGGTGTACGCGACGCTGCTCGATGGCGACCAGACGGTGCGCCAGCCGGTCGCGGCCGGACGCCGCATCTATGTGCATGTCGCGCGCGGCGAGGTCACGGTCAACGGGCAGCTGCTGCCGGCGGGATCGCCTGATGGACGGCCTGCACGCGCTGCTCGCCCAGTACGGGCTGTCCATCGCCTTCGCCAACGTGCTGCCGGCGAAGCTCGGTGCGCCGCTGCCGACCCTGCCGGCGCTGCTGGTGACCGGGGCGATGGCGACCGAGGGCCTGCTGTCGGCACCGATGCTGCCGCTGTTGATCGGCTGGAAGTGGTGGCAGCGACGGCGCTTCTTCCGCGCATTGCGCATGGCACGCGTGTCCGCGACCGACCTGCAGCGGATGCGCGACGAGGGCATGCAACCGCTGGTGCTCGACGTGCGCAGCCCCGAGGCACGCGAACAGTACGGACGGCGCTTCCCCGGGGCGATCGAGGTCGACCCCGCGGACCCGGAACCCGCGGACCCGGAACTCGCGCTCGCCGGCCTGCCGCCGGACCGGGAGATCGTCGTCTTCTGCACATGACCCGATGAAGTCAGCGCGGCGCGTGTCGCCCGCATGCTGATCGACCGGGGCTTCCGGCGGGTACGGTCGCTGACCGGCGGCCTCGATGCCTGGCACGACCTGCCGCACTGAGCCCGGCAGCCCGCGCGATACCACGCGATCCCGCGCGGCGCGACGGGCGCCCGTGCGCGGTGCGCTGCGGTAACATCGCGCCGCTGCCGCAGCGCGCGCGGCTTTCCTGCAGTGCGACCCCCAGGGAGACACTTTGAAACCCCAGAACGCCCCCGAGCAGCGCAGCGGTTTCGTTTCCCGATATGGTCCGTTGATCGCGCGCCTGCTGTTCGCGCCGATCCTGATCGGCTATGCAGCCATGAAGGTCCGGGCCCTGATGGGCAGCGTGCAGGCCGATGCGATCCAGGCGTTCCCGGTGGCGCAGGTCGCGCTGTACATCACCATCCTGATCGAGTTCGTCGGCGGCCTGATGCTGGTGCTCGGCTACCGTGCACGGCTCGCGGCCGGCGTGCTCGTGGTGTTCTTCCTCGGCGTGACCTCGCTGATGGTGCCGATGATCGGCGCCCCCAGCGGACTGGGCATGGCCTATGTCGACCAGATCGTGAAGAACCTCGCGCTGATCGGCGGGCTGCTGCTGCTGGCGGTGCACGGGGCGGGACCGATCAGCCTGGATGCGCGGCGTGAGCGGGCGGCTGGCAGGCATTGAGCGCCGCGGGTCGACCCTCGCGGTCAGCGTTGCGCCAGCGTCGCTCAGCCGTAGAGCACCTTCGGCAGCCAGGTCGCCAGCGCCGGGAAGTACCAGACCAGGAAGATGCATAGCACCTGGATCGCGACGAACGGGGCGATCCCCAGGTAGATGTCGCCGGTGGTCACCTCGGGTGGCGCGACCCCGCGCAGGTAGAACAGCGAGAAGCCGAACGGTGGCGTGAGGTAGCTCGTCTGCAGGTTGATGCCGATCAGGATCGCCAGCCACACCGGGTCGACGTCCATCTTCAGCAGCACCGGCGCGGCCAGCGTGACCACGATGAAGATGATCTCGAACGGGTCGAGGAAGAACCCGAGCACGAAGATGATCGCCATCACCACGAACAGCGCGCCGTCGGCGCCGCCGGGCATCGCGTTCAGGAACTCGTGCACCAGGTTCTCGCCGCCGAGCCGCGAGAACACCACCGAGAACACGCTCGCGCCGAAGAAGATCACGAACACCATGCCGGTGATCACCAGGCTGGAGGTGCCGGTCTCGGACAATGAACGGATGCACTGCGCGCGGGTGCCGCGCAGCAGCAGCGTCCAGGCGAGCAGGCCGACCAGCAGCACCACCGCCAGCGTGAGCAGGCCGAGCGCGCCGGCGACGAGATCGACGATCGCGAGCAGCGCCAGCAGCGCCAACCAGAACCAGAAGTTGAAGCGCTCGACCCGCTCCGGCGAAAGGCTGCGCGAATACCATTCCGAGAGCAGGCGCACCAGCATCAGCACCAGTGCGCCGACCGCGCCGACCGAGGCCGACTCGGTCGGCGTCGCCACGCCGGCGATGATCGAGCCGAGCACCGCGACGATCAGCAGCAGCGGCGGCACCAGCGCGATCACCACCCGGCGCGGCAGCGAGGCCTTCTGCGCCGCGTCGAGCACCAGCGCCGGGGCGGTGTGCGGCAGGAAGAACGCGCGCCCGCCGACCCACAGGATGTAGAGGCCGGCGAGCAGCAGTCCGGGCAGGAAGGCACCGGCGAACAGGTCTCCGACCGACAGCGTCTCGGGCTGGAAGTTTCCCTTTGCCATCTGCGCCTGGCTGTAGGCGCTCTGCAGCACCACCGCCAGCACCACCAGCACCGTGGACGGCGGGATGATCTGGCCGAGCGTGCCCGAGGCACAGATCAGGCCGCTGGCCATCCGCTTGTCGTAGCCGGCGGCCAGCATCGAGGGCAGGCTGATCAGGCCCATGGTCACCACCGAGGCGCCGACGATGCCGGTGGAGGCGGCGAGCAGCGTGGCGACGATGATCGCGGAGATGCCCAGCCCGCCGCGCACCGGGCCGAACAGCTGGCCCATGGTAATCAGCAGATCCTCGGCGATCTTCGAGCGTTCCAGCAGCACGCCCATCACCACGAACAGCGGCACCGCGATCAGCACGTCGTTGGTGAGGATGCCCCAGTAACGCAGCGGCAGCGAGTTGAAGTAGGAGAGGTCGAATACGCCGAGCGACCAGCCGAGCACTGCGAACAGCACGGCGACGCCGGGCAGCGTGAACGCGACTGGGTAGCCGAGCATCAGGATGAAGACGATCGAGGCGAACAGGCCGACGGCGAGGATCTCGCCGAGCAGGATCGGATCCATCAGGCGGTGCCTCCGGCCGGGTCTCTCGCCGGGTCTCGCATCGTGTCTTCGGGCGGATCGCGCAGAGCGACCAGCGAGCGGCAGACCAGCGACAGGCCCTGCAGCCCGACCAGCGCGACGAACACCAGGAAGGTGCCCTTCAGCAGGTACAGCCGCGGCAGGCCGTCGGCATACTGCGAGGCCTCGTTCATCTTCAGCGAGCTGGCGAAGAACGGCCAGCCGTAGGCCCACATCATCCAGAGGAAGGGTGCCATGAACACCACGGTGCCGAACAGGTCGACCATCGCCTTGCGCCGCGCCGACATGCGCGCATAGAACATGTCGATGCGCACGAAGCCACCCTTGAGCAGGCAGTAGCCGGCGCCGAACATGATCGCCGCCGCATGCGTCCACATGTACAGCTCCTGCAGCCAGGTCATGCCGATGCCCAGCGCATAGCGCAGGTAGACGGTGGCGAAGCAGATCACCACCGTGGCCAGGAACAGCACGGCGGTGGTGCGGCCGATGCGATCGTTCAGCGCGTCGATCGCATCGGCGGTGCCGAGCAGCAGGCGCTCAGCGCGCACCGGCCCGGTCCGCCGTGGGGTTGCGTTGCCGGTCAGACATACTTGAACTTCAGCGAGCGCGCATTGAACATCGCGCGGTCGGAGACTTCGGTCAGCGCGGAGGTCGTGTTGCGCGCCGCGAAGTAGGCATCGAAGATCTTCCGGCCGAGCGGATCGAGCTTCGCGCGCTCGTCGACCAGCAGTTCGCCGGCGGCGGTGCCGAGCGCGGCGAGGATCTCGTCGGGCAGGCGCAGGAACTTGATGCCGTGCTTCTGGCGCAGGGTGTCGGAGGCGCGGGCGTTGATCCAGTTGTACTCGGCCAGCATGTCCTGGTGGCACGACTGGCAGGCGTGCTCGACGATCGCCTTCAGCGACGGCGACAGCGCGTTCCACGCCTTCTGGCTGATGATCGCCTGCTGGATCGCGCCCTGCTTCTGGATGCCCGGCCAGTAGTAGAACTTGCACACCTGGTGGAAGCCGAGCGCCATGTCGTTCGCCGGCCCGGTGAATTCGGCGGCATCGAGGGCGCCCGACTGCAGCGCGGGGAACACGTCGCCCGGGGCCATCAGGGTCGGTACCGCGCCGACGCGGCGGATCATCTCGGCGCCCAGGCCCGGCATGCGCATGCGCACGCCCTTCAGGTCGGCGACGGTGCGCAGTTCCTTCTTGAACCAGCCGAACGGCGGCGTGCCGATGTTGCCCACCGCGAAGCTCTTCAGGCCGAACTGCGCGGACAATTCGTCCCACAGTTCCTGCCCGCCGCCGTACTCGAGCCAGGCCACGTGTTCGGTGTAGCTCATGCCGAACGGCGCGCTGAAGAAGTAGCCGAACGCGCGGTGCTTGCCCAGGTGGAAGCCGGGCGTGTCGTGCGCCATCTCGGCGGTGCCGTTCTGCACCGCCTCGAAGGTCTGCAGGCCGGGCACCAGCTCGCCGGCGGCGAACACGCGCACGGTCAGCCGGCCCTCGGACATCTGGGTGATGCGCTGCGCCAGGCGTTCGGCACCGGTGCCCAGGCCCGGCAGGCCCTTCGGCCATGCGGTCACCATCCGCCACTCGATCCGGCCCTGGCTGATCGCCGGCGCGGACACGGTTGCAGCAGCCGTGGTGGCCGCTGCAAGGACGGCAGCCTTGCCGGCGGACTTGTTCAGGAAGGCGCGACGGTTCATGCGGGTCTCCGGTGGGGTGGGGGTGGTTCAGCCGCGGGGCGCGGCCATCGGCTCGACCGTGCCGCGTGCGTTGTCGGTCAGCGCGAACACGGTGAAGAACTCGATCTCCGGCGCCATGCCGTAGCGCTCGACGATGCCGTCGTGCCACGGGCCGGTGTAGAACGCCTTGGCCGCGTCCAGCGACTGCCACTGGTAGACGCCGCCGGCGGTGCCCGCCTCGCTCCAGATGAAGTGCTTGCTGATCAGTCCCGGCACATCCCTGAAGCCCGGCGCGATCATGTTGAAGTGGGCCAGGCAGGCGTCATGGTCGATCGACGGCGGCAGGCGGTAGCGGACGATGGCGGTGATCATGGACGGGCCTCGATGGTCGGCAAACGGTGCACTTTGTATATGATGTGACCCAGCGTGGTGCGCGGAAGGATCGTTTTCGCATCCTGCAGCGCCGTTTCAGGCCGTTTCATGCAAGACGCATGCCGACTGGCCGGGTTTCGATATATGAAAGGCTGGTGACGGTGGACCCCCGATGACCCCGCGCGAACCGGTCGAACGCCTGTCGGTCGATGCCGTCGCCGACGCGGTGCGCGCCGATATCCTGCGTGGCACCATCGCCGTCGGCGAAGCGCTGCGGCAGGAAACGCTCGCCCAGCGCTTCGGGGTCAGCCACATCCCGGTGCGCGAGGCGCTGCGTCAGCTCGCGGCCGAAGGGCTGGTGTCGATCCGCCCGAACCGGGGTGCGGTGGTGGCCAGCCTGTCGCCGGACGAGGCGACCGAGCTGCTCGAGATCCGCTGCACACTGGAGACCCAGCTCGTGCGCTGGGCGCTGCCGCAGGCGGACGCCGACATCCATGCCCGCGCGGCCGCCAGCCTCGACCTGTCCGAGCGCACCGCCGATGTCGACCGCTGGATGGAACACAACTGGACCTTCCACAGCACGCTGTATGAGCGCGCCGGCCGGCCGCGCATGGTGTCGATGATCCGCACGCTGAACAACCAGATCGACCGCTTCATCCGCGTGCTGCTCAGCCGGTCGGACTACCGCTATCGCGCGCAGGAGGAGCATCGCGCGATCCTCGCCGCCTACCGGCTCGGCAACGAGGTGGCGGTGTGCAGCCTGCTCGGGCAGCACCTGCTGGACACGTCGAAGCAGCTCGCCGCGGTGATCGAGCAGGGCAATGCCGGCCTGCCGCCGGGTGGACGCTAGAATCGTCCGCAACGGAGGGCGTGGCGATGAGGATGGCAATCAGCGGGGTGGTGCGATGACGCCGGCGCAGGACGTGGCCGCGATCCTCGCGCGGCTGGGGGTGGAGGCTTCGGTGGCTGCTTCGGTGTTGCCTGCGTCAGCACGCCCGGGATCGATCGTCTCGCACTCGCCGATCGATGGCGCGCCGATCGGCAGCGTGATGCCTGCAGGCATCGACGGCGTCGCTGCCGCCATCGCGCAGGCCTCGACGGCTTGGGCTGCCTGGCGCAACGTGCCGCCGCCGCAGCGCGGCGAACTGGTGCGCCGCTTCGGCATGACGCTGCGCGCGGCGAAGGACGACCTCGGCCGGCTGGTCACGCTGGAGAACGGCAAGATCCTGCAGGAAGGCCTGGGCGAAGTGCAGGAGATGATCGACATCTGCGACTTCGCCGTCGGACTGTCGCGGCAACTGCATGGACTGACCATCGCCTCCGAGCGGCCCGGCCACCGGATGATGGAGACCTGGCATCCGCTGGGCGTGGTCGGCGTGATCTCCGCGTTCAACTTCCCGGTCGCGGTGTGGGCGTGGAACGCGGCGCTCGCCTGGGTGTGCGGCAACGCGGTCGTGTGGAAGCCGTCGGAGAAGACGCCGCTCACCGCGCTCGCCTGCCAGCGGCTGTTCGAGGCCGCATGCGAAGGGTTCGACGCGGCACCGCCGGCGCTGTCGACCGTGCTGCAGGGCGATGCCTCGGTCGGACAGGCGCTCGCCGCCGATCCGCGGGTCGCGCTGGTGTCCGCCACCGGCAGCACGCGCATGGGCCGCGCGGTGGCGCCGGTGGTCGCGGCACGCTTCGGCCGCGTGCTGCTGGAACTCGGTGGCAACAACGCGATGGTGGTCGCGCCGTCGGCCGACCTCGACCTCGCGCTGCGCGCGATCGTGTTCTCGGCCGTCGGGACGGCAGGGCAGCGCTGCACCACGCTACGGCGATTGATCGTCCACGAGTCCATCGTCGATCGGTTGCTGCCGCGATTGCGGGCGCTGTGGCCCACGCTGGCGGTCGGCGACCCGCGCGAGCCCGGCACGCTGGTCGGGCCGCTGATCGATGCAGCGGCCGGCGAGGCGATGCAGCGTGCCCTCGACGCGGCGGCGGCCGAAGGCGGCATCGTGCTCGGCGGCGAGCCGCGCCTGCGCGACACGCACCCGCAAGCCTGCTATCGCGCACCGGCGCTGGTCGAGATGCCGGCGCAGACCGGTATCGTGCAGCAGGAGACCTTCGCGCCGATCCTGTACGTGCTGCGCTATCGCACGCTGGACGAGGCGATCGCGCTGAACAACGCCGTCGCGCAGGGGCTGGCGTCGAGCATCTTCACCACCGACCTGCGCGAAGCCGAAAGCTTCCTTTCCGCCGCGGGCAGCGACTGCGGCATCGCCAACGTGAACATCGGCCCGTCGGGCGCGGAGATCGGCGGCGCGTTCGGTGGCGAGAAGGAGACTGGCGGCGGGCGCGAGTCGGGCAGCGATGCATGGAAGGCATACATGCGGCGCGCGACGAACACGATCAACTATTCGGACGAGCTGCCGTTGGCGCAGGGGATACGGTTCGACGTTGGATAGGGAGAGCGGTCACGACGTCGCAGCCCTGAACGTAGCCTGTACTGCTTTCACCAGCGAAGGATGAAGGATTCCCAACCTTGGGACTTGACCATGAGGCGCCCCAGGGGGCACCGAGAACCACCCGGTCGAGAACGGCAGGTCCAGCGCTTGTCCGAGGTTGAACTTGGTGTCGTAACTGAGTCCCGCTGCCAGGAAGGCGGCGGGGTTGCGGTCACGGAGGATCGCGAACTCGTCGGGATGAAGTGACGTCGACTTCTGACTTGTGCCATACGCCACGCGCACGGTGAACTGCGGCGCAGTATCGTCAAACACCACAAGGATGAGCGCTGGCCTGGGTTTCGGACGAGGATGGATGTCGTCCGGAAAATGGCACCAGACGATCTCGCCGGCGGCAGGCTCCGGCCACCACGCACCCGTCATGCAGGTTCGATGTCCATGAGGCTCGAGCGTACCGAGCGCGCCTTGCCTTGCGGCACGCGCTTCTTGATCTGACGTACCTGCGAGAGCGTCAGGGGGCCGTCGTCCGCCTCGTACTGCGGCAGGATCCGCACGGCCATTTCACGCAAGGCGAGGTGGATGACCTGCGTCTCTCCGACACCCAGTTGCTCTGCCAGGCGCCTCGTAGTGTGGCGAGTCACTCCCGCCGTGCTGTCGGCGGTGCGGTAACGAAATGCGATCTGGTCCGGGGCTGTGCGCGAAGTCATGTCTGCGAAGATGGAGCGGATATCAAAAAAAATATCAAGCGCGCCGGGCCCCGTCAAGGCGTGGCGCCTCAGCGAACCTCGAACTCCCCGTTGATCTCCACCGCGATCCCGCGCGGCAGCGACACATGCCCGACCGCCGATCGCGCATGGCAGCCCGCGTCCGGCCCGAACAGCTCGAACAACAGGTCCGAGGCGCCGTCGATCACCTGCGGCGGCTGGTGGAAGTCGGGCGTGCAGTTGACCATGCCGAACAGGCGCAGCACGCGCTTCACGTGGTCGAGCGAGCCGCAATGCGCCTTGATCGTCGCGAGCATGGTCAGGGCCACCGCGCGGGCGGTCGCATAACCTTCGTCGACGGTGATGTCGACGCCGAACTTGCCGGTCTGTCGCACGCCGGGCAGCTTCGGCAGGTCGAGGCCG
>JAJTHE010000071.1 GCA_021298815.1 Betaproteobacteria bacterium | reverse complement strand
TGATCGCGATCGCCCGCGCGAAGCCGGGCCAGCTTTCGGGCGGATCCTCGGGCACGGGCGGCAGCAGCCACCTCGCGCTCGAGTTGTTCAAGATGCTCTCGGGCACCGACATCCTGCACGTGCCGTACAAGGGCGCCGCGCAGGGGATGAAGGGCTACGACGTCAACATCTGGTTCGGCATCTCCGCGCCCGCCGGCACGCCGCGCCCGGTCATGCTGCGGATCGCCCGGGACCTGCACGCGGCCGTCGCCTCGGCCGACGTGAAGGAGCGTTTCGCCGGGCTGGGCCTGGAGCCGCCGGTCGGCACGCCCGAGGCATTCGACCGCATCATCCGCGAGGACATCGAGCGGTGGAGCAAGGTCGTGAAGGCGGCGAAGCTCGCGCCGTGAACGGGGTCGCACCGCATCTATAATGAAGTCGCCATCCAGGCACAACCAGCCAGAGGAATGCCCGTGCAATCGACGAACCTGATCGTCATCCTGTCCGACGAGCACAACCCGAAGGTAGCCGGCTACGCCGGCCATCCGATCGTGCAGACGCCGAACCTGGATCGTCTCGCCGCCCGCGGCACGCGCTTCAGCAGCGCGTACACCAACTGCCCGATCTGCGTGCCGGGCCGCGCGAGCCTCGCCACCGGCCGCCATGTGCACGAGCACCGCTGCTGGGACAATGCGATCGCCTATGAAGGCGCGCCGCCGAGCTGGGGCCATCGCACGATGGCCGCCGGGCATCGCACGGTGTCGATCGGCAAGCTGCACTACCAGGACTCGGACCCGCGCCGCAACGGCTTCGACGAAGAGATCCTGCCGATGCACATCGTCAACGGCGTCGGCGACCTGCTCGGGCTGATCCGCGACGAACTGCCGAAGCGGGTCGGCGCGATGAAGCTCGGGCCGGAGGCAGGCCCCGGCGAATCGGACTACACCCGCTACGACCGCGACATCGTCACCGCCACCCGGAAATGGCTGCGCGAGGAAGCGCCGAAGCACCGCGACCGTCCGTGGGTGCTCTATGTCGGCTTCGTCGCGCCGCACTTCCCGCTGATCGCACCGCAGAAGTTCTACGACCTGTACCCGCCGGATTCGCTGCCCTGGCCCAAGATGTACGGCAAGGACCAACGGCCGAAGCATCCGTCCATCGACCAGCAGCGCTGGTCGATGTGCTTCGACGAAGGCTTCACCGGCGACGACATGGTGCGCCGCGCGCTGGCCGGCTACTTCGGCCTGACCAGCTTCCTCGACGACAACATCGGGCAGGTACTGGCCACGGTCGAGGAACTCGGGCTGTGGTCGAACACCCGCGTGCTCTACTCGTCGGACCATGGCGACAACCTCGGCGCACGCGGCCTGTGGGGCAAGTCGACGATGTACGAGGAGTCGGCCGGCATCCCGATGCTGCTCGCCGGCCCGGGCATCCCGGAAGGCGCACGGGTCGACGCGCCGGTGTCGCTGGTCGACGTGTTCCAGACCACGCTCGATTCGCTCGGCGTGCCGGCGCATCCGGACGATGCCGACCTGCCCGGGCATTCGCTGGTCGCGATGGCCAATGGCGCACGTCCCGAGCGCACGGTGCTCTCCGAGTACCACGCAGCCGCATCGCCGTCCGGTTCGTTCATGATCCGCCACGGGCGCTACAAGTACATCCACTACGCCGCGTTCCGCGACTTCGTGCCGCCGCCGATGCTGTTCGACCTCGAGGCCGACCCGGAGGAGACGGTGGACCTTGCAGCCGACCCTGCGCACGCGGGCGTGCGCGCCGAATGCCTGGCCGCGCTGAAGAAGATCGTCGACCCGCAGGCCGCCGATGCCCTGGCGCGCGCCGACCAGCAGGTCTACATCGACCGACATGGCGGACGCGACGCCATCCTGGGCCTGGGCACCTTCCGCTACACGCCCCCGCCCGGCGTCGATCCGCAGTACTTCGCGAAGACGCCCTGAGGTGCCGGCCATGCGCAGCCGGCCGGCCGGACCGGCGATCCTCCCCGCCGCGGCCCCTTCAGCGGCCCTCTCCGCGGCCCTCTCCGCGGCACTGCTCGGCAGCCTGGCTGCCGATGCCGCGGCCCAGCAGTGGCCGTCGCGCCCGATCCGCTTCATCATCAACTCCGCACCCGGTGGCGCGCCCGACATCATCGGCCGCCTCGTCGCGCAGCCGCTGTCGGAACGCATCGGCCAGCAGATCGTGGTCGACAACCGGGCGGGGGCCAGCGGCATCATCGCAGCCGAACTGGTTGCACGCGCCGCCCCCGATGGCTACACGACGCTGCTCGGGGCGACGACCATCTTCGCGATGCTGCCCGCGATGCGGTCGAAGCTGCCATACGACGTCGAGCGCGACTTCGCACCGGTAAGCCTGCTCGCCTCGGCGGCGAACGTGGTGGTGGTCAATGGCGCACTGCCGGTGAAGACCGTCTCGGACCTGATCGCGCTGGCGAAGTCCCGGCCGCTGCTCTATGCATCCGCCGGGACGGGAACGCCGGCGCACCTGGCCGGCGAGATGATGAACCTGGCCGCCGGCCTGAAGATGGGCCATGTCCCGTACAAGGGCGCCGGGCCGGCGCTGGCCGACGTCCTGGCCGGACAGGTGCACCTGATCATCACCTCGCCGATCGCCGCCGCGCCGCACCTGGCGGGCGGACGGGTGCGCATGATCGCGACCACCGGCGCGGCCCGCGACCCGCTGCTGCCCGACCTGCCGCCGGTCGCCGATACCCTGCGCGGATACGAGATCACCCAGTGGTGGGGCATGGTCGTGCCGGCGAAGACGCCGACCGCGATCGTGCGCCAGCTCAACGCGGGGATCGGCGAGGTCCTGAAGCAGCCCGAGCTGCGCGAACGCCTCACGCAGCAGGGTGCGGTGCTGGAAGGCGGCACGCCTGAACGCTTCGCGAAGTTCATCGCCGCCGAGCGCACCCGGCTGGGCGCCATCATCCGGCAGGCGGGCATCACCCTGCAGGACTGAGCAGGCACCGTCGACGCCCCTGTCGCGCCTGCGACAGGAGGCCCTTGGGGCTATCCTCCGGGAAATCTTTTCCTGACCGCGGAGACGCATCCATGAATCCTTCCACGAAGGCCCACCCTTCGTCCTGCGTGCCGATGCGGCCGCGGATGTCCCTTTCCGCGGCCTGCACGGCCGCTTGCGCCACCGCGGCGCTCGCCGGCGCAGTGCCGGCAGCCCTGGCCCAGTCGTTCCCCTCGCGCCCGGTGCGGATGATCGTCGGCTTCCCGCCCGGCGGCGCCACCGACCTGGTCGCGCGCATCCTGCAGCCGAAGCTCGCCGATGCCTTCGGCCAGCAGGTCGTGGTGGACAACCGGCCAGGGGCCAATGGCGTGATCTCGCTGGAGATCCTGTCGCGCAGCGACGCCGACGGCCACAGCGTGGCGTTCGGGCATATCGGCAACCTGGTGATCAGCCCGACGATCCAGAAGGTGCCCTACGACCCGTACAAGAGCTTCGAGCCGATCGGCATGATGGTCACGCTGCAGAACATCATGATCGTGCATCCGTCGGTGCAGGCGAAGTCGCTCAAGGAACTGATCGCGCTGGCGAAGGCGAAACCCGGCACGATCAACTACGCGACCTCCGGGATCGGCAGCCCCGGGCACCTGGCCACCGTGCTGTTCGAGACGATGACCGGTACCTCGCTCAGCCATGTACCGTACAAGGGCGGCGGCCCGGCGCTGACCGACCTGATCGGCGGCCAGGTGCCGATGTTCACCGCGGTGATCTCCACCGCCGTGCCGCAGGTGCAGGCGGGCAAGGCGCGCGCGCTCGCGGTCACCGGGGCCAGGCGCAGCGACGCCCTGCCCGACGTGCCGACGGTGGCGGAGGCCGGCGTGCCCGGCTACCAGGCCACCAACTGGTACGGCCTGGTCGCACCGGCGAAGACGCCCAAGGCCGCGATCACCCGGTTCCACAAGGACATGGTGGCGGCCCTCAACGCCGCGGACGTGCGCCAGCAGCTGAAGGATCGCGGCATCGAGGCCGCGCCGGGCACCCCGGAGGAGTTCACCCGTTTCGTGCGCGACGAAGAGAAGCGCTGGGGCCCGATCATCCGCAAGGGCAAGTTCGAGTAGCCGACCCGCCCGGCAGGCCGGCCCCTGCGCTGCAGGGCGTGTCGCCCCGCGACGCCGGGCCGGATCGACCCGGCCCGGGTCAGGCCACCGGCAGCGGCGGGAAGGCCGGCGGTGGCACCCGCCGCTTCGACGCGGCCTCGTAGGACGACGCCACCTCGAGCAGCACGTCCTCTCGGCCCGGCTCGCAGCGGAACACCAGCGAGAACGGCATGCCCGGGGCAGCCACCTGCTGCGCACGGTCCGAGCGCACCGGATCGTAGCGCGTGCCGTCTTCGCTGAGCCGGAACTCCGGGTCGTAGACGGTCGTGACATAGCCCGCCGGGACCAGCACCTCGGTCAGGCCGGCGTTCGGGCCGTTCAGCGATTCCGGACGCAGGTTCTGCCAGATGCCGGGCTGTCCCGCGCCGCCGATCTTCGCCGGCGGATAGGGCGAATGCAGGCGCACCAGCGCGTCGAGGCGGTTCTCGTACATCACCATCATGTCGACCCGGCGCAGCAGCTCGCGCAGCATGATCCGCTCGTTGATGCCCTGGCGCTGCCCCAGCGGGTTGCGCATGTCGGCGACCTCTTCCCAGTTCGCGAACCAGGCACGCTGGTCGTCGCCCCAGAACTTGGTGCGCGCGTTGAGCGTCGGGAAGTCAACCACCGACTCGGCGTGGCCGCGTGCCTTCCAGTCGGCCGCGCGCCGCGTGAGGTACTGCGTCAGGTGGTAGCGGAAGGCCATCGCCATGTCCTGCTGCTGCACGGTCGGTACGTCGAGGTTCGACGGCGCAGGCACCAGCCCTTCGGCCAGCTTCACGAAGTAGTCGATCGGCTGCATCGAACCGGAGCCGAAGAACTTGCCCGGCTGGAACTCGGTGCGCACGATCGACTCGGCAAACTCGCGGAACAGCGGCAGCCCGTCGGCGCCCAGGCGGAACAGCAGGTCTGGCATCAGCACCGGCACCATGCGCGCGAGCGCGCGGCGGAAGTCCACCGTCATCTGCTCGCATTCGGCGTCCGGCGTCCACAGCGGGTCGCCCGACTCGACCAGCGTCGCGCCGAGGTGTCGCCCGAGCACCGACTTGATCTCGGCGCAGGCGGCCTCGACGATCGGCTGCTCGCTCTTCGAGCCACGCGGATACACCATCGACTCGCGGATCACGCCCAGGCGCATGCCCGCCAGCGCCCCGGGCGTGCCCTTGCCCTGCGCATGCCTGGCATAGCCGCCGGCGACGATGGCCGAGCGCGGCACGGTGGACCATTCGTCGCGCGGGTCGTAGTAGCCGCGCTCGGGATCCTTCAGCGCATCGAGCACCTTCGCGCAGTCGCCGAGCGCACGGCACAGGATGCCGGTGCGGTCGACATAGATGTCCACGCCGATCGCGCCGCCATCGAAGCCGATCATCGACTTGTGCGGCAGGATCAGCGCCACCGAGTTGTGGTTGGACGGACCTCGGCACGAGGCCCGCGTCTCCTCGCCCAGGCTCGCCATCACCATGTTCGTGCTGACCGACACGCCGGACCCGGAACTGGAGCCGAGGGAACCCGAGCGCGTCGTGTCGTACGGGTTGGACGGGTTGCCGCCCCAGGTGCTGCGCTGGTAGCCGATGGTGGACGGCAGCACCTTGAGCATCCTGTGCCGTCCGCCCGGGTCCGCGGCACGTCCGTTGTATTCGGTGCACACCGCCTTGGCGAAGATGATCGCGCCCTTCGCGCGCAGCTGGTCGACCAGCACATGGTCGCGCGCCGGCACGTCGATGTCGTAGCGGGTATCCCCGCCGCCGGTCGAGCGCATGTCCTTCGTGTCGAACGGATCCTTGAACGAGAACACCACGCCGTACATCGGCATCTTCTCGAGGTCCGGGTTGCGGCCGTACTGCGCATCGAGTTCGGCCGCGCGCTCCAGCGCGTCGGGCTGGTGGCGGAACTCGTCGCACATCGGCGGCGCACCGGGCGGCAGCGGGCCGAGCGACGGATGGCGATCGAAGTCGCCCTTGCAGGTGACCGAACGTTCGCCACGGATGTTTATCGTCGACAGTGCGTTCACCTGCCCTGCATCGGGGATGCCCGCGATCATGCCGTACTGCTGCACGACGCCGGGATCGGATGCGGTGGCCTCCATGCGTCCGAACTCGATCGGCGGGCCCTTGTACCTGTCGAGGTCGGGCAGCCAGTCGGAGGCCTTCATCGTCTTCGCCGGGAATGCCAGCGGCGTGCCGCCGCGCACGGTACCCGCGGCAGGCGCGACGTCCGCACCATGCTCGGTGATCAGCATGCTCGACACGCCGTTGAACGCGCGCACCCGCCTCAGGTAGTGCTCGACCACCTTCACGCAGGTGGTGCGGCCATCGCGGATGGCCTGCTGCATCTCGTCGATCGTCGCCTCTTCTAGGCGGAAGGGAGTCACGCTGGAATCGTTCACGATGGGTCCGGGTGGGATGGATGCGGATTGCAGAGCTTACCGCCACCGCGCCGAACGCGTCCGGCCCGCGCCGCGCGCGAAACGCGATCCATGCACGACGGTTGACGCATCCGGAGCCCACCACGCAAATTTATAGTTCCGTGCAGATCGTCAACGCGCCTCCCCGGGCCCCGTTATTCGACTCAACACAGGTCATCTGTGTCATCCAAGGAGAGGACGAACACCATGAGCAAAATCGTGACGATGCTGATCGCCGGCCTGTTCGTTGCAGGCAACGCAGTTGCACAGACCACCGCCGCCCCGTCGGCCCCCGCGAAGAGCCCGGCAGCTGCTGCGCCGGCGACCCCGGCGACCCCGGCCACCGCGGCCGCGCCCGCGACGCCGGCGACCCCGTCGGCATCGACCAAGGCACCGGCCAAGCCCGCGACCACGCCGGTCGCCGAGACGAAGGCCGCCCCGAAGGCGACCAACGGCGGCGCGAAAGCCGAGCCGAAGGCCGATGCGAAGAAGGCAACGCCCGAAACCGGCAAGAAGTGATCGAGCGGTGAAGGCAGCATCCGTAACGGGTGCTGCCTGCGGGAAAGCGGCCTGGACGGCCCCCCTCGGCCAGGCCGCATCGAGCGGACGTGACTGCCTCCAAGCCAGCCACGTCCGCTCTTTCTTTTTCAGTCGGGCGACCGGCGCATGAACATGCCGGCACCCGCGAGGCCGAGCACGCCGACCAGGATGAACGAGGCGACATAGTTGCCGCTGGCCGAATGTGCGACGAAGAACACCGCCGGCCAGACCACCACGCCGGCGTAGGTGCAGAACATGGTGCCTCCCGTGGCTGCGGTCGCCATTCCCGAGGGTGCACGATGCGCCACCTCGGCGAGGTAGACGCCATTCCATGCGATCGACGACAGCCCGGCCGCGACAGACAGCGCGAGCACGGCGAGCATCGGCCATGACTGCGTGACCGCCGCCAGGCCGAGCGAGGTGATGCCCATCAGCAGGCTGACCAGCGCGAGCGTGCGCCGCGGTGCGAGCAGGTTGTCCGCGACCCAGCCCCAGCCGATGCGCCCGACCAGGCCGCCGACCATCGCACAGGTCATCGCGAGCCCGGCCTGCCCGAGCCCGAGGCCGGTCTCGGTGAGGAACACCACGAGGTAGGTCACCACGCACATCTGGATGCCGGCGAACACGAACGAGCCGATGGCCAGCTCGCGCAGCCTGGGCAGGCGCCACACCAGCGCGAGCGAACCCAGCGGCGAAGTGCTCGCCGACGGACCGCTGCCGCGCACGCCTTCGTCGAAGTCCCGCTGCAGCGGCTGGCACAGCACGGCCCCGGCGACGACGGTCGCGGCGAGCACGTACGCCGCGACCTGCCAGTCGAAGGCGGCGACCAGCGCCGGGATCGCCAGTCCGCAGGCACCGGCCCCCACCGGCACGCCGGTCTGCTTCACCGAGAAGCCGAGCGAGCGGTAGCGCGCGGGCAGCGTCGAGACCAAGATGATCGCCGAGGACGGCGTGACGGGTCCGTAACCCAGGCCGAGCAGCGCGGCACCCAGCAGCGCAAGCGGAAGCGACGCGGTGGCGACCAGGCAGATGCCCGCCGCGCACATCAGCAGGCACACCTGGCTTGCGCGCAATGCGCCGAGCGCGGCCACCGGGCGCGCGCTGGAGAGCGCGGCGATCGCCGCGAACACGTAGACGATCGAGGTGAAGACGCCGACGGTGGACGGGTCGAGTCCCATGGTGCGCGTGGCCGCAGGGGCCAGCACCGGCGGCGCGAAGATCACCAGGGCGACCCCCGCCTGCACGGCGAACGCAACGCTCACCGCCGTGGCGACACCGACCTTCGAAGCATGTTCCACCACCGGGGCCGGCGTCAGGACGCCCCTCGGCTGATCTGCGCCAGTGCTGCCCGGCCCAGCAGTCCGTACGGGCTCGCCAGCGTCTCGAGGATCTCGAAATGGTTGTAGCCCTCGCCGACCAGCAGTTCGACCGGCTTGCCCGCAGCCTTCACCGCCGCCGCGAAGTCGCGCGACTGGCGCTGGAACTCGGGCGTCTCGAGCGTGCCGTAGGCCAGCACCAGCGGGGCATTCAGGTGGCGGATATGCCGTTGCGGGCTGAGCGCCTCCTCCATCTCGTCGGTGAACTTCACGTAGTTGCTGCGCGCGGACAGCCGCACCGGCCGCAGGTCGAAGATGCCGCTGCAGCACAGCCCGCCCTTGATCACGTCTGCAGGCAGGCCGAACTGCCCGGGCCAGTCGGTGGTGAGCAGGACGCCCGCCAGGTGGCCGCCCGAGGAGTGCCCGGACACGTAGATCCGGTCGGGATTGCCGCCGAAGCGCCGTGCGTTGCGATACACCCAGGCGAGGGACCTGCGCACCTGGTCGGCCATCGGCATCAGGCTGCCGCCGGCGTCCTGCACCCAGAGGAAATCGGGCACCACGAGGTGCACGCCGGCCTCGACGAACAGTTCGGCTGCGAACGCATAGTCGCGCGCCAGGCCGGCGCGCCATGCCCCGCCATGGATGAATACATGCACTGGCGCATCGGTGCGCCGGGCGGCATACACGTCGACCGATTCGATCGCGGTCGGCCCGTAGCCGAAGCGCTGGGGGTTTCCCAGGCGGGCGCGCACCGCGGCACTGTTGATCGCATAGCGCTTCGTGACCAGCGGCTGGTTCGGTGCATAGCGGCTCTGGTCGTAGGCTGCATCGAGCTGCGCCTGGTCGAGGTCCAGCCACACGGGCGGACCCGGCGGCGTCCGTGCCGGAACGCCCTGGGCACGCACTGTCGCCGCAGACAGGGTGGCCACGACACCGGCACCCACTGCAATGAGTCGCCGGCGTCCCGATGGTTCTTCTTTCATGGGCTGACAATCTTCACATGTGGTCATAAAGAAATCAGGCTTCCTGCCGATCTTCAACCTGATCAGCAGTTCAACCAACCGCCACGGACTCGGAACGCCTGCAGGCATGAGATTGCATCATCAACCGGATCGACCTTGCCCGTCGCGGGGCATGAGGAGGCGTCGCGTTTCGGGATGCGTTCCTATAGTGGCCGCCGCAGGGGTGCCGGTCAACCGGGGCGACCCTTCGGTCGTCCATGAACCGGCTCCCAGGTTCCGCCCGCTCGTCTCGGCACTGGTTGCGGCAGCGAGCATAGTGACGTTCGTACTCGTGCTGCAGCCCCCGGCCGCCAGGGCGGCGTCCGATCCGGTGCGCATCAGCGGTACCGGCAGCGGCACGGGAGGGATGATCCTGCTCGCCCAGGCGTACCGCCGGGTCCACCCGGGTACGCCAGTCGAAGTTATGCCCGCCATCGGCTCCACGGGCGGCATCCGGGCCGTGATCGACGGCCGCCTCGCGATCTCGGTGGCGAACCGCCCACCCAGCGCACGGGAGGCCGAGCAGGCCCCGCTCGCCTCGTTTCTCTACGCGCGTACGCCGTTCGTGATCGCGCTGAGTCGGCAGTTGGGGATCACCGGGCTGACCACTGCCCAGCTGGCGGCAATCTACGATGGCAGCAGCGTCAGCTTTCCGAACGGCAAGCGCGCACGGCCGCTGGTGCGCCTCGTCAGTTCGACCGACATGGATCTGCTCAAGGCGCTCGCGTCCTCGATGGCACTGGCGGTCGAAACCGCGCGCAAGCGGCCCGGCATGCTCGATGCCGTCACCGACACCGAGGCGGCGGACATCCTGGAAACCACACCGGGTGCCATCGGTCCGTCGACGCTTGCCCAGATCGAGAGCGAAAAGCGCCAGCTGGTGGCGCTCACGCTCGATGGCAGAGCTCCGACGCTGGCCAATCTCGCCAACGGCGAGTACCCGCACCACAAGGAGCTGCACCTGATCTCGCAGCAGAACCCGCCCGTCCATGTACAGCGGTTCATCGACTTCGTGCGCTCCGACCAGGGCCGGCGGATCCTGTCGGCGGCCGGCCACGCAGCGCCCTGACCCGGAAACGGCGCTGGGCCTCCCGCGATGCGTCCGCTCCTGCGCCCCGTCATCGCCACGGAGGCCATCCAGACCGACGCCGACGCACTACGCATCGTCACGCGCTTGCGCACGGTCGCGTGGCTGCTGGCGCTGCTGATCATCGTCTCGCTGCCGACAGCCCAGATGTTCTTCGGCTTCCAGGCACAGCGGGCTGCGCTGGAACTCGAGGCTCGAGCGCTGGCGGAGGGGCTGTCAAGGCGGGCGACCCGCGACCCGGAAGGCTGGCTCGATGCGGTGAACCTGCTGACTTCCGACATAAGGGCAGTGGTGGCGCGGGGCAACACGAGCGCGATCCGCCTGCTCGACGCGGGTGGACGGGATGTCGTCAGCCAAGGCGAATGGGACGACGGACGCTTCCTCGAAGTGAGGCATCCGGTCCACGATTCCGGCATCGTCGCGGCAACGATCGTGCTCCAGGCCGAACCGTGGGGCGTCCTTCTGCGGGCAGGGCAGTTCGCGCTGGTCAGCAGCCTGATGGGGTTGCTCGCCTGGATCGTGATCTCGCGCGTGGCGATCGGCTCCATCGCCGACCTCATACGACGGCTGCAGGCCGTGCGCCTCGAAGCGGAAGCCGCCAACCAGGCCAAGTCCGCCTTCCTCGCCACCATGAGCCACGAGATCCGCACGCCGATGAACGGCGTGCTGGGCATGGTCGAGTTGCTGGCCCATGGCAGGCTCGACGAAGAGCAGGCCGGCACCGTGCGCACCATCCATTCGTCAGGGCTCGCACTGCTGCGCATCCTCGACGACGTGCTCGACTTCTCGAAGATCGAAGCCGGGCGCATCGACCTGGAAGAAGAATCGATCGACCTCGCCGTGCTGTGCGAGGGCATCTGCGACGCGTTGGGCGAGACGGCCCATGCCCGCGAAGTCATGCTCTGGATGCACATGGCGCCGCAGGTCCCGGTGCGCGTGACAAGCGATCCGACGCGGCTGCGCCAGATCCTGAACAACCTGCTCGGCAACGCGATCAAGTTCAGTGCCGGCCGACCGGGCACGCCGGGCCGGGTCAACCTCCGGCTGCAGATGGACGAAGACCGGGTCCGCTTCGACGTGATCGACAACGGAATCGGCATAGAACCGGATACCCTTGCCACGCTGTTCACGCCGTTCACCCAGGCCGAGGTCTCCACCACCCGGCGATTCGGCGGCACGGGCCTGGGGCTGGTCATCTGCCGGCGGCTGGCCGAGATGATGGGCGGCAGCATCGATGTCCGCAGCACGCCAGGCATCGGCTCCACGTTCTCGGTGCGCCTGCCGCTCGCTGCAGCCCCGGCAGCCGCGCTGCCACCGGTCCTTCCCGGCAGTGTCGACCTCGGCGGCATCGACTGCGTCGTTGTCGACGGCGCCGGGCTTCCTGCCCAGGACATCCGCGACTGGCTGGCCTCGGCCGGTGCCCGGGCGCATGCGGCCATGGGCATGGCCGATGCCATCGCGCAGGCAACGGCGCTTGCCCAGCCGGTCGTCCTGGTCGCTGGCGAGGGCGTCGAGTATCCGGGGCCGCCACCCGCCACGCAGCCGATGCCCGACATGCGCCTGCTGCGCATCTGCCGCGGGCGGCACCATGCGGCACGGGTGGTGGCCCCGAACGAGGTTCGGCTTGAACTGCTGCGCAGGCAGGCCGTGATCGATGCAGCGGCGCTGGTAGCCGGCCGCATCTCGCCGAAGGCACCCACGGAAGGCGCCATCTCGACCATCAGCTCGGTCATGGTTCCGCCCACGGTAGAGCAGGCGATCGGGCTGCGCCAGCTGATACTGGTCGCGGAGGATGAACCGGTCAATCGATCCGTGATCACCCGCCAGCTCGCGATGCTCGGGTACGCTGCGGAACTCGCCGAGGACGGCGAGCAGGCGCTGCGCATGTGGCACAGCGGACGCTACGCGCTGCTGCTGTCCGACCTGCACATGCCACGGATGGACGGCTATGCGCTGGCTGCGGCGATCCGCGCCGACGAGGCACGGTCAGGAAAGCCACGCAGCCCGCTGATCGCACTGACGGCCAATGCCCTCAAGGGCGAAGCCTCGCGCGCACGCGCGGCCGGCATGGACCACTACATCACGAAGCCTATACCCCTGCGCGAACTGCGCACCGCCCTGCACGAATGGATGCCTGCGCCCGATGAAGACACGCCTTCTTCCCTTGATGCAGGATCGGCAAGGCAGTGCGATGCAGCGCCCGCGCGCGAACCCCTTTCGATGACAGCGACGCCCTCCCCCGCTCCGCTTTCCGACGTAGCACTGCTGGACCTCCAGGTGGTGCACGAAATGGTCGGTGACGACGATGCCTTCATCGAATCGGTGCTCTCCGCCTGGCTCGATTCCGCGCGCGAACTCGGTACGGGCCTGCGTGCCGCGCTGGCTGCGGGCGATGCCGAAGCATCCCGGCTCGCCGCCCACCCGTTCAAGTCTGCATCGCTCTCGATCGGCGCCATCGCGTTCGGGACCCTGTGCGAGGCGATCGAACACGAGGTACGCAGCACGGGCACCGTCGACGGCGCGCGCTGGATGCGCGAACTCGATGCCGTGCTGCCGGCCACGGTCGCCGCGGTGGAACAGGCGCTCCGCGCGGCCGGTGCGTCCGCTGCCGGACGACTGCGCGCTGCCGGCTGACGCGTCCGACCGCGGCTGGCAGCCCGCCGTCGGACGGACCTTCGCTCAAGGCAGTTCCTCCCACGCCTTCTGCAGGCGCTTGATCGAAACCGGTGCAGGCGTGCGCAGCTCCTGCGCGAAAAGCGACACCCGGAGTTCCTCCACCTGCCAGCGCAGCGCCTCGGCCGCCGGGTCGGGTTCGCCGGCCGCAAGCCGCTCTTCCAGCCGGCGCTCGATGCGCCGGGCGAGGCCCGCGATGGCCTCCGCATGGCGTCGGTCGCGGTCGGGATTGCCAGGATACTTCGCCAGCCGCAGTTCCATCGCCTTGAGGTAGCGCGGCAGGTGCGGCAGCTGTTCCCAGGGCGTGCCCTGCATGAAGCCGGGGCGCACCAGGCGCGAGAGCTGCACACGCATGTCCGCGGCGATCCGCGCCAGCGCCGGCGGGGGCGATGCCAGCGGCGGCGCGACCTTCGCATAGGCCTGCGCGACCTGCCCGAACAGCCGCAGCGCGCCATCGGCCACGGCCGGCACGCGCGCGCGGGCGCGCGTGCGCTGCTGTTCGTACTGCGCCTTCGATCGCGGCAGCGGATCGTCGCCGATGAACGCGCGGTCGGCGACCGCGGCGACCACGTCCTCGACCAGCTGGTCGGGCGCCGCCACCAGGCGCAGCGCGAGCAGCGCATCCTTCTGGTCGCGCACCCGCTTCTCGAGCATGCGCATCGGTTCCTTCATCTCGATGCGCATGAGCCGCACCACGCCGCGCCGCGTCGACGCGGTCGCGGACGGCTCGGTATCGAACAGGCGCAGCGCGACGCTCCTGCCCTCGTCCTCGATGCCCGGGTGCGCGGTCAGCCGGCGTCCGGCCTGGGTCACCGCGATCGAGGCCGGCAGCTCGCCGAAGTCCCAGGTGGTGATGCCGCCGCGTTCGAACTCGCTGCCCGCCTCGCTCACCGCGAGCTGCGCCGCTTCGCCGAGCTGCGCCCGCAACGCCGGCAGGTCGCGGCCCAGCGCGAGTTCGCGCCCGGCGTCGTCGACGACCCGATAGTTCATGCGCAGGTGAGGCGGCAGGTCGCCGCTGCTGGTCGCCGACTGCTGGATCGCGCGCCAGGCCTCGACCGTGAACGCCTCGCCGGTCTCGCGCTTCACGAACGCGACCAGTGCCTGCTCGAACGGCAGCCGTCCGCCGGCGCCGCGCGCGCCGACCGATTCGCCGCCACGATCGACCCATTCGAGGAAGCGGGTCACATGCTCGGGCACCGGGATCAGCCGCTTGCGGATGCCCTTGGGCAGGGCCTTCAGGCAGGCCGCGACCTTGTCCCGGATCATCCCCGGCACCAGCCAGTCGAACTGTCCCGGATCGATGCGGTTGAGCACCGGCAGCGGCACCGACAGCGTGACCCCGTCGAGCGGATGCCCCGGCTCGAACCGGTAGGCGAGCTTGAGCACCAGCGCATCGACCTCGACCTGCGCCGGGTAGAGTTCCTCGGTGACCGACGAGGCCGCGTGCCGCATCAGGTACTCGCGGGTCAGGTAGAGCCGCTTCGGGTCGTCCTTTTCCGCCGCGCGCCGCCAGGTCTCGAAGGCAGCGCCGTTGTGGATGCCCTCGCCGATGCGCTCGGCATAGAACGCGGCGATCGCCTCGGGATCGACCAGCACGTCCTTGCGCCGCGCCTTGTGTTCCAGCGCCTCGACTTCGCGGACCAGCCGCCGGTTGTGCTCGAGGAACGGTGCCTGCGCGCCCTTCGGCACCCAGCCACCATCGACCAGCCCTTCGCGGATGAAGATCTCGCGCGCCTTCACCGGGTCGATCGGCCCGTAGTGCACGTTGCGCCGGGCCACCAGCGTCAGGCCGAACAGCGTCACCCGTTCGTACGCGACCACCATCGCGCGTTCGGCCTCGAAGCGCGGATCGAAATGCTCACGCTTGAGCAGGGCCGAGCCGACCTGCTCGATCACCTCGGGCTCGACCTTCGCCACCAGCCGTGCATAGAGCCGGGTGGTGTCGGTCAGCTCGGCACCGACCACCCACTTCGGCTTCGCCTTGCGCAGGCCGGAGGACGGATGCACGTTGAAGCGGATGCCGCGGGCGCCGGCATAGCCGTCGCCCTCCTCCAGCTTGAAGCCGATGTTGCCGATGAAGCCGGCGAGCAGCGCGCGGTGCAGCGCGTCGCCCTTTGCCGGCGCGTCGTTGATGCGCCAGCCGAGTTCGGAAACGGTCGCATGCAGCTGGCCGTGCACGTCGCGCCATTCGCGCAGCCGGCGCGGCGACAGGAAGCGCGCCTGCATCGCCTCGGCATGCTTGCGGTTGGACTTCTTGTGCTGCAGCGAGTCTTCGTGGAACTTCCAGATCGCCAGCAGCGTCGCGAAGTCCGACTTGTCGTCGACGAACTCGGCATGCGCGCGATCGGCGGCCTCGGACTGCTCGAACGGCCGGTCGCGCGGATCCTGCACCGCGAGCACCGAGCACACGACCAGCGCCTCGGCCAGGCAACCGCCGTCGCGCGCGGCGACCAGGATGCGCCCGAGCCGCGGATCGGTCGGGAAGCGCGCGAGCTCGCGGCCGATGCGGGTCAGCGCGCGCGCCTCGTCGATCGCGCCCAGTTCGGTCAGCAGCTGGTAGCCATCGGCCACCGCGCGCGGCGTCGGCGGATCGATGAACGGGAAGTCCTCGATCTCGGGCAGGCCGAGGGCCTTCATGCGCAGGATCACCGAGGCGATCGAGGTGCGCAGGATCTCCGGATCGGTGAACGCCGGACGCGCATCGAAGCCCTGCTCGTCGTACAGGCGTATGCACACGCCCGGCCCCAGGCGACCGCAGCGGCCGGCGCGCTGGTTGGCCGCCGCCCGCGACACCGGCTCGACCTGCAGCATCTCGACCTTGTTGCGGAAGCTGTAGCGCTTGACCCGCGCGACGCCGGTGTCCACGACGTAGCGGATGCCCGGCACGGTGAGCGAGGTCTCGGCGACGTTGGTGGCGAGGACGATGCGCCGGCCGCCGTCGGGCTTGAATACCCGCTCCTGTTCCTCGTACGAGAGCCGCGCGAACAGCGGCAGGACCTCGTAGCCCTTCGGATGATGCTTGCGCAGCGCCTCGGCGGTCTCGCGGATCTCGCGTTCGCCGGGGAGGAAGACCAGGATGTCCCCGCCCATCGAACCTGCGGTGCGGTCGCGCGCGAGCTCGTCGACCGCATCCATGATCGGCTGTGCCGGGTCCTCGTCGCGCGCATCGTCCTCGTCGGCTTCCACCGGCGGCCGGTAGCGCGTTTCCACCGGATACAGGCGGCCGGACACCTCGATCACCGGTGCGTCGTCGAAGAACGCCGAGAAACGCTGCGCATCGATCGTGGCCGAGGTGACGATCACCTTCAGGTCGTCCCGACGCCGCACCAGCCCGCGCAGGAAACCGAGCAGGAAGTCGATGTTCAGGCTGCGCTCGTGCGCCTCGTCGATGATCAGCGTGTCGTACGCGCGCAGGTCGCGATCATGCTCGAGTTCGGCGAGCAGGATGCCGTCGGTCATCAGCTTCACATGGCTGTCGCGCGACAGCTTGTCGGAGAAGCGCACCTTGTAGCCGACGACGGTGCCCAGCGGCGTGGCCAGCTCCTGCGCGATGCGCGCCGCGACGCTGCGCGCAGCCAGCCGCCGCGGCTGGGTGTGGCCGATCAGGCCTTCGACGCCCCGGCCCAGTTCCAGGCACAGCTTCGGCAGCTGGGTGGTCTTGCCCGAGCCGGTCTCGCCACAGACGATCACCACGCGGTGCGCGCGGATCGCCTCGGCGATCTCCCCGCGCTTGCCGGACACCGGAAGGTCTTCCGGGTAGGTGATCGGCGGCAGCGCCGCGCGGCGGCGTGCGATGTCGGCAGGGGAGAAACGAGTACTCAAGGACGGCTGCTCACGGACGGGCGATCACGGTCGCGCCATTGTAGTGCCGCGACGCGAAACAGCCGCGAAAAAACGGCCGCGGATCGCTCCGCGGCCGTCCACTGCGAGTAACGCCTGTACTGCCGTGCTGCTGTGCTGCAGGTACTGCTGGTTCGACTGCCTGGTTGCGCGCCAGGACCCTGGAAACGATCAGGACCCACGCGCTCCCGGCGTCGAGGCGAAGAAGTCGAACGTCAGTGGCAACGTGCCTTCATCGTCTAGGAGGACGAATCTGCGCTGGGACTACGCGCGGCCGGTCGACTTGATCGCCACGCCGGGAAACGCTGGCGCGACACCCGCTGCCTTGACCGAGGCCAGGACAGGGGAGAACTGCAGCAATCGACTAGACATCGGATCACCTCCTTTCCAGAAGTACGGCACATGCCGTGGACGAACGGTAGCAGAGGCGATCGCCGTGATCAAACCCTCGAAGGGCGTCCGGCACTACGCGTGTCGCCTGTCTGCGCCGTTCGGTTACCAGCGCAGCACCCTGGGCCCGACCAGCGCGCCCAACGCGGCGGGCAGAAGCATGCCGAGCGTGTACCAGACCAGCAGGAAGGGCGGCGCCATCTCGGGACAGTACAGGAGATAGACCAGCGCCCCGATGGCACCGGCAAGCATGCCAGCCCCGGCACCCGCCAGGCGCAGCCGCGTCGGTGCGAGTCCCTTCACCGCCCACAGCATCAGCACGAACGCGGGCATCGCCAGCACCGCGATGCGCCATGGGCAGACCGTCCAGCTCGAACCCAGGAGCAATGCCAGCCGCTGGTCTGCCTGCGCCAGCAGCATCGCGGCCAGCGCCAGCGCGCCCATCACCAGTACCGGCGCCGCCAGCGCGAGCGCCGGGGCGCCGAGGGCGGCACCGGGCCGCGACAGTCGGAATACCGTCCACCAGCCCGCGGCAGCGAGCCCGCCCACGAAGGCGAGCTTCACCCAGAACATCGGCAGAAGTGCGGCCTGTGCGAGCCGCGGGTTGATGCCGAGCAGCGTCAGCAGCAGGGGCAGGCCCGCAACGAAGCCGGCTGCCGCCGCCAGCATCAGGTTCCGGCGCGCAGCGCCGGGATCGACCGGCTCGACACCGTTGGACAAGGCAGCGATCAACTGGTCTGTGTTCATCGTTCACCCCGGATGCGCTCGGCCAGCACGCGCAGGCCGCGGAACACGCCGATCTTCACCGCCGATTCCGACAGGCCGCTGCGCTGGGCCGCCTCCCGGACGGACAAGCCCTGCAGCTTCACGTATTCGATCGGCAGCCGCTGCTTGTCCGGCAACTGCTGCAGCAGCACGCCGAGGTCGCGGCGTGCTTCGTCGGCGTCCGGTGCGGGGTCGGTGAACAGTTCTTCATGCCCTTCGTCGAGCGGCTCGTGCAGCGCCTCGCGCCCGGCGCGCGAGCGCAGCAGGTCGACCAGCTTGTAGCGCGCGATGGCATACAGCCAGCTCGTGACCGGCTGCGAAGCATCGTACGTATGCCGCTTGTTGTGCACGGCGAGCAGTGTTTCCTGCACGAGGTCCTCGATGTCGTCCTGCAGGTTGAACAGTCGCCGACGGTAGAAGCCGCGCAGCAGTGGCGACAGCTCTCGCAGGAATGCGGCATAGGCGGCGCTGTCGCCAAGCTGGGCCGCGACCATCAGTTCCTGCAGTCGCGCTTCGCGGGCGTTCTGGATCGGCGTCAAGGGGAGTCTGGATACACCACTAGTTCGGTCGGAAAGACGACGCGGTTACGGCAACTGGAAAGAAATATTTTTCGACCGGTCTTGCTGCCAGCTGTAACCGGATGGGGTGCTGCCGCGAATACACCGTCGGACCGCGGGCAGTTCCGCCCCGTTCGATACCACGAACCCAAGGAGCTTGACAATGAACGACCGCCAGAAACTCGCCACCGTGATCCTCGCCGTCGCATCGATCGCATCGGGCGCCGCCATCGCACAGGACAAGGGCGCATCGATCAAGGGCGAGCGCGAGAAGTGCTACGGCATCTCGCTCGCCGGCCAGAACGACTGTGCAGCCGGTGCCGGCACCAGCTGCGCCGGCACTTCCAAGGTGAACTACCAGGGCAATGCCTGGAAGTATGTCGCCAAGGGCACCTGCACGACGATCAAGACGCCGACCGGCGTCGGTTCGCTGAAGCCCATCTAGGTCCGGGCGCGCCAGCCGGCCGCGCGCTGCGTGGCTCGACCCCGGGCTCCCGGGGCCGCCGCCCTCCCGCAACGCGCGGCCGAAGCCTGGTGCCGGAGCAAGCAGCCGCACCGCACAGCACCGGACTGGAACCGACATGCATCCGCTCACAGCCGGGCTGGGACTCAAGCCCGTCCACTATTCCGAAGCCGCCGAGTGCGCCGCCGCGGGCCTCTGGTTCGAAGTGCATCCCGAAAACTACCTGGTCGACGGCGGCCCGAGGCTTGCCTGGCTGGATCGCGTGCGCAGCCGGCATCCACTGTCGTTTCACTCGGTCGCGCTGTCGCTGGCCGGAACCGACGGACCGGACCCCGCCTTCCTCGACCGCCTCGCGCGACTGGTCGATCGGTTCGAACCGGCACTGGTGTCCGGACACCTGGCATGGAACCGTTGCGACGGCCACCACTTGCCCGACCTGCTGCCGGTGCCGCGCACCCACGAGTCGCTTGATTGCATCGTCTCCAACCTCGGCCGCGTGCAGGATCGCCTGAAACGGCAGCTCGCGGTCGAGAACCCGTCGCACTATCTCGCACTGGACCATTCACTCGGCGAAGACGCGGCCCTCGGCGAGGTCGCGTTCCTGGCCACCCTCGCCACACGCAGCGGTTGCGCGCTGCTGGTCGACGTCAACAACGTGCATGTGAGCGCGAACAACCTCGGCTTCGACGCCGGGGCATGGATCGACGCCGTGCCGGCCGCGCCGATCGCGGAGCTGCACCTGGCCGGCCACAGCACCGATCCTGCGCTGGGCGCCGCGCTGCTGGTGGACAGCCACGATGCGCCAGTCGCGCCCGCCGTCTGGGCGTTGTACGAGCGCCTGATCGAGCGCATCGGGCCGCGGCCGACGCTGGTCGAGCGCGATGGCAACGTGCCGTCGTTCGACACACTGCTCGACGAACGTGCCCGCGCCGATCGCCTGTTGCGCGCGTGCGCGGGCGTCCCCCGGACGCAGAACCCGCTGCGGGCGGTAGCGTGACCACGCTTGCCGAGTACCAGCGTGGCTTCGCGGCGGCGTTGCTGGCAGACGACGCACCGCTCGCCGCGATGCCCGGGTTCGCGGTCTACCGCAACACCCTGATGAAGGCCTGCGTCGACGCACTGGAAGCGAACTTCCCCGCGGTCACCCGTCTGGTCGGCGAAGAATGGATGCGCGCCGCGGCGACCCGGTATGTGCACGGTGCGCTGCCGGCCGGGCCCATGCTGCTCGACTATGGTTCAACCTTCCCCGACTTCCTGGCGGCGTTCGAACCCGCGGCCAGCCTGCCGTGGCTGCCCGACGTGGCCAGGCTCGACCGCCTGTGGATCGAAGCGCACATGGCCGCAGATGCCGAGCCGATGGATGCCTCCCGGTTCGCCGCGATCGATCCGTCCGCGATGCTCGACGTGCGGGTGCAGCCGCACCCATCGGCGCGCTGGTGCTGGTGCGAGCACAGCCCCGCACACACGATCTGGTCGCGCAACCGTGCCGAACACGTGGACGAGGCACAGATCGAATGGCAGCCCGAGGGCACGCTGGTCACCCGGCCGCAGGAGGTCGTGCTGTACCGACCGCTCGGCCCGGCAGGCATCGCCTTCATGGACGCGTGTGCGACCGGTGCAAGCCTGGGCGAGGCCACGCTGGCCGCGCTCGATGCGGAACCCGGGGCGGCAGTGCCGGCACTCATCGCGTCGCTGCTGGAAGCCGGCGCGCTTTCGGCCCTGCTTCCGGCATCCCGCTTCGAGTCCCACCCAGACCCCCACCCAGACCCCCACCCAGACCCCCACCCAGACCCCCACCCAGACCCGCGCCCCACCCAATCCGAACAGAGGAACCCCTGATGGAAACCGTCGCCCCCGCAACGCAAGACCGGCCCGGCAGCCTGCCGGCCCTCCACAACCATCTCGCCGACCGCCTCGGCCAGTGGTTCGGCCATGACCTGATCGCGCTGGCCGCACGCTTCGGCATCGCCGGCACGTTCTGGCTGTCCGGACGCACCAAGGTCGAAGGCGCGCTGTCGGTCAGCGAGAACGCGGTCGCGCTGTTCGAAGAGGAGTACCGGCTGCCGCTGCTGTCGCCGGAACTGGCCGCGCACATCGCCACCTATGCCGAGCATCTGTTCCCGATCCTGCTCGTGCTCGGCCTGGCCACCCGCCTGTCCGCGCTGGCGCTGCTCGGCATGACCGCGGTGATCCAGCTGCTGGTGTACCCGTCGGCCTGGCCGACGCACCTGGTCTGGGCCGCGGCGCTGATCTATCTCGCCGGACGCGGGGCCGGACGGCTGTCCCTCGACGCGCTGCTGCGCCTGCGCTGACACCCGGCCGACACGGTTCACGGGGGCGTGATCTTTCGATGAGGACTCGGTGACCGGGCCTGCCTAGTCTGAGTCTCGCCGGACTCCCGGCCCACCTCTTCCTCATCCCCCAAGGAGACATTCCATGCCAGTACGATCACACGCTTGCCTGCCAGCCCTGCTCGGCACCACCGCCTTCCTCCTCGCAGGCGTCGCCAGCGCGGCCCAGGTCAACGTCACCGTCACGCTGCGCCACCTCGCGCCTGCGAACAGCGTGAGCTTCGCAGCGACGCACCTCGGCTTCCACAACGGCACCTTCGATGCGTTCAACAACGGCCAGGTCGCCACGGCGCCGATCATCTCCGTCGCCGAAGCCGGCAACGGAAACGCCTGGCGACAGGCGTTCTCGATGACGCAACCCAGCGCGACGGTCGGCACCATCGCGGGCCAGCTGCGGCCGGGCGACGTACGCAGCAGCACCTTCCTTGTCGATACGGCCACCAACCCGTTCTTCACCTTTGCCTCGATGGTGATCCCGAGCAATGACTTCTTCATCGGCAACGATTCGCCGACGCAGTATCGCCTGTTCGACGACGCCGGCAACCTGCTGATCACCTCGATCTCGCAGACGGCAAGCCAGATCTGGGATGCCGGATCGGAGGCGTTCGACACGGCTGCCGCCGCCTTCATCGTCGGCAGCGTGGGCGCGAACCGGACACCCCAGAACGGGGTGGTCGGCTTCAACTTCAGCGAACTCTCCGGGTTCAACGGCCTGGTGACCGGCGCCGGCTACACGTTCCAGAACGCACTGCTGGCCGACACCGGCATCTACCAGATCGAGTTCGCCACCACCCCGATCCCGATCCCGGCACCGATCGGCCTGCTCGCCGCAGGGCTGGTGGCGATGGGCGTCGTCGCCCGTCGCCGCGCAGGGACGGCCGGCGCACGATGAACGAACAGCTCCTCCTGGTCGAAGACGACGATGCGATCGTCGATGCGTTGCGTCTTCACCTGGAGGCAGCTGGCTACAGCGTCCATCGCGAGTCCGACGGCCGGCGCGCGATGGGCGAGATCGACCGGCGCCGCTGGGACATGGTGCTGCTCGACCTCATGCTGCCAGGTGCCGACGGATGGGACGTCTGCCGGCACCTGCGCGCACGCCACAGCGGGGTGCCGGTGATCATGCTCACCGCCCGCTCCACCGAAGCACACCGCGTGCTGGGCCTCGAGCTCGGCGCCGACGACTACATGGCCAAGCCGTTCTCGATGCTGGAACTGGTCGCCCGGATCCGCGCGCTGCTGCGCCGGATCGAACAGGCCCGCACGGCCCCCGCCGGCGCGCCGCAGCTGCTGCGCTTCGGCCGGTATTCGCTCGACACCCTGCGCCGCGAGCTGGCCTGCGACGAGCGCGTGATCGCGCTGACGCTGCGCGAGTTCGACCTGCTGCACTTCATGGCCCTGCATCCGGGTCGCACCTTTTCCCGCGATGAACTGCTCTGCCGGGTCTGGGGCGCCGGATTCGAAGGCTACGAACATACCGTCAACTCGCACATCAACCGGCTGCGCATGAAGATCGAGGACGATCCGCGCGATCCCAGGCGCATCGTCACCGTATGGGGGGTCGGCTACCGGTTCGAGGCCCCCGCGCCGTGAGCGGGAAGCGCAGTGGTTGCGCCGGGACTCGGCCGTCAGGACTGCATGGGGCCGAATGTTCACGGCGACGTGATCTTTCGATGAGGACCGGGTGACATGGCGTCATTACGCTGACTCTCGCTGGACCTTCGGTTCATGCCATCCCCATCCTCCAGGAGATTCCCAATGTCAGTTCGTCCACACGCTTCCCTGCCGGCCCTGCTCGGTGCCACCGCCTTGCTGCTCGCGGATGTCGCCGGCGCGGCCCAGCTCAACGTGATCGTCACCGTGCGCAACCTCGCGCCGGCCAACAGCGTGAGCTTCGCGCCGCTGCAGCTGGGTTTCCACAACGGCACCTCCGATGCATTCAACAACGGCCAGGTCGCGACGGCCCCGATCATCTCGGTCGCCGAAGGCGGCGCCGGCACGGCGTGGCGGCAGGCATTCTCGGCGGCAGAGCCCAACGCCACGGTCGGCGTCGTCGGCGGCCTGCTGCAGCCGGGCGAGTCGCGCAGCACCAGCTTCCGGGTCGACAGCGCCGCCAACCCGTTCTTCACCTTCGCGACGATGGTGGTGCCGAGCAACGATTTCTTCATCGGCAACGATTCGCCGACGCGCTATCGCCTGTTCGACAACGCCGGCAACCTGCTGATCACCTCGATCGCACAGACGGCCGGCCAGATCTGGGATGCCGGTTCGGAAACGTTCGACCCGGCCGCCGCCGCCTTCGTCGGCAACAACGACCTGCGCACGCCGCAGGGCGGGGTGGTCGGCTTCGACTTCAGCGAACTGTCCGGGTTCAACGGCCTGTTGACCGGCGCCGGCTACACGTTCCAGAGCGCGCTGCTGGCCGACACCGGCATTTACCAGATCGAGTTCGCCACCACCCCGATCCCGATCCCGGCACCGATCGGCCTGCTGGCCGCAGGGCTGGTGGCGATGGGCGCCGTGGCCCGGCGCCGCGCACGGACGACCGTCGCGCGATGAACGGACACCGTCTCCGGGTCGAGGCAGGCTCGCCTTGAACCGCAACCGCAGCTTCGCGGCCCGGCTGACGCTGGCCTTCGCACTGCTGCTGGCAGGCTTCGGCCTGGTCGTGGCCCTGATCGGATGGAAGATGCAGGAGGGCCATGACCAGGAAGCGATGCAGCGCCAGTCGCACGGACTGGCGCGCCATATCGTAGAGCGCTGGCCACAGGTCGCCCCGGGACGCACCGAGGCCGGCGAACGCGAGGCACGCGATGCACTGCTGACGATGCTGAAGTCGGTCAACCCGGGCATCCAGGTCTATGTGCTCGATGCCACGGGCGGCATCGACGCCTACATCGGCGAGCCCGGCATGGTGCGCCAGCGCACCGTCGACCTGGAGCCTGTGCGGCGCTTCCTCGCGGGATACGCCCTGCCGCTCCATGGTACCGACCCGATGGGGTCGAACCTTCCCAGGATCTTCAGCGCGGCGGCGTTCCCGGCACGCGCCGGCGAAACGGCCCCGCCGGGCTACCTCTACATCGTGCTCGACGGACAGCACCGCGATCCGCTCGCGCAGCCGCTGGCCGCAGGACGCCTGTGGCTGGGCGCCGGCGCCGCCGCCGCGGCAGGACTGGCGATGACCCTGCTGCTCGGCATGTTCACCTTCAGCCGGCTCACCCGACCGCTGCGGGACCTGGAGCGGCGGATGCGCGCATACAGCGCGCGTGGCGCCTCGCTGCCCGTGTCGATGGGTCCGAACCACCCCGGTCGCCCGACGCTGCACGACGAGGTCGCCGCGATCGGCGAGGCCTTCGACCAGATGACCACCCGGGTCGAGGCACAGGGCGCGCGCGCGCACCAGCAGGCGCGCGCGCATCGCGAGATAATGGCGGGCGTCGCCCATGACCTGCGCACCCCGCTGACCGCGCTGCATGGCCATCTCGAGGCGATGAAGCAGCTCGACGATGCCCCGCCGGGCATCCGTGACCGGCTGCTCGGGGCCGCCCTCGCGCAGAGCGATCGCGTACGGCGCCTGTCGCAGCAGTTGTTCGAGCTGGTTTCCCTGCAGGCGGTCGACCAGATCCTGCACCGGGAACGCTTCCTCCTCGACGAGCTGGTCGTCGATGCCGTGCAGAAGTTCGAACTGATCCGGCATCCTGCGCCGATACTGCTCGCCGGTCCGCCGCCGGGCCGGCTGGAACTGGATGCAGACCTGCAGCTGGTCGAGCGCGCACTGACCAACCTGATCGACAACGCGATCCGACATGCACCGGGCGGCATGCCGGTACGGGTGACCATGACTCGCACGGCGCACGAAGCCCAGGTGCTGATCGAGGACGACGGGCCGGGGCTTCCGGAGGATATCGGGCACCGGCTCAACGAAGGCAGTTCGGTCCGGGATCCGCCGGTGCGGCGCGCAGGCGGCGGCATCGGCGGGCTGGGCCTGGCGATCGCACAACGCGTGGCAATCCTGCACGGAGGCAGGCTGCAATCCCTGCCGCCCGCCGGGCGGGGAACCCGGATGTGCCTCGCCCTGCCGCTGGCCGCCTGACTCCGGACAACTGACGCTGGGGGGTCTGACGCTGAGGGTCAGACCCCGGGGTCTGCGGACGCTCAGCCGGCAGCCTTGCGGTTCTCGACCAGCTTCGCATCCACCAGTTGCACGATCTCGTCGAGCACCGCCGAACGCTGCCCCTGCTGGGCCGCGACCTGCTGCACCAGCCGGTCGACGCGTTCGATGTTCTGCGCGCCGCCGTACAGCGCGCGCGCAGCCGACGATGGGCTACCCAGGCCGTTGGCCGCGTTCGCATACTTCTCGAACGGCACCAGGTCGCCGGCATCGGCGCCCAGGTTGCGGCACAGGCCGAACACCCATTCGTACATCTCGCGCGAGGCGGCGAGGTCGCTGTGCACCGAATCCTTGATCGAGCGCATGCCCTGCGGCGTGATGCAACGGTAGTTGCCCGCCATCAGCATCGCCCACTTGGCGAGCGGCACGAAAACCGAGTCGTGCACACGCAGCTTCACCGGCAGCTCGATCGGCTTGCCGTCGCCGGCGTCGAAGCGGATCGCGTCTATGCCCGCCTCGAGTTCGCGTAGCAGCGCGGTGTCGGCGTCGGATTCGAAGCGCGCCGCCTTGAAGTTGGTCGGCAGTCGTACCTGCAGCACGTTGACCGGCTCCTCCGGCGGGCGGAAGGCCTGCGCGTCAGGGCTGCACAGGGTGAGCGTCGCCGGGTCGAACGAATCCCAGACGGTCGCATCGGCATAGGCATCGCGGCACTTCGTCGCGTCCAGGCCGGGGATGCGCTTCAGGTAGGGGTACGGCGGCATGTTCATGATCGACATGCAGGGCACGCGCGATTTCGCCACCGCATCGAGCAGCTCGCGCACGCCGGCGGAGCGGTACTGCGGCTCCTGCATCGCCAGCGCGATCAGGTCGTAGTGCTTCGGATCGACCGCAGCGGGGCCGGCCGCATCCAGCTTGCCCGGCGCCTTGCGCGTGTCGATCTCGACCAGCCCCTCGCGGCCCTTGATCGGCAGGCGCACCCGCGCGCCGTCGCGGTTGAATGCCTCGACCTCCGCCGGCAGGCAGACCAGGGTGACCGCATGGCCGGCCAGCGCCAGCTTGGCGCCGAGAAGGGAGCCGTAGGAGGCGCCCAGTATCAGGATCTTCTTCATCGTTGCTCCTCTCGCGCACGGGTGACCGGCGGGATTGCCGGGTCCGGGTGCTTGACATGAATCGGTGGCAAGGCAGGACGCCGGTCAGCCGCCGACGCTGATCGCGTCGGTCGGGGCCAGCAGGCAGCGCAGCAGGCTGTAGGCGGCGAGGCTGGAGGTCTTGGGGTTCTCTTCCAGCGGGTTGCCGATCACGTGGTAGCGCAGGATGCCGAAGCTGCCCTCGGCCTCGACCTGGTGTTCGTTGCCGCGCGCCTGCGGGTCGGCGAAAAGCTGGACGGTGGTGGCGTCGAAGCCGACACCGGCCAGGGCCACGGCGGCACAGACGTTCGCGTTCTGGGGGAAGGCCAGTGCCGCCTCGCGCGCGCTGCCTTCGAAGATCATCGTCGCCTCGCGGATGCCGTCGAGGTCGAAGGACGCCTCGGCCCGGGTGCCACGCCAGGCGAGCACCGGCTTGCGCCCGGTGTAGGTGACCCGATTCAGTCCGCCGACGCGCGCCGAGGAGATCGCATCGAGCGCGCCGATCGCACCGGACGGGATGCGGATGCGCGCACCGCCGTCACGCGCCGCCTCGCGCAGCACCTTCTCCAGCGATGCATCGGCCAGCGCACCGACGGAGGCGACCACCAGGTCGATGCCCGCGCGCAGCACCCCGGGGCCGGACTGCAGCAGCCCGGCATGGCCGGCGCACTCGGCGACCAGCTTCGGCCCGAGGGCGAGCAGCGCCGGCAAAGTCTCGACCAGCGGCACCTGAGCTGCGAAGCCGCGTGCGCGCGACTGCGCCGGGTCGATGTCGACGGCGCCGACCAGCCGGATCTCGGGATGCCGGTCGACCACCCGCCGGGCGATCACCCGCGCGATCGAGCCGCCGCCGATCAGGCCGACCGGGAACGGGGCAGCAGCAGCGTCTGTCATCGCGGGTCTCCTATCGGCTCGTGCGCATGCCGACGAACTTCAGCTGCGAGTACTCTTCCATCGCATAGCGGATGCCCTCGCGGCCGAAGCCGCTGTCCTTCATGCCGCCGAACGGATACATGTCGAGCCGGAAGCGGCTCGCCTCGTTGATCCAGACAGAGCCGCAGTCGAACTCGTCGGCCACGCGCAGTGCCGAATCGAGGCTGGAGGTGAAGCATGCGCCCTGCAGGCCGAATTCGGAATCGTTGGCCTGGGCCAGCGCATCGTCGAGGTCGCGCGCGGACTGCACCACCACCACCGGCCCGAACGCCTCCTCGCACAGCACGCGCGCGCCGTCCGGCGCTGCGACGATGATCGCCGGCGACAGCAGCGCGCCCTCGATGGTCGGCTTCAGCGCGATACGCGCGCCCTTCGCCTCGGCATCGGTGACCATCGACATCACGCGCTGCGCGGCGGCGACGCTGACCATGGTACCGACGTCGGTGGCCGGGTCGGTCGGGTCGCCTACCTTCAGCTTCTTCGCAGCCGCGACGAACTTCTCGACGAAGGCCTCGAACACCGGCTGCTCGACGATCACCCGCTGCGCCGAGATGCACTGCTGGCCGCTCGCCTCGAAGCCGGCCGCGGCGATCTTGGCTGCCGCGTCGTCGAGGTTGGCATCGGCCAGCACCAGGTTCGCCGCATTCGAGCCGAGCTCCGCGCAGAACTTCTTCGGCCCGGCCGCGGCCGACAATGCGCGCGCGGCGGCGACGCCACCGGTGAGCGTGATCACCGAGGTCAGCGGATGCGCGACCAGTTCCAGCGCGGCGCTGCGGTCACCGGTGACCACGTTGAACAGGCCATCGGGCAGCCCGGCCTGCTTCGCCAGTTCGGCGAACGCGAGCGCGACCTCGATGCCGGTCGGGTGCGGCTTGACCACCATCGCGTTGCCGGTGGCCAGCGCCGGGGCGAGCTTCTGCACCAGCAGGTTGGCCGGTGCATTGAACGGGGTGATCGCGGCGACCACGCCGCAGGGTACGCGCCGCGCATAGCCGAGGTGGCCTGCGCCGGCCGGCGCGGAATCGAGGGGCAGTACCTCGCCACGGCCCGCAAGCAGCTCGGCGATGGTGTTGCGCAGGAAGGCACCGACGCGCGAGGCCTCGAAGTTCGCCGCCTTGCGCGGCTTGCCGATGGTGTCGACGATCATCTGCGCGATGCGCGCGCTGTCCTGCTCGAAGGCCTTGGCCAGCGCTTCCATCCAGGCGACGCGCTGGGCGATCGTGCTGCGCCGGTGCTTGAGGTAGGCCGCATGGGCGCTCTTCACCGCGCGGTCGACGGTCGCCTTGTCGGTCTCGACGATGCGGTACAGATGCTTGCCGTCGATCGGCGATACCAGATCGAAGGCGGCATCGGTGGATTGCGGTTCGACGGGCTTGCCGTCGATCCAGGAAACGAGGGTACGGGACATGGTTCGGTATCCGTTGCAGCAGGGTGAAGGGAAATCAGCGCGCGGCGGGCGGCATCCGGCCCTCGCGCTCGAGCGCGAGGCGGGCCAGGAACGGCACCAGCGGATGCACGCCGAGCGCGACGATGGCCGGGAAGCGGCCGGCACGCAGCAGTTCGAGATGATCGCCCGGCAGCGAGAAGCGGATGCAGAAGGCGGCACCGTCCGCGGCATAGGCCTTGCGCGCCTCGGCATCGTTGGCCAGCGCATGCAGCGCCGCCGTGAGCGGCACCAGTTCCGGCCGTGTCTCGGGGTAATGGGGCAGGGTCGCCGTCGCCGCAGGCGGCGACCAGAAGCCCAGCGAGGCGTAATTGTGGTGCCAGCTCGGGTTGAACTCGAGCATGTCCGGCTTGCGCTCGCCGAGCAGGCCGGCGGCCACCGCCCAGCAGCGCAGTTCGATGTTGCCGGTGGCATCGAGCGTTTCCTCGGACAGGCCGACCAGGGACTTCAGGTGGCCGCGGCCCAGCTGCTCGAGCAGCACCTGGTCGAAGGCCAGGTCGGGTTCCGCATAGCGGTCGGTGCCCGGGAAATGCGACATGCCGCCGCTGGCGACCACCACCGCCTTCAGGCGCAGGGAATCCACCGCGGCGGCCAGCGCCTGGCCGAACGCATGGCAGCGTTCCATCGACGGCTGCGGCGGCAGGTAGGCATTGACGAACACCGGCACGATCGGCCCCTGCACGCCGAGGTGGGCAAGCGGGATGCCGAGCGCATAGTCGACCTCGGCGGTGCTGGTGAACGCAGGATCGAAGCCGCTGCGGTAGAGCGCACGCACCAGCGCGAACGACACCTCGCTCGCGACCGGGTGGCGGAAGGCCCTTCCGGCGAACTCGCCCTTCGCCTCGCCGCCCACGTGCAATGCGAACGGCGGCGCGCAGTCGAGGAAGAACTGCTGCGCATGGTCGTTGGACACGGTGATCCAGATGTCCGGCTTCAGTGCGGCGAGTTCGGCACCGACCCGAGCGGCGGCCTGCTCGACCCGTTCGATGGTCGCCGCGTCTTCGCTCGCCGGGCGGGTGACGAACTGCGGCGCGTGCGGCAGCAGCGCGCCGCCGAGGATGGCGCTCGCCTGCAGCAGGCCCACCTCAGGCCTTCGCCGGCACGGCAGGATTCAGCGAATAGACGCCGGTGAGGCTGGCGGTGCCGAGCGTATGCCCGGCGATCGCGGCGCGCACGTCGGCGCCGGTGAACCGGCCCTCGACCGGGCAACGCTCGACGTCGAGCGCATGCAGCGTGAACGCGTAGTGGTGGACGATCGAATCGTTCCACGGCGGGCACGGCCCGTCGTAGCCGTGGTAGTCGCCGCCCATGTCCTTGTCGCCGCCGAACCAGAGCGTGTAGTCGTTCACCCCCTGCCGGGTGCCGTGCGGGCCCTGCGGCCCGGGCTTGCCCTTCGCGGTGACCGAGTCGCTGAACTCGCCTTCCTTCAGCCCTGCGAGCGAGGCCGGGATGTCGACCAGCACCCAGTGGAAGAAGTCGATGCGCGCGAGCGACTTCGGAATCGTGCGCCCTTCCTGGTTGACGTCGGTGGCCTCGCTCGGCACGTCCGGATCGCAGCACAGGAGCACCAGCGACTTGGTGCCCGCGGGCAGGTCGGCCCAGGCGAGGCCGGGACTGAGATTGTCCGACAGGGTCACATGCGTCGCCGGATCCGGCTTGCAGAAGGCGTACTTCGACGGGATCGGGGCGTTGTCGGCGAATGCGAGCGAGGTCAGTTTCATCGGCGGCTCCGCGGGTCGGGAACGGGATCAGGACCAGAATCGATGCACCGGATGCGTCCATGCCGGGACGGCAGCCGGGACCGGATGCCCTCCTGCAGGGTATCCGGACGGCACGGCGTGATCACACGCCGGCCGGACACGGATGATAAACGGGCTGCGCCGAGCGTGCGCACGGGCCGCTACGCCCTGTCCGGGATGCCGCGGCGGCGGGCTAGCTAGTCCGTCCGGTCCGCCGTACCCCGCGACCGTCCGGGATCCGCAAGCTCGCGCAGGCGCGTCGCGCGCTGCCCCGGCTGCAACCGCGCCAGCGCAGCGACGTCTTCATGGAACCGACCCAGGTCGCCACCAGCCTCGGCGAGCATCCGCTGGAACGCAGGTACATGTTCGTTGTAGAGCGCGACCGACGCGAGTTGCGCATTGTTGGGGCCGTCGCCGAACCAGCGGTCGAAGCCCTCGAACGGCACCGCCGGACGATCGGGCGCGGCGGGCTGGCCCCAGGCCTGCCGGAAAGCCCTGTATTCGGTCCGCAGCCGTGCATCGAGCGCCGTGCGCCGGCTGCGCTTGACCGCGTCGTCCAACGGCTCGCGGAACAGCACGGCGAGGCGTTCGCGGTGCGCGAGCAGCAGGCCGAAGAACGCCTCGCGCCGCGCGAGCGACCGGGCATTGGCCTCGCCCGCGGCCGGGTCGCCGGCCTGCGCCATCCAGCGGCGCACGCCCTCGAGTTCGACCGCGACCGCATACGACTCGTTGAACGCGGTGTCGCCGGGCAGGTAGACACGCTGGTGGGCGAGTTCGTGGAAGATCAGCCGTGCCAGTTCCGCCTCCGGCCAGCCCACGAAGGTGTTGAGCACCGGGTCGTCGAACCAGCCGAGCGTCGAGTAGGCCGGCACCGGGCCGACCCAGGTCTGCAGCCCTTCCTCGCGCTGCAGGCGCTGCGCGAACCGCTCGGCCGCCATGCGGTCGAAATAGCCACGGTAGCCGACGCAGCCGGCGACCGGGAAGCACCATTGCCGCGCATCGACCGAGAACTCCGATGCCGCGAACACGTTCCAGACCACCGCCGGCCGGCCGAGGTCCGCATAGGTGCGATAGCTGCCGTTGTCGGGCAGCGCCAGTTCGCGGCTGGCGAAGGCGCGGATACGCAGCACCAGGGCGAGGCGCGCCTTGAGGTCGGGCGTCGTGGACGGGTCGGCGACCACGTCCTCGATCGGACGCGCCCGGGCGAGCACGCCGAGGTGACCCTGCACCGCCTGTGCGTAGAAGCCGACGGTCGCGCAGCCGCCGAGCATGGCGACCGTCAGCATGACGATCACGGACTGCAGCCGGCGCGTCATGCGCGCGGGGCGCCGCGGCTGAATCGCCCGTCGCGCAGGAATGCAGACACCTCGTCCGCAACGCGGGCAGACAGGATCAGCGAACTGTGCGCGACCGGCAGCACGAGGGTATCGCAAGCACCCGGTACCCGCGCCTCTTCCAGCGACACTGCACCATCGCTGGTGCCGGCGAAACGCACGATCATCCGCGACAGCCCCAGCGGCCGGCTGCCTGCGATCACGCCGACCTGGTGCCTGGGGTCGGGCCGCGGGCGTGGCGTCGCCAGCCATTCCTGCAGCGTGCGTCCGAGCATCCGGCGGCCACCGGGCAGCCGGAGCAGCGAACGCGCGGCGGCACTGTCCGAATAGGGCGTGCCGAGCAGCACCACGCGGGACACACGGTCGGCAAGTACCGGACTGTCGGCCAGCGCACGCAGCAACAGCACGCCGCCGGCACTGTGTCCGACCAGGTGGAGCCGCCCCGGCAGCTGACCCTGGCCATGACCATGACCCTGGCCCCGGCCGGATGCGCCGCCGGCCGACAGCGCGAACGCCACCAGCCGCCGTGCATTGGTGCTCGCGTCGTCCGCGACGCTGGCATAGCCGAACAGGCGGGTCGCGAAGCCCGCCCGCCGCAACCGGTTGCCGAGCAGCGCCATCGACGCCGCAGGCATCCACAACCCGTGGACCAGGATGACCCGGTCAGGTGACGACGGCATCCGACAGCGCGTCGAGGTGCGCGACCTCGCCCCACACCTCGAGCCGGAAGCGTCCCGCTTCGTGTTCCAGGCAGTTGTAGGCCGCGTTGTACAGGCTGAACACCCGAGGGTGGTCGAGCGGGATCGCGTGCGTATGCCGGTACATCATGTCCAGGATGCCGCCATGCGCGACCACGCAGAGCGTACCGCCCGGATGCGCATCGACCAGCGAGGTGACCGCATCGACCGTGCGCTCGTACAGGTCGCGGAAGCTTTCGCCGCCCGGGATGCGGAAGTCGGCATCGCGATGCTTCGAGCGCGCGTGTTCCTCCGGATGGCTCGCCGCGATCTCGGCGCTGGTCTTGCCTTCCCATTCGCCGAAGTCCATCTCGCGCAGCCGGCGGTCGGCGACCGGCTGCGGCGCATCGGGGCGTTCGGCGAGGGTCGCCTGGCCGATCGCCTGCGCGGTATTCCATGCGCGCTGCAGGTCGCTGGCGTAGATCGCGGTGAACCGCTCGCGCTTCAGGCGCTGGCCGATCGCGAGTGCCTGCCGGCGGCCGAGGTCCGACAGCGGCGTGTCGGTCTGGCCCTGGATGCGGCGGTCACGGTTCCACTCGGTCTCGCCGTGGCGGATCAGCACGATCCGGGTCGTCGCCGGCGGCGTCGATGCCGCGCCCTTGCCCGCGGCCTGGCCGGACCCTGCCGGCTCACTGATCATCGGGCTTCTTGCCATCCAGTTCCGCCTTTATGATCTGGAACGCCGCCGCCAGCGTCTTCTCGTAGCGCGCACGTTCGGCGGCGATGGTCTCCGGCGTCCACCGATAGAACCCTTCGCCGGTCTTCATGCCGAGCTTGTTCGCCGCCACCCGGTCGGTCAGCGCGGTGCTCACGTCGGGTGAGTTGTTGAAGTGCGGATACATCTCGGCACCCGCGGCGGCATGCACCTCCAGGCCGGCATGGTCGCGCTGCAGGCAGGGACCAGCCGCGATGTAGCGGAAGCCGAAGCCGAAGCGCACCGCGGCATCGATGTCCTCGGCCTCGCAGAAGCCCTGCTCCATCAGCCAGAACGCCTCGCGCGACAACGCGTGCTGCAACCGGTTGGCGAGGAAACCCGGGATGTCGCGCTTGACCCTCACCGGCACGCGACCGGTGGCTCGCAGCATCGCGCACACATGGTCGGCGACCTTCGGGTCGGTGGCTTCCGAGCTCACCACCTCCACCGCCGGCACCAGGTGCGCCGGCATGAAGTAGTGTGTGTTCAGCATGCGGTCGCGCGAGGCCAGCCCTTCGCCGATCTTGCTGATGCCGATCGCCGAGGAGTTGCTGCAAAGGGGCGTGTCGCGGCGGGCGAGCGTCTCGAGTTCGCGGAACAGGACGCGCTTGAGTTCGAGCTGCTCCGGCACCGCCTCGATCACGATGTCGATCGCCGGCCAGGGCACGCCTGCGAGGCTTTCGTGCACCGTGTAGCGGGCGCGCGCAGCCACATCTGCACCCAGCTTGTCGAAGGTCTGTCCGATGCGCTCGGCGATCACGGCACGCGCCTGCGGGAAGGTCTCGACGATGTGGGCCCGGGCGCCGGCATGGGCGAAGGTCGCCGCGATGTCGCGGCCCATCGTGCCGCCACCGACCACCGCCACCTGAATGAGGGATGCATCCATGTTCATCTGGTCCTGTTCGATTCCATCGTGTCCGCGGGCGGGTTTGCCGGCGGGCCGAGCACCGTCCCGTGCTGCTTGACCCGCCGCACCACGACGATCGCGCCGATGAACGGCAGCAGCCAGGTGACCGCCAGCCATTTCGCGCGGTCGCGTCCGGACAGCAGTTCGTCGGGGATGATCTGCAGCGTCGCCCATACGGCGAGCGTGGCGTAGGCACAGGCAATCATTCCGGGCACGGGTTCCATGGCGCCATTCTACGGGAAGGCGTGCGCCGGCCAGGCTGCGGCCGTGGATCGCGCGCCATGGCACTTGCCTGCCCCGGTCGGGGCCGCGACAATCGCGCGTGATCCAGGAACTGTCCGGCGCGCTGTACGCCTCCACGCTGTTCACCGATCCGGCCTCGGCCGCACTGGTCGCCGGCGTGGTGTTCGTCGCCTACGTCGCCTTCGGCGTGTCGGGCTTCGGCTCGGCACTGATTGCGGTGCCGATCATCGCGCATGTCTGGCCACTCACCGCGGTGGTACCGCTGTTCGCGCTGTTCGAGATCGTCGCGGCGATCACCGTCGGCGGCAGCCACTGGAAGGCGGTGGACCGGCGCGAGCTGGCGACGCTGGTACCGTTCATGCTCGCCGGCATCGCGATCGGCGTCACCCTGCTGCTGTCCCTGCCCTCGCCCTGGCTGCTGGTCGGCCTGGGCGTGTTCGTGCTGGGCTACGGGCTGCGCGGCGCGCTGAAGAAGGACCGCGCATTCGCGAAGGTCTCGCGGTTGTGGGCGGTGCCCACCGGCCTGGTCGGCGGCGTGATGAGCGCGCTCTTCGGCACCGGCGGCTCGTTCTACCTGATCTATGTCGCCGGCCGGGTCGAGGACAAGGGCGCGCTGCGCGCCACCATCTCGACCGTGCTGGGCACCAGCAATGCCGTGCGGCTGGTGGTGTTCATCGTCGCCGGCCTGCTGGCGCCGGCCGTGCTGTTCACCGCGCTCACCCTGCTGCCGGTGGTGTTCGCCGGCCTCTGGCTCGGCGGCCGCCTGCATGCGCGCGTGACCCGCGAACAGATCATCCGCGGCGTCTGCATCCTGCTGGTCGCGAGCGGCGCGTCGCTGCTGGTGCGCGCGCTCGGCCAGGTCTGAACGGCGCTACTCGGTCGAATCGTTGCCGCGGGTGCGGCTGCGGTCCAGGCGTGCCGAAAGGAATAGCGTGCTCGGCGTGATCATCAGCACCGGGTTCTCGAGCTGCACCTTGCTGCGCCGCGGCGAGATATGCCCGCCCAGCAGTTGCAGGTCTTCGCCGGTCTTGCTGAACACCGGGAAGAACGACCGGTCGTTGGTCGTGCACTGCACGTCGAAATCCGGCACCGCCTTGCGTGCCCGCTGGTACTCCGCGCGAACCTTGCGCACCGATGCGGCCAGCTTGGGATCGATCGGGTCCTTGCGCTCCGCGCTCTGCACGCGGCAGCGGAACCCGGCGCGGCGCATCGCCGGCACGGCATCCATCTCGTTGAAGCTGGGCATGCGCGTGCCGAAGGGTTTCAGGTCGATGATCTTGAACGTCGCGCGCCCGGCCGGGAAGGCCAGGATGAACCGCGGATCCTTCTCGGGATCGCGCTCGTCGGGCAGCAGCTTGATGTGGAACATGCCGCTGCGGTCGACGTAGCCGAACACGAACTCGCCGCCGCAGCCCAGGGTGTTCAGGTCTTCGCAGGCCTCGTAGATCTGCGCGCGCAGCTTGATCGCCCGTGCCGGGTCTTCCTGCACCTGCTCGAACAGGGTGTTCCATTCCCACTCGGGCGTATGCGCGCGGTGGTGGCCGCTGTACAGGTCGAACACCCAGCGCAGTTCGTCGACCGACCGCGGACGTGCGTCCTTCGATGCGTTCTTCTCGGCGAGCGCCTCGAAGGCGGCCAGTTCCTCGCGGGTGCGCGGCGCGGTGAACGAATCGGCGGCGGCCGGCCCGGCAGCGATGGCTGCGACCAGGCCGAACGCACCGGCCAGCCGCTTCAGCGACGTTTCGTATATCGACATGGGACATCCTCCTTGATCGCATGGCCCCCTGGCGCGGGGTCCCGGCCGCGGACCGGCCCCTGCCGTGGGTCCGAGACGGGGCCACGGCAGGGGCCGGGGCCAGCGGCGCTCAGCCGGCCGCCGGCACCGCAGCCTTCCCGGTCGCGCTCGATGCCGCGCGCTCGCGCAGGTGCGCGGCGATGCGTTGGACGCCCTCGCGCAGCGAGGCCATGCTGGTGGTGTAGGCGAAGCGCACGTGCTGGTGCGCCCGATGGATGCCGAAGTCCGCACCCGGCGTGATCGCCACCCCGGAGCGCTCGAGCATGTCGAGCGCGAAGGCGAAGCTGTCGTCGGTGAGCGCGCTGCAGTCGGCGTAGAGATAGAACGCACCTTCGGGGATCACCGGGATGCGGAAGCCGAGGTCGATCAGCGCCTGCGCCAGATAGTCGCGCCGTTCGCGGAACTCGGCGCGCTGCCGTTCGCAGATCGCGATCGATTCCGGGCTGAATGCCGCGAGCGCTGCATGCTGCGCCACCGTCGAGCAGGCGAGGAACAGGTTCTGCGCCAGCCGCTCGGCCGGGTCGTGGTAGGCCTCGGGCACGACGATCCAGCCCAGGCGCCATCCGGTCATCGTGAAGAACTTGGAGAAGCCGTTGATCACGAACGCCTTGTCGGTGAGCGCCAGCGCGGTCGGGGACCGCTCGCCGTAGACCAGGCCGTGGTAGATCTCGTCGACCACCAGCGCCGCACCGCGCGACTGCACTTCATCGACGATGCGCTGCAGTTCCGGCCCCGGGATGGTAGTGCCGGTCGGATTCGCCGGCGTGGCGACCATCACCGCCCGCGTGCGCTCCGTCCAGTTCGCGGCGATCATCGCCGCCGTGAGCTGGTAGCCAGTCTCGGGCCCGCAGGGGATGCCCACCGGAACGCCCTCGCAGAAGCGCACGAAGTGGCGGTTGGCCGGGTACGACGGATCGGCCATCAGCACCTCGTCGCCCGGGCAGAGCAGCACGCCCATCGCCAGCAGCAGCGCACCCGAAGAACCGGGGGTGACGATGATGCGCTCGGGCGACACCTCGACGCCATGGTGGTCGCGGTAGTACCCGGAGATCGCCCGGCGCAGCGCCGGCAGGCCAAGCGCCGGCAGGTAGTGCACGTCGCCGCCGCGGGTCGCCTCGAGCGCGGCCGCAGTCACCGGCGCCGGCGTCGGAAAATCGGGTTCGCCGATCTCCATGTGGATGACCGACCGCCCCTGCGCCTCGAGCTCCTTGGCACGGGCCAGCAGCTTGAGGACCTGGAACGTCGCGATGCCCGACATGCGCGTCGCGAGCGGCGCGCCCTGCTGTTTCGATGGACTCATCACACCCCGTGCCTGGTGAACCATTCGCGCATCTTCTGCCAGCCGTCGTCGGCGGCCGCCTTGCGATAGCTGGGCCGGTAGTCGGCATAGAACGCATGCGGTGCTTCCGGATACAGCACGATCTCGCTGGTGGTGTTGCCCGCGGCCTTGAGCGCCGCGCGCATCTTCTCGACCGTCTCGACCGGGATGCCGGCGTCGGCCTCGCCATACAGGCCGAGCACCGGCACCTTCAGCACCGGCGCGAGGTCGACCGGGTAGGCCGGCTGCAGCGGCGCCATCGATGCGGCGACCAGCCGGCCGTACCAGGCCACGCCCGCCTTCACCGACGGGTTGTGCACGCAGTACGTCCAGGTGATGCGGCCGCCCCAGCAGAAGCCGGTGACGCCCAGGCGCGAGGTGTCGCACTTGCCGGTGGCCTTCGCGTATACGACCGCCGCGTCCAGGTCGGACATCACCTGGCTGTCGGGCACGTGGTTCACGACCTTGGCGAAGATCTCCGGCGGATCGGTCAGCGTCGACACGTCGCCCTGGCGCGCATACAACTCGACCGTGATCGCGAAGTAGCCGACCTTGGCCAGGCGGCGGCAGACATCCTTGATGTGCTCGTGCACGCCGAAGATCTCCTGCACCACCAGGATCACCGGCAGGTCGGTGCCGTTCTCGGGATAGGCACGATAGGCAGGCACCTCGCCATCGCGGGTGACCAGCGCGACTTCGCCGGCGACCAGGCCCGCGGTGTCGGTGCTGATCGCGGTCGACTGGATCGGCTCGCAGGCGCGCGCGAAGCCTTCGGTCAGGCGGCCGATCAGCGAGCGGCCGCCCGGGGCAGCGCCGGCGGCGGGCAAGGCCTGCCAGCCGGTGTTCAGGGTCTGGTCCATCGTGTCATCTCCGGTTTGGTTCACTCGGAAGGCGGTACTGCAGGATCCGCCGCGGGTGCCGCATTATCTCGCGGATTATCGTGCGCGTTGTCGCGCGTGGCGTACCCGCTCGCGTTCGGGTCGTGTTCGAGTCCTGATCAGGCGACCTTCTGGCGCCGCGCCGGCGCCCGGCGGACCGGGGTGCCCGCCGGATCGACCGCCCTGCCCGGGGCCTGCCCCGGCGCCGCCGCCGGCATGGCCGGCGCCTCGACGCCGGCCAGCGACAGCCCCTGGTCCCAGTACGGCTGCGGCCCGAAGCGCTCGACGAAGAAATCGACGAATGCGCGCACCTTCGGCGACAGGTAGCGGTTGGGCAGGTACACCGCGTTGATGTGGCTGCCGAAGGTGCCCAGCGCCTCGTAGTCGGTGAACAGCGCCTTCAGCGTGCCGGCGCGCAGGTCGTCGCCAACGACGAAGGTCGGCGACATCGCGATGCCCACGTCGCGCAGCACCACCTCGCGGATCGCGAGGCTGTTGGTGGCGATGAAGTTGCCGCCGACCCGCACGCTGACGATCGAGCCATCGGGGCTGCGGAACTTCCAGTCGCTCTGCATCTGGCGGAACGAATAGAACAGGCAGTTGTAGCCGGCCAGCGCGTCGAGCGACTGCGGCGTGCCATGCTTCTTCAGGTACTGCGGCGAGGCACAGACCACCCAGCGGATCGGCGCCAGCTTGCGCGCCACCGTGTGCGGTGCCAGGTCGCCGAACAGGTGGATCGCCACGTCGATGCCTTCCTCGGCCAGGTCGGCGCCGCGGTCGATCAGGTCCATCTCGAGCTTGATGTCGGGATAGCGCGCGAGGAACTCAGGCACCGCACAGGCCACGTGCATGCGCCCGAACGCCGCCGGGGCGGTCACCTTGAGCACGCCGCTGGGCGCGCTGCCCAGCCGCGACACCGCCACCTCGGCCGCCTCCGCCTCCTGCACCACGCGCGCGCAGTGCTGGTAGAAGGTCGTGCCGACGTCGGTCAGGCTGAGCGTGCGCGTCGTGCGGTTGAGCAGGCGCGCCTTCAGTTCGCGCTCCAGCCGCGCCACGTGCTTGCTCACCGCGGACTTCGATATGCCGAGGCGGCGCGCCGCGCCCGAGAAGCTCTTGGCCTCGGCGACGCGCGCGAAGATGGCCATGCCGACCAGGTTTTCCAGGTGTTCCACCGCGGCTCCCGCTGCCCCCGGCGACGCACTGGCAACCGCTGCACAGACGACCTCAGGGGGAAACAATGATATCCGATCCCGTATCGATTGTGGCCTTGGGGAAACGTCAATCGCGTCGCTGTCAACCTGGTCGGACGCAGCGCCGCGCACCGCGACGTCCTTGCCGCACCCCGCCGCTCGCGTACACTCGACCAAGGTTCCGAGTCACCAGCCAACGAAGGGAGCGTCGATGGAGCGCAGGGGTTTCTTGCTGTCGGGCATGGCGGGTTCGCTCGCCGTCGCATCGGGCGCCTCGTTCGCGCAGGAAGGCCGGCGCACGCCGGACGTGATCTACGTGCCCACGCCGCAGGAAGTGGTCGACGGCATGCTGAAGCTCGCCCGGGTCGGCAAGAACGATGTCGTCTACGACCTGGGCTGCGGCGACGGCCGCATCGTGGTCAGCGCCGCACGCATGGGCGCGCGCGCGGTCGGCATCGACATCGACCCGATCCGCATCCGCGAGGCCACCGAGAACATCCGCGTCGCCGGCGTCGGCGATCGTGCGAAGCTGATCGAGGGCGACCTGTTCGCCACCGACATCAGCGAAGCTACGGTGGTCACGCTGTACCTGCTGTCGCGCCTGAATCTCAAGCTGCGGCCGAAGCTGCTGAAGGAACTGCGGCCCGGCGCGCGCATCGTGTCGCATGCCTTCGACATGGACGACTGGAAGCCGCAGCGCAGCGAGTCGGTCGGGTCGAGCACCATCTACCTGTGGACGGTGCCGGGCAAGAAGGCTTGAGCTCGCGGTGACCCCGCGGTAAGCCGGGCCTGGGCGCCGCGCCCGGGCTCAGCCCCCCGCGGCGAGCCCGATCTCCGCCAGGTACTTGGCGACGCCCGCGTCCAGCCGGGCACCGGTGGGCAGCGCCGCCACCGTGTTGCGTGGCGTCGTCTCGGCCGCCTGCGCGAGCCGCGCAGCGATCGCCGCCTGGCCGCGGTCGAGCGCCCGCGCGATCCGGTAGCCGATGTCCGGTGCCAGCGTCGGCCGGGCCATCACGAAACTCCAGGAGCCGATCGAGTGGATCGGTTCGGACTGCCCAGGATAGCTGCCCGGCGGCGCGGTCAGAGGCTTCAGGAAGCCGTGCTTCGCCATGATCGTCTTCGCTTCGTCCGCCGTGGGCGCGATGAAGCGTGCGCCGCCCGGACTGGACGCCACCTTCACGAAACCCGGCCAGCCGATGCCGCCGCCCCAGAGCGCCGCGGCGCGGCCGTCGAGCACCATCTCGGGACCGTCGCCGGCGCGCTCGAGGTAGATCGCCTGGAAATCGCGATCCTGGTCCAGGCCGAGGCCGTCCAGCAGGTAGCGCGACAGGATCACCAGGCCGGAGCCGCGGGCACCGAAGGCCACCGGCTTGCCGGCGAGGTCGCGGATCGACCGCGCCGGGCTGTCGGCGCGCACCACGAACATGCCCGGCGTCGAATACATCGCGGCGACGATGCGCAGGTCGGCCGGCGCGCGGCCGACGCCGCTCAGCACCTCGTAGCCGACCTCGCCCTGCACCAGGCCGATGTCCAGTTCGCCGCGCTCGAGCAGCGGCACGTTCTCGGTGCTGCCCTTCGTGTTGCGCGCCTCGATCGCCAGCGACGGATCGAACTCATGGACGGTGTCGATGAAGGCTGCACCGTAGGCGGGAAAACCACCGCCCGGCGTGGCGGTACCCAGCACCACCCGGGTGGGTGGGGTCGACGCTGAACTCATCCGGCTCCTCCGCTGCGGTCTTCTGGGAAAGTCAGGGCGCCTCGCGCTCGTCGGCGCATTCCTGGCAGAACACCTCGGCCGGATCCGAATCCAGCCGCTCGCCGCCGATGGTCGCACGACATTCGCAGCACAGGCCATAGGCGCCGGCATCGACCCGGGCCAGCGCGGCCTCGACCTTGCGCCGGCGCAGGTTGAACTTCTCGAGCTGGTCACGCATGTTCACCTGCTGCGCCATCGCGTCCATCCGCGCCTGGCGCATGTCGGGCGAGACGTCCGGCGCGACCTTGCCGGTGGCGGCGAGCAGGCCAGCGATCGAGTCGACCTGCTGGGCGAGGTCCGAGGCGAGGCGGGTACGGTAGGCGGTCTGTTCGGCAGCATTCATCTGGGCAGCGTCCTTTTTCGGCAGGGCCACAGCTTGCGCCGATTCGGGTGCGCCGGGTTGGATATCCGCAGCCCCGGGGCTCGCGTGGGCCCGGAGCGGCTACAATCCGCGCCTTTCCGGCTGCCGCTGGCTGCCCGGACACCCAACGAGCATGCATCCGATGAGCAGCAACCGGGAAGTCGCCCGCCGCCGCACCTTCGCCATCATCTCCCACCCGGACGCGGGCAAGACCACGCTCACCGAGAAGCTGCTGCTGTTCGCCGGCGCGATCCACATCGCCGGCAGCGTGAAGGCGCGCAAGGCGAGCCGCCATGCGACCTCCGACTGGATGGAGATCGAGAAGCAGCGCGGCATCTCGGTGGCCAGCTCCGTGATGCAGATGGAATACCGCGACTGCGTGATCAACCTGCTCGACACGCCCGGCCACCAGGACTTCTCGGAAGACACCTACCGCGTGCTGACCGCGGTCGATGCCGCGCTGATGGTGATCGACGCGGCCAACGGCGTTGAAGCACAGACGCTGCGGCTGCTGGAAGTCTGCCGCGCGCGCAACACTCCGATCGTCACCTTCGTGAACAAGATGGACCGCGAGGTGAAGGATCCGCTAGACCTGATCGACGAGATCGAACGCGCGCTGGGCATGCCGGTGATCCCGTTCACCTGGCCGGTGGGCATGGGCAAGCGCTTCGGCGGCGTGTTCGACATCCGCCACGACTCGATGCGCGTGTTCCGCGCCGGCGAAGACCGCGCGCGCGACGACGACGAGGTGATCAACGGCATCGACAATCCCGAATGCGCGACGCGCTTCGGCGACGCGTTCGCCCAGGCCCGGCAGGAGATCGAGCTGCTGCAGGGTGCCGCGCCCGCGTTCGACCGCGAGGCCTTCCTCGATGCACGGCAGACGCCGGCGCTGTTCGGCTCGGCGATCAACAATTTCGGCGTGCGCGAAGTGCTGGATGCGCTGGTAGAGCTCGCACCGCCGCCCGGCTCGCGCCCGGCGATCCAGCGCACGGTGGAGCCGTCCGAGCCCGCGTTCTCCGGCGTGGTATTCAAGGTGCAGGCGAACATGGACCCGGCCTACCGCGACCGGATCGCGTTCATCCGCGTCTGCTCGGGGCGCTTCGAGCGCGGCATGAAGCTGAAGATCTGCCGCAGCGGGAAGGAGATCCGCACCAGCAACGCGATGTCCTTCCTTTCGCAGCGGCGCGACCTGCTGGAGGAGGCCTGGCCGGGCGACATCATCGGCCTGCCCAACCACGGTCTGCTGCAACTGGGAGACACGCTGACCGAAGGCGAGATGCTGCAGTTCACCGGCCTGCCTTTCTTCGCGCCGGAACTGTTCCAGGAAGTCGAGGTCGCCGACCCGATCCGCGCGAAGCAGTTGCGCAAGGGACTCCTGCAGCTGGGCGAGGAAGGCGCGATCCAGGTGTTCCGGCCCGAGACCGGCGGCCCGCTGCTGCTCGGCGCGGTCGGCCAGCTGCAGTTCGAGGTGGTCGCGCACCGGCTGGAGAACGAGTACGGCGTGAAGCCGCGCTTGACCCAGAGCCGCTACCGGATCGCGCGCTGGGTCACGTCGGACGATGCGGACGAACTGAAGCGGTTCCTGCGCACGAACGCGCACCGGGTCGCGGTGGACGTGGTCGACGCGCCGGTGTTCCTGGCCGCGCATGCGTCGGAGCTGGATGTCGCGAAGGAACGCTGGGAAGGCGTGCGCTTCCATGCGATGCGCGAGCATGCGGGGCTGGTGTTCCAGACGGGGGTGTTCGAGTAGGCGGAGTATCCGTCCCTGGACCAGGCCGGTCCTTATCCACCTTATCCACCGACAGGGAGGCTGGGCATGGGTGCAGGCACACTGAAGTTTCCGATCGCGACTGCGGCGACTGCCCTGCTGTCCGCGGCAGCGGTACCCGCCTCGCTCGCACAGCCAGCCGCGGGCGCCTTCCCGGCGAAGCCGTTGCGCATCATCTCCCCCTATTCGCCCGGCGGACTGGGCGACAGCTTCCCGCGCGCGGTTGCGGTCGGCCTTGCCGAATCGCTCGGGCAGCAGGTGATCGTCGAGAACAGGCCCGGTGCCTCCCAGGTGATCGGCATGCAGGCGGCGGCCAAGGCCCCCCCCGACGGCTACACGATGGTGTTCGGGAGCGTGACCAGCCTTGCGATCAATCCGGCGGTCAACCGCGAACTGCCCGACGACCCGGTGAAGGACTTCGCGCCGCTGAGCTTGTGCGTGACGACGCCCTTGTACCTGGTCGTCCACCCGTCGGTACCCGTGGCCACGGTGAAGGACCTCGTGGCGCTGGCACGCAGGCAGCCCGGTCGCCTGACCTTCGCCTCGGGCGGCAACGGCTCTTCGAACCACCTCGCCGGGGAACTGTTGAAGCTGCTCGCGGGCATCGACATGATCCACGTACCGTACAAGGGGGCGGGACCGGCGATGGCCGACGTGATGGGTGGGCATGTCGACCTCATGCTCGGCGCCGCCGGGCTTTCCGAGGCGCGCGCAGGCCGCGTCCGCGTGCTCGGCGTCACCAGCGCAAGGCGTGCGGTGGCGGCACCCGACATACCCACGCTGCAGGAGGCAGGGGTGGCAGGCTACGAATCGACCATCTGGTTCGGCCTGCTCGCAACCGGCGGCACGCCGGCGCCGATCGTCGACCGCCTTTCGCGCGACATACGCAAGGTGCTGCAGCAGCCTTCCGTGCAGAAGGCGTTCAGTACCGTGGAGATCACGCCGACCACGCCGGAAGCGTTCGCCGCGCACATCCAGAGCGAGATGCAGAAGTGGCGCAAGGTGATCAACCGCGCGAAGATCGTGATGGAGTGAAGCCAGTGAAACCAGTTTCTTTTGCGATCGTCGGCGCCGGGATCGGCGGCCTCGCCACCGCGGCGCTGCTGCTGCGGGCCGGTCACCGGGTGCAGGTGTATGAACAGGCGACCCGCTTCGCCCGGGTCGGTGCGGGCATCCAGATGGCGCCCAATGCAGTCAAGGTGCTGCGCCATCTGGGCCTCGAGGAAACGCTGCGCAGCACCGCGTTCCAGGCCGACTTCGCGATCAGCCGCACCTGGGACACCGGCCTCGAGACCAGCCGCCTCCCGCTGGGCGAGGAGGTCGAGCGCGCCTTCGGCGCCCCCTACCTCTTCCTGCATCGGGCCGACCTGCATGCCGCGATCGCCGGCATCGTGCCCTCCGAAGTGGTGCACCTGGGCATGAAGCTCGCGGCGATCGACCAGGGTCCGCAGGGCGTGGACCTGCGCTTCACGGACGGGACCTCCGTGCGCGCCGATGCGGTGATCGGTGCCGACGGCGTGCACTCCCTGGTCCGCGAGACGCTGCTCGGCCCCGAGAAGCCACGATTCACCGGCCGGGTGGCCTACAGGACCACGTACGCGGCCGACCGCCTGCGGGGCATCGCGCTGGACCCGGTGCGCACCAAGTGGTGGGGACCGGACAGGCACATGGTGGTGTATTACGTCACCCGTGCGCGGGACGAGCTGTACTTCGTGACCAGCGTGCCCGAACGCGCGGAGTGGACCACGCCCGAATCATGGTCGGCGAAGGGAGATCTCGACGAGCTGCGTGCCGCATACGCCGGCTTCCACCCCGAGGTACAGGCCATCCTTGCGGCATGTCCCGAGGTCTTCAAGTGGGCGCTGTTCGAACGCGATCCCCTGCCCAGGTGGTCGGACGGACGCATCGCACTGCTCGGCGATGCCTGCCATCCGATGACGCCCTACATGGCACAGGGCGCGGCGTCCGCGCTGGAAGATGCAGCAGTCCTGTCGCGCTGCCTGCACCGGGTCGAGCCGGATGGCGTGCAGGAGGCCTACCGGCTGTACGAGCGGATCCGCAAGCCGCGTGCATCGGACATCCAGGCGGGATCGAGCGCGAACAACTGGCTGCGCGACAAGGCCGACCCCGGCTGGGTCTATGGCCACGACGCCAGCACGGTCGAGCTCCGGGACGCTGGCGCCTGACCGCTCGCCGCGCACTCAGTCGGCGTCGACGAACCTCGCCATGATGTCGAGCACCGCCGGCTTCCGGGAAAGCAGGGCATCGACGCAGCGCGGGTCGAACATGGCGCCCGACTGCGACGCCATCCATGCGAACGCGTCGTCGGGCGCCCACGCCTCCTTGTAGGGACGGCGCGAGGTGAGCGCGTCGAACACGTCGGCCACCTTCGCGATCCGCGCCTCCAGTGGAATGTCATCGCCGCGCAGGCCCGTGTCGTAACCACTGCCGTCGAAGTTCTCGTGGTGGTAGAGCACGATGTTGCGGAGCATGTCCACGCCCGGCATGTCGCCCAGGCCGAACTCCTCCACCATCGCGTCGATCAGCGCCGCACCCTGGCGCACATGGGCACGCATCGCCGGCCATTCGGCATCGGTGAGCTTGCCCGGCTTGTGCAGGATCTCGTCGGGCACGCCGATCTTCCCGATGTCGTGCAGCGGCGAGAAGCACAGCAGGAACTCCACGTACTCGTCATCGGGTCGGATCGACTCCGGGAGGCCCGTGGCGACCAGCTTCGCGTAGTGGGACATGCGCAGCAGGTGCGCCGTGGTCTCGTCGTCGCGGAACCGGCTGAAGTGCAGTGCCGTTCGTACGGCACCCAGCAGCGTCGATGCCCGCCCTAGTTCGTGCGCCAGGAGCACGGCGATCAGCTGGCTGTAGACGCGCAACTGGCCGACGACGCGCACTGAGAACGCGGCCACATGGTCGGCATCGAAGAACAGGAATCCCAGGAGGGTCTCTCCCGCGAACAGCGGGAAGGCAAGGCTGGAGCGATAGCCGGCCTGCACCAGCCAGCGGGTATGGTCGCTGGCGGACCCGAGCGCCGACAGGTCGTCGATGACGCGTGCCTCGCGGCTGCGAGCGATCGCCTGCAGCGATGGCACTTCGGAAAGCGGCCGCTCGTACCCCTGCAACCTGTCGGGCTGAGTCGCCGAGCGAAGGAAGGTGCGCACGGCGCCGGTGGCCGGGTCGTGCACGCCCACCGCCACACGCTTCACCGCCGGGCAGAACACGGCGAGCTGCTGGTGCATCTCGAGGAGGCGGTCTCCGAGCAGCCGCAATTCGCCGATGCGCTGGCCCTCGGGCGACGGTGTAGCGGAGGGGGGGAGCGGACCGGTCTTCGACATCCCCTAGCTTAACAGTTGAGACAGCAGTTCTCTAGGGAAGGTCTGAACAAGTCATGGATGATGCGCGCCGGTTCCGAATCGTGGCGCGAACCGCGTCATCAGACAGCCTGAACCACCGAAACCGTTCGACGTAGTTGCCGTTTTTGCTCTTCATGCCATTTGCGGACGC
>JAJTHE010000084.1 GCA_021298815.1 Betaproteobacteria bacterium | reverse complement strand
GGCCACGCGCAGCAGCCCGCCCTCGTCGAACGGCCGGCCGACGAGCTGGAACCCGGCCGGCATGCCGTTGGCCGTGAAGCCCATCGGCACGCTGGCGGCCGGCAGCCCGAGGTAGTTGATGCCGCGCGTGGCATGCGTGATCGCACCCAACCGGGCATTCACCCGATCGGGCGCATCGGTGGTGGTCTCGTCGATCGTCGGCACCGGGATGGTCACCGCCGGCAGGTGCAGCACGTCCGCCTGGCCCAGCGTGGCCTCGATGAATTCCGACGTGATGCGCGCACGCAGGTTGAGCGCCTCGCAGTAGCGCACGGCCGGTACCAGCAGGCCGGGCTCGACCCGGCTGCGCACGATCGCACCGTAGTCGTCGCGTCGCTCCGCCAGCCACTTGCGGTGCACGGTCGCGGCCTCCACCGCCATCACCAGCTGGGCGAGCGAGTTGACCTGCGGGATGTCCGGCACGGTCACGCGCACCACGATCGCACCGAGGCCGCGTAGCACGTCGAGGCTGGCCTCGAGCAATGCCCGCACTTCATCGGCCACCGTGTCATAGTAGTAGTTGTCCGGCACCGCGATGCGCAGCCCGCGGATGTCGCCATCGAGCAGGGCCTCGTAGTCGGGCACCGGCTGCGTCGACGCGGTCGCATCGCGCACGTCCGCACCGGCGATCACCGACAGCAGCCGTGCCACGTCGCGCGCGGCCGGCGCCAGCGGGCCGACGCAGTCGAGCGAATGCGACAGCGGCAGCACCCCGGAGCGCGGCACGCGGGTCTGGGTCGGCTTGATGCCCGAGAGCCCGCACAGCGACGCGGGATGGCGCAAGGAACCACCGGAGTCCGTGCCGAGCGATCCAGGCACCAGCCGACCGCCGACCGCGGCACCGGAGCCGCTGGACGAACCGCCGGGCACGCGCGCGGGATCCCAGGGATTGCGCGCATGGCCCATGTGCTGGTTGTAGCCGGTGGGGCTGTAGGCGAACTCGCACATGTGCAGCGCGCCCAGGTCGAGCGCACCGGCACCGTCGAGCCGCTCCAGCACGGTTGCGGTAGTGTCGGGCACGAAGCCGGCGCGCACCTTGCTGCCCGACGCGGCGACGCGGCCCGCGCGATAGAACAGGTCCTTGTGCGCCAGCGGCACGCCATGCAGCTTGCCACGCAGCTTGCCGGCGGCACGTTCGCGGTCGAGGATTTCGGCCTGCGCGAGCACCGCGTCGTCCGACAGTAGCGCGACGCAGTTCAACTGCGGCCCGAGGCGGCGCAGCCGCTCGAGCGACCAGGCGGTGGCCGCGAGCGAGGTGATGCTGCCATCGGCGATCGCGGTCGCGAGTTCGACCAGCGTGAGCCCGGCGAAATCCTGGCTCATCGCTTCCCGCCTGCGGCGAGCAGCGCCAGGTAGTGCGAGGGCTCGTCCTCGAACGCGAGCTTTGCGGTCGCCGCATCGCGCACCGTGGCGTTGAGGCCGGCGACGAGGGCAGCCGCGGCGAGCGCCGAGGCGGGGTCGATGACGATGCCGTGCGCGAGCTTCACCTGCGCGGAGAGTTCCTGGTCGGTCATGGAAACGTTCCTTGTGGCTTCAGTTCAGGCCGCCGGCGCTGCGGCGCACGGCGCCGATCTCGGCGGTATGGAACCACCACCAGTCGTCGGCGGACGGTTCGACCGCGGCGAGGCGCTCGAGGGTGCTTGCCGGCAGCGGACGGGGCGTGCCGAACCGCTCGGCGAGGTTGTGCAGCGAAAGGAACTGCTCGCGCTGGATCGCATCGACCGTCGCCTGCTCGAGCGTGGTCGCGACGAAGTCGGTGCCATGCCCGACCTCGTGCACGATCGGACCGGTGCCCAGCGCATCGAGCGTCTGCCGGCGCACCTCGGCATCGACGATCAGGTCGCAGCGCGGATACACCGGCAGCGAACGGGTGGCGATGCGCAGGCCGATCGGGCTGGCCGGCACCAGCCGGTCGATCGATCCGGCATAGGCGCGCCCGTACAGGTCGTGGGTATGCACCACCGCCTGCGCATCGGTGCGCTCGGCCAGCAGCTGGGCATGGAACCACTTGAAGTTTGGCGGCTTAGGTCCCCCGAGCCAGTTGGCGCGGAAGTCGAGCAGCACCAGGTGTTCCGGCAGCATGTCGCGGAAGCTGTGCGCGGCGCTCATCAGGAAGCGGTCGGGCTCGGGCAGGCGATGGCTGATGTGCTCGAGGAAAGCGACCAGCGTGTCGCGCGTCCACAGCGCGCGGCAGCTCAGCGCGATCGCCGCCTTCAGCTCGCCATGCGGATCCTCCGGACGCACATGCGCGGCGACGAACGCATGCCACGGATGCGGTATCGGCCCCGGGTCGAGCGACTGCAGGAACTCGATGTAGTGGTGCTGGCCGGAGAACTGCGACCAGAGCCGCTCGGAATCGGGCTGCGCGACCGCCGCCACCGGCCGCGCGGTGCCGGCGAGCACCAGGTTCGCCTGCGCGAGGTATTCGTAATGGTAGGCGACGGTCAGCGCATCGAACACGTCGACGCCGCTGGTCCAGACCGCGATGCCGCGCTGCTGCACCAGCCCGGCGCGCTTCAGTTCGGCGGCGAGGGACGCAGCGGCATCCCCCGCGCCGCTGACCTTGCCCACCTCGCCCAGGGCGAGCTCGCCGGGCAGGTTGGCCGGCTTGCGGAACAGCGTCTCGCTTTCCATGTGGGTGATCGGCGCGAAGGTCGCGCCCGAGATGCCGGCGGCCAGCGCGGTCTTCGGGGAACTGGCGATGCAGGCCCCGGTGTTCGGCGACGCGCGATAGAGGGCGAGGTCGACCGAGAACTGCAGCGGCAGCTCGCCCCGCCCTTCCAGCACGCGGCCGTCGAGGTCGCAGACCAGGATGTCGTCGCCGGTGATCGTCTGCGGCAGCACGCCCTTGTGGAAGCGCGGCGTCACCGCGATCACCTCGGACCGCGGCACGCGCAGGCTGACATGCCCCCAGAGATCGAGCATCCGGTGCTGCGCGAGGATGCGGCAGACCTGTGCGAGGTCTTCGTTGAAGCGTGTTCCGATCATGACGGCGGGCCCGGTTCCGCGCATCGTCGATGCGCAACAGTGAGCCGCGCAGGCTAGCATCGGCAAGGTGTGATCGCAACATGGCATCACGCACGCACCTGCGAGAAAGCCTACTATCCAGCAGGAAGTTTGCTTATAGTTGCGGTCCGTCCGCAGGCAGATCGGGAGTCCCGACGATGATCCAGACACGCAAGCCCCATTCGGTCCGTCCACTGTCCCTGATCGCGCTGCCACCGCTGGTTGCCGCACTGGCTGCATCCGCGCCTGCGCCTGCAATGGCGCAGGACAGCTTCCCGACCCGGCCGGTCTCGATCATCGTGCCCTTCCCGCCCGGCGGCGGCGCCGACCTCGCAACGCGCCCCCTGGCGCTGCTGATGGAGAAGCTCCTCAAGCAGCCGGTGCTGATCGTCAACCGCCCGGGTGCGGCGGGCGCGCTGGGGATGGTCGCCGCCGCCGCGGCCAAGCCCGACGGCTACACGCTGCTCGCCACGCTGCCGTCCTACAACATCCTCCCCGAGGTGGACGCGCTGTTCAAGAAGGCGCCCTCCTTCACCCGCGATCAGTTCCTGCCCATCGCGCGGCTGACGGCCGACCCGTCGATCCTGGTGGCCAACCCGGCCGCGCAGTGGAAGTCGGTCAAGGAACTCGTCGCTGCGGCGCGGCGACTGCCTGGCGAGATGATGTACTCGCACTCGGGCGTCTACGGACCGTCGCATATCCCGATGGAGATGTTCGCGAACGCGGCCGGCATTCGCCTGCAGGACGTTCCCTACGTGGGCGGCACGCCGGCCATGACGGCCGTGCTCGCCGGGCACGCGACCATGTGGTCCTCGCCACCGGCGCTCGCCGCGCCCTTCGTCAAGGCGGGCAAGGTTCGGGTGTTCGCCACCTGGGGCGCGGAGCGCAATCCGATGTTCCCCGAGGCGCCAACGCTGATCGAGTCGGGCTACAACGTCGAGTTCTATTTCTGGACCGGGCTGTTCGCGCTGCGGGGCACGCCCGATACCGTGGTTCGGCAGCTGCGCGACGCGGTGCGCCAGGTGGCCACCGGCGAGGACTATCGCAACGCGATGTCGAAGGTGCTCACGCCCGTGGCCTATCTCGATGCGCCGGAGTTCCAGAAGTTCCTGGACGCCGACGCGCGCCGCATCGGCGAGGCAGTACGCACGATGCGCAAGTTCACCCAGTAGCGGGGCGGTCCGCTCCCTCTGGCGGCTGGCGTCGGTGAGATACTCGACGCCCATGGCGCGCCGCATCCGTACGGCCGCCGATCAGCACGTCCGATCGCCGGAGGATCCCCTTGTCGAACCCTGAAGCCGCGTCGGCCATCGCCCTCGCCGTCGCCATCGCGATCCCCCTCGCCACGCTGCCCGTCTTCACCGGCGTGGCCAGCGCCGCCGAACCCTATCCGTCACGCCCGATCCGCTTCGTCGTGCCTTCAGGCGCCGGCGGCGTCACCGACATCCTCGCCCGCGCGATCAGCCAGCGCCTGACCGAACGCTTCGGCCAGCAGGTGATCGTCGACAACCGGCCCGGCGCCAGCGGCATCGTCGGCTCGGCGATCATCGCCAAGGCACCGGCGGACGGCTACAACCTGCTGATGGTGTTCCCGACCCATGTCGTGAACCCGAGCCTCTATGCCAGCCTGCCCTACGACACGGTGCGCGACTTCGCGCCGATCACCCAGGTGAGCGCCGTGTCGACGACGCTGCTGGTGCCCGGCAATAGCCGCGCGAAGACGGTGCAGGACCTGGTCGCGATGTCGAAAGATCCTTCGTCGAAGCTCAACTACGGATCGGTCGGCCGCGGCAGCATCGGCCACCTCGCCGCCGAACTGCTGTCTGCGACTACGGCACTTAACGGCACCCATGTCGCCTACAAGGGCAGCCCGCAGATCCTCACCGCGCTGATCCAGGGCGAGATCCAGTACTACTTCATCGCCTCGGTCGCCTCGGCGCTGCCGCACATCCAGTCCGGACGCATCCGTGCGCTGGGCGTGAGCAGTCCGAAGCGGCTGCCGTCGCTGCCGGACGTGCCGGCGATCGGAGAGTCGGTGCCCGGCTACGAGGCCCTGGGCTGGAACGGACTGCTCGCACCCACCGGCACGCCCGCGTCGATCATCGACCGGTTGAACCGCGAAGTGGTGCAGGTGGTGAACTCGCCGGACTTCCTCAAGCTGCTGTCGAACGAAGGTGCGATGCCGGTGGGCAACACGCCGGCCGAATTCGCGAAGGTGATCCGCGCCGACATCGACAAGTGGGCCAAGGTGATCCGCCACGCCGGCATCAAGCCCGAATAGAACGAACCGGAACCCCTGGACCCCGCCCATGCCCTACCTCGAACTGCCCGACGCGAAGCTCTACTACGAGATCGACGACTACACCGATGCCTGGACTGCGCCCGGGACGGTGCTGTTCGTGCACGGCTTCACCGAGAACCTCGACGCATGGCGCGCCTGGGTGCCGCATGTCTCGCGCCGCTACCGGATGATCCGCATCGACCAGCGCGGCTTCGGCCGCTCGGGCCCGGTGGCGGAGGACTTCCCGCTGTCGACCGAGCTGTTCGTCGACGACCTGGTGCGCATCGTCAACCATGTCGCCGGTGGCGGACCGGTGCACGTGGTCGGCGGCAAGAGCGGCGGCATCAGCAGCGCGATGCTGGCCGCGAACCGGCCCGACCTGGTGAAGACGCTCACGCTGGCCAGCTCGATCGTCACCCCGCCCAACGGGGCAGGCTGGATCGAACACATGGAACAGCACGGCATGCGCAGCTGGGCGCGCAAGACCATGCGCAACCGGCTGGGCAGCCGGATGCCCGAGCGCGGCATCGACTGGTGGGTGGACATGATGGGCGCCACCGCGCTGTCCACCGCCAAGGCCTACCTGCGCTGGGTCGGCGCGATCGACATCCGCGAGGACATCAGGCGCATCCAGTGCCCGACGCTGGTGATCGGCACCAACGCCCCCGGCAAGGACCGCGCGACGATGTCGCGCTGGCAGGAGACCATCCCCGGCTCGAGGCTGGAGATCATCCCGATCGACGGCTACCACTCCGCCGGTACCGATCCGGATGCGACGGCGAAGGTGGTGCTGGACTTCCTGGCGGCGCAGGGCTGAACGCCAACCCGCCAGGCCCCGTCGCTGCAACGATGCGGGCAAGGCCTGGCGGTCAGGCCAGCGGAGCCGAGCACCCGAGGCGCTCGCAGGCCGCCTGCAGGGGCCTGTCGCGCGTCCAGAGCGTTACATGCGAACTGAGCACGACCGACACCAGCAGGGCGACGTCGACATAGCCGAGCCCGGTGCAGGACAGGCGGTGCCGCTCGATGAACAGCAGGACTTCGGCAGGCTCCGCGACCACCGCCATCGGCATGTCGGCCAGCAGCGAAAGCAGTGACGCCCGGTCCTCGAGCTGGCCGAGCGCAAGTTCTCCCAGCAGGAGCGGGTGCATCAGGATCTCGCCGCGCTCCAGCCGTTCCGCAAGCAGGGCATCGCCGCGCCTGAAATGATTCAACCAGACGGACGTGTCCGCGAGGATCAATTCGGCGCTGCGATCCGGCGTCGGCGCGGGGCTTCCAGCCCTGGCTGGCTGCCACCCAGCCTTGCAAGGCGGCGGCCACTCTCGCGCTCGATCAGCGCCTTGAACGCCTCCCGCACCAGGGCCGTGCGATCGATCGGACCCATCAGATGGGCCGCTCGCTCCAGCAGGTCGTCGTCTATGTTGATCGTCGTACGCATGGATGCTCTCCGTCACGGCATGGTTTTCATGCATCAATCATATCATCAAATGATGCTCGTTTCAATGCGCCGGTGGGATGCTTGCGCAGCTCGTGGGGGATGTTGGCGCCGTCCTGGCGTCGCAGCGCAGCGCGAAAGCGGGTAAAAGGCGGGGATTCCCTGCCCTGCGCCTGCCCTGCACCCGCCCCTGCCGGCCCACGATCCACGGACATCTCTCCTGAACCCCGCCCCCGCCCTCCACCACCTCGGCGCCGCCGAACTCGCCCGACGCATCCGCCGCGGCGAACTGTCCTCGCGGACGCTGGTCGCGCACTGCCTGGACCGCATCGCGCGCTTCAATCCGGCGTTGAATGCGGTCGTGCTGCTGCGTGGCGCCGAGGCGCTCGCGCAGGCGGACGCTGCCGATGCCGCGTTGCGCGCAGGTGCCGCGACCGGGCCGCTGCATGGCGTGCCGGTGACGATCAAGGAATGCTTCGACTGGACCGGCACGCCGTCCACCTTCGGCCGGCCTTCACGGCTCGGGCACCGGGCCGCCGCCGATGCAGCGGTCGTCGAGCGGCTGGTCGCGGCCGGTGCGATCGTGCTCGGCAAGACCAACGTACCGATCGACCTCGCCGACTGGCAGACGTTCAACGACGCCTATGGCGCCACCGTCAATCCATGGGATTCCGCGCGCTCGCCCGGCGGATCCTCCGGCGGCTCGGCGACCGCGCTCGCCGTCGGCTTCAGCGCGCTGGAGGTGGGCAGCGACAACAGCGGCTCGATCCGGATGCCGGCGCATTTCTGCGGCGTGCATGGACACAAGCCGACCTGGGGCGTGGTGCCGGTGCGCGGGCATGCGCTGGAACCCGGGCTGCCGGCCGACGACGTGAACGTGGTCGGGCCACTCGCCCGCACTGCGGAAGACCTCGCGCTGGCGATGCAGCTGTTCGCCGGCGTGGACGGAACGGCGGCGCGCGCCTGGAGGATGGCGTTGCCCGCCGCCGACCTGCCGCCGCCCGGCGAATGCACGATCGCGGTGATCACCGGCGATGCCGACTTCCCGGTCGATGCCGACACGGCGCGCACCGCGCGCGAGGTCGCCGCGCGGCTGCAGGACCTCGGCGCGACGGTCGTGGTCGATCCGCCACTGCCGATACCCTCGCCTGCGTACTACGAACTGTTCCTGGCGCTCGCCCGCGGCTCGACGTCGTTCCGACGCGACCGGGCATCGATCGCTGCACTGGCGCCCGCCGCCGCAGCACTGGAACCCGACGACCGCGGCTACGAAGCCCTGATGCTGCGCGGCCTGACCCAGTCGCATCGCGAATGGCTGGAGCGCAATGCCGAGCGGCAACGATTGCGCGATGCCTGGGAGCTGTTCTTCACCCGCCACCATGCACTGATCGCGCCGGTGTCGCCGACGCCGGCCTTCCCGCATATCCGCGACCTGCCGAAGCCGATGCACACACTCGAGGTGGACGGAATCCGGCGGCCGATGGCGGATACCTACTTCTGGATCGGCCTGGCTTCCGCGGCGAACCTGCCGTCGACGACGATGCCGGCGGGATGGTCGACAGGCCAGTCGACCGGGCTGGCGTCCCGGCTACCGATCGGCCTGCAGGTCATCGGCCCGGAGTACGCCGACCTGCGCTGCATCGCCCTCGCCCGCCTGCTGGAAGCGACGCACCGCGGCTTCACGCCACCGCCCGGGTTCGACTGAACCCGGGCATGCCGGTCACTCGGGCTTGATGCCCGCGACCTCGACGATCCTGCGCAGCTGCTCGACATCGGCACGCAGCAGCGCACCCATCTCCTTGCCGTTGACGAACGCGACCTCCATGCCGCCGCCGGAGACGCGCTTCGCCACCTCGGGCAGCGCCATCACCTTGCGCAGGTCGCCCTCGATCTTCGACACGATGTCGGCCGGCGTCCCTGTCGGCACCATGAAGCCGTAGTAGACGCTGCTGGCGTAGTCCTTCAGTTCCGGCACGCCCGACTCGCGGAACGTGGGTACGTCCGGCGCCGACGCCGAGCGGTCGCGCGCGGTGATCGCCAGCACCCTCAGCCGCCCCGCCGCCTGGTGCGGCAGCAGCGTGTTCAGCGACGACATCACGGTCTCGACCTGACCGCCCACCGCATCGGCCACCGCCGCCGCGCACCCGCGGTACGGGATGTGCAGCGCAGACAGCTTGGCCTGGATCTTGTACAGCTCGAACGCGAAATGGTGCGAGGTGGCGACGCCGCAGGTGGCATAGGACAGCTTGCCCGGGTTGGCGCGCATGTTCGCGGTGAACGAACGCAGGTCGGTCTCCTTCACCTTCGGGTTGACCGCCAGCGCCATCGGCGACACCGTGACCAGCGCCACCGGCACGAGGTCCTTGAACAGGTCGAACGACAGCTTCGGATACAGCGCGACGTTGATCGGCTGCGCCGAGGAGGCGAGCAGCAGCGTGTGGCCATCGGGCGTCGCCCGCACCACCGCCTCGACGCCGATGTTGCCGCCGGCACCGATGCGGTTCTCGACCACCACCGGCTGCTTCCAGAGCTCGCTCAGCCGCTCGCCGACCACGCGCGCGGTGAAGTCGGCCGCCCCGCCGGCGGAGAAGGTGACGATGATGCGCACCGGCCGGGCCGGATAGGAAGACTGCGCGGGCTGCGCCACGCTCTCGCTGGCGGCGGTCAGCATCGCGGCGCCTGACAACGCGGCGAACGCCGTGGCGAACACGGTGCCGAGCAGCGAGCGGGGGATCGTTCCTCGATTCATGGCTGGTTCCTCGTGACGACATTGCCGTTCGCTTCGACGAACAGGCGGGCGGATTCGAAGGGGAGACCGTTCAGGCGATCGAGCATCCAGTCGGCGCTCATCGACGGCGGGTTGGGGCCGAGCACGGTGGAGGGCACGTTGCCCACCGAGTGGCGCGACTCCTGGTACACCATCAGATGCGTCGGGCCGCGCATCGCATCCAGCGTGCGGTACGCCCATTCCACCGGGCACAGCTCGTCGCGTTCGCCGGCCACGCAGAGGAACGGCATGCGGATGCGCTTCGCATGCGGCGCCAGGACCATGCCCTTGCGCATCCGGTCGAAGCGCGCCTCGTCGGTGAAGCCGGACATGTACATGAAGCGGTGCTTGAACGTCGGCGACGCCTTCTGGAAGATGGTCTCGCCGGCCGGCTCCAGGCAGATCGCGTTGATCGCGGCGGCACGGTAGCGCGGCTCCCAGGCGGCGGCGAGCGTCGCGAAGAACGAGCCGAAGCTGTTGCCGATGATGCCGACGCGCTTCGCGTCGACTTCCCTGCGCGCCTTCAGCCACTCGTAGGCCGCCTTGCCGGTCGCCTTCCATGCATCCATGCTGAACGGCACGCCACCGAGCACCGCCTCGTACTGGCCCGGGCCCTCGATCACCAGCACCGCGATGCCGCGCGACAGCCAGCGATCGCCGGCGAGCGCGATGTTCGCCTCCTTGAAGCCGTCCATGCCCGGGATCGACACGATCGCCGGCACCTTGCCGCCGCTGTAGCCGTACGGCAGGTGGAACCAGCCCGGCAGTTTCCCGCCGCCGGGCAGCGGCACCCAGGCCGCCTCGACCCGATGGTCGGCATGCTTCGCATACGCATCGAAGCATGCGCGCTTGCGCGCGTTATTCGCCAGGTTGTGGGCGTCGTTGGAGAGCAACGTCCACTGCGAGGCCGCCCAGAACACCGAGGCGATGAAGTAGTTGTCGCGCGCGGTCACGGCATGGCCCTCGGCCTCGGCCTTCTTCGCCACCGCCTCGCGCCGGCGCGCCACGCCCTCGAAGGCCGGGTTGATGTCGCTGTATTTCTGCACCCGCGCGCGCACCGCGGCGATGTCGCCCGAGGCCTGCTGCCCGCAGGCCGTGGCGTAGCTGTTCAGCCGCGGCTGGTCCCATTCGATGCCGACCGAGCGGATCGTGGAGTCGACCAGCCAGCGCTGGTCTTCCATCCGCTGCATGTGCGGCTCTCGTGGTTCGGCCGGCTTCTTCTTCATCGTTGCCATGTGCTTCTTCCCCTCGCGGACACCGCTGCGAGGCTGACCGAGCGTCCCGGCAATGTCAAGGCAGGCCCGGGAGGGAGCGGCTGCCGCTGGCATACTCGGCGCAACACAGGGAGGCATCGCAGTTGAACGACCCGGCACCCTTCGGCAGTTCGACCGTCGCGCAGGCAAGGCTGATCGGCCAGGGCGTCGATCGCGTCGAGGATCGACGACTGCTGCGCGGCGAGGGTGCGTTCGTCGACGACCTGCACCTGCCCGGGCAACTGCATGCGGTGATCCTGCGCAGCGCCGTCGCACATGGCTGGCTTCTGCGGGTCGACGTGACAGCGGCACGGGGGATGCCGGGCGTGCGCGACGCGTTCGCCGCGCAGGACGTGATCGACGGTCCCGGCCGCGGCGCGATGCCGCGCATCCCGATGCTGCTCGATCCGCTGCCGGAAGCCGAGCCCTTCCTGCAGCCGGTGATCGCCGATCGCCGGGTGCGTTACGTCGGCGAGCCGCTGGCGGTGGTGGTGGCCGACACGCAGGCGGTTGCCGAGGACGCGCTGGAGGCGATCGAGGTCGAGATCGAGGCGCTGCCGGCGGTGGTCGATGGCGGACTGGACGCACAGGACGGCGTCCTGCTGGCCGAGACGACCGGCAGCAACCGGGTGGTGCGCCTCGACGCGGTGCGCGGCGATGCGCAGGGCATCGACGCACTGTTCGAGGCCGCGCCCTACGTGCGCCGGGAACGCTTCCGGGTGCACCGCCACTTCGCCGCACCGATCGAGACGCGCGGCCTGCTCGCCCGGCACGAGGCCGACGGCGGCAGGCTGATCGTGTCGGGCGCGGCGAAGATGCCGTTCGCCAACCGGCGCATCCTCGCCGCCCTGCTCGGCCTGCCCGAGGACGGCATCGACCTCATCGAAGGCGACACCGGTGGTGCGTTCGGCCAGCGCGGCGAGTTCTATCCGGAAGACTTCCTCGTCCCGTATGCAGCCCTGCGTTGCGGCCGTCCAGTCAAGTGGGTCGAGGACCGGCGCGAGAACCTGATCGCGGCCAACCATGCGCGCGAAGCCGAATGCGAACTGGAGGTCGCCTGCTCGCTCGACGGCCGCCTGCTCGCGCTGCGCGGCCGCGCCGCCACCGACGTCGGCGCCTACCTGCGCACCACCGGCCTCGCCCAGTCGCGCAACCTGGTGCAGGTCGCGACCGGCCCGTACCGCGTGCCGAACGTCGCGCTGTCGGTCGATGTCCGCGTGACGAACAAGACGCCGTCCGGCCCGTATCGCGGCCCCGGCCGCTTCGAGACCGACTTCTTCCGCGAGCGGCTGTTCGACATCGTCGCGGGTGAACTGGGCATCGACCGGGTCGCGTTCCGCCAGCGCAACCTGCTTTGCCGCGACGAGATGCCGTGGGCACTGCCGACGCTGCTGCCCTGGAAGTCGGGTACCGCCACCGACAGCGGCGACTACGCGGAAACGCTCGATCGCTGCCTCGCGGTGTTCGACTGGAGGCGCAAGTCCGCATTGAACGGCCAGGTCATCGACGGCCGCCGGCATGGCATCGCCATCGGCTGCTACATCGAGGGTGGTGCGGCAGGGCCACGCGAGGGCGCAAGGCTGGTGCTGGAGGCCGATGGACGCATCGCGGTCCATACCGGCTCATCGCTGGTCGGACAGGGACTCGAGACCATCTTCGCCCAGGTCGCCGCCGATGCCCTCGACCTGCCGCTGACCGCGATCCGCGGCGTGTTCCATGGCTCGACCACCAGCGTGCGCGAAGGCTTCGGCAGCTACAGCTCGCGCAGTACCGCGATGGGCGGCTCGGCGATCGTGATCGCCGCGAAGCACCTGCAGGACCTGATCGTGTCCACCGCGGCAGCGATGCTGGGCTGCCCGACCACCGACCTCGAGATCTCCGGCGGCGACCGGATCGTCGCATTCGATGGCCGCTCGCTCACGCTGGCCGAGATTGCACGCCACCATGCAGCGGACGGCGGGCTGGTCGCGCACGGCACCTTCTCCAGCACCAACCGCACCTACAGCTACGGCGCCCACGCCGCGCATGTCGCCGTCGACCCGCGCACCGGAGCGGTCGAGGTGATCGACTATGTCGCGGTCGAGGATGTCGGCCGGATCATCAACCCGCGCACGCTGGAAGGCCAGGCCCTCGGCGCGATCGTGCAGGGCCTGGGTGGCGTGTTCCTGGAACGGCTGGCCTACGACGCCGAAGGACAACTGCAGACCGGCTCGCTCGCCGACTACCTGCTGCCGACGGCCACCTGCTTTCCCACGATCCGCATCGTCGCGCTGGAGAGCCATCCATCGCCGCACAACCCGCTCGGCGCGAAGGGTGCCGGCGAAGGCGGCATCATCCCGGTCGGCGGCGTGATCGCCAACGCGGTGTCGGCGGCACTGGCACCGCTCGGCGTGTCGGTGACCGACCTGCCGCTGCCGCCGTCACGCATCTGGATGCTGGTGGACGCATGCCGCCCCCGGTCGCGCTGATCGCCCGCAGCTTCAACCGCCTGCTCGGCCGTCCGCTGGTGGTGGGGCTCGATGCGCACGACAGCGATGCGGCGATCGAAGCCGCGATGCACGACACGCCCGCCGTGATCGTCGCGCACGGCACCGAGCCGGACCCGATCTTCTTCTACGGCAACCCCGCGGCGCTGCGGCTGTTCGAGACGACGCAGGCGCAGTTCATCGCGATGCCGTCGCGACTGTCGGCCGAACCGATGCTGCGCGAGGAACGCGAGCGGCTGCTGGCCCGGGTGCGCTCGCATGGATACATCGACGACTACTCGGGCGTGCGCATCTCGCTGGGCGGGCGGCGCTTCCGGATCGACCGGGCGATCGTGTGGAACCTGGTCGACGAGCGTGGGGAACGGCAGGGGCAGGCGGCGACGTTCACGGAGTGGACGCCGCTGCCGGACTAGCCGACCACGCCCGAGATCGAGCGCGACCCATCGCTCAGCCGCCCTTCACCGGCTCCACATGCTTCACCGCCCCGATCCAGCCGCTGGCCGTGAGGTCGAACACCAGCCCGTGCGGGTTGCGGTACTTCACCTCGTAGTACCGGTTCGGCGCATCCGGCGGACGGCCGTGCACATGCACCGCACCCGCCGCCTTCGCCTGCTCCGCAGCCTGCTCGAGGTTGTCGACCCACATGCCGAAGTGGATCAGCCCATGGTACGGGCCGTCGTTGTCCATCCCGGCGATCCTGTCGTTCTTGAAGTCGAGCAGCGCGACGTTCATCGTTCCGTCAGTCATGTATACCCCTCGCCCGGCATCGCCGGCCTTGGTCATGCCGAACGCTTCCTCGAAGAACCTCTGCGCCTCGGCAACGTCGGGTACCGAGATCGCGATATGGCGCAGCTTGTGCTGCATGCGCGTGGGCTGGTCCATGCTGCGCTCCTGAAGGAATGGACGGGACTACTCGATCGCCTCGGCCTCGCGCACGCTCTGGATCAGCGAGGTGCGAAGCAGGAACTGCCGCGCCCGCGCGGGGTCTTCCGCCGTGCGCCGGATCTCGTCGTGGTTCTTCTCGCGCACCGCCGGATCCTGCTCGGCGAGCAGCTTCTTGTTTCGCTCGGTATGTAGCTTGGTGTGGTTCACCGCCACATGCCTGCGCTGGCGGCTGTAGCGGTCGAGCACGTCGAGCCCGGCGCGCCCCTCGACGATCGCATGCAGCTTGGCGCCGAGGTTCACCGCATCGTGCACGCCGCTGTTCATGCCCATGCCGCCGATCGGGCTGTTCACATGCGCGGCGTCGCCCGCGATGATCGCGCGGCCCTTGCGGAAGGTGGTGGCGATGCGCTGGTGCACCGTGTACAGCGATCGGGTGGCGACCTCGTACGGCTGGTCGCGCGGCAGCAGGCGCTGCAGACGCGCCTGCACCGATTCGTCGGTCAGCAGTTCGTCCGGATCCTCGCCCTCGCGGGTGGGCAGCACCACCCGCCACACCGCCGGGTCGCCCCACTTGAACAGGTTCGCCCACTCGACCGGGTCGGACAGGTAGTTGCGGTAGGCGTAGCCGTGCGCCTTGTCGTAGTCGAAGGCGACGCTGAGGATCAGCGTGCGCTCGGGATAGGTATAGCCCTCGAACTCGATGCCGAGCGTCTTGCGGACCAGGCTGTGCGAGCCCTCGCCGCTGACGATGAAGCTGCCCGGGATCGCCTCGATCTCGCCCGCTTCGTTGGTGACCACCGCCTCGACGCCGTCCTCGGTCTGGGTGAACGCGTTCAGGGTCGTACCCATCCGGATGCTGCAGGCATCGTACCCCTTCAGCGCGCGCCTGGCCTCCTCGACGATCTTCAATCGGTCGCACTGGAGCACCCACGGAAAGCGCGTGTCGTCCTTCAACACCGCATGGTCGAACTCGGCGAACTTCGTGTCGTTGTGCCGGTCCCAGTAGGCGACGGTCGGCGCGATCAGGCCGCGTGCCTCGAGCGTCCTGTACAGGCCCAGTTCGTCGAGCATCTCGAGCGTCGCCGGGTGGATGGTGCCGGCGCGCAGCACCTGCTTCAGGAAGTGGTCGTCGGGCAGCGTCTCGAGCAGGACGGACTTGACGCCCTTGCGCGCGAGGTACAAGGCGAGACAGAGGCCCACCGGGCCGGCGCCTGCGATGATGACCGGTGAATTCTTCATGCACCTTCCATCTTCATGGCGTGTCGACTATCGCCTGCCGCACCGACTCACGCTGCGCTGGGCCACTTGATCTGCACCCGCCTGTTCTGAGCCAGGCAGTCGCGCAGATACAGGTTGATGAGACTCTGGTAAGGAACGCCGGCTTCCGCCGCCATGCCCTTGAAGTACTCGACAACATCTTCGGACAACCGCATCGTCACGGGCTTCTTGAGCTTCGATGCGTAAGGATTCTTGCGGGACTTCATCTTGGAAAAATCGTACTCGGATTTCATCTCAGCCACCCCGGTAGAACACGGCTTCAGCGCGCGTAGCCTTGCGTGCGGAAATGATTCGAATCACATCGCCTTCAGCGCGCTCACAATGACAGATAACCAGAAGCTTCGCGTTCGAACTCATCCCGAACATGATGAAGCGATCTTCATCGGTCGAGTGCTGTTCGTCGAAGAACTGGATAGCGAAATCGTCGTAGAACACGCTCCTCGCCTCCTCGAAGGAGATCGCATGCTTCTTCAGGTTGGCGCGAGCCTTGTCGAGATCCCACTCGAATCGCATCCATACATTGTATGGACGCCAGCTGCGCAGTCAAGTGGCCGGGCATTGCCTCATGTCGCGACTCATGGCTCGGCGGATCAATCCGCCTTCAGGTTGGCCGTCTTGATCACCCGCGCCCACTTCTCGGACTCGTTGCGGATGAAGTTCCGGAACTCCTTCGGCGAGTTGGTGAGCGGCACGGTGCCGATGCTGGCCAGCACCTGCGCGACCTTGGGCGTGGCGACGCTGCGCACGATCTCCTGGTTCAACCGGTCGACGATCTCGCGCGGCGTTCCGGCCGGCACCAGGATGCCGTACCACTGCGTGACCTCGTATCCGGGCACCGTCTCGCTGATCGTCGGATGCTCGGGCAGGCTGCGCTTGAGCCCGGTGGTCGCCAGCGCGCGCAGCTTGCCCGACTGCAGGTGCGGCACCACCGAGGGACCGGTGCCGAACATCATCGTCGTCTCGCCCGACAGGGTCGCGACGGCCGCCGGACCGGTGCCCTTGAACGGCACATGCACCAGGCTCACCTTCTGCGAGAGCCTGAGCAGCTCGCCCGCCAGGTGCGGCGCGCTGAAGGTGCCGCTCGAGGCATAGGTGAGTTCGCCGGGACGCTTGCGGGCCAGTGCCATCAGGTCGCCCATGGTCCGCGCCGGCAGCGTCGGATGGATGGCGAGGATGTAGTCGGTCGTCGCGACCAGCGACACCGGATCGAAATCGCGCTGCGTGTCGTAGGGCACCTTGCTCGCCGCCGGCAGCATCGACAGCGGGATCACGTTGCCCATCACCAGCGTGTAGCCATCCGCGGGCGCCCGCGCCGCGGCTTCCACGCCGATCATGCCGCTCGCGCCGCCGCGGGAATCGACGATCACCGGCTGCCCGAGCTGGTCGTTGAGCGCCTGCGCCAGCACGCGGGCGACGGCATCCGTCCCGCCGCCGGGCGGGAACGGCGAGATCAGCCGGATCGGCTTCGCAGGCCAGGCCTGCGCGCCGGCCACGCCCGCGACGAGAAGCAACCCGATGCAACCCGTGAAGCCAGTGAAGCCCAGCACCCGCCGAACAGAACCGTGCATCGTCGCATCCTCATGAAGGTGGATCGGGTCAGATCACGCAGGCATCGCTGCCGCAGCCGATATCGCGGTCGGCCTCGGCCAGCAGTGCGTCGAAGGCCTCCGGCACGTCGATCGTGCGGCCGATCACGTGCGGGCAGCAGGCCGGCAGCCAGCAGGCGTTGGTCGGATGCCCGCCGCCGGCCACGAGCAGCACGATGTTCTCCGGCCGCGAGGCGATCGGCCACGGGTCGATGTCCGCGCTCTCCGGTGCCTGGATGCCGATCCACTCGTCCGCACCGGAGCGCTGCAGCTGCGACATCGGCACCTTCGAGTGCTCCCACAGGAACTCGCGGATCGACTGCGGCGTCCAGCCCAGCCCGGCCATCACTGCCGCGATCACCTGCGGGATCATCAGCACGCCGGGCGTACCTTCCCGGTAGCCGGGCAGGATGCCGAGCTGCGCGCCGCGCAGCACGTCCGCGATCCGGTACATGCCGCGCAGGATGTCGTTCTCGGCGGTCTCCTTCACCGCGCTGCGGCGCTTGATGTTGGTGACCCCGTTGGCGAACACCAGCGACACCGAGTTGGTGCCTGGCGCGAAACCATGGCGCACGGTGCCGTGCGGCAGCCAGCCTTCCGGCAGGCCGGCCTCGTCCTCGGCGAACACGGCATTCGTGTAGCGCATGCCGCCGTACATCGCCATCGCGCCGATGCCCGGCAGCGCGCCGCCCAGGTTCTGCTGCAGCAGGCGCAGCGCCCGGCCGATGCTCGCGCCCGCCGGATGCTGCGGGTCGGGCCCCAGGCAGCCGAAGCCGCTGTTCAGCCGGATCTGCCTGGCGATCGGCCCGTTGACGATGATCACCGGATAGACGCTGCCCGAATCGGCCTGCAGCGCCGCGCTGTCCGAATGCGGATCGAGGAAGGCCTCGACCGCCGCGACCAGCACCGGCAGGTACTCGGGACGCCCGCCGGCCATGGCCAGCGCGATCGCGATCGATTCGATCGTGACGACACCCCCGCGCGGCGGGAACTTGCCGAGCACATGATCGCGCGGGCGCGTCGTGCCCTTCAGCATCCAGTCGACCCGCGCCGCGGTGGCCGGCACGATGGGCAACCCGTCCCCCCACAGGCTGGACAGGTAGTGGTTGGCGACCTTCGCCTGCAGCGCCTCGGCGTCGGGTGCGCCGAGCGAGACGCGGCGTGCGCCCCGCGCCGAGGCTTCCGCCGCTGGTGCCGTCCAGCGGGTCAGGGCCTGGTAGAACTCCTGCTTGCGTTCGACCACCGCAGCGATGTCGCTGCCGGGCAGGAACAGCTCGATCGGGAATACGACCATCGCGGCATCCGCGGCCAGGCCGCGGCCGGACATCACGTTGCGCAGGACACCGACGAATTCGGTACGCGCAAGCAGGACGGTCGGGATGCCGAGTGTTTCGAGGTTAGCGGCTGCACGGCCGCATGCTGAGGCGCAGGACCCTCAGGCCGCGTTGCCGATGACGACCGCGTCGATCCGGTGTTCCATCAGCAGCGCCGCCGTGCGGTCGCTCGAGATCTGGTCGTTGCCCTTCGGGAAGGCATCCACCGCCAGCACCTCCGCCTCCGGGAAGTCGGCCTCGATCTGCGCCTTGAGCGCCGGCAGCGCGAAGTAGGCCTGCCACTGCTCGTTGGTGAGGAAGGCCACCCGCTTGCCGTTCAGCGTCGGCGGCCGGGCTGCGTGGGGGACGCTGACCTCCGTATACCCGGTCGGGTCGTACAGCTCGATTTCTGGCATCGCGGACTCCGTGCTATCGGACATTGGAAAAGACGCAACGACAAGACGCAACCAAAGGAAACAGGCAGCCTGCGGGAAGCACCGCTCATTGTCCGCCCATTTCCCGATTTGACAAGCGTCCGGAAGCCACGCGTTCCTACCGGGCGCGACTCGACCTCATCGCGAGACCGACGGTCGACGGGACGGCGGCTCCGCTTCGTTCAGCGAAACCCCTGCGCCGCCTTCCTGAACTGCTCGTACGCGGCCGCATCGAAGGCGGCAGGGACAGCCGGCGCCGCCGGCACGTCCGGCATCCCCAGCGCGTCCAATGACCGTTCGATTTCGGCCGGATCCAGCCCCCGGCCTATGAAGACCAGCCGGGTATCGTGGTCCTCGTCCGGCCACGCGGGCAGCGTCTCAGGGTCGTGGACGATGGACTGCACGGAGTGGACGACAACCGGCGAGCCTTCCATGTTCACGATGCCCTTCATGCGCAACAGGTGTTCGCCCTTGCTTCGTGCGAGCAGGCCGAGCCAGACCGCGAGGCCGGTGCGGGTTGCGGGAACCTTCAACCGGAAGCTGAAGCTGCGGGTCTGCTCTGCATGCCGAAAACGCATCGGGCGTTCGACGAACCTCGGCAGGGACCCTGCCATGGGCAGACCGGTGCCACGCGCGACCTCGACATCCAGCCATCGCGCGATGTCCGCAGGCCTGGGATCGGCGTCGCGTCCGAGCCTCTGCAGCAGCCCCTCCGGCAACCGGCCGCGATCCACGACGAGCCGCTCGGCGCCGGGGTTGAGCGCCTGCAGCCGTTCGTGCAATCCGGTGGCGTGCAGGTCGCCTGCGAGGTCGCACTTGGAAAGCAGGAGCAGGTCGCCGACGATCACCTGCTTCACTGCTTCCGGATGCGTCTCGAGCTGCGAAACCGCATGGACCGCATCCACCACCACGATGGTACGGCTCAGCCTGAAATGCCGTGCGAGGCGCTCATCGGCGACCAGGGTCTGCAGGATCGGCACCGGGTCGGCCAGCCCGGTCGTCTCGACCAGCACCCGGTCGAACGGCGGGGCTGTTCGATCTCGCCACAGCGCGAGCGCGCCTTCCAGCGTCTCGACCAGGTCGCCGCGCATCTCGCAACACAGGCAACCATTCTCGAGCAGGCGCATGTTCTCGCGCGGCGTCGACACCAGCAGGTGGTCTATGCCCACCTCCCCGATCTCGTTGATCACGACCAGGCTGCGCGCAAGCGCGGGATGCGCGAGCAGGCGGTTCAGCAGCGTGGTCTTGCCGGCGCCGAGGAAGCCGGTGAGGAGCACGACGGGCAGCCGCGTCGTCGGCTGGTCGTTCGGGAACGGATCGTGGGTCATTTCAGTCCGCCCGGATGCCGGCCTGCCGCGCCACCTTCGTCCAGCGCGCGATCTCCGATCTCACGAATTCCCCGAGCGCCTCGGGCGTGCTCGACTGGGCCTGCATCCCGTGGCCAGCCAGCGCGCGCTGCATCTCCACCGTGGCAAGAAGCTTCACCAGTTCGGCATTGACCCTGGACACGATCGGCTGTGGCGTCGAAGCGGGAAACATCAGCGCATACCAGGTCACCACCTCGTAGCCCGGCAGCGTGGCGGCGATCGTCGGCACGCCGGGCAGATCGTCCACGGGCTTGAGCGTGCTCACCGCGACCGGCCGCACGCGCCCGGAGCGGATATGCGGCAGTGACAACGGCAGGGTCGGCATCATCCACACGGTCTCCCCGGCGATGACCGAGGCCATCGCACCGCCACTGCCCTTGTAGGGCACATGCAGCATCTGGGCGTTGCCGGTCATGGAGCGCAGCAGCTCGGTCGCCAGGTGCTGCGAGCTGCCGCTGCCAGGCGTGGAGAAGTTCAGTTGTCCGGGCCGCGCCTTCGCGAGCGCGACCAGGTCCTGGACGCTGCGTACCGGCAGCGAAGGATGCACGACCAGCACGTTGGCCGTGGTCGATACCATCGAGATCGGCGCGAAGTCACGCACCGGATCGAACGACAGCTTCGGATGCAACGCCGGGTTGACGCCGTGGGTCGAGATGTTCGCCATCAGCATCGTGTAGCCGTCGGGCGCTGCCTTGGCGGCGATCTCGGTGCCGAGGATGCCGCCGGCACCTGCCCGGATGTCCACGACGAGCGGCTGGCCGAGCGGTTCGGCCAGGCCGTTGCCGACCAACCGGGTAGCGATGTCGGTCGCACTGCCGGCCGCCTGCGCGACGATCACCCGGATCGGCTTGGCCGGGTAGGCCTGCCCGAAGGCAGGGCTCGCTGCCGCGGCCAACGCCGCACAGGACAGTACGATGGACGAACGAATCCGCATCGACGTTTCCTCCAGGTCCTGGCCAGGCGGACATCGAGGGCCGCGCTGCCGTGCTCCGTCCGGCCCGGCTTGCCTTGCCTGTCGTCCGCAATGCGGCGCAGGTCTTCTTGACAGCCGGGTTCTGTTCGGTAAGGGTAGCGAACAGAAGCGGCAGGCACAAGCCGCACCCCGTCTCGGACAGCCAGAGGGAGGAGCTACGATGGGCACAGCATCGCAGAAGACAGCATCGGATGCGGCGACCGTCACCGCGGTGACAGGCGGGCGGTTGATCGACGGCAACGGTGGCAACGTGCTGCGCAACCCGGTCGTGCTGATTGCAGGCAAGCGGATCAAGGAGATCGGCGAAGCCGGCAACGTGAAGATCCCGGCGGGTGCCGAGGTCATCGACGCCAAGGGCTGCACCCTGATGCCCGGCCTCATCGACGGCCATGTGCACGTGGCCGCCTACAACGTTGTGTCGTTCAACAACTACCGCATCGCGATGTACGAGGTCAGCCCGCAGCTGCAGTCCTTCTACACGCTGTTCCATGCACAGCTCTGCTTCGAGATGGGCTTTACGACGTTGCGCGACATGGGCCGCAACAATGCATGGGCGAACTTCGCCACCGAACTGTGTGCGGTGCGCGACGCGATCAACGCGGGCATCGTCCCGGGGCCGCGGCTGCTGGTGTCCGGGCGCATCATGACCACCGGCTCGCACCACGACATGAACCTGCCGCGCGCCGCCTACCGCCACCCCGGTTACACCGTCGACGGCCCGTGGGCGGTGCGCACGGCCGCGCGCGAACACATCCGCACCGGCGTGGACATCATCAAGGTGTGCGTGACCGGTGGCGCGTCGGCCGACGAGGAAGGCGACACCCGCAACCTGACCCAGGAAGAACTAGACGCGGCGGCGGACGAGGCGCACGGCTTCCACAAACCGGTCGCCGCGCACTGCTGGACGGCGCTGTCGCACCGGATGTGCGTGAAGGCTGGCGTCGACACCATCGAACACATGGTGTTCACCGACGACGAGTCGACGAAGATCGTGCAGGAAGCGGGCATCCCGGTTTCGCCGACGCTTCTGCACCGTACCGACCGCGCGATAGAGGTACGCAAGCGCATGGGCTCGCCGCTGAACGTGCTGAAGAAGATGCGAGAAGTACAGCCGCGCTGCTACGAGTCGTTCAAACGCATGCACCAGGCCGGCGTGAAGATCTTCATGGGCACCGACATCCAGTACGACCCCGAGATGGGCAGCAACGCAGCAGAACTCGAGCTGTACACGTCGCTCGGCATGTCGCCGATGGAATCGATCATGACTGCCACGCGCAACGCCGCGCAGGCGATGCGCATCGACGCGGACACCGGCACGCTCGAAGCGGGAAAGTTCGCCGACCTGATCGCGGTCGACGGCGACCCGCTGCACGACATCACCGTGCTGCAGGACAGGGACAAGATCCGGCTGGTGATGAAGGAGGGCAAGCCCTACGTGAACAAGCTCGGCGCGGCGCCGCTGTACGTGCTGCATCCGCAGCCGGGCGAGCGGAAGATGTTCGAGTAGCGAAGCGTCGGAAATTCCGGCAGGCCCAACCGTCAATCCAGCTTCGCCCCCGACTGCTTCACCACCTTGCCCCACTTCTGGCTCTCGCTGCGCACGAAGGCCGCGAGCTGCTCCGGCCCGGCCCCGGACGGCGTGATGCCGTCGGCCTCGAACTGCGCGCCGAGCTCCGCCTTGATCAGCGAGCCGATCTCGGTATTGAGCCGCCTGACGATCTCCGGCGGCATGCCGCGCGGCCCGAGCAGCGCATACCAGACGCTCGACTCGTAGCCCTTCACCCCGGCTTCGGCGATCGTCGGGATGTCGGGCAGCGCCTTCGAGCGCTGCGCGGTGGTGGCACCGAGCGGGCGGATGCGGCCCGCCTTGAAGTGGCCGACGCCTGCGCCATAGCTCACGAACATCGCCTGCAGCTGCTCGCCCAGCATGTCGGTCATCGCGGCACCCGCGCTCTTGTACGGCGCATGCACGATGTCGATTCCGGACATCGACTTCAGCAGCTCCATCGACAGGTGCAGGCCACTGCCGTTGCCGGTGGAGCCGTAGGTCATCGCCCCGGGCTTCGCGCGGGCGAGCCTGAGGAAGTCGTCCAGGCTGTTGGCCTGCGTGCCCTTGCTCACCGTGAGGAAGTACGGCGCCGAGCCGAGCAGGTTGATCAGCGCGAAGTCCTTCATCGGGTCGTACGGGATCTTCGTGTAGAGGAACTGATTGATCGCCAGCTGCGCGGTCAGCGCCAGGCCCAGCGTGTAGCCATCGGCCGGCGCACGCGCGACCATCTCCATCGCGATGTTGCCGTTCGCGCCGCCTCGGTTGTCGACCAGCACCTGCTGGCCGAGGCGCTGCGACAGGAAGTGCCCGAGCGGGCGCGCGACGACATCGCTGCCGCCGCCGGGGCCATAGGGCAGGATCAGGCGGATCGGCTTCGCGGGCCAGGCCTGCGCGAAGGCGCCACCCATCGTCATCGTGAACAGGGCTGCAGCCAGCACGCATGCCGCGCGACGACCGGCCGCAGGCTTCGCCGATGAAAAGGCGAGCGATTGCTTCATCATGGTCCTCCTCCTTGAACTCAGCGGGTCGCGATGCCCGCGAATGCTGCATCCCGCATCGCGCCAGCCCTTGCCAGCCGCGATCGTGTGTCTTCGAGCCAGCGGCGCGTACCCGCCACCGCCAAGCCCTGTTCTTCCTGCATGCGCTGCACTTCGTCGAGCTGCGGGCCACCACGCCCGCGCCGACCGAACACCATGTACTCCGGGCTGATCGCCTCGCGGAACCTGGCCTCGTCGAGCGGCAGCGGCGTGCCGGTCTGCTCGACGTAGATGCGCTGCGCATCCGCATACGCGATCTCGTGCAGCCGCAGGCCACGGCTGCGCCCGTGGTCGGTGAGCAGCGACGCGTAGTGATGCCCGGTGCGGAACGGCACCTCGAGCCGGGCCAGCGTGTCGGCGATCTCGGTGGTGGTCGAGTAGTCCTCGCGGACTTCGGCGAGCGCGCGTTCCGGATCCACCACCAGTCCTTCGACCACCTTGCCGATCAGGCCGATCACGGCGACCGGCCGTGCACTGGGCACCGGGTCGTACATCCGGTAGTCGAACATCCCGGTGCGGACGTTGTGCGAGAGCATCGCCACCGACTGCAGCTCGACCAGCAGCAGGCTGGCCTGTGCGCGCAACTGCTCGATCGCGGCCGGGTTGCGCTTCTGCGGCATGATGCTGCTTACGCCGGTGAGCGCGCCGGTGCGCAGCAGCAGCCAGGGGCGCGGGCTCGCATACGGCGCATGGACATCCTGCGCGAACTGGCCGGCCTGCACGGCGAGGATCTGCAGCGCGCACGCGACTTCCATCGCGCAATCGACGCTGGAGAGCTGGTTGGCGTCATAGGCGTTGACCACCAGCCCGTCGAAGCCGAGCAGTGCCGCGAGCCGATCGCGATCGATCGGGAAGCTGGAGGTCGCCAGCGCAGCGGTACCGAGCGGGCTGGTGTTCACCCGCGCCCACACCTCGCACAGCCGTTCGGTGTTGCGCGCGAGCATCGCACTCACCGCGAGCAGGTAGTGCGCATACGTGGTGGGTTGCGCCTGCACGCCATGCGTGAAGGTCGGGATGATCGTGCGCTCGTGGCCCTTCGCCGCGGCGAGGACCGCTTCGCGCGCGGCGCACAGCGCGTCGATCTCGTGCAGCAGGCCGTCGCGCAGGTTCATCCGCGCCAGCGTCGATGCGAGGTCCTGACGGCTGCGTCCGGTGTGCAGGCGCGAGGCCTCGGCACCGCCGATCTCGAGCAGGCGGGGCTCGAAGTCGAGGTAGTCGGCGGTCGTGCGAGGCGGGGCGGCGGCATCGCGGGCGCGCAGCTCGGCGAGCGCGCGGGCGATGCGTCCGCCAGCCGCCGCAGGCAGGACGTCCGCCTCGACCAGCGCCACCAGCGAAGCGGCGTTGATCTCGTCGAGGAACTCGACCGAGCGTCCGCCCCCGCGGAACGACTGGTTCAGGTCGCCGCTCATCGGGGCGGCTTTTCGCGTGATGTGGCCATGCATCCTCCTCTGGCTGCCCGACGGATTATGCCCCTTCCCTCCCGTCCCCACTCGCACTACCCTTCCCCCTTCCGAACGATTCGGCCCCTCGACGGGCCGACGAGCCCGGGAAGCACCCGGACAATCCTGGAGGAGGAACGGTTCGATGGCGATCCACCGTTGCATGCGGCACGGCTGCGGCGCAGCCCTGCTCCCGCTGGCCCTGATGAGCGGCGCGGCCTGCGCTGCCGACCCGTTCCCGGTGAAGCCGATCCGCTGGATCGTCCCGACCTCGGCCGGCTCCGGCGCCGACACCGTCGGCCGCATCGTCACCAACGGGCTCGCCCAGGTGACCGGGCAGACCGTGGTGGTCGAGAACCGCGCCGGAGCGGCCGGCAACATCGCGGCCGAGCTCGTGGCCAAGGCGCCGAAGGACGGCTACACCGTGCTGCAGGCCAACTTCAGCCATGGCGTGAACATGAGCCTGTACAAGAAGCTCGGCTACGACCTGCTGCGCGACTTCGCCGCGGTGACCAACCTCGGTTCGTCGCCGGCGCTGCTGGTGGTGCATCCGTCGCTGCCGGTGAAGAACGCGAAGCAGCTGGTCGCGCTGGCGAAGGCGCGGCCCGGTGCCATCAACTACGCCTCGGCCGGCGCCGGCTCGCCCACGTTCATCGGTGGCGAGCTGTTCCGCTTCATCACCGGCGCCAACATGCTGCACGTACCCTACCGTGGCGGCGGCGAGGCGATCAACGCGATGGTGAGCGGCGAGACCTCGGTGTACTTCGCCCCGCTCGCCTCGGCGCTGCCGCATGTGAAGGCTGGCCGCCTGCGCCCGATCGCGGCGATGAGCGAGCGGCGGATCGCGCTCGTGCCCGAGGTGCCGACGATCGCCGAGGCCGGCTTCCCCGGCGCGGAATCCGGCTTCTGGCACGGGTCGATGGTGCCGTCGGGGACACCGGTGGAGGTGATCAACGCGCTGCATACGGCCACCGCCAACGCGCTCAGGCGCGAGGACATCGCGCGCCGGCTGACCGACGTCGGCTATTCGGTGATCGGCGATCCGCCCGGTCCCTTCCTTGAATTCGTGAAGTCGGAGGTGCAGAAATGGCGCAAGGTCGTATCGGCGACCGGGCTCACCGCGGAATGACACACGCGCATCCACACGCGCAAGGGGTAGTGCGATGAGCGGCCCGCGCAGCCTGCTGTTCGTGCCGGGCAACCGGCCGGACATGCTGGCCAAGGCCCCGAAGAGCGGCGCCGACGCGTTGATCATCGACCTGGAGGACTCCGTCCCTGTCGCCGAGAAGGCCCGCGCACGCGGCATCGCGCAGGAGTTCATCGCGAGCCATGGCGCGGCGAACGTGCTCTATGTGCGGGTGAACGCGATCGGTACCGGCCTGCTCGAGGAAGATCTGGAGGCGATCGTGCGTCCCGGCCTGTCGGTGGTGCGGCTGGCGATGACCGACAGCGCAGAGACGGTGCGCGAGGTCGACCGGATGATCACCGCGCTCGAGAAGAAGCATGGCGTCAAGGAAGGCAGCATCCGCATCACGCCCAGCCTGGAGACCGCGCGCGGCTGCTGGTTCGCGTTCGACATCTGCTCGGCCTCGCCGCGGGTGAATGCCGTGAGCTGCGGCACCGCGCAGGACGGCGACCTGCAGGCCGACCTCGGCTACACCTGGTCGCCCGAGGGCAACGAGGTGCTCTACGTGCGCTCGCATGTGCTGCTCGCCGCCAAGGCGGCCGGCGTCAAGCACGTGCTCGACGGCACCTACGCGAAGATCCGAGACCCCGAGGGGCTGCGTACCTGCTGCGAAGCGGTGCGCCGGCTGGGCTACCGCGGCAAGTCGTGCATCCATCCGAACCAGGTCGCGCTGGTGAACGAGGTGTTCACCCCGACCGAGAAGGAACTCGACTACTACCGGCGGGTGATCGTCGCGTTCGACGAAGCCGTCGCACGCGGCTCGGCCGCCACCACCATCGACGGCGGCACGATGATCGACTATGCAATGGCCGAGACGGCACGCCGGGTGCTGGCCTGGGGCGACAGCGCGAAACGCGGGGGACAGGACGTTGGCTGAGAACGGCAGGGGCAAGGACACGTCGAGGGCGCTTCCGCTCTCCGGCATCACGGTCTTCGACTGCGGACAGGTCGTGGCCGGACCGACGATCGCGATGATCCTCGGCGACTTCGGCGCGGAGGTGATCAAGGTCGAGAACCCGCGCGGCGGCGACCAGGGCCGCTACTTCGGACGCAACAAGGGCGGCGTCCCGCTGGTCTGGAAGCAGCTGTCGCGCAACAAGAAGACGATCACCCTGTCGCTGAGCAAGCCCGAAGGCCAGGAACTGTTCTGCCGGCTGGTCGAGAAGCTGCAGGCCGACGTGGTGATCGAGAGCTTCCGCGCCGGCACCTTCGAGCAGTGGAACCTCGGCGAGGAGCGGCTGCGTGCGTTGAGCCCCGGCCTGGTGATGGTGCGCGTCTCCGGCTTCGGCCAGACCGGCCCGTACAGCGACCGCCCCGGCTTCGGCACGCTGGCCGAAGCGATGAGCGGCTTCGCCCAGATCACCGGCCAGCCCGATGGCCCGCCGACCCTGCCGCCCTTCCCGCTCGCCGACACCGTCGCCGCGCTGTACTCGACGATCGGCGTGCTGCTGTCGCTGTACCAGCGCGACGCGAAGGGCACCGGGCGCGGCCAGTCGATCGACACCAGCCTGGTCGAGACGCTGTACACGGTGCTGACCGGGCATGCCGTGTCATGGGACCAGCTCGGCCTGCCGGGCAAGCGCTACGGCAACCGCACGACCGGGTCGGCGCCGCGCAACACGTATCGGACGAAGGACGATCGCTGGGTGGCGATCGCCGGGTCGACGCAGGCGATCACCGAGCGGCTGTTCGCGGTGATGGGTCAGTCGGAGCTGCTGAAGGACGAGCGGTTCGCGACCAACCAGGCGCGGCTCACCAACGTGGATGCGGTCGATGCGGTGGTGTCGGCATGGGTCGGTGCGCGTACGCAGGCCGAGTGCATGCAGGCTCTGCTGGCAGCGGAAGTGGCCGCGGCGCCGATCGCGGACTTCAAGGACCTGGCGGAAGACCCGCACATGATCGCGCGCGGGGCGCTGACCGAGATCGACGATCCGGAGCTGGGCAAGCTGAAGATGCCGACGGTGCAGCCGCGGTTGTCGGAGACGCCGGGCAGGATCGAATACGCCGGGTTGCCGATGGGGGTGCACAACCGGGAGATCTACATCGAGCGGCTGGGGATGGGGGAAGAGGAGTTCGAGCGCGCCCGGGCGGCAGGTGTCGTCTGAAAAGACAACGCAGCGTCTTCGGCCACAAGGAGGCAACGCTCCGCGATCGATTGCCTAGGTTGTCGCGCCTTGCTTCGGGGCGTTGGCTTGCTTCATGCGGGCAATGTCGTCTTGCCACTTCCTGGCCGAGTCTCCAAGAAGACTCTGCATCCTCTGGAAGTATGTTTCGAGGATCTCGAATGACGAAGCGTCATTCGTTGAAAACTCGACTTCCCGTCTCAGGTCCTTCAGCGCCAGGAACGTTGCGCGCTCGTGGACCCAAAGCTCGGCCGGCTTTCTGACGCCTTCGATCGAAGTCACCAGGCCAGATGCGGCCGAAAGGGCCAGGATGGCAAGTGCTATTTCCGAACTCGCGCCTGGAGCCTGAAGGGCAACCCCTGCCAACAGCGTTGAACCTGCAGTGAGCGCGAAGACTGCGTACCGGAGCCTTCGATGCTGGTTCTTGTGCTTCGTGGAATCCGCACCAAAACTCGCGATGAGTTCATCCAGCTGTGAGATCAATAGACTTCTGTTCACGTTCACCTCCAGCATGCTCACGACACGAATCAGCTGAGTGACCAGCAACAGAGTTATCAAGTACGTTCCCGGTGGATGCCACATGGCTGGACAGGCAGTGTTGACAACCGCAGCCTCCGGGATCCACGATCAGGTTCGTCGTCGAGAACGGAGTGGAGCCATGGGCGCCCGGAGATCGTTGCGGAAGTCCTTGTTGATCAGTCTGGCAGCCACGCTTCTGTTGCTCGGCGGATGCACGAAGGACAAGGCGCTGGCCCTGAAGGCGGCCGCCGAGACGTTTCGCGATCGCTCGGTCTCCGCGATAGACAACTACCAGAACCTGATGGTGACCGGCGCGCTGGGGGAGGCACAGCCGGAGGCGCAGCAGTTCCAGGAAGTGCTGGCGCAGCTGAGGGCCAAGGGTGCCCAGGGGCGATTGACCTCCGCCGATGCCCTCGCCGCGCTCGGCAGCATCGACGCGCGCGAGCGGCAGCTCGACTTCGTCCGGGGCAAGCTGTCCGAGTTGCGCACGGCCTATGTCGCCTTCGCCGCTTCGCTGGCTCGCCTGCCCGAGGGCAGCTTCCTCGCCGGTGATGCAGTGGCCTGCGCCGCCGGCCTTGGGGTCAGGCTGACCCGGCGCATGATGGACTTCGCCCAGGCGTCGCAGGACAAGCCGGTGCGCTACCAGCAGCGCCTGAGCAGGGCCGTCGGCGATCTCAACCGCGCGATTGCCGCGAAGAACGAGTCCGATATCCAGCGCGCCGTCGGCGAACTGATCGAGACCCGGAAGGCCGAGCGCAGCGACAACGCGGCGGCCACCGCGATGTTCGTCGGGGCGATCGACGCCGGCATGCGCACGGTCACGCTGGCGCAGTCCTACGGCCAGCTGTCGGTGGAAGACCTGCTGTCGGGCCTGAACCAGATCCTCGAGATCCGGACGGCGACGCTCGGCATGGACTCGTCGAAGGCCATGGAGCGCCTCGCCACCTTCCGCACGAAGCTCGAGCAGGATCCGGCCCTGAAGCCGATCCTCGCCATACCCCTGAACGAACCGATTCCCGCCTGCAAGGGCCAGTGACCGCAGGAGACGACGATGCCCCCGCCGAAAGCAAGACGCTCCGACACTGACAAGGCCCTGATCGAGGCTGCCGAAGCCGCACTGGACCTGCTCTACGACCAGTACTTCGCATCCACGGCCCTCGATCAGCTGCTGCTGAAGCCGCAGATCGAGCAGGCGGCCCACGGAGTGCTGAAGGCACGATTGCTGCTGCTTGCACCCGGGACGATCGCCGTCGCCGCCGACCTGAAGGAAGCGAACCGGATCAAGGATGCGATCGGTCAGGCGGCAACGGCGCAGGATACGGTGATCGCGGCAGCACGGTTGATCACGCTGCTGGCGAGGTTCGCGTAGCCTTCCCCATGGAACCCACGCAGTACCTCGTCATCGCAGACCACACCAGCGAGTTTCCCGAACCCATCACGTTCGCGAGGGGCGCGCCCCTGGTCGTCGGCGAGGCGTACGCAGGCCCGGAAGGCTGGGACAGCTGGCTGTTCTGTGAAACGCCTGGCCAGAAGGGTGGCTGGGTTCCTGCGCAGGTCATCGACCTCACTGGCGACGGAACCGGCATCGCGCGCGAGGACTACACGGCGCGGGAGCTGACCGTGAAGCGCGGAGACAGGCTCGTCGGGGGACGGCAACTTAACGGGTGGGTGTGGTGCGAAAGGCCGGGCAGTGCGGCATCGGGGTGGGTCCCGATCGCGAACCTGGCTCATGCCCCCGGCTGATGCCAGGCAGGCGCAATCGATCAGTGGTAGTCGTCTTCGAGTTGGTGGCGAACGGCGACGACCACCACGTCGTTCGCCGACTCGATCTCGATGAGCGCGACGTACCCTGATCTTCCAGAGGGGATGACAAGTTCACGCAGGAACGGGCTCTGTCCGGCTTTGCGACACGTGAACGGCGATGTCTTCAACGTTGCGAATCCCGCGCGAATCGCGGCCACGGCCTGCTCGGCCAGCGACAGATCCCCGCCGTCTCGCTCCAGCTCGCGCTCAAGCACGAAGTGAAACAGGCGATCGAGGTCGGCTTCGGCTTCGCGGGTCAGCCTGACCCTGAAGGTCACACGCGAGCCTTGGCGACGCGCGCACGCGCGGCGTCGAGCTTGTGCTGCAGTCCAGCGACGAAATCATCGGCATCGACATAGTCGCCCGTACGTTTGGCCTCGTCTCGCGAGCGCAGGCCGCGGGCGATGAACTCGGCCCGCACGCGACGGCGCTCTACGCTGGCGCGCACCGAGGCCTCGACGAACTCAGAGAGACTCTCGCCCTCGGCCAGGACCGACTCGACTTCGGCCCGAAACTCGGGCTCGACACGTACGGATGGAATGGTCGCTGTCTTCATGCTCTCAATGTATCGCAATCGCGCTACAGGGTCCACCCTTCCCGGCGGACAGAGCTCCAGGAATGCCCGATCAGCAAAGAGCCGATCTGTTCCGGCACCGATCCGTCAAGCAGGATGCGCATCAGGCGCTATCGCGATACGCGCAGCTTCGAGATCTGGGTCGACGACAATGTCAGAGGAATCCATAGTTTCCTCTTCAGTAGAGCGCCATGTCGAAGTGTACTGCTGCCTGCAACGCGAGCGAGCGGCAGTGCAGGAGCGGATCTTCAGTTTAGCTGCCGCTCGCAGGCAGAGATCCAAGCACCTCGTCGAGCGAAAGAAACGCTCCACGCTCGATCTCAGCGATCGATTCGACCAAGGCATCTTCCTGCGCGGCGGTCAGGACAAAAGCTTCGTCAGCCACGCGTTCTCAGGCGCTATTCTGATTCAAGCGGCTGTCAGCACGGCGCGCCGCACCGGCGTGGGCAGGTCGACGGCACGGAACAGCTTCTCGGGGTACAGATAGTCCTCGCCTGACTCGTCGATCACGCGAAGCATGCGATGCGCGCTTGCATCCTTGTCGGCGATGGACACGTAGATCTTGCGCAGTTCAAGCGCGACCTCGTAACCTTCGCGCTTCACGCAGACGACGAGTTGGCGCTTCCGGGCGGATGACCTGACCATGTGGGACCTCAAAGAAAATCCTTGATCTTGAACTCGAACTTGCCGATACCGGCAGCCTCGTACCAATGCACCTCTGCGAGTTCTATCGAGCCATCGTCGAGCAGGACGCGTGCGATGCCTTTTCGCTTGAGCCAATGCCCGCGCCCGTAGCGTTTCCGAAGACGCGCAACCTCCCGGATTGAACCGCCGGAGGCGAACGTTTCGAGCAGCCTGATCTCACCGAGAATCATGAAGTACATCGCCCCATCGTGGCAAGCGTCACGAGGCGTGGCGAACTCAGAAAAACCCCGAGAGACGGCGTAACTCGGCCAGCCTGCCGTCGCGCCACGGACGATAGCCGCCCGTGCAGCGCCGTGCCCCGCCCGCTACACTCCCGGGGACCGATCCAGGACCCACCCATGCACCCCGTCGACGTCGCCATCATCGGCACCGGCTCCATCGGCCTCGCCGTCGCCTACTACCTGGTCCGCGACCACGGCGTCCGTCGCATCGCCCTCATCGACCCGCTGCCGCCGATGAGCCTCACCTCCGCCCAGTCCGGCGAGAACTACCGGAACTGGTGGCCGCACCGGGTGATGACGGCGTTCACCGACCATTCGATCGACCTGATGGAGCAACTGGACGAGGCCTCGGGCGGACGGCTGAACATGACCCGCGGCGGCTATGCGCTGGTCACGCGCCGCGAGCACCCGCAGGACCTGTTCGACGCGCTGCACCTCGGCTATGCCGATTCCCCCGGCCAGATCCGCCTGCGTGAAAGTGAAGGCGACTACGTCCCGCCCCGCCGCACGCCCTGGCAGGGCTCACCCAGCGGCGTCGACGTCCTGCTCGACCGCGCGCTGATCCGCCGCACCTTCCCCGCCTTTGCGGACGACATCGCCACGGTCATCCACATCCGCCGCGCCGGTTCGATCGACGCACAGCAGATGGGCAGCCTGATGCTCGAGGCGATCCGCGAGGCAGGCGGCACGCTGGTGCGCGGCGAGGTGAAGTCGATCACCGCCGGCGCGCCGTTCCGGCTGGAGATCGCCACGCCGGACGCCGCGACACCGACGACGCTCCTCGCCGACCGAATCGTCAACGCCGCCGGCCCGCACCTGCAGGACATCGCGTCGATGCTCGGCGAAGACCTGCAGGTCGAGTGCGTGTTCCAGCAGAAGATCGCCTTCCCGGACACGCTGCATGCGGTCGCGCGGCAGCAGCCGTTCGCGATCGACCTCGACGGCCAGTCGCTCGCCTGGAGCGAAGAGGACCGTGCGCTGCTCGCCGCCGATCCGGCGACGCGCCGGCTCACCGAGCCGATGAAGGGTGGCATCCACTGCCGTCCGGACGGGCCGGTCGATGGCAACTGGATCAAGGTCGGCTGGGCGTACAACGAGACGCCCTCCAACCCGCACGCTGACTCTCATGCCAACGCACCTATCGACCCGCAATTCCCGGACTCGGTGATCCGCGCGGTGAGCCGGCTGCAGCCGAAGCTCGCGGCCTACATCGGCAAGCTGCCGCGGGGGATGCGGCACTACGGTGGCTTCTACACGCAGACGGCGGAGAACTGGCCGCTGATCGGGCCGATGGCCACACCGGGCGCCTTCGTCGCCGGCGCGCTGTCGGGCTTCGGTTCGATGGGCGCCTGCGCGACCGGGTCGCTGTGCGCGGCGTGGATCGCCGGCACGCCGGTGCCGTCGTTCGCGACGGCGCTCGCACCCGCGCGTCGGCAGGACATGGCACTGATGGCGGAGCTGGCCGGGCTGGCCAAGGGCACGCTGTAGATGACGCAGCCCGTCCCGCAGTTCATCACCGAGAGTGCGCTGCTCGCCCGCGTCGAAGACACGCTGGTCCGCAACGGCTTCTCCGCACCGGTCGCCGCGCCGATCGCCGCCACCATCGTCGCCTGCGAACGCGACGGCACGCCGAGCCACGGCCTGCTGCGCCTGCCGGGCTACATCGAAGCCGTGCGCACCGGCTATGCCGACGGCACCGTCCTGCCCGAGACGCTGAGCACCCGCGACTCGATGATCGTGCTCGATGCGCGCCAGGGCTTCACCCATCTCGCCCTTGCGCAATCCCGCGAGGACCTGAAGCAGCGCGCCGCCCGCACCGGCACCGCGGTGCTGCTGATCCGCAACGCCCACCATTTCGCCGCGCTCTGGCCCGACATCGAGCCCTTCGCCGCGGAGGGCTTCATCGCGATGAGCTGCGTGACCTCGCGCGCCCGCGTCACCGGCTGGGGCGGTGCGAAGGCGGTGTTCGGCACCAATGCCTCGGCGTTCGCCTGTCCGCGCGCGGAAGGCCCGCCGATCGTCTGGGACCAGGCCGCGAGCGTGATGTCCCAGGGCGACGTGCTGCGCGCGGCGCGCGAAGGGCGTCCGCTGCCCGAGGGCGTCGGCGTGGATGCCGACGGCCGGCCGACGACGGACGCAGCGCGGGTGCTCGACGGCGGCGCGCTGGTCGCCTTCGGCGGCGTGAAGGGCGCGTCCATCGCGTTCATGGTGGAGATCCTCGCCGCGGCCCTGAGCGGCAGCCCGTTCGGCATCGAGGCACCGGTGCCGGGCATCATGCCGTCGAAGTGCGGGCAGTTCCTGATGCTGATCGATCCGCGCTGCGCCGGCACCGACGTGGCCGCGCGGGTCGAGCCGCTGGTGGCCGCGG
>JAJTHE010000108.1 GCA_021298815.1 Betaproteobacteria bacterium | reverse complement strand
GTCGCCGGAAACGGCCGAGATCGAGAACACCGGCGCCTTCCAGCGCAGCCGGCGCACGATGTCCTTCTGCAGCTTCGCGGCGTCGCCATCGGGCAGGGCGTCGATCTTGTTCAGGATCAGCCAGCGCGGCTTGTCCGCCAGCGCCGGGTCGTACTTGAAGAGTTCGCGGGCTATCGTGCGCACCGAGGCGACCGGATCCTGTGCGTCGTCGACGACGTCGACCAGGTGCAGCAGCAGGTGGGTACGCTGCAGGTGGCGCAGGAACTGGTGCCCGAGGCCGGCGCCTTCGGCTGCACCTTCGATCAGCCCGGGGATGTCGGCGATCACGAAGCTGTTGTCGATGTCGACCCGCACCACGCCCAGGTTCGGGTGCAGCGTGGTGAACGGGTAGTCGGCCACCTTGGGCCGTGCCGCGGAGACCGCGCGGATCAGGGTCGACTTGCCCGCGTTCGGCATGCCGAGCAGGCCGACGTCGGCGAGCACGCGCAGTTCCAGGCGCAGCTTGCGCGTCTCGCCATGTTCGCCGGGCGTCGACTGCCGCGGCGCGCGGTTCACGCTCGACTTGAAATGCAGGTTGCCGAGCCCGCCCTTGCCGCCGCGGGCGAGCAGGGCGGTATCGCCGTCCTTCGCCAGGTCGGCGATCGGGTTCCCTGTCTCGGCGTCGAACACCAGCGTGCCGACCGGCATGCGCAGGGTGATGTCCTTGCCGGCGGCGCCGTAGCAGTCGGAGCCCATGCCGCGCTCGCCGTGGCCGGCGCGATGGGTGCGCGCGAAGCGGAAATCGACCAGGGTGTTGATGTTGCGGTCGGCGACCGCATGGATGTTCCCGCCCCGCCCGCCGTCGCCGCCATCGGGTCCGCCGCGCGGGATGTACTTCTCGCGGCGGAAGCTGGCCGCGCCGTCGCCGCCGTTGCCGGCCAGCACATCGATGATCGCTTCGTCGACGAATTTCATCCGGGATGGGGCGCCTGTGTGCAGAAATGAAGAAGCCCTGCCGTTGCCGGCAGGGCTCCGTTACCGCGCGCGCCGCGCCTGCTCAGGCAGGGACGATGCTGACCGTGGTGCGCAGTTGTTCGCCCTTGAGCTCGAACTTGACAAGGCCCTGCACGAGTGCGAACAGGGTGTGGTCGCGGCCGACGCCGACGTTGTCGCCGGCGCGCATGCGCGTGCCGCGCTGGCGCACGATGATCGAACCTGCGGTGACCGCTTCGCCGCCGTAGCGCTTCACGCCGAGGCGTTTCGCCTGCGAGTCGCGGCCGTTGCGTGAACTGCCGCCTGCTTTCTTGTGTGCCATGCTGTACTCCTGTGTGCCGCGGGGTGGGCGGCGCTGCCGTCCGAACCCTCCGCCGGCTGCTTGCGGCCTCAGGCCTGGATGGTGTCGATGCGGACCATGGTGTACGACTGCCGGTGGCCCTGGCTGCGCCGGTAGTGCTTGCGCCGGCGCATCTTGAAGATGTTGACCTTGTCGCCGCGGCCCTCGCCGATCACCGTCGCCTTGACGGAGGCGTTCGCCAGCAGCGGCTTGCCGATCGACAGCGTCTCGCCGTCGGAAACCATCAGCACCTTGTCCAGTGCGATTTCATCGCCGACGGCAACCGCCAGCCTCTCGATGCTCAGTTGATCGCCGACGGCAACGCGGTACTGCTTGCCACCGGTCTGGATGACCGCATACATGGAAACGCTCCTGGGGACGGACCGGCCGGCCGACTTGTCGATACAAGCTGGCGTGCCTGAAACGAAAGAACCAGAGATGATACCCACGCCGGGCCCCGGCGTCAAAGGGGAGCGCGTCCTGCCCGGCCTGTGCCGGCCCTGCGTCCTGCGGCGGCCCGGTGGCACTGCGGCAGGCCGGGCCGCACCGACGTGCCGCAGGCTGTGCTGCTATGCTTGAGGGCTTCCCGTCAGCATCCACCGCAGAATCGACGCCGGCCCCCGGCGTCCCAGAATCGCGCCCCTCGCGCCGAGCCCCGATGGAAGTGTTCCGCACCCTACTCAAGGCCGACCTGGACGCGGTCGAACAGGTCATCCGCGACCGGCTCGCCTCCGAAGTGCCGCTGATCCGACAGGTCGCCGAGTACCTCGTGTCCGGCGGCGGCAAGCGGCTGCGCCCGGCGCTGGTGGTGCTGTCGGCCGGCGCGTCGGGCTACGCCGGGCGTGCGCATCTCGAGATCGCGGCGGTGGTCGAGTTCATCCATACGGCCACGCTGCTGCACGACGACGTCGTCGACGAGTCGACGCTCAGGCGCGGCCGCGCCACCGCCAATGCGCGCTTCGGCAACGCCGCGAGCGTGCTGGTGGGCGACTTCATCTATTCCCGGGCCTTCCAGATGATGGTCGGCGTCGGCGACCTGCGCGTGCTCGAGGTGCTGGCGGACGCCACCAACGTGATTGCCGAGGGCGAGGTGCTGCAGCTGCTCGGCGTGCACAACGCCGACCTCACCGAGGCCGAGTACCTGCGCGTGGTGCGTTCGAAGACGGCGAAGCTGTTCGAGGCTTCGGCCCGGCTCGGCGCGGTGCTGGCGCACCAGCAGCCTGCCCACGAACAGGCGCTGGCCACCTACGGCATGCACCTGGGCACAGCCTTCCAGCTGATCGACGACGTGCTCGACTATTCCGGCGACCGTGCATCGATCGGCAAGAACCTCGGCGACGACCTCGGCGAAGGCAAGTCGACGCTGCCGCTGATCCACGCGCTGGCGAATGCGCCCGCGGCACAGCGCGCGATGCTGCGGCAGGTGATCGAGGACGGGGCGGTCGAGCGCTTCGACGAAGTGCTGGCCACACTGGAGCAGTGCGGGTCGCTTGCCTACGCGCGCGCCCAGGCGGAACGCGAGTCGCGATGCGCGCAGGACGCAATTCGTTCACTTCCGGATTCGAAGTTCCGCGATTCTCTGATAGACTTCGCCGCCTTTGCTGTGGGACGCGAAGTCTGAGAGGACTTCGGGGCCGGCAGCGCAGGTGGTACACAGTGGTTGCTTCGATGTTGCGCAAATTCGGGGTGTAGCTCAGCCTGGTAGAGTACTGCGTTCGGGACGCAGGAGTCGGAGGTTCGAATCCTCTCACCCCGACCAGGCGCCTTGATCCCGTGAGGTGTCCCATGGCCCGCGTGGCCTACGCCGAAGAATCGGATAATCCGGATCTTGCCCGCCGCATCCGCGAACAGCGGGGGGGCAAGATGCTGAACCTCTACCGGATGCTGATGAACAGCCCCCCGGTTGCCGAGGGGTGGTTGCACCTGCTGACCGTGATCCGGCAGCAGTGCCTGGTGCCGGCGCTCTACACCGAGCTGGCGATCATGCGCGTCGCGGTGGTCAATGATGCGCCGTACGAGTTCGCGGCGCACCTGCCGTTCGCGCGCAAGGAAGGCATGACCGAAGCCCAGCTCGAGGGGCTGCGCACGCTGGCCGCGCTGGCCGAACCGCCATCGGCGCTGTTCGACGATCGGATGCGTGCGGTGATCGCCTATGCCGACTCGATGACGCGCGAGATCCACGTGCCGGATGCGGTGTTCGACGCCACCGCCCGCTTCTTCGACGCGCGGCAGATGGTCGAACTGACGGCCACGGTGGGTGCCTACAACATGGTCTCCCGCTTCCTGGAGGCCCTGCACATGGATCCCGAGGCGCCGGGCAAGTGATCCATCCGCGCGGCGGTCCGCGTTGATCAAGTACATCGTACTGATCGCGGTGATCGCGGTGATCTTCTGGATGGTCACCGGAAAGGCTCGCGCAGCGGCGCGGCAGGCAAAGGAACAGGCCGACCGCCCGGCCGAGCGGGCCGCAGAGGACATGGTGCGCTGTGCCCACTGTGGCCTGTTCCTGCCCAAGGCCGACAGCGTGGAGGCGCGTGGCGTGCGCTTCTGCAGCCGGGAACACGAGCGGCTGCACTGACGATGGCCGGTACGGACATGGCCCAGGCCCAGGCTCCGATCCCGTCCGCGGGCATGGCGCCGAACCCGGCCTACCGCGACGATTTCTGGCGGTCGCTGCTCTACTTCAACATCTACCGCTTCCTGGTGCCGGTCGTGCTGGTCGCGATCTGGCTGCTCGACCGCGAGATGCTGTTCGGGCACAGCCAGCCGCAGCTCTTTCTCTGGTCGATGGGCCTGTACGCCGCCTTCGCCGCCATCGCGTTCGTCGGCATCCGTGCCCGGCGGCCGGACTTCGAGGCGCAGCTGACCACGCATTCGGTCGCCGATGCCCTGTTCGTCGTTCTCGCCATGCATGCGAGCGGCGGCATGGCCAGCGGCCTGGGCCTGCTGCTGCTCGCGTCGCAGGCCGGTGCCGCGCTGATCAGCCGCGGCAGGATGATGCTGCTCTATGCGGCGCTGGGCTCGATCGGGATCCTGGGCGAACAGGCCTGGCGGGTGCTGTTCCTTGCAGACGGCTCGGCAAAGTTCGTCCAGGCAGGGCTGCTCAGCATCGGCTATTTCGCCACCGCCTTCGTCGCGCGTTCGCTCGCCGGCTACGCGGTCGCGAGCGAACGCCTGGCCGAACAGCGTGGCGTCGACCTGGCAAACCTGTCCGAGGTCAACAAGCTGATCATCCAGGACATGCAGGACGGCGTGCTGGTGGTCGACGAGCGCGGTCTGATCCGGCAGATCAACGGACGCGCCATCGAACTGCTGGGCGGCCGCAGTCTGCCCGACCGACCGGCCATGCTGATCGACTACGCACCGCTGGTGGCCGAGGCTCATGCCCGCTGGCAGCGCGATCCGCGCACGCCACCGAAGCCGCTACGCCTGGCGCAGGCGGGCAAGCCCGGGCTGCGTGAAGTCGGGCTGCGCATCGTGCCGGTGGGCACCGACCCGGCCATCGATGCGGGCAGCCCGCCGCCCTGTCCCGTCCCCGGGGGCGCTGCTGCACCGGTGGCCGTCGAGGCGGCCGGCCGCTCGGTGATCTTTCTCGAGGACCTGTCGCGCATCCAGGCGCAGGCGCAGCAGCTGAAGCTGGCGGCGCTGGGACGCCTGACCGCCAACATCGCGCACGAGATACGCAATCCGCTGTCGGCCATCAACCACGCGACCGAACTGCTGCAGGAGACGGAAACCGCGAACGCCACCGATGCGCGCCTGCTGCAGATCATCCACGACAACACGCGCCGCATCGACGGCATGGTGCACGAGGTGCTGAAGCTGAACCGGCGCGACCGCGTGCACCGGGAAGTCGTCGAGCTCACCGGCTACCTCGGTATTTTCGCCACCGAGTTCTGCGACAACGAACGTATCGATCGCGCCGTGCTGAGCGTCGAGTCCGCGGGCATCTTCCCCGTCCAGTTCGACCGCAGCCACCTCAACCAGGTGATGTGGAACCTGTGCCGCAACGCGCTGCGCCACGGCAGCCAGTCTGCCGGCAGCATCCGCATCGTCGCGCGCCCGGGCGATGCGGACAGCGGCGCGGGCAGCGTGTTCGTCGACGTGATCGACGACGGCCCGGGCATACCGCCGGCGGTGCAGGCGCAGCTGTTCGAGCCGTTCTTCACCACCGCCAGTAGCGGCACCGGCCTCGGTCTATACTTGGGGCGCGAACTGGCCGATGCCAACGGCGGCACGCTCGAGTTCGCGGCCGGGCCGCCACCGACCCGGTTCACCCTGCAATGCAAGGCTGCCGCCGAGGTCATTCGCGCATGACGATGCTTCCCCTGGATCCCGCGCAACCCGCCCCGCCCGTGCATCCCGTGCGCGCCTGCCGTGCCGAAGTCCAGGAGGCACCGTGCCGTCCCGGAGTCCGCGGCCGATGAAGGCGCGTGCACTGATCGTCGACGACGAGGCGGATATCCGCGAACTGCTCAGTATCACGCTGACGCGCATGGGCCTGGTCACCGATGCGGCCGACAGCGAGTTCGAGGCGCGGCGGCTGCTGCAGAAGCAGCAGTATGACGTCTGCCTGACCGACATGCGGTTGCCGGACGGGGACGGGCTGGCGCTGCTCGAGCACACGTCGCGCTTCTGGCCGCGCATGCCGGTGGCGGTGATCACCGCGTACGGCAGCGCCGAGAACGCGGTGGCGGCCCTCAAGGCTGGGGCGTTCGACTATCTCGCGAAACCGGTGCAGGTCAACCAGCTGCGGGCGCTGGTCAAGTCTGCCCTGAAGCTGTCCGGGGACGGCGGCGTCGGCGCCGAAGCGGCCGACGCGGCTGGCGGTGCCGCCGGCACGCACACCCTGCTCGGCGAGAGCGTGCCGATGCGCCAGACGCGCGCGATGATCGATCGTCTTGCGCGCAGCCAGGCGCCGATCCATGTGTCCGGCGAATCCGGCTGCGGCAAGGAACTCGCGGCCAAGCTGATCCACCAGAAGAGCGTGCGCCACGAACGTCCGTTCGTGCCCGTCAATTGCGGCGCGATCCCGGAGAACCTGGTCGAGAGCGAGTTCTTCGGCTACCGCAAGGGTGCGTTCACCGGCGCCGACGGCGAGCGGGGCGGGTTCTTCCAGGCGGCCGATGGCGGCACGCTGTTCCTGGACGAGGTCGCCGAACTGCCGCTGCTGATGCAGGTCAAGCTGCTGCGCGCGATCCAGGAGAAGCGGGTGCGCAAGGTGGGGGCCACGCAGGAGGAAGCGGTCGACGTGCGCGTGATCTCGGCCACGCACAAGGACCTCTCCGAGGAAGTGAAGGCCGGGCGGTTCCGGCAGGACCTTTTCTACCGGCTGAACGTGATCGAGCTGCAGATGCCCTCGCTGCGCGACATGCCGGAGGACATCGGCATGCTCGCGCACGCGTTCCTGGAACGGCGCGCCGCGCAGGACGGCATGCCGGTCCCGTCGCTGTCGGCAGCCGCGGTGCGGGCGCTCGAGGACTACCCTTTCCCGGGCAACGTGCGCGAGCTCGAGAACGTCCTCGAGCGCGCGCTCGCGCTGTGTGCCGGCAGCGAGATCAGCCGCGACGACCTGCAGCTGAAGCCCGCGGCGGTCGAGGCCCCGGACATCCGCGGCCTGCCCCTCGAGGACTACCTGGCCACGATCGAGAAGCAGGCGATCGTCGAGGCACTCGAGAAGACGCGCTACAACCGCACGGCGGCGGCGAAGATGCTCGGCATCTCCTTCCGCCAGCTGCGCTACCGGATGGAGCGGCTTGGCATCGAGTGATCCGGCCGCGGCCGGGACGGGCACGGGGCTCGCCCCGGTTGCCGCCGGGGGCAGGCGGCGTGCCGCCGCGCTCGATCGCCAGGGCTGGCTGCGCGCGGCGCGGCGGGTGCCGTCGCCGAACTTCGACGACCGGCCGCCTGCGACGCCGGTCGACCTGCTGGTGGTGCACAACATCAGCCTGCCGCCCCGTGTGTACGGCGGCGAGGCGATCATCGACCTGTTCCTGAACCGGCTCGACCCGGATGCCCATTCGTACTTCGGGCCGCTGCGCGGCCTGCGCGTGTCCGCGCATTTCCTCGTCCGGCGCGATGGCGAGCTGGTCCAGTTCGTCGCCTGCTCGCGGCGAGCCTGGCATGCCGGCGCATCCAGCTTCATGGGCCGCAGCCGCTGCAACGACTTCTCGATCGGCGTCGAGCTCGAGGGCAGCGACGAGGATCCGTTCGAGCCGGTCCAGTACGAGGTGCTGGCGCACCTGGCGCGCACGCTGCGCACCCGTTACCCGCTGCCGCACCTGGCCGGGCACAGCGACATCGCGCCGGGGCGCAAGACCGATCCCGGTCCGTTCTTCGACTGGGAACGCCTGCGCGCCGCGCTCGGCGCCTGAAGGGGCGGGCGCAGGTGCGCGCGTACTACAGCGACCGGTTCGTGCTGCCCCTGCCACCGGGCCATCGCTTCCCGATGGAGAAGTACGCCCGCCTGAGGGCGCGCGTGCTCGCCGAGCTGCCCGAGGCAGCGGTGCAACTGGAAGTCGCTCCGGCGGCCACCGATGCCGAGATCCTGCGCGCGCACTCGGCGGGCTGGCTGTATGCGGTCAGGACCGGGGCCCTGAGCCCGCGCCAGCAGCGCGACATCGGCTTCCCGTGGTCGGAGCAGATGGTGGAACGCTCCCGACGTTCGAGCGGTGCCACGATCGCCGCCTGCCGCGCGGCGCTCGAGGACGGAACGGCGGTCAACCTCGCCGGCGGCACCCACCATGCGTTCCGCGACCATGGCGGCGGCTATTGCGTGTTCAACGACGCGGCGATCGCGGCCGGCGCGATGCAGGCCGGCCACCATGTGCAGCGCGTGCTGGTGGTCGATTGCGACGTGCACCAGGGCGACGGCACGGCGTCGATCCTGGCGGGTGACGATTCGGTGTTCACGTTCTCGATCCACGGACGCAAAAACTACCCGTTCGTCAAGCAGGCGAGCGACCTGGACATCGAACTCGACGATGGTACCGGCGACGACGAGTACCTCGAACGCCTGGACCGCGGCCTCGACCATGCGCTGGCGGCCGCGCGGGCCGGGCTGGCCATCTACCTCGCCGGCGCCGATCCCTACGAAGGCGACCGGCTCGGCCGGCTGTCCTTGAGCCGCCGGGGCCTTGCGGCGCGCGACCGCCTGGTGTTCGGCCGCTGCGCGGCCGCGGGCCTGCCGGTGGCTGCGTGCATGGCCGGCGGCTATGCGCGAGACATCGAGGACACGGTGGGCATCCACCTGCAGACCGTGCGCGTCGCCGCCGGCTGCTGAGGCTGCAGGCGAAGGGCGCGAGCGCGTCCCTGCAGCACGGAATTGTTGCGCCTTTGCAGGCGCCTGGCCGCCGGCGAAAAAAAATCCCGGCCAGCCGCTTGACGGGTCACCGCAAACCCCTAGAATTAGCATCAAATCTTTAAGCAGCTACTAGATGTTGTGGCTGTAATCAAAGCTATAGCGAGGGGGGCGGCGGCGCACACTACATGTGGGGGGGCGCTCTTTCCCGAGCGATTCCCGCGGCCCGGGGCCGGCAGCAGGGCGGCAGGCGCTGGCGCCGCCGTCTCTTATGAAGCACCGAACTGGAGAGAAGCAATGCAGACAGCGAGCGAATATTCGCCTCAGGCAACGCCGGCGATGCCGGTTTCCGTCACCGAGGCAGCGCTCGCGCCAGTCGATGCACGTTACGCCCAGTACAAGGTGATCCGGCGCAACGGTGCCGTGGTCGGCTTCGAGCCGGGCAAGATCGCCATCGCGATGACCAAGGCGTTCCTCGCCGTCGACGGTTCGCAGGCGGCGGGCTCCGCGCGCGTGCGTGAGCAGGTGTCCCAGCTCACCACCATGGCCATCAACGCGCTGCTGCGCCGGCAGCCCAACGGCGGCACGTTCCACATCGAGGACATCCAGGACCAGGTCGAGCTGTCGCTGATGCGTTCCGGCCTGCACGAGGTCGCCCGCTCCTACGTGCTGTACCGCGAGGAGCGCGCGCGTACCCGCGCCGAGCTGCGCCGGTCGCAGCCGGTTGCCGGGGCACCCTCGACCGCTGCTCCCCTCCGGATGAAGGTCGGCGACGAGATGGTGACGCTCGACTTCGCCTGGCTGCGAGGGCTGATCGAGGAGGCCTGTCAGGGCCTGCCCGAGACCAGCGCCGAGACCATCCTCGACCAGACGCTGAAGGACCTGTACGACGGGGTGCCGATCGACGAGGTCCGCAAGTCGGCCGTGCTGTCGGCGCGCGCGCTGATCGAGCAGGAGCCCAGCTACAGCTACGTCACCGCGCGGCTGCTGCTGAACGACCTGCGCATCGAGACCCTGGGCGAGGAGAAGACCCACGCCCAGATGAAGGAAGGCTATGCGCTCGCCTTCCCGCGGCTGATCCGCGAAGGCGTGGCCGCGCAACTGCTCGACGAGCGCCTCGGCCAGTACGACCTCGAGCGCCTGGGCCGCGCGCTCATCGCCGACAACGACCTCAAGTTCGACTACCTCGGCCTGCAGATCCTCTACGATCGGTATTTCCTGCACATCGACGAGCGCCGGATCGAGATGCCGCAGACGTTCTTCATGCGCGTCGCGATGGGCCTGGCGCTCGGCGAGATCGACCGCGAGGCGCGTGCGATCGAGTTCTACAACGTGCTGTCGTCGTTCGACTACATGAGCTCGACGCCGACGCTGTTCAATTCGGGCACCCGGCACAGCCAGATGTCGTCCTGCTACCTGACGACCGTAGCCGACAACCTCGACGGCATCTACGAGGCGATCAAGGAAAACGCGATGCTCCAGAAGTTCGCCGGCGGCCTCGGCAACGACTGGACGCCGGTGCGCGCGCTCGGCTCGCACATCAAGGGCACCAACGGCAAGAGCCAGGGCGTGGTGCCGTTCCTGAAGGTGGTGAACGACACCGCGGTCGCTGTCAACCAGGGCGGCAAGCGCAAGGGGGCGGTGTGCTCCTACCTCGAGACCTGGCACCTCGACATCGAGGAGTTCCTCGAGCTGCGCAAGAACACCGGCGACGACCGGCGCCGCACGCACGACATGAACACGGCCAACTGGATCCCCGACCTGTTCATGAAGCGCGTGATGAACGCTGGCGAATGGACGCTGTTCTCGCCCGCCGACGTGCCCGACCTGCATGACAAGTTCGGCGCTGCGTTCGAGAAGGCCTACCTGCGCTACGAGGACAAGGCCGCTGCCGGCGAGATCCGCCTGTTCAAGAAGATCCCGGCGCTGCAGCTCTGGCGCAAGATGCTGTCGATGCTGTTCGAGACGGGCCATCCCTGGATCACCTTCAAGGATCCGTGCAACATCCGCTCGCCGCAGCAGCACGTGGGCGTGGTGCACAGCTCCAACCTCTGCACCGAGATCACGCTGAACACCAGCGACGCGGAGACCGCGGTGTGCAACCTGGGCTCGGTGAACCTCAAGGCGCACCTCAAGCTCGACGGCGGCAAGGAGGTGATCGACCACGAGAAGCTGCAGCGCACGGTCAACGTGGCGATGCGCATGCTCGACAACGTGATCGACCTGAACTACTACGCCGTCAACAAGGCGCGTAACTCGAACATGAAGCACCGTCCGGTCGGCATCGGGCTGATGGGGTTCCAGGACTGCCTGCACGAGTTGCGCATCCCGACGGCCTCCCAGGAGGCGGTCGAGTTCGCCGACCGTTCGATGGAGGCGATCTCCTACTACGCCATCTGGGCGTCGACCGAGCTTGCCGCCGAGCGGGGTCGTTATGCGACGTTCAAGGGTTCGCTGTGGGACCGCGGCATCCTGCCGATCGACACGATCCGTCTGCTGCGCGAGGAACGTGGCGGTTTCGTCGAGTGCGACGAGTCGACCACCCTCGACTGGGATGCGCTGCGCGCTCGCATCGCGCGCTACGGCATGCGCAACTCGAACACGATGGCGATCGCGCCGACCGCCACCATCGCCAACATCACCGGCGTGTCGCAGTGCATCGAGCCGACCTTCCAGAACCTGTACGTCAAGTCGAACCTGTCGGGCGAGTTCACCGTGGTCAACGAGTACCTGGTGCGCGACCTGAAGCAGCTGGGGATGTGGGACGAGGTGATGATCTCCGACCTCAAGTACTTCGACGGCAGCCTGGCGAAGATCGACCGCATCCCTGCCGAGGTGCGCAACCTGTACGCGACCGCGTTCGAGGTAGATCCGTCCTGGCTGGTCGAGGCGGCCGCGCGGCGCCAGAAGTGGATCGACCAGTCGCAGTCGTTGAACATCTACATGGCCGGTGCCTCCGGCAAGCGGCTGGACGAAACCTACAAGCTCGCCTGGCTGCGCGGCCTGAAGACCACCTACTATCTGCGTACGATCGGCGCGACCTCGGCCGAGAAGTCGACCATCAAGGCCGGCCAGCTCAACGCGGTCGCGGTCAACGGCGGTGCGTCCGGGGGCGCGATGGCCGCGCCGGTCGAGGCGCTGCCGGCGACCGACGCGAAGTTCTGCTCGATCGACAACCCCGATTGCGAAGCGTGCCAGTGATCCTGGCGACCTGCTGATTCACGAGGAACAGACTCATGCTTTCATTCGAAGAAGATTTCGGGGCGGTTGCCGGGCAGCAGCCCGCGCATCGCGCGACCGGACTCGGCCTGGACATTGCACAGGCCTTCGCCGGCGGGGCTGCCCGCCCGGCCGTGGCACCCGCGGTTTCTGCGCCGGCTGTTGCCGATGGTGCCGCCTCGGCGCGCCGGGTGTCCGCCGACGACAAGCGGATCATCAACGGCCAGACCGACGTCAACCAGCTGGTGCCCTTCAAGTACGAGTGGGCCTGGAAGAAGTACCTGGACGCCTGCGCGAACCACTGGATGCCTCAGGAGATCCAGATGAGCCGCGATATCGCGTTGTGGAAGGACCCCAACGGCCTGACCGAGGACGAGCGCCGGCTGGTCAAGCGTAACCTCGGGTTCTTCGTTACCGCCGATTCGCTGGCGGCGAACAACATCGTGCTCGGCACCTATCGCCACATCACCGCGCCGGAATGTCGCCAGTACCTGCTGCGCCAGGCGTTCGAGGAGGCCATCCACACCCACGCCTACCAGTACATCGTCGAGTCGCTCGGACTGGACGAGGGCGAGGTGTTCAATGCCTACCACGAGGTGGCGTCGATCCGGGCCAAGGACGAGTTCCTGATCCCGTTCATCGACACACTCACCAACCCGTCGTTCCGCACCGGCACGCCGGAGGCCGACCAGAAGCTCCTCAAGAGCCTGATCGTGTTCGCCTGCATCATGGAAGGACTGTTCTTCTACGTCGGCTTCGTGCAGATCCTCGCGCTGGGCCGGCAGAACAAGATGACCGGTGCCGCCGAGCAGTACCAGTACATCCTGCGTGACGAGTCGATGCACTGCAATTTCGGCATCGACCTGATCAACACGGTGAAGGCGGAGAACCCGCACCTGTGGACGCCGGAGTTCCGCGAGGAGATCCGGCAGCTGATGAACACCGCGGTCGAGCGCGAGTACCGCTATGCAGAAGACACCATGCCGCGCGGTGTCCTCGGCCTGAACGCACCCATGTTCAAGGAGTATCTGCGGTATATTTCCAACCGTCGATGCCAGCAGATCGGTCTCGAGCCACTCTTTCCCGGTGCGAACAATCCCTTCCCGTGGATGAGCGAAATGATCGATCTGAAGAAGGAACGCAACTTCTTCGAGGCCCGGGTCATCGAGTACCAGACCGGCGGCGCCCTGTCCTGGGAATGATGCGCGCGCGATAACCCTCACCCGTTTCCAAAGCAGGAGTCACCGATGGCAAAGAAAGTCGCGAAGAAGGTTGCACGCAAGTCCACCGCGAAGAAATCGGCGCGGCCGGTTGCCAGGAAGTCTGCAAAGAAGGTCGCCAAGAAGGTGGCGAAGGTCGTGCGCAAGCCCGCGAAGAAGGCCGCGAAGAAGTCTGCACCGAAAAAGACGGCCGGCAAGGTCGCCAAGAAGGCGGTCAAGAAGGTCGCGAAGAAGGCGGTCAAGAAGGTCGTCACCAAGACCGCGAAGAAGGCGGCACGCAAGTCGGGTCGCAAGGCAGCCAGGAAAGGTGCGAAGAAAGCGGCTGGCAAGGGTTCCAAAGCGCCTGGCAGACCGGCGACCCCGACGCTCGCCAAGGCAGCAACGAAAGTCGCGGCGAAGGCCGTCGGCAACCCGGCGACGGTGCCGGCAGCAGCAGCGAAGCGCCTGGCCACGACGGGCGCAAAACCTGCGGGCGTTCCGGCGACGGGCATGGCGACGCCGGCCGCACCAAAAAAGACAGCCCAAAAGCCAGCGGTCGCCAGCACTCCTGAGAAGCCTGCAGTGGGGAAATCAATAGCGAAGCCCGCGACGGCAACTATGATCAACCCGGTTACAGCGCCTGCCTCTTCGCTCGCAGCGCCCCGGCCGGTTACCGTGCCGGGCGCCTGGCCCTTCCCGATATTCGGGCGTTGACCGGCTGCGTTCGAGAGGCCCTGCAAACCCCTCGTCCGGGCACCGTGCCACCGTCTTGCGGTGGCCAGTACCTGTTCGAGCACTGCGGGCCTGACAGTCTGGAGTTGCTTCCGCCAGCCTTGTGGGCTGCCAGAAAAGAATAGCAGACCAGCCGAAGCGCGCCTATCGTCGGTGCGCAGATTCGCTGCAAATCATCGTAAGTACATGATTTGGAAAGCGATGATTTTTTGAGGGACGACTCCTGACAAGACGCCTATTGCCCCTATGATTTGGTCGGGAATGGGCTCTATTTTTCGTGAGAAGTGTTTGTTTCTCGGGCAATTGGTTCCGGATCTGACCTAGACCAGGGACGGACTGGCGGGCGATCCCGACGCCGGTACGCCACGCTGCCGCATCGCGTCCCGGCGCCGGGCTGACTCGCCGTCAGAAGGATGACCGGTGCCCGAACCCTGCGGCCTTGAACGCCTGTGCCGCCAGGGCGCGCATCCTGCTACCCCTTGAGACACTCGCTCATGAACTTCTGGCGCTCGTCGCCCTTGAGCGCCTTGGTGGCGGCGTCCTTGTTGCAGTTGGCCATGCGCTCCTGCTGCGGCGAGCGTGCGGGGGCGGCCGGAGCTGCCGGGGTTTCGCCCTTGAGGCAGGCGCTCATGAACTTGCTGCGATCGTCGCCCTTGAGTGCCTTCGCCGCTGCATCCTTGTTGCAGGTGGCCATGCGATCCTGCTGCGCCGAGCGTGCCGGCGCCATCGGGACATCGCCCTTGAGGCAGGCGCTCATGAACTTGCTGCGGTCGTCACCCTTCAGTTCCTTCTGCGCGGCCATCTTGTTGCACGCGCCCATCAGTTCCTGCTGCTTGGTGCGTCCGTCTTCTGCCGCATGGACCGCTGTCGGCAGCGCGCCCGACATCAGCGCCAGCACTGCCGCAGCGGTTGCCGCCCGTGCAATGGATAGCATTCGTGATCTCCTCCGGTGAACGCGCCGGCCGGGATGGTGGCGCCGTCTTGTGCCGTGACTATGCCATAGCGAAGGGCCGCGCCATCGGCGTCGCGCCCCCAGGGGGCGCCGGCGCTGCTCAGCGCGCGCCGAGGATGCGTTCCGCCACGGCGAGGCCGCTGAGGAACGCGCCTTCCACGCGCGACCCGGCAAGCCAGTCGCCGCAGGCACCGGCCTGGCCGTCGCGATCGAACAGGCAGGCGAGGTCGGACTTCGCGCCCGGCCCGGAGTAGCGCCAGCGATGCGCCCGCGCGGCGACTGGCTCGTCGATGCAACTGGTGATGCGCCGGAACTCGGCGAGCATGCGGGCGCACACTGCCTCGGCCGGCTCCTCGAGCATGCGTTCGCTCCAGTCGCGTGCCGCATGCAGCACCCAGCATTCCGCGCCCGCATCGCGACCGGGCTTCGTGCCGTTGCGCGCGATCCAGGTGAGGGACGAGCCGTTGACGAAGGCGGCATCGAAGCCGCTGGCCAGTGGCGTGCCGAAGGCGGCCAGCACGGCCCAGCACGGCACCATGGGCAGCGCCCGTGCCTGCGCCTGCATCGACGGCAGGTCGGCGAGCAGGGCGACGGCCTGCGGCGACGGAATCGCCGCCACCAGCCAGTCGAAGGTGCCGTCGACGGGGACGAGCTCGCCACGGCCGTTCGTCGCGCCGAGGCTCCAGGCAGGCCTGCCATCGGATGCATGCAGGCGGTGCGCGCGGGTGACCGTGCAGTCGGCGTGAATCTCGAGCCCGTCTGCAAGCGCGCTGGCGATGCGGTTCATCGACGGCACGCCGACGTGGCGCACCGTACCGTCGCCCACCGGCGCGCGCACCGGGGCGCCGTCCACCAGGTCGATCGCGATCAGTGCCGGCGTCCAGGGGGCGACGATGCCCTTGTCCTTCCATTGCGCGACGATCGCCTGGAAGCGCGGGTCGCGTGCGGTGAAGTACTGGGCGCCGTGGTCGAAGGTGCCCTGTTCGGTCCGGCGGGTCGCCAGCCGGCCGCCCGGGCCGCGTGACTTGTCGAACAGCTTCACGCCGAACCCGGCGTCCTGCAGCACCCGTGCGCAGATGAGGCCGGAAAGGCCGGCGCCGACGATCGCGGCAGTGGGGGCGTGGATCTGGCTCATGCGGGTGTCCTGGAGGGAGGGATCAGGTGCAGGCATCCTCGCCCGCGGCGGGGCGAGGCATGCGCACGAACGGAAAGGTACTGCCGGGCGGCAGTCGATCCACCGGGATGCTGCGCTCGCCCGCAGCAAGGGATATCCCGGGCGCAGGGCCGTCGAGCAGCCGCTCCCAGCCTGCTTCATCGAGCGGCCTGCCGTCGGGGCCGGCGAAGCACTCGGCCAGCGCCGGCAGGTCGCGGTCGAGTACCGCACCGACGGCCCGGGCAGGACCGTCCGCGGTCGCGAACTCGACGACCACGCCACCCTCCGGGTCTAGCCAGGCGCGAATCGCTCGCGACACCGGGACCCCGGTATGGGTGACCAGTGCCGCATGGCCGCGCGCGGGACCTTCCAGGTGCAGGATCCATGGCAGGTGGTCGATGTCGACGAACACGCGCTGCGGGCCGTTCTGGAAGTAGTAGCGGCCCTGCGCATCCGGCCGGTAGTTGCGACCGATGAAGTCGACCGTCGGCCGGTGCCCGATCGGTTCGCCCTTGACCAGCCAGCGCCCGCGCGGGTCCAGCCGAAGCCAGCCGTACACCGCGGGAACATCGGGCCACCTGGCCATCGCCTGAGCGACAATATCGTCCATCGGATCGCTGCACTCCTGAGTCGGGGTAGAGTACCCAATACGCCACAGGCCCGTATCCGTTTCCCCACCGTCGCAGGAGGCCCACATGGCCGATTCCACCGACCAGACCAGCGAGTTCTTCGACTGGGTGCGCAAGATGTGGTCACCGGAGGCCTACGGCCTGCCGGGCATGGCCGCGATGTCCGCGACGACCCCGATGCCCGGTTTCCCGGGCATGCCGGCGCTGTTCACGCCGACCGCCGATCCGCAGGAGATCGAACGCCGGATCAACGAACTTCAGGCGGTCGAGAACTGGCTGAAGATGAACGTCGGCTTCATCCAGATGACGGTGAAGACCCTGGAACTCCAGAAGTCCGCGCTCGAGTCGATAACGAGCACGGCTGCTGTGGCCGTCCGCCCGCGCCAGGTCTAGCGGGCGGGCAGGCCGGGCCGCCGATCCCCCCAGAATCCGCGCAGGCAGGCTGGCATGCAGTTTCCGACGATTCCCCCGCAGAAGGTCACGCCGGTCGTGCGCAACGACGTCGCCGGCGTGTCGTCCGTCACGCCGGTCGGTCCCGGCCAGGTGTCCGTGGCGGGTATCGCACATTCCCGTGCGCCGGCACAGCCGCCGCCGGCCGGGCCGCCACCGGTCGAGCGGCGCCAGGGGTCTCGGCGGGGCGGTCCCGACCGCCGCCGGCGCCAGGTACCGGTGCTGCTCGACACGCGCACCGGGCGCGACCGTCGCGGCGAGCGGCGGCGCACCGACGATCCCGCGCCGGCACGGGTCGACGACGCCGCCTGAGCGGCGCCGTCGCGCTAGTGCAGCTGCTTCGGCCGCGTATGCGGCTGCGTGGCGCTGGCCAGGCCGCTTTCGCCCGCCGCCTGCTTGCGCGTCCAGTCCTCGGCGAACAGCTTGTTGATCAGTGCGGCGACCTGCGACACATCCTCGGCGCCGAACTGCCGGCCGAGCAGGTTCGACACTTCCTCGACCATCAGGCGCCGCTGCATGTCGTGGATCGCCTGCGGCGTGGGGCCGACGAACATCAGCTGCACTTCGTCGCCCTTGTCGTGGAAATAGGTGATCTCCACCGTCGAGGCTTCCTCGGCCAGGGGGCCGAGCCCGGCCAGCGCGTCGCCTAGCACGCCCTGGAAGTTGCGTCCGACATCGCCCGTCCAGCAGATCTCGAGCAGGAACCGCTTGCGATCGAACACGATGCCCGGCTCGTCCTGTTCGAGGCTGCGCGCTTCCTTGATCGACGCACAGTCGAGATAGTCGAGCCAGGGTCGCAGTGCACCCTCGACCTGGCCGATGGAGACGCCCTCGACCAGCACCACCGTGCCGTGCACATGTACTTCGGTACGCATGTCCGATTACTCCTGGCGAAAAACGCGACTTGAACCGGCGGGCTGCCGGGGTTCGGCTCCCGTGGCTCAGTCGTTCACTGCGACGATCGGATTGCGGATCACGCCGATGCCCTGCACTTCCGTCTCGAGGATGTCGCCCGGCTTCAGGAACTCGGGAGGCGTACGCGCATAACCCACGCCCTGGGGCGTCCCGGTGGCGATCAGGTCGCCGGGCTCGAGCGTGAGTCCGCGCGACAGTTCCGCGATCAGCCGCGGCAGCTTGAAGAACAGGTGGCGGGTGTTCGATTCCTGCTTCACCACGCCGTTGACCCGGGTGAAGATGTCCAGCGCCTCGGGCTGGATCGAATCGGCGGTGACGATGCAGGGCCCGATCGGGCAGCTGCCGTCGAGGCTCTTGCCCTTGAACCACTGGCCGCCGTGGTAGCGCTGCATGTCGCGGGCGGTGACGTCGTTGAGGACGGTGTAGCCGAACACGTAGGACATGGCGTCCGCCTCGGGGATGTTGCGCCCGCGGCGGCCGATGATCATGCCCATCTCGCATTCCCAGTCGATCTTGTCGCTGACCTCGGCGTTGTAGGGAATCGGGTCGAACGGACCGTTGAGTGCGTTCGAGGCCTTGGTGAACAGCGCTGGATGGTCGGGCAGTTCGACCGCGGTCTTGCGATGGGCGGCGCCCTCGTTGAAGTGGTCGAGGTAGTTCCAGCCGACGCAGTAGACGTTGCGGCGCAGCACGGGCAGCGGCGCGCACGGCGACACGCCCGCGAGCGGCACGCGCACGGCCTTCGGATGCGCGGCCAGTGCCGACACCGCGGCCAGGCCGGCTGCACCGGCGTCGATCAGCGACTGCATGCTGCTGGCGACGAACGGCAGCGTCGTGCCGCCTGCCGCGGCCGTGGCCGCGACATCGACCAGGTGGATGCCGTCCGCATCGAGGACGCCGACCGTCGATGCCGCGCCGGCGGCCGCCTTGTAGGTGTAGAGCTTCATGCTTGCCGTGACTCCATGTGTCTGGTGCAGGGGATGCGTCTGTTCGGGAAGGCGGGCGTGCAACCGGCGCTGCCGGTCGCTCGCCGGTCGCTCGCGGGTGCGCGGTGCGCGCGGATCAGCCGGCGAGCCGGGCGCGGAAACGTTCGGTCGCGCGCACGAGTTCGGCCCGGATGCCGGATTCCCACGCCGAGTGGCCGGCATCGGGTACCACGATGTACTCGGCCTCCGGCCAGGCCTGGTGCAGGTCGTCCGCGCTGACGATCGGACACACCGCATCATAGCGCCCCTGCACGATAACGCCCGGAAGGTGACGGATGCGCCCGACGTCGTCGAGCAGTGCATTGTCGGGAAGGAAGATGCGGTTGATGAAATAGTGCGCCTCTATGCGCGCAAGGCCGAGCGCGACGCTGTCGCCCGAGAAGTAGGAAACCGTCTCGGGGCTGGGCAGCAGCGTCGAGCAGCTGCCCTCGTACACGCTCCAGGCGCGCGCGGCCGGCATGTGCACTGCGGGCGAGGGATGCACCAGTCGGCGATGGTAGGAGGCGAGGATGTCCTTGCGCTCCTCGGCGTCCAGCTGGGCGGTGAAGGCACGCCAGGCCTCCGGGAAGATCGCCTTCAGCCCGTACAGGAACCATTCGATCTCGGAGTCGCGGCAGAGGAAGATGCCGCGCAGGATCAGCCCGTGGCACCGGTCGGGATGCGCCTCGGCGTAGGCCAGCGCGAGCGTGCTGCCCCAGGAGCCGCCGAACACCAGCCAGCGGTCGACGTTCAGGTGCCTGCGCAGCTGCTCGAGGGCGTCGATCAGCAGCGGCGTCGTGTTGTCGACGAGTTCCCCGTGCGGCACCGAACGCCCGGCACCGCGCTGGTCGAGCACGATGATCCGGTAGAACGCGGGGTTGAAGAATCGCCGGTGTTCCGGCGAGCTGCCTGCGCCCGGGCCGCCGTGCAGGAACACCACCGGTACGCCGGTCGGGTTGCCCGACTGCTCCCAGTACATTCGATGCCGGCCGTCGAGCGGCAGCATGCCGCTGGAATAGGCCTCGATCGGGGGGAACAGCTCGGAGCGGACCGGGTCGCGCTGGTCTGGCATGGCGTGTACGGCGGGTTCGCCGGCCTGTCGAAGGGAAGTTGGTGCGGGGGGCACTGCTGATTGCGAAGAAGTTAGCACGAACACGCGCGGCACGTCGGCGCGCGCATGTGCGGGGCGGATCGGCGGGACGATGCATGCTAGTATCGCTAAACGACTTGACCGACCATGGCGGAATCGCAGCAGAGCGATCTCGAAAAGACAGAACCAGCCAGCGCGCGGCGCCTCGAACAGGCACGCGAGCAGGGACAGGTCGCCCGTTCGACCGAGCTCACCAGCTTCTTCGTCCTGATCGTGTCCGGGGGAATTCTCCTTTTCGCCGGCGCCACCTTCCTCGACGGGATGCGCAAGCTGTTCTCCAGCGGCCTGCAACTCGACCGCGCCAGTGCCTTCGACACAGGGGTCGCGCTGTCGCGGCTGTACGTGTCGATGCTCGATGCGTTGTGGGTCCTGGCACCGCTGTTCGTCGCCAGCGTGCTCGTCGCGCTCATCGCGCCCATGCTGCTGTCGGGCTGGCTGTTCAGCGTCGAAGCCCTGCAGCCGAAGATCAGCCGCCTGTCGCCGGTGGCCAACCTCGGCCGCACCTTCTCGTGGCACGGCCTGGTCGAGCTGGTCAAGGCCGTGCTCAAGATGGTGCTGCTCGGGGCAGTGGTGGTTGCCATGCTCTGGACGCAGCGGGAAGCGATGGCGATGCTGGCGCTGGAGCCGATCGAGATGGCACTGGCGCATGTCGGATCGATGATGACCGACGCGTTCGTCGCGGTGATGCTGGCGATGGTGCTGATCGTCGCCATCGACGTGCCGTTCCAGATATGGAACCACATCCAGCAGTTGCGCATGACGAAGGAAGAGGTGCGCCAGGAAGGCAAGGAGACCGAGGGCAATCCCGAGGTGAAGGGGCGCATCCGCGCGATGCAGCGCGAGATGGCGCGCCGCCGGATGATGTCCGCGGTGCCCAAGGCCGATGTCGTGATCACCAACCCGACGCATTACGCGGTCGCGCTGCAGTACCAGGAAGGCCGCATGCGCGCGCCGCAGGTGGTGGCCAAGGGTACCCGCGAGACCGCCGAGCGCATCCTGGCGCTGGCGCGCGAGAACGACGTGCCGGTGCTGCGCGCGCCGCCGCTGGCGCGTTCGCTGTACAGGCATGCCGAGGTGGGCGAGGGCGTGCCGGCCGCGCTCTACGGCGCGGTCGCCGAGGTACTGGCCTGGGTCTACCAGCTGCGCCTCGCCCGCGGCTACGGTTCGGTCCTGCCGGTGGCGCCGACGCTGCTCGACGTTCCGGCCGCGCTCGACCCGGGTCCGGATCCCGACGATGCAATGGTGCCGGCGATGGCCGCCGGTGCGCAGGGGCGTGCCTGATGGCCGGCCGGGGCGCTGACCGATGAGTGCCTTGCCGCCCGGCCCGGGGGCTGCGTTCGGCGCATTGCCCGGCGCCGCGCCGGGCTCGCAATGGACGCGCGCGGCCGCGCCGATGCTCATCATCCTCGTGCTGGCGATGATGGTGCTGCCGCTGCCGACCATCCTGCTCGACCTGCTGTTCACCTTCAACATCGCGCTGTCGGTGATCGTGCTGCTGGTCGCGCTCTACACGCTCAAGCCGCTCGAGTTCTCGGTGTTCCCGACCATCCTGCTGGTCACCACGCTGCTGCGCCTGTCGCTCAACGTCGCGTCCACCCGGGTCATCCTGCTCGAGGGGCATACCGGGCCGGATGCCGCGGGGCAGGTGATCGAGGCGTTCGGCCACTTCCTGATCGGCGGCAACTACGCGGTCGGCCTGATCGTGTTCCTGATCCTGGTGATCATCAACTTCGTGGTGATCACCAAGGGCGCCGGCCGCATCGCCGAGGTGGCGGCACGGTTCACGCTGGACGCGATGCCGGGCAAGCAGATGGCGATCGACGCCGACCTCAATGCCGGGCTGATCCGCGAGGACGAGGCGCGGGCGCGGCGGCAGGCGATCGCGGCGGAAGCCGACTTCTACGGTTCGATGGATGGCGCGTCGAAGTTCGTCCGCGGCGATGCGATCGCCGGCATCATCATCGTCGTGATCAACATCGTCGGCGGGCTGGCCATCGGCATGCTCCAGCACGGCATGTCCTTCGGGGATTCCGCCAGCGCCTACGTGCTGCTGACCATCGGCGACGGCCTGGTCGCGCAGATCCCCGGCCTGGTGGTCTCCACCGCGGCCGGCATCGTGGTCAGCCGGGCGGGCAGCGAGCAGGACCTGTCCAACCAGTTCATCGGCCAGATGTTCAGCCGCCCGCAGGTGCTCTACATCACGGCCGGCATGATCGGGCTGGTCGGCCTGATCCCCGGCATGCCCAACTTCGCGTTCATCGCGATCGCCGCCGGGCTGGGCTGGGTCGGCTGGTACATGGCCCAGAAGCAGCAGGTCGCCGCCGCCGCCCCGCCACCACCACCACCGGTGAAGGCGGAACCGGCCGAGGTCGGCTGGAACGACGTGGTGCCGGTCGACATGCTCGGTCTCGAGGTCGGCTACCGGCTGATCCCGCTGGTCGACCGGGCGCAGGACGGCGAACTGCTCAAGCGCATCCGGGGCATCCGCAAGAAGGTCGCCCAGGACCTCGGCTTCCTGGTGCCGGCGGTGCACATCCGCGACAACCTCGAACTGCGCCCGAACGCGTACCGGATCCTGCTCAAGGGCGTCGACGCCGGCACCGGCGAGGTGTTCCCCGGCATGTTCCTCGCGATCAACCCGGGCCGGGTGCTGGGCAACCTGCAGGGCACGGCCACGAAGGATCCGGCGTTCGGGCTGCCCGCCACCTGGATCGACGCCGGCCAGCGCGACCAGGCGCAGAGCCTCGGCTACACGGTGGTCGATGCCGGCACCGTGGTGGCCACGCACCTGTCGAACATGATCCAGTCCAATGCCCACGAACTGCTCGGCCGCGAGGAGACCCAGTCGCTGCTCGACCACATCGCGAAGGATTCGCCGAAGCTGGTCGAGGACCTGGTGCCGCGGGTGCTCAACCTCACGGTGGTGCAGCGTGTGCTGCAGAACCTGCTTGCCGACGGCGTGCACATCCGCGACATGCGCACCATCATCGAGTCCCTCGCCGAGCATGGCCAGAAGACGCAGGACGCCGAGGAACTGACCACGCAGGTGCGCGTGGCGCTCGGCCGGGCGATCATGCAATCGGTGTTCCCCGGCGCGGGGGAGTTGCCCGTGATCGCGCTCGACCCCACACTCGAGCAGATGCTGACCCAGATGACCCAGGGACGTTCCGGCGACAAGGGCGACAAGGCCGCCGGGGGCGGCCGCGCGCCCGAGGGCGCCGGCCTCGAACCCACGCTCGCCGAGAACCTGCTGCGCCAGGCGGCCGCGCTCGCGCAGACGCAGGAGCAGTCCGGGCAGCCCGCCGTGCTGCTCGTGGCCCCGGCGCTGCGTGCGCTGCTGATGCGTTTCCTGAAGCGTGCCGTCCCGCAGCTCAAGGTCATCTCGCATGCCGAGATCCCTGACAGCAAGACGATCCGCGTCGTCGCCGTGCTCGGAGGCCGGGGATGATCGTGCGCCGGTTCCAGGCGGCCTCGACCCGCGAAGCCCTGCGCGAGGTGCGCGATGCGCTGGGCGCCGACGCGCTGATCCTTTCCAACCGCCGATTGCCTTCGGGTGGCGTCGAACTCGTGGCGATGATCGAGACCGGCGCCGAGCCGGCGGTGCTGCCGGCCCCGTTCCCGCCGCGCCCGGCGGTCGAACCGCACCGGCGATCCGCGATCGATGCCTATACCCAGGCCTCCCTCGCCGAAGATGACGACGAGCCGGCCGTGGTGCGTCCCGGCCCGCTCGCACGCGGGCAAGGGGCGGCCGTTCCGGGCTGGCCTCCGCTGCAGGCCGCGGCTGCCGCGCGCGACGCGCTTCCGCCCGCTGCGGCGGCTGGCGCGGACGC
>JAJTHE010000128.1 GCA_021298815.1 Betaproteobacteria bacterium | reverse complement strand
GAGCGTGCCCTTGGTGGAAGGGACGGCGTCGACCGCGCGCGGGTCGAGTTCCACCGCCATCCGCAGCGCACGGCCGAACGCCTTGAAGATCGTCTCGGCCTGGTGGTGCGCGTTGCGGCCCTTCAGGTTGTCGATGTGCAGGGTCGCCTGGGCATGGTTGACGAAGCCCTGGAAGAATTCGTAGACGAGATCGGCATCGAAGTCGCCGATACGCGCCCGGGTGAACTCGACCTGCATGTCGAGGCCGGGACGGCCCGACAGGTCGACAACCACCCGCGACAGCGCCTCGTCCAGCGGCACGTAGGCGTGGCCGTAGCGGCGCACGCCGCGCTTGTCGCCAATTGCCTGCGCCAGCGCCTGGCCCAGCGTGATGCCGACATCCTCGACCGTGTGGTGGGCGTCGATGTGGACGTCGCCGGTGGCCTTGATGTCGAGGTCGAACAGCCCGTGGCGCGCCACCTGCTCGACCATGTGGTCGAGGAAGGGCACGCCGGTGGCGATCGAATAGACCCCGCTGCCATCGACGTCCAGCGCGACGTCGATGGCAGTTTCCTGGGTCTTTCTATGTACGGTGGCCTTGCGCATGAACCAAGGTTAACCCAAATCCGTGACGGCTTCGTGCAGCGCCGCAATGAAGCGCGCGTTCTCGCCGGGGGTGCCGACGGTGACCCGCAGGCAGTCCGAAAGCAGCGGGTGCGCGCGCGACACGTTCTTCACCAGCACCTGGCGCGCCGCCAGCGCATCGAACACCGCGGCCGCGCGCGGGATGCGGAACAGCAGGAAGTTGGCGTCCGACGCGAACACCTCGACCCCGGGCACCGCGCGCAGCGAATCGGCGAGCCGGGCGCGATCGGCGCGGATGGTGGACGCCTGCGATGCCAGCGCCGGATAGCTGGCCAGCAGCCGGGTCGCGGCGAGTTGGGTAAGCACGTTGACGTTGTACGGCAGGCGCAGCTTGTCGAGCTGCTCGAGCCAGGCCGGCGCGCCCACCAGGAAGCCCAGGCGCAGGCCGGCCATGCCGAGCTTCGAGAAGGTGCGCATCACCAGCACGTTGGGCAACCGGGCCGGCAGGTCGAGGTGGCTGCTGTCGCCGAAGGCGTAGTAGGCCTCATCCACCACCAGCAGGCCAGGCGCGGCCGCCGCGATGCGCTCGATGTCGGCGCGCGCGAAGGTGTTGCCGGTCGGGTTGTTCGGCGTGGCGAGGAACATCACCGCCGGACGTTCGGCCTCGAGCAGGCGCAGCACCGCGTCGAGGTCGAGCGAGAAGTCGGCGCGCAGCGGGCAGGACGCATAGCGCAGGCCGGTGAAGGTCGCGATCATGCGGAACATCACGAAGGTCGGCTCGATCGAGGCCAGCACGGCGCCGGGCTTGGCCACCGCCATCGCCAGCAGCTGGATGATCTCGTCCGAGCCGTTGCCGAGCAGGATGTCGCAGTTCGCCGGCACGTCGAGCGCGCTTCGGATCGCGGCCTTCAGCGTGCGCGCATCGGCCTCCGGATAGCGGTTCATCGGCGCGGCGCCCAGCAGTGCGCCGAGCTCGGCTGCCAGGTCGCCCGGCAGCGGATACGGATTCTCCATCGCGTCGAGCTTCACCATGCCCGAGGCATCGGGCACGTGGTAGGCCGACAGCGCGAGCAGGTCCTCGCGGATCAGCGACTGCGGCGTCGCGTGGCTGGTCGGCGCGCTCATTTAGCGCCCCTGCGGCCTTGTCCGGGGCGCGGCTTCAGCCGCAGCTCCGCCGAGCGCGCATGCGCTTCGAGTCCCTCGGCGCGCGCCAGCACGCTGGCGATGCCGCCCAGCGCATCGGCGCCGCGCGGCGTCACCTCGATCACGCTGGTGCGCTTCTGGAAGTCGTACACGCCCAGCGGCGACGAGAAGCGTGCAGTGCGCGCGGTGGGCAGCACATGGTTCGAGCCGGCGCAGTAGTCGCCCAGCGTCTCGGAGGTGTGATGGCCGACGAAGATCGCGCCGGCATGCCGGATGCGCTCGACCAGCGGCCGCGGATCGCGCACAGCGAGTTCCAGGTGCTCGGGGGCGATGCGGTCGGCGATCGTGCACGCCTCGGCGAGGCTCTTCACCCGCACCAGGGCGCCCCGCGAAGCCAGCGACTTCGCGATCACGTCGCGCCGCGCCATGCCGGGCAGCAGGCGCGCGATCGACGACTGCACCGCGCTCAGCAGGCGCAGGCTGGGCGTGAGCAGGATCGACTGCGCCATCTCGTCGTGTTCGGCCTGCGAGAACAGGTCCATCGCGATCCAGTCCGGGTTGGCCGAGTCGTCGGCGATGACCAGGATCTCGGACGGGCCGGCGATCATGTCGATGCCGACGGTGCCGAACACCCGCCGCTTGGCCGCGGCCACGTATGCGTTGCCCGGCCCGGTGATCTTGTCCACCGCGGGCACGGTCGCGGTGCCGTAGGCGAGCGCGGCCACCGCCTGCGCCCCGCCGATGGTGAAGGCGCGGTCGATGCCGGCGAGCTTCGCCGCCGCCAGCACCAGCGTGTTGCGTTCGCCGCCGGGCGTCGGCACCACCATCACCAGCTCGCCCACGCCGGCCACCTTCGCCGGCACCGCGTTCATCAGCAGCGAGGACGGATAGGCCGCCTTGCCGCCGGGCACGTACAGGCCGGCGCGGTCGAGCGGACGCACCAGCTGCCCGAGCTTCGAGCCGTGCGCGTCGGTGAACTGCCATGACTTCGCGACCTGCCGCTCGTGGTAGTCGCGGATGCGGGTGTGCGCCGCCTGCAGCGCACGGCGCTCGGTCGCACCGAGCGCCTTCCATGCAGCGGACAGCTCGGCGCGCGTGATCTCGAGTGCAGCGGCGGTGCGGACCTGCATGCAGTCGAAGCGGCGGGTGTACTCGAGCAGCGCGCGGTCGCCATGGGTGCGCACGTCGTCGATGATCTTCGCCACGGCCGACTCGATCGCGGGATCGGACGATGCATCGAATGCGGTCAGTCTCGCCAGGGCGGCGTCGAAGCCGCGCGCGCCGCTGTCGAAGGTGCGCACCAGCGAGGATGCAGCCGCGCCACGCCACGCGGCCGGGGCCACCGCGCCGGGGCGGGCACCGGGAGACTTGCGCTCAGCCATGGGCAGCCTCCAGCCGGCGTGCGCGCGCGGCGGCAGCCGCCGCCGCCACGGTATCGATCAGCGGACGCAGCGTCTCGCGCTTGAGCCGCAACGCCGCCGGATTGACGATCAGCCGCGCGCTCACCAGCGAGATCTCCTCCACCGACACCAGGTTGTTGGCCTTCAGCGTGTTGCCGGTATCGACCAGGTCGACGATCACGTCGGCCAGCCCGGTCAGCGGCGCGAGTTCCATCGAGCCGTACAGCTTGATCAGGTCCACGTGCAGTCCCTTGGCGGCGAAGTGCTCGCGCGCCGTGCGTTCGAACTTGGTGGCCGCGCGCAGCCGGCGGCGCTGCGCCACCGCCGCCGCGTAGTCGAAGTCCGCCCGCGCCGCGACCACCATGCGGCAGCGCGCGATGTCGAGGTCGACCGGCTGGTAGAGGCCGCTGCCGCCGTGCTCGTCGAGCACGTCCTTGCCGGCGACACCGAGGTCGGCGCCGCCGAACTGCACGTAGGTCGGCACGTCGGTCGCGCGCACGATGACCAGCCGCACGTCAGGCCGGTTGGTCGGGATGATCAGCTTGCGCGAACGCTCCGGGTCGATCGACGGCACCAGGCCCGCCTGCGCAAGTAGCGGCAGCGTGTCGTCGTAGATGCGGCCCTTGGAGAGCGCGATGGTGATGATCGGAGCGGAGGTCAATTCAGCGGTTCCGGCATGTAGGCGGCGGGTTCGGAGTGTTCAGCGGGCGCGGCGGATCTTCGCGCCCAGGCCGGACAGTTTCCGTTCGATCGCCTCGTAGCCGCGGTCGAGGTGGTAGATACGGTCGATCACCGTCTCGCCGCCAGCCGCGAGCGCGGCGATGATCAGGCTGGCCGAGGCGCGCAGGTCGGTGGCCATCACCGCCGCGCCGTCGAGCCGCGGCAAGCCCTGCACGACCGCGGTATTGCCGTCGATCTCGATCTGCGCCCCCATGCGCTTCATCTCGAGCGCATGCATGAAGCGGTTCTCGAAGATCGTCTCGACGATGGTCGCGGTGCCGTCGGCGACGCAGTCGAGCGCCATCAGCTGCGCCTGCATGTCGGTGGCGAAGCCCGGGTAGGGTGCAGTGCGCACGTTCACCGCGCGTGCGCGCTGCGGCATCGACAGCGAGATCGTGTCGGGGCCGGCCTCGATACGGGCGCCCGCTTCGCGCAGCTTGTCGAGCACCGCGGTCAGGTGCGACGGATTCGCGCCCCGCAGCAGCACCTCGCCGCGCGTCGCGGCAGCCGCGGCAAGGAAGGTCCCCGCCTCGATCCGGTCGGGCATGATCCGCCACTCGGCGCGGTGCAGCCGCTCGACCCCTTCGATGGTGATCTCGCTCTCGCCGGCGCCGCGGACGCGGGCACCCATCGCGTTCAGGCACAGCGCGAGTTCCACCACCTCGGGTTCGCGCGCGGCGTTCTGGATAACCGTCGTGCCCTCGGCGAGCGCCGCGGCCATCATCAGGTTCTCGGTGCCGGTGACCGACACCAGGTCCATGAAGATCGGGGCGCCGCGCAGCCGCGTGCCACCGCCCCGGCGCCGCACCCGGGCTTCGAGGTAGCCGTGCTCGATCGTGATCTCGGCGCCCAGTGCCTGCAGGCCCTTGATGTGCAGGTCGACCGGCCGCTGGCCGATGGCGCAACCGCCGGGCAGCGATACCCGCGCCCGGCCGAAGCGAGCGACCATCGGACCGAGCACGAGGATCGACGCGCGCATCGTGCGCACGAGTTCGTAGGGCGCCTCCAGCCGGTCGAGCTTCGCGCAGTCGAGCACGATCGTGTGGTCCGCGGGCCGCTCGACGGCCGCGCCCATGGTCGACAGCAGCTTCGCGGTGGTGGCAACGTCCTGCAGCTGCGGCACGTTGGTGACGGACAGCGGCTCGGCCGCCAGGATGGCCGCGCACAGCACGGGCAGCGCCGAATTCTTCGCGCCCGACACTTCCACTTCGCCAGCGAGCCGCGTGCCGCCTTCGATGACCAGCTTGTCCATTGTTCTTCCGTCGAATCAGTACGCCAGGGTCGGCACGCGAGGGTCAGTGCCGCAGCTTGTAGCCGCTCTTCAGCAGCAGCATGGCCCAGCCGGTGATCGCCGCCACGCAGGCCGAGACGACGGCCAACGACAGCCAGGGCGAGACGTCGGCCGCGCCGAAGAAGCCCCAGCGGAAACCGTCCACCATGTAGAACACCGGGTTGAGGTGGGATGCCACCTGCCAGAACGGCGGCAGCGTCTGCACCGAGTAGAACACGCCGGCGAGGAAGGTCAGCGGCACCACGACGAAGTGCTGGAAGGCGGACAGCTGGTCGACCTTGTCCGAATAGATGCCCGCCACCAACCCGAGGGCGCCCAGCGCGGCACTGCCGAGCATGGAGAAGCCGACGATCGCCACCGGATGGGCCAGCGGCAGCGGCGCGAACCAGGCCCCCACCAGCAGCACTGCCGCCCCGCACAGGAAGCCGCGCGCCATCGCCGCCAGCACGTAGGCGCCTACGATCTCCGCCGGGGACAGCGGCGGCAGCAGGATGAACACCAGGTTGCCGGTCATCTTCGACTGGATCATCGAGGAGGACGTGTTGGCGAACGCATTCTGCAGCGCGGCCATCATCGCCAGCCCCGGCACCAGGAAGGCGCTGTACGAGATGCCCGGGAACGCCTCGACCCGGCCGGACAGCACATGCGAGAAGATCATCAGGTACAGCACGGTCGTCACCACCGGGGCGAACACCGTCTGCATGCTCACCTTCCAGAAGCGCAGCGTCTCCTTGTACAGGAGCGTGACGAAGCCGCCACGGACATCAGTGGCCGGAAGGGCGATCGGAAGCAGGTGTTCGGACAAGGGGCAGCCGCCAGCGGAAGGGTCGGCGTCGGGGACGCCGGTAGGTCGCCGGCGGTGGACCGGCGGCGATGGGCCGGTAATCACCGGGCGTCGGATTTTACACCCCTGTCCGCTCCGTGGCCGCGGGAACCGTTGCGCGCAGGCTGGAATCGACCGCCCGCCGCTCAGCGGCGCCGCAGTTCGGCCACCACCGGGAAGGTCCACGGCCGGATCGCCATCACCATCCCGACGTTGCGTCGCTCGCGCGGCGACGCACCGGCATCCAGTTCCATCAGTTCCGAGAATTCGGCGGCGACCAGGTCGAGCTTCTTCTGCAGCAGTCCGATCGAGGCCGGCGTGAGTTCGCCGGCCAGGAAGCGGATCTTCTCCAGCGGCTGGGCGAACGAACTGGCGAACAGGTCGCCAATCGCCTGGGCGCGGTAGCGGCGCGACAGGGGCCCGTCCGGTCGCCAGCGCATGTTGCGCGCCACCCGCAGACGCACGCGATTGCCGGGCAGCAGGTCGACGATGCGCAGGCGGTCGAGCTGGGCCAGCGCGCCGACCATTTCCGCCTCGCCGATCTCGAACTGGGACCGGATGCGCGCCGGGGTGGATCCGGTCAGCAGCAGGTAGGCGACGCCCAGCAGCAGGGGATCGGCGGCAAGCGCCTGCTCCTGCCCCTCGGTGAGTTCGCCGATCGCCCGGCGGCCGGCACCGGCAAGGCGGGCCAGTTCGAGGAAGTCCGATTCCAGGATCTGCAGCAGTTCCTCGACCCGGGAGAGCGTGAACCGCCCGGTCGAGAACAGCCGCTTCACGCTCGGCTCCGACAGGCGCATGCGCAGGGCGAGCTGGCGGTAGGTCATGCCGCGCGCCTTGAGCAGCTTCTTCAGCGCGTCGACGAGCGGCGAGGCAGCCGCCGCGCCGGCGGACGGTGCCGGCCCGGATGCGGATGCGGCCCGGATATCGCTTGCGGGCATCTTGTTCCTCCTCGTGGAAATTTCAAAGGAACGATACCCGAATACTTTCGGTATCGGAAGTCGATACCTTTTTCAGGGTCCTGTCCGTGCCTGTCCCGCGTCGCGACAGTGGCGCCGTTCCGCCCGCCCCGATCCCGGTGGCGGTCGGCGGAACAGCCCTCTTCACGCGGAGCCCGACATGACGTTCCCTGCCTTCCCAGACGCCGTTCCCGCCCTCTCCGGCCTGGCCGCCCAGCCAGCCCTGGCCACCCTCGCCGGCCCGGCCGGCGCCCTGGCCGGGTCCGTGCTGACGTTCGCGCTGGAGTTCGTGCTGGTCGTGCTGATGGTCGACCTCGCCTCGGGCATCGGCCACTGGCTCGAGGACACCTACGGCAATTCCGACACGCCGATCATCGGCAGGCTGGTGATCGTGCCCAACCTGGAGCACCACCGGAAGCCGCGCGCCTTCCTCGCGAAGTCCTGGCTGGAGAGCTGCGGCGACCTGATGCTGGCCGGGGCGCTGCTGGTCGCGGCGGCCTGGGCCCTGGACCTGCTGACCTGGCATGTCGCGGTGTTCGCGCTGGTCGGCTCGCAGGCGAACCAGATCCACAAGTGGACGCACCAGAACCCGCAGGAGAAGGGTGCCGTGGTGCACCTGCTGCAGCGCATGCGGCTGCTGCAGACCCCGCGCGAGCACGGCCGGCACCACCAGGGCTCGACCGACTCCCACTACTGCACGGTCACCAATGCGCTGAATCCGCTGCTCGAGCGGCTGCGCGTCTGGCGCCGGCTGGAAGCCCTGCTCGAGCGCGCCTTCGGGCTGCGCCCGCGCACCGATCCCGGGACCGGCGTGCGCGCCGGGGGCCGGGCAGCGGTCATGCCGAGGGCGGGCGCCGCATCACCAGCAGCGCGAGTACCGCTGCCGTCATCAGCCCGCCGGTGATCAGCACGGCGGCCCCGCCCAGGCCATCGACCGCCAGGCCGAATGCGAACGGCGCGATCGCCTGGGCAATGCGCGCGAGCCCGCCGATGCGGCCGAGCAGCGTGCCGTATCCGACCGGGCCGAACAGCCACAGCGGCAGCGTGCCACGGGCGATCGTCACCAGGCCGTTGGTGGCCCCGTGCAGCATCGCGAACGGCACCGCCGCAGGGGCTCCGAACACGGTCAGTGCCACCGCGCCGGCCGGGTGCAGCGACAGGGCGACGCGGGCGCTGACCAGCGGGGTCACCCGGCGCGCGAGCGCGAACTCCACCACCCGGGCGAGCACCTGCGCAGGACCGATCAGCATCCCGGCGAAGATCGCCGCGGCAGGCGTCGAGCCCATCGCCTCCAGCAGTCGGATCATCTGCGTCGCCATCGCGCCGGCGACGAAGGCCGAGGCCGCGAACACGAAGCCGAGCAGCAGCACGGTCGTGCGCCGCTGTTGCAGCGCCACGACATCGGACGCATCGCCGGCCGCCGACGGGGCGGCAGCACCCCCGGCACTGGCGGTACCGCCGGCACCGGCGGGCGCCTCCGGCGCGGGCGACGGCAGCAGCCAGCGGTTCGCCGGCAGGCAGACCAGCAGGTGCACCAGCGCCCAGAACACGCACGCCATGCGCCATCCCTGGCCATCCTCGATCAGCGCGGTCACCGGCCAGCCGATGGTGCTGGCGAACCCCGCGATCAGGGTGATGCCGGTGATCGCCTGGCGCGACCGTTCGCGGTAGATGCCGACCAGCGTGGCGAAGGCGGCATCGTAGAGGCCGGCCGCGATGCCCACGCCGATCACCAGCCAGCCGGCAAACAGGACCACCGGTCCGGTGGCGGTGGCCAGCAGCAGCAGGCCGGCGGCGAGGATCAGGTTCGACGCGCACAGCACCGCACGGCCGCCGCGGCGGTCGATCAGCCGGCCGGCGAGCGGGCCGAGCGCACCGGATACCAGCAGGGCGACCGAGAACGCCGCGAACACGAGTCCGGGCGCGACCCCCAGGTCGCGCGCGATCGGCTCCGCCAGCACGGCCGGCAGGTAGTAGCTGGACGCCCAGGCGATGGTCTGGGTCGTGCCCAGGGTGGCGACCACCGCGCGGGAGGAAGGCACCGGGCCGCCGCCCGCCGGGTCCTGCGCACCGTCGGCCGCGCTCATCGGCAGGCGGTCAGTGCCGGGTCATCACCTGCATGAAGACATCCTGCAGGTCCGGCTGCACCACCTCGAGATCCTGCACCGACTCGCCGGCCAGGCGCAGCTCGGCGAGGATCTGCTCGAGGTCGTCGTAGGCCTCGAGCGCGATCGAGATCGCGTCGCCGTCCTGCACCGGATGGCGCGCCAGGATCGCCGGCGGCAGCACGCCACCGGACAGGCGCATGCGCACCCGCTTCTGCGTCCTGCGCGCCACGCGCAGCAGGTTCGCCGTGGTGTCGAGCGCGACGATGCGCCCCTGCTTCAGCATCGCGATCCGGTTGCACAGGGCTTCGGCCTCTTCCAGGTAGTGGGTCGTGAGCACGATGGTATGCCCTGCGCGGTTCAGGCGCCCGATGAATTCCCACAGGCCCTGGCGCAGCGCGACATCCACCCCCGCCGTCGGTTCGTCGAGCACCACTACCGGCGGCTTGTGCACCAGCGCCTGGGCGACCAGCACCCGCCGCTTCATGCCGCCCGACAGGGCACGCATGTTGGTGTCGGCCTTGCCGGTGAGGTCGAGGCTGTCCAGCAGTTCGTCGATCCAGGCATCGTTCTGGCGCAGGCCGAAGTAGCCCGACTGGATGCGCAGGGTCTCGCGCACCGTGAAGAACGGATCGAACACCAGTTCCTGGGGCACCACGCCCAGGTGGCGCCGCGCCGCGCGGTAATCGTCGACCACGTCGTGCCCCATCACCGAGGCGCGCCCCGCGCTGGCCCGGGCCAGCCCGGCGAGCACGCTGATCAGGGTCGTCTTCCCGGCGCCGTTGGGTCCGAGCAGGCCGAAGAATTCCCCCGGCTCGACCCTGAGGTCGACGCCGTCCAGCGCCAGCAGCGTGCCGTAGCGCTTGGACAGCCCTTCGATCGAGATCGCCGCGCTCATCCGCACCGGCCTGCGCTGCCGCCGCTGCCCCGCTCAGGCATCGGCCGATGCCGCCAGCAGCGTGTCGACGCCGTAGAGTCGCGCCAGCGTCGCCAGCTTCGGCGGCAGGTTCGCGTAGCGGATGCGCAACCCGCGCCCGGCGGTGCGCCGCTGCCACTCGAACATCACGCCCAGCGCTGCGGAATCGAAGGCGGTCAATCCGGCGAGGTCGATCTCGACGGTGCCGGCATCGACCGGCAGCAGCCCGATGCCCGACTCGAGCACGTCGCGCGCCGACTCGATGGTGAGCGCACCCTCGACCCGGAAACGGCCGGCTTCCCCGGCGCGCAGCCCGTCGGGCGCGGTCACTTCGGCGCGGTCCCGGCGGACGCGCTGCGGTTGCGCTCGACCATCGACTTCACCAGCCCGTCGACGCCGGTCTTGCGGATCTCGGCATCGAAGCTGGAGCGGAAGTTCACCACCAGGCTGACGCCGCCGACCGTCACGTCATAGACCTTCCAGCCCTGGGGCGTACGCTCCATGTCGTAGTCGATCGGGATCGCCTGCGCGCCCGGCTGGTTCACCATGGTCTTCACCTGCACGTCGGTGGAACCGGCGGGTACCTTCAGCGGACGCACGTCGATCGTCTGGTTGCGGTACTCCTTCAGCGCCACCGCGTAGGTGCGCAGCAGCAGGGCGCGAAACTGGCGCACCAGTTCCTCCTGCTGGGCAGGGGTGGCCTGCTTCCAGTTGGCACCCATCGCCAGCCGGGTCATCCGCGTGAAGTTGAAGTGCGGCGATGCATGCGTCTCGGCGACCTCGAGGATGCGCTTCATGTCGCCGGCCTGGATAGCCTTGTCGCCCTTGATGACCTCGATCACCTTGTCGACGGTCACCCGCACCAGCTGGTCGGGCCCGAGGTCGGCGTGCACGGCCGGTGCCGGCAGCATCAGGCAGAGCATGGCGATGGCTGGCAGCACGCGCTGCAGGAGCGACTGGACGGAAGAAGAAACGGGCAGGAGCATCGGGAACATGTTGTCACTCATCATGAGGGCGGGCGGGCGCGTCCACGCAGATAACGGCCAGGAGGCGCAAAGGTGTACTCCTGCGCGAACCCCTCCGCCGGCGCACGGCAACGGGGGTCGCCGGCAGGCCGCTGTGGGCGGGCGTTCCCCGCCATCGGTCGCGGATGATACCGGCCCCGGTCCGCGACGGTCGGGCCCGATGCGCTGTCATTTCGTCGCCGGCTCGCCTGCACGGCTCGTCAGAAACTGCCCGATCAGGTCTTCGAGCACGACCGCCTTCTGCGTCTTGGTGATGCGGTCGCCCGCGGCGAGCAGCTTCTCGTCGCCGCCGGGGGCCAGCCCGATGTACTGCTCGCCGAGCAGCCCGGATGTGTAGATGCTGGCGAACGTGTCGCGGGGGAACTTGTTGAAGCGCTGGTCGATCTTCATCGTGACCACCGCATTGAAGGTGTCGGGATCGTAGTCGATGGTCGCGACCCGGCCGACCACCACGCCGGCGCTGCGCACCGCCGCCTTCGCCTTGAGGCCGCCGATGTTCTCGAAGTTGGCGCTCAGGGTATAGGTGGGACCCGCGGACAGCAGGTCGCCGGCATTGCCGACCTTCAGCGCAAGGATCAGCAGGGCGAGCACGCCGCCGACCACGAACAGGCCGACCCAGACGTCGAGCGACGAACGTTCCATCAGATCCCCCGGAACATGAGCGAAGTAAGGATGTAGTCGAGAAACAGGATGGTGAGCGCCGAGGTCACGACAGTCCGGGTGGTCGCGCCCGAGACGCCTTCGGCGGTAGGGGGCGCATCATACCCTTCGAACACCGCGATCCATGAAATCGCGAATCCGAACACCAGGCTCTTCAGCATGCCGTTCACCACGTCCTCGCGGAAATCGACCGAGCTCTGCATCTGCGACCAGAAGGACCCCTCGTCCACGCCGAGCAGCACCACCCCGACCAGGTAACCGCCGTAGATGCCCATCGCGGTGAACATCGCGGTGAGCAGCGGCGTCGAGATCACCCCGGCCCAGAAGCGCGGGGCGACCACGCGCGCGATCGGATCGACCGCCATCATCTCCATCGCGCGCAGCTGTTCGGTGGCCTTCATCAGGCCGATCTCCGCGGTGACCGCCGAGCCGGCGCGACTGGCGAACAGCAGCGCGGTGATCACCGGACCCAGTTCGCGCAGCAGCGACAGGGCGACCAGCACGCCGAGCGCGGATTCGGAACCGTAGGTCTTCAGCGTCTGGTAACCCTGCAGGCCGAGCACCATGCCGACGAACAGGCCCGACACGAGGATGATCACCAGCGACAGCACCCCGGAGAAGTACACCTCGCGCACGACCAGCCGCGGCCGGCGCAGGCAGACCTGGGAATGGGCGAGCGTCAGCCCCAGGAAGCGCGTCGCGTAGCCAAGGCGCAGGAACGCCTCGATCGCATAGCGGCCGACGCCCCGGATGGTCAGCCACCCCTTATCGACCATGGACGTCCAGCCCCAGTTCCGCGCCGTAGTCGGCGCTCGGATAGTGGAAGGGCACGGCACCGTCCATCTCGCCATGGAAGAACTGGCGCACGTAGGGCTTGTCAGAGGCCAGCATTTCCGACGGCGTGCCCCGGGCCACGATCTGCCCTTCGGCCATCAGGTAACAGTAGTCGAGGATCTTCATCGACTCGCGCACGTCGTGGGTGACCACGATCGAGGTCGCGCCCAGCGCGTCGTTGAGCGTGCGGATCAGGTTGCCGATCACCCCGAGGGAGATCGGATCGAGCCCGGTGAACGGTTCGTCGTACATGATCAGGTCCGGATCGAGCGCCACCGCGCGCGCCAGCGCGACGCGGCGCGCCATCCCGCCGGAAAGCTCTCCCGGCATCAGCTTCGCGGCACCGCGCAGGCCGACTGCATGCAGCTTCATCAGCACCAGGTCGCGCACCACGGGCTCCGGCAGCGAGGTGCGCTCGCGCATCGGGAAAGCGACGTTGTCGAACACCGACAGGTCGGTGAACAGCGCGCCGAACTGGAACAGCATGCCCATCTTGCGACGCAGCCGGTACAGCCGGTCGCGGTCGAGCGAGGCGACCGATTCGCCGTCGACCGTCACCGTGCCGGCGGAAGGACGCAGTGCACCGCCGATCAGGCGCAGCAGCGTGGTCTTGCCGCAGCCGCTGCCGCCCATGATGGAGACCACCTGTCCGCGCGGCACTTGAAGGTCGAGACCCTTCAGGATGTTTCGGCGACCGTAGCCGAAATGCAGGCCGGAGATTTCTACGAAGTTGTCCGAGGACACGCGCGGGCTGGAAGTGGAAAGCAGTTATTCTATCCTCTCGCACCCTACCGGTGAGTTACTGGTTCGACAACACTCGCGATGCATTCCGCAGCGGTCGAGTTTTCCGGCGTGAACCGGCAGTTCGGCAGCAGGCGCGCCGCGGCCGATGTATCTTTCGCCGTGAACACGGGCGAGAGCGTCGCGCTGGTCGGCGTGAACGGGGCCGGCAAGACGACGCTGCTGCGCTGCATGCTCGACTACTGCCGCGCCGACAGCGGCACGATACGTGTCTTCGGGGTGCCGAGCACCCGTGCCGAGGCGCGCAACCGGATCGCCTGGCTGCCGGAGCGGTTCTCGCCGCCGTACTACCTCACCGGGCGCGACTACCTGCGCTACCACGCTTCGCTGCGCGGCGCGGTGCACGACGAAGCGGCGGCGATCGCGCAGCTGCAGGCGATCGATTTCGACCCGGAGGCGCTGGACCGACCGGCGCGCACCTTCAGCAAGGGCATGCTGCAGAAGCTGGGGCTGTCGGCATGCCTGCTCGCCGGGCGCCCGCTGACCGTGCTCGACGAGCCGATGAGCGGGCTCGATCCGCTCGCCCGGTCGCGGGTACGCGCCACTCTCGACCGCCTGCGCCGCGACGGCACCACCCTGCTGTTCAGCTCGCATGCGCTGGAGGACGTGGCGGCGCTGTGCGACCGGCTGGCGGTGGTCCACGACGGACGCCTGGCTTACCTCGGGACGCCGGCCGCCCTGATGGCCGATGCCGGCGAATCCAGGCTGGAACAGGCCTTTCTCCGCTGCATCGGCCACGCGCCCGCATGAGACGATAGCGGCGCAGATGACGTCCACCTCCTCCCTTCCCAAGATGGCGCCAGCCGACCGCAAACCCGACCTGCTGATCGTGGACGACGATCCGCTGATCACCGACACCCTCGACTACTCGTTGGGCGGCGACTACGAGGTGATGGTCGCCGCCTCGCGGGCGCAGGTGCATGCGCTGCTGCGCCAGCTCGACCGGGTCCCGGGGCTGGCCCTGATCGACCTCGGCCTGCCGCCGACCCCGCACCGACCCGACGAGGGTTTCCGGCTGATCACGGAACTGCTGGCGGCATCGCCGGCGATGAAGATCATCGTGCTGTCCGGGCAGAACGAAGAGGCCAATGCGCGCCATGCGCGCGCGATCGGCGCGCTGGAGTTCGTGCCCAAGCCCTGCCCGCCCGACCGGCTGCGGGCGCTGCTGGCACAGGTGAGCGGCGCGCCGACGGCGGAATCCACCACCGATTCCGACCGCGCGATCATCGGCGCGAGCCCGGCGATCGAGCGCCTGCGCCAGCAGATCGTGCAGTACGCGGCGGCGCCGTTCCCGGTCCTGATCGAGGGCGAGTCGGGTAGCGGCAAGGAGCTGGTCGCGCGCGCGCTGCACATGCGCAGCGGGCATGCGGCGCGCCCGCTGGTCGCGCTCAACTGCGCCGCGATCGCGCCGACCCTGGTCGAACCCACGCTGTTCGGCCATGCACGGGGCGCGTTCACCGGCGCCACCGGTGCCCATGCCGGCTATTTCGAGGACGCCACCGACTCCACGCTGTTCCTCGACGAGATCGGCGAGCTGCCGCTGGAACTGCAGTCGAAGCTGCTGCGGGTGCTCGAGAACGGCGAGTTCCAGCGCGTCGGCGAGACCACCAGCCGGCATTCGAATGCGCGCGTGATCGCCGCCACCAATCGCGACCTCCGGCAGGAAGTCCGGGCCAGGCGCTTCCGCGGCGACCTCTACCACCGGCTGTCGGTGTTCGCGATCACCGTGCCGCCGCTGCGCGACCTCGACGAAGACCGGCTGCTTCTGCTCGACCACTTCCGCACGCGCTACGCCACGCCGGCCGGCGGCGCGGCGCGCGCGCCGTTCTCGCTGGACGAAGACAGCCGGCGCATCTGGATGCAGTACGGCTTCCCTGGCAACGTGCGCGAACTGCGCAACATCGTGATCCGGCTGTCGACGAAGTATCCAGGCGAGCGTGTCACCCCGGCCCGGCTGTTGGCGGAACTGGATGTCGAGGCGGCGGCCGCCGCGCCGGTGCTGCCGGGCCTGGCGAGCGCGCAGGGCGCAGCCGGTGCGTCGCACACCTCCGGCGCATCGCCAGCGGCGCACCTGCCCGGCGACGCCGCTTCGATCGAGGCGGCTCGTCGCCACCTCGCCAGCGCGCGCCAGGTCGACCTCGACCGGCTGCTGCACGAGTGGGAACAGAGCTACATCCAGGCGGCGCTGTTCATGACCCATGGCAACCTCGCGCAGGCGGCACGGCTGCTCGGGCTGCGCCGCACCACGCTGTACAGCCGGATGCAGGCACGCGATCGCGAGGCCGACTGATGTACCACGACTTCTTCGGGCTGCGCGAAGCGCCCTTCCGGATCACCCCCAACACCGACTTCTTCTTCGGCGGCGGCAACCGCGGCGCCATCCTCGACGCGCTGCTCTACGCGATCGGGCAGGGCGAAGGCATCGTCAAGGTCACCGGCGAGGTCGGCAGCGGCAAGACGATGCTCTGCCGGATGCTGCAGTCGCGCCTGCCGGCCGACGTGATCGGCGTCTACCTGGCCAATCCGAGCGTGTCGCCCGACGAGATCCTGCAGGCCATCGCGCACGAACTCGAACTGCCGCTGCCGCACGGCTCCGGCCGGCTGGAGGCCATGCAGCGGCTGAATGCATTCCTGCTCGAGTGCCATGCAGCGCACCGGCAGGTCGTGCTGTTCGTCGAGGAATCGCAGGGCATGCCGATCGCGACGCTGGAAGAGATCCGGCTGCTCTCCAACCTCGAGACCGACCGCCACAAGCTGCTGCAGATCGTGCTGTTCGGGCAGCCAGAGCTCGACACCCTGCTGCGCAAGCCCGAGATCCGGCAGCTTCGAGAGCGCATCACCCACAGCTTCAAGCTGGCGCCGCTATCGCCGGCAGACATCGGGCTCTACCTCGATTTCCGGCTGCGCGCCGCGGGATACAAGGGGCCGGACGTGTTCGGACCGGCGGTCGTGGCACGCATCGCGCGTGCGTCGGCCGGGCTGACCCGGCGCGTGAACCTGCTCGGCGACAAGACCCTGCTGGCCGCGTTCTCCGAAAACACCCATGCCGTCGCGCCCCGGCACGTCAAGGCCGCGATCCGCGACAGCGAGTTCGCCCAGGGCGGCGTCTCGGCAACCGGCGGCCGGGGCTGGCCGACCATCGCCGCCGGACTGGCGGCAATGCTGGTGCTGGCTGCGGGCGCATGGCTGCTGACCAGCCGGCAGCCACTGCCGGCGTTGGTGATCGGCAACACGCCCGACCCCGCTGCGAAGGTGGTCGCGGCCGGCACGATCGCGGCACCGGCAGACGCCTCGGCAGCGGCTGGGCCGCCTGGCGGGGAAGCGCCAGCGGCGGAGTCCCCACCCGTGGCAGCAGCGTCGCCCGCCGCGCCTGCAGAGGCGCCGCCGGTGCCCACTTCGGTGGCGGCGCCCGCGCCGCCACCTCCACCCGCGCCGCCCGCCGCGGCGGACGCCGGCACTGCGGCCAGTCTGCTGTCAGCCCGGCTGGCAGCCACTGCCGACTGGCTGCAATCCGCCGATCCGACCCGGGTGACGATCCAGCTGATGGGGTCGCCCAGCGAAGACCAGTTCGACCGCCAGCTGCGCATGCTGTCGCGCCAGGTGAAGCCCGAGCATCTGTTCGTCATTCGTACCCGGGCCGGGGAACGGCGGTTGATGACCGTGTTCTACGGCGACTTTCCCAGCCGCGCCGAGGCGCAGGCCGCGATGCAGGCGCTGCCGGAGGGCCTGCGCTCGTTTTCGCCCCACCTTCGCACCGTGCAGGGCATCCGCACCGAACTCGGCGCAGCCGGAAGTTGACAAGATTTCGAGTTAAGCTTTCCAAATCATTGAAAAATAGTGGGATTAGCTGTACGCTAGATAATGGGGTGAATGTTGTTTCCGCACAGGCCCCTTCCCGCCCGCAAGCCGTCACCCAGAGGATACGCAGATGAACGCGCCGACCCACCCCCAGCGGCAAACGATCGCCGAGGCGAGGGCCGTGCCATGCCTGCTGTCGGGGCTCGCCGCGGCCCTGATGCTCGCCGGCTGCAACACCCCGGTGAAGGTGAAGCCGGAGCTACCGCAGTCGCTGGGCCACCTCACCACCGAGCGCGAGAAAGTGCCCGCCGCGGACGTTCCGCCGCCGGTGCGTATCTCGGGGCTGGTACCGCCGCCGAAGGCGGCGGAAAAGGTGGCCACTTACAGCGTCGTGGTGAGCGATGTCCCGGTGCGCGAGCTGCTGCTGGCGCTGGCGCGCGATACCCGTCAGAACATCGACATCCATCCCGGCCTCAGCGGCCGTGTCACGCTGAACGCCATCAACGAGACGCTGCCGGCCATCCTGGAGCGCGTCGGGCGCCAGGTGGACATGCGCGTGCGCACCGAGGGCTCCACCATCATCGTACAGCCCGACACGCCGTTCTTCCGCGTGTACCGGGTCAACTACGTGAACATGCAGCGCGACACCACCGCCACCATCGGCGCGTCGGGACAGATCGGTGGCCAGCAGGGCGGGGCGACCGGTGGCGGCGGCTCGGCAGGCGCGGGCGGCGCCGCGGGCGCGGGTGCCGGCGCGAGCGGCGCGGTGAATGCATCGGCGACGCTGGTGCGCACCACGTCGCAGACCAATTTCTGGGAAACGCTGAGCGCCAACGTACGTTCGATCCTCACCTCGTCCCGGGCACAGACCCAGACGGCGGAGGATCGCGCGCAGCGCGCCGAGCAGGCGCGCCAGCAGCGCGAGGAGCGGCTGGCGCAGGCCGAGGCGGTGAGCCGGGCCGGCGCCGCGTCCACGACGCTGTTCAACACGGTGTTCGGGCAGTCGGGCACGCAGCAGCATGTGCCGAACGACGTGCGCGACAGCGTGGTCGTCAATCCGCTCGCCGGCACGGTCAACGTGCTGGCCACCGAACGCCAGCACCAGCTGGTGCAGCAGTACCTCGACGGCGTCACCAGCGCGGTCAGCCGGCAGGTGCTGATCGAGGCGACGATCGCGGAAGTGCGGCTCAACGATGCCTACCAGGCCGGCGTCGACTGGAGCCGCCTGCGCGGCTTCGGCGGATTCTCGATCCAGCAGCAGCTGATCGGCAGCAACCTGGGCGCGCCGCCGCTGGTGTCGATCGGATACACGTCCGACTCCGGCAACGTGGTGTCGGCGATCAAGCTGCTGCAGCAGTTCGGCAACACCCAGGTGCTGTCCAGCCCGAAGATCATGGCGCTGAACAACCAGACCTCCATCCTGCGCGTGACCGACAACTTCGTCTATTTCCAGGTCGAGGCGCAGCAGGGCGCGGTGACCGCCGGCGGCACCATCCAGCCGACCGTGTTCAACACCACGGCCCAGACGGTGCCGGTAGGGGTCGTGCTCGCGGTGACGCCGCAGATCAACGACAGCGGCCAGGTTACGCTCACGGTGAGGCCGACCATCACGCGCGTGACCGGCACTGTCGCCGACCCGAATCCCAGCCTGCGCCAGGGCGCCGCGCCGATCCAGAACCTGGTGCCGGTGATCCAGACGCGCGAACTCGAATCCGTGCTGCAGGTCGTCAGTGGGCAGACGGTGATCCTCGGCGGGCTGATGCAGGACGACATCTCGCGCAACCGGGACGGGGTGCCCTGGCTGTCGCGGCAGCCCGGCATCGGCGACATCTTCAGCTTCCGCAACGAGCGGGCGACCAAGACCGAACTGGTGATCTTCATCCGGCCGACGGTGGTCACCAACCCGTCGCTGCAGAGCGACGAGCTGAAGTTCTTCCAGCGCTTCCTGCCGCAGGGCGACGCCGGTCCGTCCACGGTGCCGGTCGGCGCGCCCGCCGCCAGCGCCCGTGTCGCACCGCCGGCGAACTGAGACCGGGCGGCCGCGGCCATGAGTCTGTTGATGAAGGCGCTGCAGCAGGCTGCGCAGAACCGCAGCGCGAAGCCGTCACCGGACGCCGGGGACGGATCCGCGACCGCGGCCGATCCGGCAGTGCATGCAGCACCCGTCGTACCAACCGTACCCGCAGGATCGGCCGCACCGGCCGCAACCGCAGGGACGATGACCGCCGGACCGGCCACAGGCGACGCGGTACCGCCGGCACGGGCGGCCCCGGGCATCGACCTGTCGGAGCTGAGCCTGGAGCCGATCGTCGAGCGCCAGGCGACACCGCCCGCGCCCGCTGCGGGCGCCAACACGTCGCGCGTTCAGGAACAGCCGATGCGCTCCGACCGGCCGGCTCCACCTGCAGCGCCTGCCGTGCCGACCTCCATGCCTCCTTCCATGCCGACCGCCGCGCCGGCACCCTCTACACAGGCCCGCACTGCCGGCGGTCCGACCGACCGGCGCAGTGCGCCCCGATGGAGCGGCGACCTGCAGGACGACGAACGGGCGGTCGATCTCGACGCAGCCGCGGCCGCAGCCGGGGGCAACCGGAACGGCGAACGCGGGCGCCGCCGGGCGCAGGAGCGTGCCGACGCATCGCCCGCGCGCGCCGGGGCGGTGCTGGCTGCAGGCGCAGGCGCGGCCAGGGCGGGCACGCTTTCGCGCATCACGCGCGTGCAGTGGATCCTCGCCGGCGGCCTGCTCGCGGGCGTGCTGCTGTTCGCCTACTTCTACATCCAGATCTCCTACCCGGGTCTGCTGCAGCGCGGCTTCCGCCAGCCGGCGCTGGTTTCTCCGCTGGCCAGCCGCACGCCGCCATCCCCGGGCGCCACTTCCTCGGGCACCCTCGACCCGGGCAAGGTCGCGTCCGCGGCGACACCGATGCCCGGCGCGGCCGATGGCCTGCCGGCCGGATCGCCCGCCGCGGGCAGCACGCCGGCGCAGGTGGCAGCTTCGCCGCGCACCGAGCCCCAGCCGGGCGCGACGTCGATCACCGGGGTGCCGCCCGCATCTCCCGTGGCTGCACCTGCCGCGCCCGCCGGCGTGCCGGCCGCGCTGGCGGCGTCGCCACTGCTCAGCCCTCCTGCCCAGGCGGAATCCGCGCCCGCCACGCCGGCAGCCCGCAATGCGACCAATGTCGCCGCCGCGGCGGCACCAGCCAGCCCGCCGGCACGGGTCACCGGCAACGCACCGCCTGCGCCGACCGCCGTATCGGCCCCCGCCACGACGGCGCCGACTGCGACCACCGCGGCGCAACGCGCCGGTCCAGCCACGGATACAGCACCCCCGTCCGCACAGTCTCCCGGCGCGGTGGCGTCGGCGGCACCCGGCGTCTCCACGCCCGTGCCGGGCAGCCCGCGGGGACTGGTGGCGCCGGCCCGGCCGCCCTCCACTGCCACCACCGCTGAAGGCATCCGCGTCACGCGGGGCAGCGCCGCGAACCCGGTCAATCCGGCCCTGGCCGACGCCTACGACCACCTGCAGGCCGGGCGCATCGAGGCCGCGCAGCGGCTGTACGAACAGGTCGCGGCGGCCGACCCGCGCAACGTCGACGCCCTGCTCGGCATGGGCGCGGTGGCGCAGCTCGGCAACCAGGTCGAGGTCGCATCCCGACTCTACATGCGGGTGCTCGAGCTCGAGCCGCGCAACGCCCATGCGCAGGCGGCCCTGATCGGACAACTCGGCCGCGCGGACCCGGTCGCCGCCGAATCGCAGCTGAAGACTCTGATCGCGCGCGAGCCCTCGCCTTTCCTGTACTTCACCCTGGGCAATCTCTACGCGGACCAGAACCGCTGGGCGCAGGCGCAGCAGGCCTGGTTCCAGGCGCACCACCTGCAGCCGGGCAACGCCGACTATGCGTTCAACCTCGCCGTCGGCCTGGAACGCATCGCCCAGCCCAGGCTGGCGATCGACTACCTGCGCACCGCGATCCGGCTCGCCGACGCCGGTGCACGCGCCAACTTCGACGTCGCGGCGGCGCGCAAGCGGGTGGCGCTGCTCGAATCGGCGCAAAGGGCGCCCTGAGCGTGGCCGACCTGCGCAGGAAACTCCGGCTGGGGGAACTGCTGGTGCAGCAGGGCCTGCTGTCGATCGACCAGCTGCGCATCGTTCTGACCGAGCAGAAGCGGCAGAGCGTCCCGATCGGCAGGCTGCTGGTGCAACTCGGCTTCGTGACCGAGGACGTGATCCGCGACGTGATGGCTCGCACCATCGGCCAGGAGAGCGTCGACCTCGCGCAGGTGGTGATCGACGCCGACGCGCTGAAGCTGGTGCCCGAGGAGTTCGCCCGGCGCAACCGCGTGCTGCCGATCGCCTATGACGAGGACACGCGCCTGCTCACGCTGGCCACCACCGACGTGTTCAAGGTGGTGGTGCTCGACCAGCTGCGCGCGAACCTCGGTGGCCGCATCGAGATCCGCACGCTGCTCGCCACCGAGGCGCAGATCGAGGAATCGATCGACAAGTTCTACGGCTTCGAACTGTCGGTGGACGGCATCCTCGAGGAGATCGAGACCGGCGAGATCGACTACCAGAGCCTGCAGGCCGCCGAAGGCGAGTACACCCAGCCGGTGGTGCGCCTGGTCGGCGCACTGCTGGTCGACGCGGTCAAGCGTGGCGCCTCCGACATCCACTTCGAGCCCGAGCAGGCCTTCCTGCGCATCCGCTACCGGATCGACGGTGTGCTCGAGACCATACGCAGCCTGCACAAGACCTACTGGCCGGGCATCGCGGTGCGGGTGAAGGTGATGAGCGGCATGAACATCGCCGAGACGCGCGCGCCGCAGGACGGCCGGGTGTCGATGAACCTCTCCGGCCGGCCGATCGACTTCCGGGTATCGACGCAGCCGACAATCCATGGCGAGAACATCGTGCTGCGCGTGCTCGATCGCGAGAAGTCGATCATCAGCCTCGACCGCATGAACCTGACCGACCGGCAGCGCGAGAAGCTGCTGCTGATGCTGGCGCGCCCCGAAGGCATCCTGATCGTCACTGGCCCCACGGGCAGCGGCAAGACCACCACGCTCTATTCGCTGCTGTCGCAGGTCAACGACGAGACGGTCAACATCATGACCCTCGAAGACCCGGTCGAATACCCGGTCACGCTGATGCGCCAGACCTCGGTGAACGAGAGCGCGAAGATGGAGTTCGCCAACGGCATCCGTTCCATCATGCGCCAGGACCCGGACATCATCCTGGTCGGCGAAGTGCGCGACCATGACACCGCCGAGATGGCCTTCCGTGCCGCGATGACCGGCCACCAGGTGTTCACCACGCTGCACACGAACTCGGCGCTAGGCTCGTTCCCGCGACTGCTCGACATCGGCATACCGCCCGACATCATGGCCGGCAACATCATCGGCGTGATCGCGCAGCGGCTGGTGCGCGTGCTGTGTGTGCACTGCCGCCAGCCGTACGAACCCTCGGTGGAGGAACGGCGGCTGATCGGCCGCCCGGTGCAGCAGCTCTATCGCCCCGTGGGCTGCAGCCACTGCAACGGCAAGGGCTACCGTGGCCGCACCGCGATCATGGAGATCCTGGTGATGGACGGCGAGATCGACGAACTGGTCGCGCGCCGCGCCACGCTGCGCGAGCTGCGTACCACCGCGATGGCGCGCGACTTCCAGCCGCTCGCCGACGAGGCGATCGAGCGCGTCGTGGACGGCACCACAAGTCTGGTCGAAGTTGCGCGCACGGTCGACCTGACCGGCCGTTACAACTGACGGCCGGCAGCACCGGATCCGCCGGGCGATGGCAACCTTCCAATACAAGGCGGTGGACCGCACCGGGCGCGCGGCGCGCGGCACGCTCGATGCGATGAACGACGTCGACCTCGAGCTGCGCCTGCGCCGCATGGGGCTCGACATGATCGCGTTCCGCGCGGTAGAGCCGCGCAGCATCCAGTCGCTGGGCTCGGTCAAGCGACAGGACGTGATCAACCTCGTGTTCGACCTGGAACAGATCAGCCGCGCCGGCATCCCGATGCTCGACGGCCTGCGCGACCTGCGCGACGGCATCGAGAACCCGCGCCTGCGCGAGATCCTCACCTCGGTGGTCGAGGACATGGAAGGCGGACGCATGCTGTCGCAGTGCCTGGGCCAGCACCCCGCGATATTCAACAACGTGTTCACCAGCCTGGTGCGCGCAGGCGAACAGTCGGGACAGATGACCGAGGTGCTCGAGAACCTCGGCACCACCCTGCGCATGCAGGATGAACTCGCCGCGCAGACGCGCCGCCTGCTGGTGTATCCGAGCGTGGTGCTGGTCGTCGTGCTGGTGGTGATGGCCTTCCTGTTCACCTACCTTGTGCCGCAGGTCACCGGGCTGCTGCGCACCATGGGCATCGAACTGCCGCTGCAGACGCGGCTGATGATCGGCGTCTCCGAAATCGTGCGTGGCTACTGGTACCTGCTGCTCGGGGCGCCGGCGCTCGCGGCGGCGGTGATGGTGTGGCTGGTGCGTACGAGCGACCGCGCCCGCCTCGCCTGGGACTACTTGAAGCTGCACGTGCCGATCACCGGCCCGCTGCTGCAGAAGGTGATCATGGCGCGCTTCGCCAACGTGTTCGCGCTGCTCTACCGCTCGGGCATCACGATCCTCGAGGCCCTGCGCACCAGCGAGGCGATCGTCGACAACCGGGTGATCGGCGACTCGATCGCGCGTGCGACCAGCCAGATCAACGCCGGCGTCAGCCTGACCGACGCGTTCCGCGACCTGGGCACCTTCCCGCCGCTGGTGATCCGCATGCTGCGGGTCGGCGAGGCCACCGGCGCGCTGGACGCCGCGCTCGCCAACGTCACCTACTTCTACAATCGAGACGTGCGCGAATCGATCGAGCGCGGCCTCAAGCTGCTCGAACCCGCGCTGATCTTCGTGCTCGGCATGTCGCTGCTGCTCATCATGTGGGCGGTGCTGTCGCCAGTCTACGACATCCTCGGCAAGCTCAAGCTGTGAACCCGCAGGGCGCACCGGCTGCGCCGCCCATCCTCCCCTTCCAGATGGCCCCTTCCGTCCCCATGCATCCGCATCTCCGCTGCCACGGCGACCACGCGCCGGAGCGCGCCTGACATGGCGCTCGGCGAACGCCTGCTGCTCTGCGTCGGCGCGGCCCAGGCCACGCTCGGGCGCTGGCGCGGCAACCGGCTGTCCGGGTGCGAGGTGTTCGCCTCGGACGAGGAAGGGCTGCGGCGCTTCGCCGCCGCGCTCGCCAGCCAGCGGCGGCTGCCCGTGCAGGCACTGGTCGACGCGGTCGAGGAAGACTACCGCACCGAGATGCTGCCGCATGCCGGCGGCGGCGAGCGCGCCGCGATGGTCCAGCGCAGGCTGCGCCAGCTCTACCGCACGTCGCCCTACAATGCGGCGGTGCTGCAGGGGCGCGACGGCGAACAGCGCCGCGACGACCGCTACCTGTTCGCGGCGCTGACCAATGCCGAGCTGTTCCTGCCCTGGGCGGAAGTGATCGAAGAGGCGCGACTGCCGTTCGCCGGCCTCTACCTCCTGCCGCTGGTGATGCCCTCGCTCGCCGAACGCCTCGGCGTGGACCGCGCACCGACGCTGGTGATCACCGCGACCGCCAGCGGCCTGCGCCAGACGTTCATCGAGAACGGCCAGCTGCGCGTGAGCCGCCTGACGCCGCTGGTGCGCAACGCCGTCGACGCCGATGCCGCCGATCGCAACGACATCGCCGTGCTGGTCGAGGAAGTCGGCAACACCCGGCTCTACCTTGAGGCCCTGAAGCTGCGCGGGCGCGACGATCCGCTGTCGGTGACGCTGGTCGACATCGACGACAGCCTCGGGCGCGCCGTGGCCGCGCTCGAGCACCAGGGAAACAATATCCACTGCGAGCGCGTGAACGCGGCGACGCTCGCGCAGAAGCTGCCGCTGTCGGTGCAGATGCTGGCCGACACCCCCGATGCGCTGGCATTGACGCTGCTCGGGCAGCGCTCGCCGACGGTGAACCTGGCACCTGCAGCGGCGATGCGCAGGTTCCAGGTGCTGTCCACGCAGCGGTCGCTGTACGCCGCCGCCGGCGTGATCGGGGTGGCCGGCATCGGGTTCGCCCTGGCCAACGTCTGGCAGCACCGCCAGTTCACCGCGCAGGCGGAGTCGCAGCGCCTCGAGACGACGCGATGGCAGGAGAAGTACGTCGCGGTGACCCGGCAGTTCCCGCAGGTGCCGGCACCGCTGGAAACCCTGCAGCGCACGGTCGATGCCGCCCGGTTGATCGCCGGACAGACGCGCACGCCGGAACGTGCGTTTGCGATCGTGTCGGCGGCACTGGACCGGCAACCCGAGATCGGCCTGCGCCGCCTTTCCTGGCGGCACGGGGAATCGCTGGCCGGATCCGATGCCCCGAGCAGCGGCGGCGCCCGCCCGGCAACGGGCGCATCGCCGGGCGGGCGCGTCGAGAGCATCGCCATCGATGCCGAGATCAACGGCTTCGCCGGGGACCTGCGCGCGGCGATCGCAAGCATCGAAGGTCTCGCGCAGCGGCTGCGCGAAGACCCGCACGTGCAGTCGGTGGTGATCGCCCGGCTGCCGCTCAACCTCAACCCGGCATCCAGCCTGTCGGGCAACACCCAGGAACGCACCGAACAGGGCAGCGGCTCCACGTTCCGGCTGGTCGTACAGTTGCGCAGGGCATCGACATGAAGCCGGCCGGAGGCTCGCCCTACACCGCGCCGATGCTGCTGCTGGCCATGGTGGCCATCGCCGTGGGCACGCTCGCCTGGTACAGCTACCGCATCGCCGAGGCCGGCCGCACCGCGGCGGCGCAGCAGCAGCGGGCGCTCGACGAGGCGCGGCTGCGCTACCAGCGCTCGGGCGAGGAGCGCGACCTGCTCAGCCGCTATGCCCCGGAGTACGTCGCGCTGGATGCGCATGGCTTCATCGGCACCGAACAGCGCGTGAACTGGATCGACAACCTGCGCATCGCGAACGAAACGACGGGACTGTTCGGCGTGCAGTACCAGATCGGCGCGCAGACGCCGTACAACCTGCCGGAACTGCCGCAGGCCGCGCTCGTGCAGTCGCCGATGACCATAGACCTCAGG
>JAJTHE010000046.1 GCA_021298815.1 Betaproteobacteria bacterium | reverse complement strand
CGTTCGACGGCGGCAATGTCTTTACCGGCTGGCGCCTGACAAGGAGCGATACCGAGGAAGTCGAGCGATACGATGCAGCGGGCCGCCTGACGAGCATTTCCGACCGCGCGGGCCTTGTCTTGACGATGGTCTACAGCACCTCGTCGACACCTCTGACCATCGCCCCACGTCCAGGCCTGCTGATCGGGGTGAACGACGGCCGCGGTCGAAGCCTGGGCTTCGCCTATAGCCACGCGGCCCAGCTGGTACGCATGACCGATCCTGCAGGTGGGCTGACCCAGTACACCTACAACGCTTCCAACCAGCTCACCCGCGTCACGTATCCGGACGGCACCTTCCGTACCTACCACTACGGCGAGAGCCAGCATACCGGCGGGGTCTTGCGTCCCGACGCATTACCGGCATCACCGACGAGCGCGGTATCCGGCTGGAAGACGCAGAACAAGATTCAGTGCGAAACCATGACCCCGAAGCAGGCCGATGACTTCGTTCGTCAGGTCAAACAATCGTCCGACCCGCGCATCCGCGACTTCAACAACCGCATCTATCAGCGGATCATCAACGGTGCTTTCAGGCGCATTCCTGGAGGGCGCGCAGGCAATGAATGAAGACATTGACCATGATGAATGGAAAGTCCTTTACGACGCGGTGCAGGCTGTGTGCGCCAAGTACGGCACAGAGGATCCATACGGCACGGGTGATTACTGGCTCGTTGATGACAACTGGGGAGGCGTCTCGCAGAAGTTGGTGGTGTCTTCACCGTCTTTCTTAACGCCGGCCTTAGTTGCCGAGCTTGCTGCTTGCATTGAGAAAACGCAGCTGTACGGCGCCCAGATATTGGTTGCACTCGAATTGAATGCTTCTGCGGGCAAGTTACCGCCTATGATGGGCTTGCTGATCGGCTCGCAGGGGGCCACTGAAGAGTGGGATCTTGCGCAGATACGAGCTGAAGTCGGCGAAGCCTTCTACACAGATAGGCCGAGTTGATGTACAGCAGTCTAAACGACTCAACAAAGACTGCGGTACGACCAAACGGCGTCAGGCGGATTAGTTGGGCGCATCAATACGTACGGGTATGTGGGCGGAAATCCGCTGAGCTACTCGGCTCCGTTGGGTCTGATGGCTCGAAAGCCGGAGCTTCCACGCTGTGCTGGCCGCTTGAGCGAAGACGCTGGAATGGCCGCTGCAGAAGAGCTGTCGAATTCGATCGGCACGCGTATCGGTCGGCAGCTTGACTTAGGCGCTTGCAAGTTGCCTCCGGCAATGGACGACGTAAACTCCAAAGACCTTTGCTTCAAGAGCGTCTCGCCCGCAGTCGGCGCATTTGGCGGTGGGTGGCGCCGCTTGAGTGCATCTCCGCTTGTCGAAAGACCGCAACCGCATGCCGCGGCCAATCGCGCCGCCCCGATTGGTGACGGAAGCGCTAGACATCATGACCATTCTGCTTTTGGGGGTTGTCTTCGGTATCGCTGCATATGAAGCAAGCATGTTCCGACTGAAACGTCGGCACGAGTTGGTGTGGCGCAACCTGGGATCTCCTGAACCGATATGGATACGGGGCGCACAGGCACCGAGCCCGCTTTACTTTCAGTTCGTTCTTTACGCGGAGTTCATGAAGCTAGGTGATGTAGCTTTGACTAGTCTTTGCCTTGCCGCGTACGTTGCGTGGGTAGCGCTCATCATCGGGCTAGCCTATGGTTTCGCTCAGTTCTGATCTCATCCGCAACCGCGGCTCGACATCCACGTCCGAGGCGAATGTGTCCTTGCGATAGAGACGACGCCTGGCGCCCGCGAACCGCTGGCCCGCCTGCGCAAGTACCGGGGTCGTCTGCCAGTTGGCTTCAAGTTCGATCGAGCTGATGTCGATCGAGACGCATGACCCAGCCTTACCCCCCGACCCGATACCCGAACTCCATCGCCGCCACCGTCACGAAGTGCCACAGGCTGTCGGCGAAGCTGCGCGCGACGTACACGTCGTAACCGCCCCCGCGCGGCAGCCGATGGATCACCACCCGCATCCGTGCCAGTGCCGTCATCGCGCACGCGCCCTCGGTGAACACCGACGTGTCGAGGTCGATGCCGCAGCCCTGCGCCAGCACGTCGACCGCCGCAGGGCCGGAGACATTCAGCACCGCGAACCCATGGCCGACATCGGTCAGCGCGCCGGTCATGCCTTCGAGCGCCCCGCGCAGCCGGGTCTCGAGTTCGGGGCGAGCCGATTCGGCACAGGTGATCAGCCAGTCGCCGGGGCCGGTCCACAGCGCATGTACGCGTCCGTCGGCATCCGCTGCGCTGAGCCACGCGACCGTCGGCAGCTTCAGGCCGAGGACTACCGCAAAGGTGTCGCGTACCGGCTTCGGCACCGTGCGCAGGTTGAGTACCGCGCGGCCTTCGACGGGCGTCAATACTACTCGCGCCGTGCTGCCGTCGCCGCCGACGATGCGCGCCGCGCCACCGGCGGCATGTTCCTTCAGCGCCGCGGCGAAGGCGGATTCGGCCACCGGATTCGAGGCAGTCATTTCATCCACGCAGGCGGTCTCCAGCCGGGTCGACGAAGATCGGGTCGACGACTTCCACCTCGATGCTCATCCGCATCAGCGGCGACATCGCCCACAGCCGCCGGCCCTTGCGCAGGTGGCCTCGGCTCACCATCGCCAGCGCGATCGCACAGCCGACGGTCGGGCTGAAGCACGTCGAGCCAACGAAGCCTTCCATCGGATACGGCGTGACCTGCCGCGGTTCGACCACCAGCATAGAACCGCGCGGGATCGGCTCGCGTGCGTGCACCGGTACGAGGCCGACCAGCTGCGGACGGTCCTCGGCAGCGAGGCCGGGCCTGGACAGCGAGCGGCGGCCGATGAAGTCGCCTTCCTTGCGGATCATCCGGTGCAGGCCGAGGTCGTCGGGCGTCGTCCGTCCGTCGGCTTCCGGGCCGACCACGAAATGGCCCTTCTCGATGCGCATCACGTCCATCGCATCGGTGCCGTAGGCGACCAGCCCTTCGGGCTGGCCGGCGGCCATCATCGCCTCCCACGTGGCGCGGCCATGGCCGGCCGGCACGTTGATCTCGTATGCGCGTTCGCCGGAGAAGCTGATGCGGAACACGCGCGCCGGCACGCCGGCGATCCGGCATGCGCGATACGCCATGTACGGCAGTCCCGCGTCCGAAACGTCGATGTCGGCGACCTTCTCCAGCACCGCACGCGAGCGCGGTCCGGCCAGTGCCATCCCGGACCAGTGTTCGGTGACCGAGGTCAGGTAAACGTCGAGGTCGGGCCACTCGACCTGCAGCAGGTACTCGAGCCGGGACATCACCGCCACGGCGTTCGCAGTGGTGGTGGTCATCAGGTAGTGGCGCTCGCCCAGGCGGGTGACGGTGCCGTCGTCGAACACCATGCCGTCCTCGCGCAGCATCACGCCATGGCGGCAGCGGCCGATGGCGGGCATGGCGAAGTCGTTGATGTAGATCCGCTGCAGGAACTCGGCGCAGTCGCGGCCCTGCAGGTCGATCCTGCCCAGCGTGCTGATGTCGACAAGGCCGACGCCGTTGCGCACCGCGCGCACTTCGCGGTTCACCGCCTCGATGTCGCGCTCGCGGCCCTGGCGGTAGAACTGCGCGCGCCGCCACAGGCCGCTGTTCATGAACACGGCGCCGTTGGCCGCATGCCAGCCGTCCATCGCGGTCCGGTGCATCAGGTCGAGCGCGAGGCCGGTCCCCGGCCCGGCGATCGCGCCCAGCGTGACCGGCGTGTACGGCGGCCGGAAGGTGGTGGTGCCGACCTGCGCGATCGGCGTGTCGATCGCACCGGCGAGGATGGCCAGCCCGCTGATGTTCGACAGCTTGCCCTGGTCGGTGCCCATGCCGAGCGTCGTGTAGCGCTTCAGGTGCTCGACCGAGCGGTAGCCCTCGCGCGCGGCGAGTTCGACATCGGCGACCGTCACGTCGTTCTGCAGGTCGAGGAAGCGCTTGTAGCGGTGCGCCTCCGGATACTCGACCTGCCACACCGGCAGCAGCGGGCAGGTCGTCTCGCGCTCGACCATCGGCGGGAACATCGTCGGGCTGCGGCCCAGGCCGGCATCGCTCGCCGCCGCGCGGCCGGCCGCCAGGCCCTGCACCACGCAGTCGGCGAGTTGCATTGCGCCCGCGGCACTGCCGACGCAGCGCACATGAGGCGGCGGCCGGTTCGCCGGGTCGGGCACGAAGGTGGCCAGTGCCTCGTCGAACTTCAGCTTGCCGCGCGCCTGCGACCACAGGTGCACCGCCGGGTTCCAGCCGCCGGAGACGAGCAGCACGTCGCCTTCGACCGGGAACGCGGTGCCGCGGGCATCGCTGGCGGCGCGTCCAGACACATCGACCGGGGCGACCAGTGCGGCGCGCACGGTGGTACCACCCAGCGCACGCAGCACGCCGTGGCCCGCATGCACCTTGATGCCGGCGGCGATCGCGGCATCGAACACGCTGCCCGAGGGCTCGGGCCGTGCATCGATGATCGCGCTGACCTCCACGCCGGAGCGGTGCAGGTCGAGCGCCGCGTGGTAGGCCGAGTCGTTGTTGGTGAACACCACCGCACGCCGGCCGGGCTGCACGCCATGGCGGTTCAGGTAGGTGCGTGCGCTGCCGGCGAGCATCACGCCGGGCAGGTCGTTGTCGCCGAAGGCGATCGAACGTTCGATCGCGCCGGTGGCGACCACGATCTCGCGCGCGCGGATCTTCCACAGGCGCTGGCGCGGCAGGTGCGTCGGGACCGGTGCGCCGCTGCCGACTTGCTCGACCACGGTAGCCATGCCGTGGTCCCAGATCGCGGCGACCTGGCTGCGCACCAGCACCCGCACGCCGGGGGTCGACTTCAGTTCCGTGGCGCCTTCCTGCACCCAGCGGGTCGCGTCGTTGCGGTTGACCTGTGCGCGGTCGCCGAGCAGCGAGCCACCGACCTCGCTGCCTTCGTCGGCCAGGATCACGCGCGCGCCGCCGCGTGCAGCCGCGAGTGCCGCGGCGAGGCCCGCCGGGCCGGCGCCGCAGACCAGCACGTCGCAGTGTGCATGCCGGTGCGCATAGCGGTCCGGATCCGCGAGCTTCGGTGACCGGCCGAGGCCGGCTGCGCGGCGGATGAACTTCTCGTAGGTCCTCCAGCCGGAGGCAGGCCACATGAAGGTCTTGTACTGGAAGCCGGCCGGCAGCAGCCGCGACAGGGTCTCGTTGATCGCGCCGATGTCGAAGCCCACCGAGGGCCAGCAGTTCTGGCTCGACGCGACCAGTCCGTCGTACAGCAGCACCTGTGTCGCGCGCAGGTTCGGTTCGGCATGGGCACCGGTCTCGAGCTGCACCAGTGCATTCGGTTCTTCCGCGCCGGCGGCGACGATGCCGCGCCGGCGGTGGTACTTGAAGCTGCGGCCGACCAGCCGAACGCCGTTGGCGAGCAGGGCCGAGGCGAGCGTGTCGCCCTCGAAGCCGGAATAGCGGGTGCCGTTAAAGGTGAACGACAGCGCGCGCGTGCGGTCGATGCGGCCGAGGTCGGCCACGCGCATCGGGTTGGACGACCCGCCGCCGCCGCCGTCGCTGCTCATGCCGTCTTCGCTGGTTGCAGCGCCCAGGTCGAGACCACTTCATGGGTCAGTGTGTTCCGGCGCACGCCGATCCAGCGCCGGCAGCCCATCGCATGCTGCCAGTGCTCGTCATGCTCGCCGGCCGGGTTGTCGCGCTCGTTCAGGTAGGCGCTCCACTCGGCATCGGTGGCCGCGGCCGGGTCCGCCGGCCGGCGCACCTTCGCGTCGCCGCCATAGGCGTACTCGACCTGGTCGCGCGGGCCGCAGTGGGGACAGACGATCAGCAGCATCGCGGCATCAGTGCATCCATGGGACAGGCCCGGCACCGCGCTCGTCGATCGCGCGGCCGAGCGTGTAGCGGTCCAGCGTGAAGGGGGCGTTGATCTCGTGCGGACGGTCCTGCGCGATGGTGTGCGCGAAGCACCAGCCGGAACCGGGCGTGGCCTTGAAGCCGCCGTAGCACCAGCCGCAGTTGACGTAGAAATTGTCGAGCGCGGTCTTCGCGATGATCGGGCTGCCGTCCATGCTCATGTCCATGATGCCGCCCCACAGTCGCATCATGCGCAGCCGCGAGATCGCCGGGAACAGCGCCACCGCGGCACCGACCACATGCTCGAGCACCGGCAGGTTGCCGCGCTGGGCATACGAGTTGTAGCCATCGATGTCGCCGCCGATGACGAGTTCGCCCCTGTCCGACTGGCTCACGTAGCAGAACACCGCGTCGGAGGTGACCACGGTGTCGAGCATCGGCTTCACCGGCTCCGTCACCATCGCCTGCAGCACGTGCGATTCGATCGGCAGGCGCAGCCCGGCCATGCCGGCGACCACGGAACTGTGGCCGGCGACCGCGACGCCCACCTTACCGACGCCGATGAAGCCCTGGCTGGTCTCGACCCCGAGCACCCGGTTGCCGTCGCGCCGGATGCCGGTGACCTCGCAGTCCTGGATGATGTCCACGCCACGGGCATCGGCGCCGCGCGCATAGCCCCAGGCGACCGCGTCATGGCGCGCGGTGCCGCCACGCGGCTGCAGCAGGCCGCCGAGGATCGGATAGCGGGCGGTCGGCGACAGGTCGAGGGCGGGCACCATCGACGCCACCTCCTGCCGGTTCAGCGCGAGTGCGTCGATGCCGTTCAGGCGCATCGCGTTGCCGCGCCGCGCCTGGTTCTCCAGGTCGGCAAGGGTGTGGGCCAGGTTGAGCACGCCGCGCTGGGTGAACATCACGTTGAAGTTGAGGTCCTGCGACAGGCCTTCCCACAGCTTCAGCGAATGCTCGTAGAAGCGGGCGTTCTCGGTCAGGTAGTAGTTCGAGCGCACGATGGTCGTGTTGCGGCCGGTGTTGCCGCCACCGATCCAGCCCTTTTCGAGCACGGCCACGTTGGTGATGCCGTGTTCCTTCGCCAGGTAGTAGGCGGTCGCCAGCCCGTGGCCGCCACCGCCGATGATCACCACGTCGTAATGGGGCTTCGGTGCCGGGCTGCGCCAGGCCAACGGCCAGTCGCGGTGGTAGTTCACCGCGTTTCGCGAAAGACTGAAGAACGAGTACTTCACGGCAGGCCGGGCAGGGTTGGCGTGGACAATGGGGATCGTTCGAACATACCACCGTCTGCCGCGGGTGCGGCAGCGGTGCCCGGCCGGGTGTCCGTTGCCGGAAGGTCGCCGCAGGAAGGTCGTTCCCGCACGCTCGCTGCAGGATGGCCGACTCGTGCTAACGTCGCCCGATGCCGTCGATACCCACCGGCGCCGTCGAGGTCCGGGTGCGCGCCCCGGTGCTGCTCTGGCGCAACCCGCCGCGTTTCGCCATCCTGCACATCGTGGCCGTGATCACCGGCGGCCTCGCGCTGGACAGCGCGTTCGGCTGGACCGGCCAGCACCTGGCCACCCTCTGGGCGTGCGCGGTCTGGGCCTGGCTCTACCACGCGGGCGGACCGGGCGAGCGGCGCTCGCTGCTGCTGTGCATGCTGATCGCCGGCTTCGGGGAGGCGGTGCTGGCACTGGGCTGGGGCATCTACGACTACCAGTTCGGCAACCTGCCCCTGTTCGTGCCGCCCGGCCATGCGCTGCTGATGACGCTCGGTGTGCTGGTGGCGGCGCGCCTGCCGATGCGCGCGACGGTGCTGGCGGTACTGCTGCCCGCGGCGGCCTGGGCGGCGTACGCCTGGGCCGGGGACGTCGACCGCTTCGGCACGCTGCTGTTCCTGCTTTTCGCGGGCTGCCTCGCGTTCGGGCGCGACCGGGTGCTGTATTCGGTGATGTTCGTCCTGGCGCTGGCGATGGAACTGTACGGCACGGCGCTCGGCAACTGGACCTGGCGCGCGGCCGTGCCGGGGCTCGGCATCGGCGCGGCCAACCCGCCGTTCGCCGCCGGTGCCTTCTATGCGCTGCTCGACCTGCTGGTGCTGGCGGCAGTGTCGGCGTTCGGGCGATCGGTCGCCGGCCCCGGTGCACGTCGCGACGAGCAGTCTCTGGCGGCACCGGCGCGCTCGGAGTAGATTCCTGGCACAGACCGATTCCGCAGGAGAGCCGCCATGCCGTCGATGCGCCCCCCTATCATGGGTACCCGCCACATGGTGTCCGCCGGGCACTACCTGGCCTCGCATGCCGCGTTCCAGGTCCTCGAGGCCGGCGGCAATGCGATCGATGCCGGCGTGGCCGCAGGCATCGCGATCGGCGTGACCCAGCCCGACAAGGTGAGCTTCGGTGGCGTCGCGCCGATCATCATCTTCAAGGCGGACACCGGGAAGCTGATCTCGATCGACGGACTGGGCGTGTGGCCACGCCGGATCACGCCCGACTACTTCATGAAGCACCATGGCGGCAAGATCCCGGCCACCTCGATCCGCTCGATCGTACCGGCCGCGCCCGATGCCTGGCTGACCGCGCTTGAACTGCACGGCACGATGAGCTTCGGCGAAGTGGCGGCGGCTTCGATCCGCCTCGCGCGCGACGGCTTCCCGATGCATGCGCTGATGTCCGAGTTCCTGATCGAGAACGAGGACTCGTACAAGCGCTACCCGACCAGCTACCCGGTGTTCTTCCCGAACGGGCGCGCGCCCGCGCCGGGCGAAGTCTGGCGCCAGCCCGATCTCGGGCGCACGCTGCAGTACCTGGCCGACGAGGAACGGGCCGCGGCGTCGAAGGGCGGCCCGAAGGCGCGCCTGGCCGGCCTGCAGGCCGCCCGCGATGCGTTCTACAAGGGCGACATCGCGCGTGCGATCGTGAAGTTCCATACCGAGAGCGGCGGCCTGATGACGGCGGAAGACCTGGCCGGGTTCCGGGTGCGCCTCGAGCCGACCGTGTCCACCACCTTCGCCGGCATCGAGATGCATGCCTGCGGCGCCTGGTGCCAGGGTCCGGTGGTGCCGATGACGCTGAACCTGCTCAAGGGCCATGACCTGAAGGGGTACGGCCACAACTCGACGCGCTACATCCATGTGCTGACCGAGGCGCTGAAGCTCGCGTTCTCCGACCGCCACCATTTCTTCGGCGACCCGCGCTTCGTCGACGTGCCGATCGACGACCTGATGTCGCAGGCCTATGCCGATGAGCGCGCCGCGCTGATCCGTGCCGACCGTGCGTGGCCCGAGATGCCGCCCCCCGGCGATCCGCGCAACCAGGGTGACGCACGCCTGGCGCCGCTGCCGGTCCCGGAGCCTGCAGACAAGTCGCCGCTGGGCGACACCTCGTATGCCTGCGTGATCGACCGCCACGGCAATGCGTTTTCGGTGACCCCGTCGGACGGCTCCAACAACTCGCCGCTGGTGCCGGGCATCGGCATCGTCTGCTCCGGCCGTGGCACCCAGTCGTGGGCCGACCCGCGCTACCGCTCGTCGGTGGCCCCGGGCGTGCGGCCGCGCCTGACGCCCAACCCGTCGCTTGCGCTGAAGGACGGCAAGGCGTTCATGACGCTGGGCACGCCGGGCGGCGACGTGCAGTGCCAGGCGATGGTGCAGGTGTTCCTGAACGTAGTGCTGTTCGGCATGGACCCGCAGGAAGCGATCGAGGCGCCGCGCTTCTCCAGCTACAGCTTCCCCGGCTCGTTCGAGCCGCATGCGTACTTCCCCGGCCAGCTCGCGCTGGAGGGGCGCATCGAGGACAAGGTCGAATCCGAGCTGGCCGCGCTCGGCCACAACACGTTCTGGTGGGACGACTACACCTGGCTCGCCGGGGCACCGTGCGCGATCGTCGTCGATCCGGTGACCGGCGTGCTCAGCGGCGGCGCCGATCCGCGGCGGCCGGCGTACGCGCTGGGCTGGTAGCCGCCCGCCTGCCGTAGCCAGGCACCCAGGCACTCAGACGCCGGCGCAGTCCGGCGCGCAGCCATACGACAACGGAGGAGCACCACGATGCTGTTCATCCCGGCCGATCGCATCCGGCAACAGAGCTTCAACATCCTGCGCGCCTGGGGCCAGAGCGAGGCCCATGCGAACATCACCGCCGACATCCTGACCGAGACCGACCTGCGCGGCATCGACTCGCACGGGCTGTCGATGCTGCCGGTGTACGAGGAACAGCTCGCCACCAAGCTCAACATGAAACCGGACATCAAGGTGGTGCGCGAGACACCGGTGTCCGCGCTGCTCGATGCCGACAATGGCCTCGGCCACGTGCCCGGCCACATGGGCATGTCGATGGCGATCGCCAAGGCGAAGGCGATCGGCATGGCGATGGTCACCGTGCGCCGCTCGGGCCACTACGGCGCGGCCGGCTACTACACCGACATGGCCGCGCGCGAAGGACTGATCGGCATCTCGATGACCTCCTCGCGCGGGCTGGCGATGGTGCCGACCTTCGGCGCCGAGCCGGTGTTCGGCACCAACCCGATCTCGGTGGCCGCACCGGCGAAGCGCAACAGGCCGTTCAACCTCGACATGGCGACCACCACGGTCGCGGTCGGCAAGCTCAAGCTGAAGTGGCTGAACCACAAGTCGCTGCCCGTGGGCTGGGCGGTCGACGAGCAGGGGCAGCCGCTGACCGATTCCGCGCGCGCCTTCAAGCTGAAGAACATCACGCCGCTGGGCGGCACGCGCGAGCTGGGCAGCCACAAGGGCTACGGCCTGGCGGCGGTGGTCAACATGCTGTCGGCGACCTTGTCCGGTGCCGCGTTCCAGCCGCTGCGGCTGCAGCGTGAAGACCCGGCCGCGCCGGACAATATCGGGCATTTCTTCATGGCCTTCGATCCGAAGCTGTTCCGCGAGGAGGGCGCGTTCGAGCACGACATGGACGAGATGCTCGACTACCTGCGGCAGGTGAAGCCGACCGACCCGTCTCAGCCGGTGCTGGTGCCCGGGGACCCGGAGTACCAGCAGCGCGAGCTGCGGCTGCGCGAGGGCGTGCCGGTGCCGGAGATGCTCGACGAGCTGGTGCGCAAGGTGTGCAGCAAGGCCGGTGCGGCCTACACGCTGACCGATGTCTGAGTCCAGGATCTCCATGGACCCGCAGGCCGGGGCCGCGCTGGATCCGCGTGTCACCCCGCCGCCGGCGCCCGTGGTCTCGCCGCGGGCCGTGCGTCGCTGGCTCGGGCTGGGCCTGCGCGATTTCGCGGCGATGCCGCTGGCGAGCCTGTTCTACGGCTTCATGTTCGTCGCGATGGCCTTCGTGCTCGAGGCGTACATGCGCGACGGCGCCTGGATGCTCGCCTTCGTCACCGGCTTCACGCTGATTGCACCGTTCCTGGCGATCGGGCTCTATGCGCTGTCGCGAGACCGATGCCCAGACGGGAGCCGGGACGGGACGTCGGCCTGGCCGGTCTCGCCGCGCGAGTCGTTCATCGCCTCCCTCACCGCATGGCGCATCAACTTCGGACAGATCGCGATCTACGGCGTGATCCTCACGCTGCTGCTGGCGGCCTGGGTGCGGGTGTCGGTGGTGCTGGTCGCGCTGTTCTTCGACCAGCCGGCGACCAGCCTGTCCGAACTCGCGGCGGGGCTTGCACAGGATCCCGAGGGCTTCGTGTTCTTCGCGGTCTACTTCCTGGTCGGCGGCGGCTTCGCCTGGCTGGTGTTCGCCACCGGCATCAGCGCGCTGCCGATGATGCTCGACCGTCCGGTCGACGTGCTGTCGGCGATGATCTGGAGCTTCCAGGCGGCGCGCACCAATGCCGTCGTGGTGCTGCGCTGGGCGGCGACCATCGCCGTGCTGGTCGGACTGGGCATGCTCGGGCGCTTCCTGCCGCTGGCGCTGATCGTGCCCGTGATCGGACATGCGAGCTGGCATGTGTACCGGGAACTGGCCGGCGGCGCCGGGCCGAAGGACGATGCCACCGTGCGATAGTACGCGCCGCAGGCGTGACCGGTTGCGACGACGGCGCCCCAGCGGCCGCCTATACTCGGGACAACGCTGCGGCCTGTGTCCTGCAGGCCTCGCCTTCCCCCGGAGTCGCACATGAAACGTTTCCTTCTGTCCGCCCTGCTGGCTGCCACCGTCGTCCTGCCGGTCGCGGCACCGGTCGCGACGGCTGCCACCATCAATGTGTTCGCGTTCCAGAACAGCAGCACGGGTGGCGTCGGCGCGGTGGCCGGCGTGCTGAACGTCGGCGAAGCGTTCTCGGTCAGCGTCGATCCACTCGACCTGTGGAGCGCGGGTGCGCTGCCGCGCTGGTCGAACGCGGACGGCCTCACCGGCAACCTGCTCGCAACCGGCAGCGACGAGTCCGGCCAGGCGATCAACACCCTGATCGGCCAGTCGTTCGGCCTGCACAGCCAGGGCAACCTGTCTGCCGCCTTCGGCACGCTGGTCGGCCGCATCGGTGGCGGCAACTTCTTCGCCGTCGGTACCTCGTACGCAGGCATCGCAGCCAACAGCGGCCAGCTCGAGCTGTTCTACTGGGATTCGAACTTCGGCGACAACCGGGAGTTCATCACCGCGACCGTGAACACCTCGGTGGTGCCGCTGCCGGCCGCTGCCTGGCTGTTCATAGCCGGCATGCTGGGCATGGTCGGCGTCACGCGCCGTCGCCGCAACGCCGCCTGAGCGGTCGCGGGCGCGGGCCCGCGACGCTGCCCGGGCCCTTGCAGCAGCCGGATCCGTGGCCGACTGCGGGCGCCTGGCCGGGATCAGTCCGCCTTCAACCCCAGCGCGCGCACGATCTTCCCGGCGCGCTCGGTCTCGACGCGCAGGAAGCTGTCGAACTCCGACGGGGACATGCCGCCGGTGTTCAGCCCGAGCTTGGCGAAGGTCTCGATCACTTCCGGCATCTTCAGCGCACGCAGCATCTCGGCGTTCAGGCGATCGACGATCGGCCGGGGCACGCCGGCACGCGTGACCGCGCCGAACCAGTTGGTGGCGTCGAAGCCGGGATAGCCGGATTCGGCGATGGTCGGCACCTGCTTCAAGGTGTCGGCGCGCTGCAGCGAGGTGACCGCGATCGGCCGCATGCGGCCGCTGGCCACGTAGGGCGAGCAGTCGAGCACGTTGCCGATCAGCATGCTGGTGTGCCCGCCCAGCACGGAGGTGGTGGCCGGCGCGCCGCCGCCGTAGGCGACGTTGGTCATGCGGATCTTCGCGGTCTGCGAGAACAGCTCGCCGGCGATGCGACCGCCGCCGAGCGCGCTCGACACGCCCCAGGTGAGTTCGTCCGGCCGCTTCTGCGCCAGTGCGACCAGGTCCTTCACCGTCTTCACCGGCAGCGCCGGGTTGGTGCAGATGATCAGCGGGTTGTGCACCAGCCGGGTGAGGCCGGCGAAATCCTTCGCCGAATCGTAGGGCAGCTTCGAATACGCCGCCGGGTTCACGGTAAAGCTGGTGGCGATGATGTTGAACGTGTGGCCGTCGGCCGGCGAGCGCACCAGCAGTTCGGTGGCGATCACCGTGTTCGCGCCGGTGCGGTTCTCGACCACGACCTGCTGTCCCAGCGCCTTCGACAGCGGCTGCGCGATCACGCGCCCGACGGTGTCGCCGGTGCCGCCGGGGGGGAACGGGACCAGGAAGCGGATCGGCTTGGACGGGTAGTCCTGCGCGAGCGCGGCGGGGACGATCGCAGCCGACAGCGTGGCGAGGGTCGCGGCCACCATGGCCGTCGCGCGTGGGTTTGCCTGCATCGTTCCTCCCGATCGGAATCGTTGTCTGTGGTGGTTGTGCGTGGTGCCAAGCTGTCGGCATTGTAGTCAATGCGCGGGTGCGCGGTGCGGCGGCCCGCGCGCTTAAACTACTGGTCGGATGCGGCGCCCCCGAGGTGCTGCCCGCAGGGATCGTGGACAAGCACAGCGGACGGGGCCGTACGGCCGGCGAGCCGCGGAGGAGGAACTCGATGGATGCAATCACTCGTCCGGCGTCGCCGGCGTGGCCGCTTCGGTGGCCGCACGCCGGATACCCTTCGGCCCGCCCGTCGATGGCGACGCTTTCCCTGCTCGGCTGCACGGCCGCCTGCACGGTCATGGCCGCGGTCATGTCCATCCATGCCGGCCAGGCCCAGGCCCAGGCCCCTGCGGACACGAAGATCACCCGGCCGATCCGGATGATCGTGCCCTACGTGCCCGGCGGCGGCACCGACACCCTCGCGCGCATCGTCGCGCCGTTCATGTCCGAGGCCTTCGGACAGACGGTGCTGGTCGACAACCGCCCGGGCGCGAGCAGCACGCTGGGCACCCAGATCGTCGCGCAGGCGGTGCCCGACGGCCACACGATCGGCATGATCGACGCGGCCTTCCTGATCAATCCGAGCCTGCTCGGCAAGCTGCCCTACGACAAGCTGAAGGACTTCTCGCCGATCGTGCTGGTGGCCACCTCGCCGCTGGTGCTGCTGGTGCATCCGGCGGTGCGCGCGACCAGCGTGAAGGAACTGGTGGCGCTGGCGAAGATACAGCCGGGCAAGTTGACCTTCGGCTCGGCCGGCAACGGCACCGCGGTGCACCTGGCCGGCGAGCAGCTGCGCTCGGTGGCCGGCATCGACCTGCAGCACATCGCCTACAAGGGCGCGGGGCAGTCGATCGGCGAGGTGCTCGGCGGACAGATCACGATGGTGTTCACCACGCCCAGCGGCGGGCGCCAGCATGCGGCGAGCGGTAAGCTGCGCGCGCTGGGCATCACCTCGCCGAAGCGCTTCAGCGGCATGGCGGACGTGCCGACCTTCGCCGAGAGCGGCCTCCCCGGCGTCGATGCGGCGACCATCAACGGGCTGGTCGGGCCGGCCCGGCTGCCGCAGGACTACGTGCAGCGCGTGAACGCCGCGGTGATGCGCGGCCTGCAGCGGCGCGAGACGCAGGACCGGCTGCAGGAGCTCGGCTTCGATGTCGCCGGCGGCACGCCCGCGCAGTTCGGCAGCTGGATCGTCGCCGAGACCGCGAAATGGGCGAAGGTGGTGAAGGAGTCCGGCGCGAAGCCGGAGTGACGCCGACGTGAAGGACATGCGAGGAGACAGCCGATGACCATCCGTTCGGTGGATACCGTGGCCGCGACGCTGCCGTTCGAGATGGGCGGGCCGAAGCCGATGTTCGGCGGAAAGCCGCGGCAGATGGAGATGCTGCTGGTGCGCGTCGAGACCGAGGACGGGCTGGTCGGCTGGGGCGAGGCGTTCGGCTTCGCGGTCTGGCCGTCCACCCGCACCGCGTTGCAAACGCTGGTGGCACCGCTGGCGGTGGGCCGCGACGAGGCGGACATCGACGGCATCCGCAACGACCTCACGCGCAAGCTGCACCTGCTCGGGCGCACCGGCCCGGTGATGTTCGCGCTGTCGGGGCTGGACATCGCGCTCTGGGACCTCGCCGGCACGCGCGCCGGCCAGCCGCTGTGGAAGCTGCTGGCGGCATCGCCGGGCGGGCGGGGTGCGGCAGCGGGTGCGGGCGCTCGCCTGCCGGCGTATGCCAGCCTGCTGCGTTACGGCGACGCGGCGCTGGTATCGGCGAACACCGCGCGCGCGGTCGCGGCCGGGTACCGGCAGGTCAAGCTGCACGAGATCACGCTGGAGGCGGTCGCGGCGGCGCGCGCGGCGGCCGGCCCGGACGTGGCGCTGATGATGGACTGCAACTGTCCGTGGACCGGCGACGAGGCGCTGGCGATCGCCGACGGCGTGCGGCCGCACGCGCTCGCCTGGTTCGAGGAGCCGGTGTGGCCGCCGGAGGACTTCCCGGTGCTGGCACGGGTGCGCCGGCAATGCGGCATCCCGGTGTCGGCGGGCGAGAACGCGATGAGCGCGGGCGACTTCGAGCGCATGTTCGAGGCGGGCGCGGTCGACATCGCGCAGCCGAGCGTGACCAAGATCGGCGGCGTCAGCGGCTTCATGGAAGTGGTCGAGGCTGCGCGCCGGCATGGCGTGCGGGTGGTCGCCCACTCGCCGTACTTCGGTCCCGGGCTGCTTGCGACGCTGCACCTGACCCATGCACTGCTGGCATCCGGGACGCCGATCGAGTACTCGTTCGTCGAGCTGGGCGACAATCCGCTGCGGCGCGCGACGACCGTGGTGGATGGCACAATCGGCGTGCCCGACCAGCCGGGTCTCGGGGCCGATCCCGATGCCGGCACGCTCGGGCGCTGCACGATCGACTGATCGCGCGGCAGCCTTCCATGCAGAAGCGAGCGACGATGCCCTCGATCCCTGCCGGCCGCGGCCGGTCCGTCATCGCAGGCGCCCTGGCCGCCTGTGCCGCCGTGGTGCTGCTCCAGGGCGCTGGTCCGGCGTCGGCCCAGGAATGGCCGGCCAAGCCGATCCGGCTGCTGGTCGGGTTCCCGGTCGGCGGCGCGGCCGACATCCTGGCGCGGCTGCATGCGACGCGACTGCAGGACGCGATCGGGCAGACCATCGTGGTCGACAACCGGGGTGGTGCTGGGGGCGTGATCGCGACCGAAATCGCGGCACGCGCGGCCCCTGACGGCTACACGCTGCTGTTCACCTCGCTGCCGCACGTGATCAACCCGCCACTTTACGGCAAGGTCGCCTACCACCCGGTGAAGGACTTCCAGCCGGTGACGCTGCTGGTCAACGTGCCGCTGCTGATGGCGGTGGCGGTGGCGCAGCCGATCCGGTCGGTGAAGGACGTGATCGCCCTGGCGAAGTCCGGGCCGGGCAAGGTGAACTACGGGTCCGGCGGAAACGGCAGCAGCAGCCACCTGGCGATGGAGATGTTCAAGTCGATGGCGGGCGTCGACATCCAGCACATCCCGTACAAGGGCACCGGGCCGCTGATCACCGACCTGCTGGGCGGACAGGTCAACCTGACCATCGCCAGCATCGTGCCGCTGATCCCGCAGGTGCGTGCCGGCAAGCTGCGTGCGGTCGCGGTCACTGGCGTGCGCCGCTCCGGCGCGCTGCCCGACGTGCCGACCATCGCCGAGGCCGGCGTGCCCGGCTACGACATGACCAACTGGTTCGGCATCCTCGCGCCGGCCGGCCTGCCGGCACCGATCCTGACCCGCCTCGACGCCACCCTGCGGCGCATCGTCGCATCGCCCGACGTGCGTGAACTCTACGCCCAGCAGGGCGCCGACGGCGTCGGCGCCGGCCCCGAAGCCTTCGCCCGGGTGATCGCCGCCGACATCCCGAAATGGGAGAAGGTCGTTCGCCAGTCCGGCGCCCGCGTCGACTGAAATCCGGGTCAGAGACGATTTTCCCGGCCGGGTCAGAGACGATTTTCCCGGCTGAGACGGGGAATCTGGCCAGGCAGTTCCGGGAAAATCGTCTCTGACCCGGATTTCGGTCCGGTCCGCGTTCGGGGGTTGCCAAACGGGATCTTCGCGCCTATCATTCGCGGTTCACTCAACCGACCCGATGCCAACCGCATGCCAAGTGTTCGCGTAAAAGAAAACGAGCCTTTCGAAGTTGCGCTTCGCCGCTTCAAGCGGACGATCGAGAAGACGGGTCTGCTGACCGAACTTCGCGCCCGCGAGTTCTACGAGAAGCCCACGTCCGAGCGCAAGCGCAAGCTCGCCGCCGCGGTCAAGCGTCACTACAAGCGCGTGCGTGGGCAGTTGCTTCCGCCCCGGATGTACTGATCGCCCGGGCAGTCCCGCCAGCCGCTTGCAGGCTGGCAACCCTGACGGCGGCTCCGGCCGCCGTTTTGCATTCAGGGCGTCGTCGAAACCGCGTCGTTGTTGAAACCGCGTCATTCCACCCGATCTTCAACGCCATGACCCTACGCGCCACCATCCAGGAAGACATGAAGGCTGCAATGCGCAGCCGCGAGGCCGACCGGCTCGCCACCCTCCGCCTGCTCTGGTCGGCGGTGAAGCAGCGCGAGGTGGACGAACGCAAGGAACTCGGCGACGCCGAGGTCACCGCGGTGATCGACCGGATGATCAAGCAGCGGCGCGACTCGATCACCCAGTTCGATCAGGGCGGGCGCACCGACCTCGCCGACAAGGAACGGCAGGAACTGGTGGTGCTGCAGGCCTACATGCCGCAGGCACTGTCGCAGGAAGAGGTCGACGTCGCCGTCGCCGCGGCGATCGCCGCCACCGGCGCCGCGTCGGCCGCGGACATGGGCAAGGTGATGGCCGTGCTAAAGCCGCAGCTCGCAGGACGGACCGACCTCGCCAAGGTGTCGGCCACGGTGAAGGCCCGTCTCGCGCAGCCCGCCGCTTGATCCCCCAGTCCTTCATCCAGGACCTGCTCGCGCGCGCCGACATCGTCGAGGTCGTCGAGCGCTACCTGCCGCTGAAGCGCGAGGGCTCGAACCACGTCGCCTGCTGCCCGTTCCACAACGAGAAGTCGCCCTCGTTCAAGGTCAGTCAGCCCAAGCAGATCTACAAGTGCTTCGGCTGCGGCGCGAGCGGCAACGCGATCGGCTTCCTGATGGCCTACAACGGGCTGGAGTTCGTGGAGGCGATCCGCTCGCTCGCCGAGCAGATGGGCATCCCGGTGCCGGAAGAGCCCTGGCGCGGCGGCGGGCGCGGCGGGCCCGGTGGTGGCAGCGGCGCGAGCGATGACGCCGCCGCGATGGAAGCCACCGCGCGGCTGTACGAGCACATGCGCGAAGCCACCCGCTTCTACCGCGAGCAACTCAAGCTGCATCCGAAGGCGATCGAATACCTGAAGCAGCGCGGCCTCACCGGCGAGATCGCCTCGCGATTCGCGATCGGCTTCGCGCCGCCGGGCTGGCAGAACCTCGAGCAGGTGTTCGCCAACTACACCTCGCCCGAACTCGACCAGGTCGGGCTGGTGGTGAACGGCGAATCCGGCCGGCGCTTCGACTTCTTCCGCAACCGTATCATGTTCCCGATCCTCAACCAGCGCGGGATGATCGTCGGCTTCGGCGCGCGGGTGATCGATCCGGAAGACCAGCCGAAGTACCTGAACTCGCGCGAGACCCCGCTGTTCGACAAGGGGCGCGAGCTCTACAACCTGTTCGCCGCCCGGCGCGCGATCCGCGAAGCCGGCCGCGTGCTGGTGGTCGAGGGCTACATGGACGTGGTCGGCCTGGCCCAGCATGGCGTCGACTACGCGGTCGCGGCGCTGGGCACCGCGACCACGCCGTTCCACGTGCAGAAGCTGCTGCGCCAGACCGACAACATCGTGTTCTCGTTCGACGGAGACGCGGCCGGGCGGCGCGCGGCCTGGCGCGCGCTCGAGAACAGCCTGGCGCAACTGATCGACGGCAAGAACCTGTCGTTCCTGTTCCTGCCGCAGGGCGACGACCCCGACAGCTTCATCCGGCGCGAGGGACGGGAGGCCTTCGAGGCCCTGCTCGCCGGCGCGATGCCGATGTCCGGCTTCCTGGTGCGCGAGCTGACCCAGCAGAACGACCTCGCCAGCGAGGAAGGGCGTGCCCGGCTGCTGCGCGACGCGAAACCGCTGGTGACCCAGCTGCAGCAGGCGCCGATGCTCGGCCGGATGCTGCGCAAGCGGCTGGCGGAACTCGCCGGCATCACGCCGGCGGAACTGGACAGTCACTGGGGCATCGCCGCGCCGGAAGCGCTGGCCCCGGCGCGCGGGCGGGGCGACGGCGGCGGCCGGTTCGGCGACGGCGACGGGAACAGCGGCCGGTTCGGCGGTGGCGGTGGCGGATTCGGTGGCGCTCGAGGCGGTGGCAGCGGCCGCAGCCCGGACGGCGCCGGCCGCTTCGACGGAAGTCGTGGCGGCGGCCGACGGGAAGGACCGGGCGGCGAGCAGGCCTATTCCGGGGGCCGCGGCGGCAGCGCCGGCGTTCGCCGGCCGCGTCCGGCGCCGTCGCTCGCGCGAACCATGTTGCAGGCGCTGTTGTCAAAGCCTGAACTGGTTCGCCGCGTCGAGCTGCCCGACGGCCTGGAGGCCCATCCGGAGCTGCGCACGCTGCGCGTGCTGGTCGAATTCCTGCAGGGGCAGCCCGAGGCCGCCCTGGGCGGAATGCGGGCTGCCGGCGTGCTGCAGGCATTCGCCGGGAGCGATTTCGAGGACATGTTGCGCGAGGTCGAGGCCGATGCGCCCGAATGGGTCGAAACCGAGGAAGTGCAGGCCGAACTCGACGGCGCGATGGAGCGGCTGCGCGAGCAGGTGCGCCGGGCCGAGGCCGCCCGGATGGCGGGTGCCACCTCGCTTGCCGGCCTGACGCCCGAGATGCGCGACACCCTGCGCGGCCTGCTGCGGCGCCCCGGCGCATGACGGCAGGTTTTAATGCGCGCAGCAGGGTGTTCCTGACAATTTCCAACCCCATATTCAATTAAACTACCGGGTTTTCCCGAGCGGACGAAACCGATGCCCAGCACCAAAGCAAGAACCAAAGCGAAGTCGGCACGATCGAGCACGCCGAACCGCGCTGCCTCGCCGCATGCGGGCAAGTCGACGTCCGGGCGCACGAGCGCGGTCAAGGGCAAGGCCGCACCGGCCAGCACGCGCGCGGCCTCGAAGGCTTCGCCGGCACGCCAGGGCGCGAAGGTCGCCACGAAGCCGGCGTCCCGCGCGCCCGCCGCCCCGGTGAAGGCGAAGGCGAAGCTGCCGATCAAGGCCGCGGCGACCGGCAAGTCCGCAGCCGCCGGCAAGGCCGCGACCGCCGGCAAGGTGGCGGCGCCCGCGAAGCCGGCAGCGCGCGCGCAGAAGCCGGCGGTGGTCGCGCCGGCCGTGGCACCGAAACGCGCCGCCGCGCCCGCACCGGTGCGGGCCGCCACGGCGCACGCCGCCAAGGCGGCGCCGCCGGCCGTGCGCGCCACCGGTGCGCGGGTCGCCAGCGACGACAAGGCGCTGCTCGAGAAGGCGGTCCAGCCGGCAGCAAAGGTGGTGAAGCCGGCTGCCCCGGCGGTGAAGCCGGGCGCGACGGCAAAGGCACCGGCCGTACCGGCGGCTGCCGACGCCGCCAGGCCGGCTGCTGCGCCGGCCAACGGTGCGGCGCCGGCGGTCAATCCGCTGCTCGCCGGCCGTCCGACCAAGGCCGAGATCGCCGAACGTGCCGCCGCGATGGCGCGCGCCAAGCTGGCCGCGAAGGAGAAGGGCGGCAAAGGCAAGAAGGACCGCCTGATCGGCGCCAAGGAAGCGCCGGTGATCGACCCCGAGACGCGCCGGCTGCGGCTGAAGAGCCTGATCGTGCTCGGCAAGGAGCGCGGCTACCTGACCTACGCCGAGATCAACGACCACCTTCCCGACGACATGCTCGATGCCGAGCAGATCGAGAACGTGATCAGCATGATCAACGACATGGGCATCTCGGTGTTCGACGAGGCGCCCGATGACGAATCGCTGCTGATCAACGAAGCCGCGCCGGCCGCCGCCGACGAGGATGCCGCCGAGGAAGCCGAGGCGGCGCTGGCCACGGTCGACTCCGAATTCGGCCGCACCACCGACCCGGTGCGCATGTACATGCGCGAGATGGGCTCGGTCGAACTGCTCACCCGCGAGGGCGAGATCGAGATCGCCAAGCGGATCGAGGAAGGCCTGAAGCACATGATCCTCGCGATCTCGGCCTGCCCGACCACGATCGCCGAGATCCTCGCGCTGGTGGACAAGGTGTCGCGCGACGAGATGCGCATCGACGAACTGGTCGACGGCCTGATCGATCCGAACGCCGATCAGGTCGCCGCCGCTGCCGAGCTTCCGGAAGAGGCGGAGATCGACGACGAGGACGCCGAGGAGACCGACGAGGAAGAGGACGAGGCGAAGGCCGCCGCCGCGCAGACCGCCAGCCTGCTCAAGCTCAAGACCGAGGCGCTGGAGCGTTTCGCGGTGCTGCGCTCGCTGCACGAGCAGATGGTGAAGTCGCTCGCCAAGGGCGGCCCGCAGAGCAAGACCTCGCGCCAGGTGCAGCAGGACATCTCCGGGGTGCTGATGCAGATCCGCTTCTCCGCGAAGCAGATCGAGATCCTCTGCGACAGCGTGCGCAAGCTGGTCGAGCGGGTGCGCAGCCACGAGCGGCGCATCATGGACCTCTGTGTCGAGAAGTCGGGCATGCCGCGCACCTACTTCATCAAGAACTTCCCGGGCAACGAGGTCAACCTCGACTGGATCGTCGCCGAGGTGAACGGGCGCAAGCCGTACAGCGATTCGCTGACCCGCAACGTGCCCTCGGTGCTCGAGCACCAGCAGTCGCTGATGAACGTGCAGAAGACGGTTGGCATCCCGCTGAAGGACCTGAAGGAGATCAACCGGCAGATGTCCACCGGCGAGGCCAAGGCCCGCCGCGCCAAGCGCGAGATGACCGAGGCCAACCTGCGCCTGGTGATCTCGATCGCGAAGAAGTACACCAACCGCGGCCTGCAGTTCCTCGACCTGATCCAGGAAGGCAACATCGGCCTGATGAAGGCGGTGGACAAGTTCGAGTACCGCCGCGGCTACAAGTTCTCGACCTACGCCACCTGGTGGATCCGGCAGGCCATCACCCGTTCGATCGCCGACCAGGCGCGCACCATCCGCATCCCGGTGCACATGATCGAGACGATCAACAAGATGAACCGCATCTCGCGCCAGATCCTGCAGGAGACCGGCACCGAGCCCGATCCGGCAACGCTGGCCGAGAAGATGGAGATGCCCGAGGACAAGATCCGCAAGATCCTCAAGATCTCCAAGGAACCGATCTCGATGGAAACGCCCATCGGCGACGACGACGACTCGCACCTGGGCGACTTCATCGAAGACCAGGGCACGATGTCGCCGGGCGACGCGGCGGTGTATGCCAGCCTGCGCGGTGCCACCAAGGACGTGCTCGATACCCTCACCCCGCGCGAGGCGAAGGTGCTGCGGATGCGTTTCGGCATCGAGATGAACACCGACCACACGCTCGAAGAAGTGGGCAAGCAGTTCGACGTAACACGCGAGCGCATCCGCCAGATCGAGGCGAAGGCACTGCGCAAGCTGCGCCATCCGTCGCGCTCCGAGCGGCTGCGCAGCTTCCTCGACAGCGAAGGCGGTTGACCCGGCGCCCGCTTCCGCGGTGTCTGCGCGACGCGTTCCGCTAGAATGGCGGCATTCGTGCACCGACCACCGAGGAGCGAGCGATGACCGTTCGAAATGAAGGCGCCGGCAACGGCAAGGTGTTCCTGATCTCGCCGGAAGCGCCGGTGCCGCAGGGCGAAGCGGCGGGTGCACAGCGCGAGGCTGCCAGCGGTGGGCTGCGTATCGGCGTGCTCGACAATTCCAAGAGCAATGCCGACCACCTGCTGAGGATGATCATCGAGGGCGTCGGCCGGCAGATGCCGGTCGCATCGGTGGTCAGCCTGCGCAAGCCCAACCCGAGCACGCCGGCAACGAAGGCGATGCTCGACCAGATCGAGGCGGAGGCCGATTTCGTCGTCAGCGCTATGGCGGACTGAGGGTCCTGCACGTCGTGGAGTGTCCACGACATGGCGCAGCTGCGGAAACGTGGCCTGGTGACCGCGGTCATCTACTCCGGTCCGTTCCGCAAGCTTGGCGAGACCCAGGCGCGCATCTTCGGCGTGCCGGAACTGCCGCTGATCGAGATTCCGCATCCGCTGGGCGGCGTGTCGATCGATGAAGTACGCGAGCGCGCCGAGGTGGCGGTACCCGCGTTCATCGACCTGATCCGGAAGCACCAGAAATGATCGCGACCGAACGACTGCTCGAGATCCCCGGCGCCGCGCTGGAGGTGGACGACGACTACGAAGGCATCGACACCTTCGTGCGCGGGAAGAACTGGACGGACGGCCTGCCAGTCGTGCCGCCCACCGCCGATCGCGTGCGTGCGATGCTCGCCTACTGCGACCGGCCGATCGACGAACCGGTGGCGAAGATCCCGCCGCGCTTCGGCGAAGCGACGCCGCTGCGCCTGGCCGCCAATGCGGTGATGGCCGGCTGCCTGCCGCAGTACTTTCCCCTGGTGCTGCTGGCCATCGAGGCGCTGTGCGAGGAGAAGTTCAACCTGTACGGAATCCAGGCGACCACGCACCCCTGCTCGACGCTGGTGGTGGTGAACGGACCGGTCGCGCGCGAGATCGGCATGAACAGCGGCCACAATGCGTTCGGCCCTGGCAATCGCGCCAACGCGACGATCGGCCGCGCGGTGCGGCTGGCGATGTGGAACATCGGCGGCG
>JAJTHE010000053.1 GCA_021298815.1 Betaproteobacteria bacterium | reverse complement strand
TACGTGAGCCGCTCGCCGCTGGCGCAGGATCGGCTGACGCTGAGCGCATCGGGATCGGGCATCGGGCAGGGCGCAGACAGAGCGCGCGCTGCATGCGGCTCGCACACTGCCGGGTCAGTCAGCCCCACACGGACACGCTCCACCCCCATGCGGGAAGCGCGAAGCCACCTTCCGTCAGGCGTGGGAGCGAAGTCATCATGTGTGATCGTCGTGTATTCGGCCCTGAGGCTCTTCGGCGCACGCACGCGAATCGCGCCACGTTTCACTCTTTGCACTCTCTTGTTTCCCCGAAACACCAGAGGGCCCTTCCGCGTCCGCGCGTACGGCTGGCAGCGTCGCATCCGCCGACCCATGCCTCGGGTGATGGTCGTCGACTGCAACGGTGATCCGAACTCCATCGATTCCCTCGATCAGAGCGCGCCCGAAGAACGACGGCGATGTGAACCCGGGATTGACGTTGTCCCGGACCAACTGGCCGATGATCCGCCCGATCGCCTTGACCGTGAAGACGTAGGCGTGAGGGCCTTTGATGAGGACGGTCAAGCTCCTGCCTTGCGCGTTTTCCACCTGCGCCCAGGCGTACGTGTGCTGGCTCTCGAGTTCCCCGTCGGACGGCCCCGATGCAAAGAACCAACGTGCATATCGCTTCAGGAACACCCTAAGCCAGTTCAAACGCCCCTTCATGAACTGCGCCAGCACCCAAGGATAGTACGAGAACGCGGTAATGTCTCGGATGCTCGTGCTCCAGTAGCTGGTTATGACATCACCCATAAGTGCGTTTCCGATCAGCGAGTAGTCCTTTCCTTCGGCCCGGAATGTGCGCTTCCTCAGGGCGGAGCGTGCAGGCACAAGCTCACCCGCGCGCCGCGTGTAGCCTGGTTCGGTGGCCAACCTCAGCAGCGACCTGATCGTTCCCCTCGATGCCTTGCCGAACGTGGCAAAGCCCAGACATAGCCGGGTCGGATCGGCCAACGACTCAGACGCGATGACGCCAGCGATGTCGGTCATGATGACATTGAAGCCGGCTCCCGGCATCAGCATGACCCCACGGGCAAGCGCAGCATCGTGGAGCTTGAGTACCTGGATCATGTCAGGGCATTCCGCCGCGAGATCCACGTAGTGCGTCCCTGTCTGTATGCAAGCGTCGATCAGGAACCTGTTCACGTCGTAGCTGGTGCTCGCCAGGTTCACCACGGCCCGGATGTCCGAAAGGCAAGCCGCGATGCCTTGCGTCTCGCAGATTTCGAAGACCCGATAGTCCAGCCCGAGCCGCTGCGCTGCCTCGCTCAGCTCCTTCTCCCTGGCGCCGAGGACAATCGGCAGGCTCCTTTCAAGCGCGCGCTTCAAGAAGAGACTGCCGGTGTACCCGAGCACTCCGTAGAGGAGAATCCTGGTCTTCATGATGAGTCAAGCCATCGGCCTGTTCGATCAGCACAAACCTCGGGCGCCGATGCCCGGGCTTGCACTGCCCTCTGCGCGAGGGCGCGACCCTATGGGCTTACATGCCTCTGCGCTCCGGTACCACCATGAACCTACCATACCGCGCTCTCCGACAGTGCCTCCGGCCTCCACTCGGGCCCACTCACACGGAACACCGCTCGTGATGTCGCTCATGTGGTGCAGCGGAGCCAGGAAGCTCACCGCCAGTACCCGCCCCGGCATGCCTGCAAGCGCAGGGCGAGGCGTGAGGGCGTAGCGGCGCGGCCCAGGCGGGCGGTTTCTCGCTGCACGCGGGCGTGTCGATCAGGCCCGGCCAGCGCGCGAAGCGCGAGCGGCTTTGCCGCTACGTGAGCCGAGCGCCGCTGGCGCAGGATCGGCTGACGCTGAGCGCATCGGGTCAGTTGCGCTACGGGTTGAAGACGCCCTGGCGCGACGGCACCACGCACGCGGTGCTCGAGCCGATGGACTTCATTGCGCGGCTGGCGGCGCTGGTGTTGCCCCCCGCGCAGGCACTTGACGCGCTGTCACGGGGTGCTCGCGCCGCTCACAAGCCTGCGTGCGTGGGTTACGCCGGGCGGTCGCGGCAAGGGAGAGCAAGCGCATCGCAGCCAGCACGGCGCCTAGCGCTGAGCAGCCAGGTCTACCCCGCCATGTGGCGCTGTGCTGGGCGCAGCGTCTGAAGCGGTTGTTCGGCATCGAGATCGAAGCGTGCGCGCGTTACGTGGCGCGGCTGAAGATCGTGGCGAGCATCGAGGCCTCCGGGGTGATTGCGCGCATCCTTGTGCATCGGGATCGGGCATCGGGCCGGGCGCAGCCAGTGCGGGCGCTGCATGCGGCGCGCGCGCCACCGGGTAAGCCCGCGGTGTGACTCGGCGGTGTGGCGCTGCCGGGAGGCTATCGCACGGAGCAGCGAACACCCTGCGCAGGTGCCGTGGGCGCGGGGCGGGGCGTGTTGCGCTCGACGATCGGGGTGCGGGTGAGGACGAGGGATTCGAGGGTCATCGGGTGCCGCCCGGCCGAGTTGACCGCCTGATCCAGGAGCCATGGCTGCTCGTGCAGCGCGCCGGCGCGACGCTTGCGTCCTCGAGGCCGCGGCGAGGCGCTCGCAGGGGCGTTTGAAAGTATTATTCGCAGGTCCCTTGTTCGTATACCTCCATGGACTCTTCCTCGACCTCTGGCAGGAGCACGCTGGCCGACCTCGGACTCGCGCTCAAGGTTCTGGCCGTCCTTCCGACCCTGGCTATCGCGCCATTTGCGCTCGTCATGGGCATGGTGTTCGGCTGGCAATTCTTCGAGCCGCCGCGCGATCCGTTCAACGTCGCCGCGCATCGGCACATCACCGGTCTCGGGGCGATGTTCATGCTGGCCAGCGGTGTCGCACCTGGCGTACTGTTGTGGGTGATCATCGTGGGCCCGGAGCGCATCGGTCGTTCGTGGCTGGCGTCAGGCACGGTTCTGATCGTGGGCGCACTCGCCCTGGTCTGTGCGGGCGCTCTGGTCATCAAGGATCGCGGGGCGCAGTCACCGCTGCTCGTCCTGCTGCTCGCCCCTGCTTGTATCGTCGGCGTGTTCGAACTCTCGCGGCTCGTCCTGTTCTACTGGCACCGCGCATTCGGCCGGGCCGGACCACACGGGTGATCCGCGGCCGAATACTCAGCGCCTACAGGATGACCGGACGGTCGGAAACCTCGTTCGGCCCGCTGCCATCGCCCGGGAAGTGGCGTGCGAGAAGCGTGCCCACCGCCTCGATGCCTGCCACTGCACCCTCCTCGAAGCGGCCTGCGCGGAACGCGGCCTCCATCTGCCGGCGTACCGTCTCCCAGGCCTCTGCACCGACCTGCGTATCGGTGCCGCGGTCGGCGACGATCTCGACATCGCGTTCGGCCCAGAGCAGGTAGATCAGCACGCCGTTGTTCTCGGCGGTGTCCCAGACGCGCAGCCGGCCGAACTGTTCGATCGCGCGGTCCCTGGCATGCTGCCCGGACCGTATGCTGCCCTTACCACGACGCATCGCCATCGAGCGAGGCCCCCATCGCAAAGCAGATCTGCCCGCGGTGCAGGCGTTCGGTATGTGCGATCGCCTGCTCCACCCGCTCGAAGGTGGGCGACGGGAATGCCCGGCGCATCGCACGCTCGGCGGTGAACCGGTGGCGCAGCCGTTGCGACAGGCTCATCGGCGGGCAGCCCCTACCAGCGGCCGGAGGCGCCGCCGCCCCCGAACCCGCCGCCACCGCCGCCCCAGCTGCCGCCACTGCTGCCGCCACCGGAAGACCGGCCACCGCTGGAGGACCAACCGCCGTCGCCGCGGGTGCCCGTACCCGCCAGCGTGAGAAATAGCGCGATCAGCGCCGCCACCACGGCGACCAGCAGCACGCCGCTCATCGACCAGGGAATCAATCCGATGCCGGTGCCGACGATACCGGCGGCCCAGCCCTTGCCGACGATCGCGCGGCACGATCGCCTCGTTGATGATGCGCCGGGGATTGCATCGGACAGCGCACCCTGGAGACCGTATCCGACTTCTATGCGCAACGCCCGGCCGTCCTTCGCCACCAGTAGCAGCGCGCTATCGTCGACCTCGCGCCCGCCGATTTTCCATGCCTCCGCAACGCGCAGCGAGTACTGCTCGATCGCTTCCGGCTTCGCCGTCGGCAGCATCAGCACCGCGAACTGGCTGCCCTTGCGCGCATCGAACGCCGCCAGCTTCCCCTCCAGAGCGGTGGCCTGGGCGGCATCGAGCGTCTTCGTGAGGTCGGTGACCCGGCGCCCCCGCGCAGGCACCTGACGCGCTATCTCGGGGTGCTCGCCCCGCACAGCAGCGTGCGTGCGCGGATCACGCCGGCCGGTCGCGGCAAGGGCGGCGACAGCACGGAGCGAGGCGGCACGAAGCAGGGCGCGCAGCGGCCAGGGCTGCCTCGCCATGTGGCGCTGCGCTGGGCGCAGCGTCTGAAGCGGTTATTCGGCATCGAGATCGAAGCGTGCGCGCGTTGCGGAGCGCGGCTGAAGATCGTGGCGAGCATCGAGGATCCC
>JAJTHE010000016.1 GCA_021298815.1 Betaproteobacteria bacterium | reverse complement strand
GCCGCACATTCACGACGCCGAGCAGATCCACTATATCGTCAGGGGCGACATCAAGATCTACACGCCGGAGAACGGTTTCGATTGCCGCGAGGGCGATTTCAACATCGTGCCGCGCAACATGCCGCACTGGGCACACGTCACGTCAGACGACGAGAACATCCTGCTGCAGGTGCACACGCCGGTGCTCGGTTCGGCGGCGAATCGCAAGGCGCTCATCGGCCCCGACGAGCACGTGGGGCCCATCCCGACCGTCTACAACATGACGCCGTGGGCCGCCGAGGAGATCATGCAGGTCGAGGAGAAGTTCGCCGGCGCGATGCGGCATACCTGATCCGGCCGCGCGAGACGCATCCTGACGCGTTTTCGGTGACGCAAGAGGTGTCGGTAACGGAGGCGCTCGTACATCTGCCCGAGCGTCTGAACGCCCTCTCCACCTCGGCCAGGTCCGCCTTCGCCTCGAAGGCGTTCGAGTGATTCCTGCGGGGTCGCTTCATCGTCTAAGCTCACGTCTGGGCGCCCGGATTCCCGGGCCCGCACAGAGGTAACCGTTGATGTCCATACGCTGCGGACGCTCCGTCTCGCTTCCTGCTGCAATCCTTGCCACCGCTTTCCACGCGATCGCCACCGGTCCCGTGCAGGCGCAGGCCCAGGCCTGGCCAGCCAAGCCGATCCGCCTGGTCGTGCCCTTCCCGCCCGGGGCCAGCAACGACGTGCTGTCGCGCATCACGGCGCAGGCCATGAGCCCAGGGCTCGGCCAGCCGATCCTCGTCGAGAACCGCCCGGGCGGCGGCGGCATCGTCGGCTCCGAGGTCGTCGCCCGGTCGCCCGGCGATGGCTACAGCATGCTCAACATCCAGGCCTCCTTCGTCGCCAATGCCGCGCTGCGGCCCAGGCTGCCCTACGAACCGATCGCCGACTTCGCCTATGTCGGGATGATGGCGCGCGGCCCGCTGCTGATGGTGGTGCATCCGTCGTTGCCGGTGAAGAACCTGCGCGAGTTCCTCGCGCTGGCGAAAGCGAAGCCCGGGCTGGTCAACTACGGCTCCACCGGCACCGGCAGCCACAACCACATGGCCACGGAACTGTTCAGGCGCATGGCCGGCCTCGACATCGTCCACGTACCGTACAAGGGGGCCGCACCGGCGCTGGCCGACCTGATGGGCGGTCACATCCAGCTGGTGATGACCAGCCTGCCCTCGGCGATGACCCAGGTGCAGGCCGGGCGCATGAGGGCGCTGGGCGTGGCCAGCGAGGCGCGCACCAGCTTCATGCCGCAGGTGCCGACCATCGCCGAGTCCGGCGTGCCCGGCTACATGGCAGAGTTCTGGTGGGGCCTGGTGGTTCCGGCGAAGACGCCGGCCGAGATCACTGCGCGGCTGGGCAGCGAACTCGCCAGGGCCTTGCAGTCCCCCGACCTCCGGCAGAGCTTCGCCGGCGAGGGCGCGGAACCGGCGACCATGGGCGGCGAGGCGTTCCAGCGCTTCGTCTCCAACGAGATAAACCGCTGGCGCAAGGTTGCGCAGGAGACCGGGATCAAGCCTGAATGATCCCGGAACGTTCAGGAACCGGATACCGGGACTTCACGCATGCAACTTGAACGCTCGACCCTGACTGCCATCAGGCTGCCCTATCCGCGGCCGATCCACTGGAAGGATTCGGTGGAAGAAGGCTGCGAGTTCATGCTGCTGCGGCTCTTCACGGACGATGGCCTGGAAGGCGTCGCCGAGGGGGCGATCAAGCCGACCTGGACCGGCACGACGCGCAGGGCGCTGGTCGCGGTGCTCGAGGACATGCTGCTGCCGGCGCTGAAGGGCGTGGACCTCTCGGACGTCCGCGCGGTGCGCCAGCGTCTCGCCCCCTTCCCGGAGAACCGGCTTGCGAAGGGACTCATCGACAGCGCGTGCTGGGACCTGCGCGCACAGGCGCAGCGCACACCGCTGTGGCAGCTCTGGAAGGGCACGCCCGAAGTGCCCGTGTCGTGGACCGTGACGCGCGCCGCTTCCCTTGCCATGGCCAGGGAAGCGGCGACGATGGTCGAGCGCCACGGCTTCCGGACGCTGAAGATCAAGGGCGGCCAGGGTTTCGACATCGATGCGGAGGCGATCGACGAGATACGCGCGGCGGTGGGCACCGGCGTCAGCTTCTATGTCGACGCCAATTGCGCCTACACGCCCGAGCAGACGCCAGCCTATGTGGCGCTGCTCGCTGGCAAGGGCGCGACGCATGCGGAGGACCCGTGCGACCTGCGGCCGAATCGCTGGTTCGAAGAGACCCAGCGCGCCCTGCCGATACCGTTCGTGGTGGACGGACGCTGTCTTTCGCTCGAAGACGCCGAGCTGTTCCTGGAACGCGGTGCGCGCTTCTTCGGCCTCAAGGCGGCACGGGTGGGGGCGAGCATCGCCCTCGACATCGCGCACGCCGCCGATGCGGCAGGCTGCGCGGTGAACGTGGGATTGCACGCGGAAAGCGCGCTGGGCGCGTTCGCCAGCCTGAACGTGGCCGCCGCATTTCCCCGGCGCGCCGGCTCGCTGCCGGCCGAATCCACGTTCTTCCTGGCCTACGCGGACCAGATCGCCACGCGCTCGCCCGAAATCCGCGAGGGTGTCGTCAGGCTGGACGGCCTCGTTGGCCTCGCCCCCCTCGTCGACTGGAGTCGCGTCGAGCGCTACCGCATCTGATCGTCCGGGCGCAGGGGTCGACCGCAGGTTGACTACCGCGAGCCCGCACCCGGACTCGCCGCCGTCGAAGGCGCCTCCGCAGGACCCACGGTGCGCTGGGCGAGGTAGTGCGCGATCGCGGCGATATCCGCGTCCACGGCCTTGTACATAACCGCATTCATGCTGGTGTCCGTGCCGCTGCGCCGGTCGTCCCGGTACGCACGCAGCGCGGCCGCGAGGTAGTCCTCGCGCTGGTTGACCAGCCGCGGTACCTGGCGCTGCCCGCTGTAATCGCCCATGTGGCAGCTGTTGCAACCCATCGCCTTCGACAGCGTTTCGCCGCGGGCGTAGAGCGCCGGATCGCGCGCCGGCGGGCTGCGGAACGGCCGGGCCGCCCCGTAGTAGGTGGCGATATCCACCAGGTCGCGGTCGGTGAGTCCCTTCAGTGTCCCGGTCATCGCCGGCACGTCGCGCAACCCTTCGCGCATCAGCACGAGTTGCAGCATGATGAACTCCGGCTGCTGGCTGGCCAGCGCCGGCATGCCCGGAAGCGGCGCCGCACCGTGCTCGCCGTGGCAGGCTGCGCAGCCGGCGGCGAGTGAAGCGCCCCTGGCGGGATCGCCCGGCCGCCAGACCTGCTGCGCGGAGGCGACGCCGGCCGCGAGGATCGCGACCAGCGCAACCGATGCGAACACGCGCCGCAGCGGCTGCGGCGCGTATCCGGAACGGCCTGTCACTTCGCGTAGCTCACACGGTAGATCGCGCCATTCTGCTCGTCGGCGACCAGCAGCGACCCGTCGGGCAGCTGCAGCACGTCGACCGGCCGGCCGTGGTAGGTGTTCTTCGCGGTGTCCAGGAAGCCGGTCATGAACGGGGTGACTCGGGCATTGCGGCCATCCGGCGTCGCCGTCACGCGCACCACGTCATAGCCCGCGCGTTCGGTGCGGTTCCACGAACCCCGGCGCGCGATCATGATCGAGTTCTGGTAGTCGGCCGGGAACATCTTGCCGGTATAGAAGCGCATGCCCAGTGCGGCCGTGTGCGCCCCCAGCAACGCCACCGGAAGAACGGTGTTGGCACAGGGATTGGGCACGCGGACATCCGGGTCGGGCTGCCCGTTGGCATGGCAGTACGGGAAGCCGAAGTTCGCGCCGATCATGTTGGCGGGCAGCCGGTTGAGCTCGTCCTCGAAGCCGTTCTCGCCAGCCCAGTCGCGTCCGTTGTCGGTGAACCAGAGTTCGCCGGTCTTCGGATGGAAGTCGAAGCCCACCGTGTTGCGTACCCCGCGCGCGACGATCTCCATGCCCGAGCCGTCGAGGTTGTAGCGACGGATCTGGCCGTGCACGCCGGGGTTGATCTCGCAGGCGTTGCAGGGCGCGCCCACCTGGAAGTAGATCTTGCCGTCGGGACCGAAGGCGAGGAACTTCCAGTTGTGGTGCACTTCCGGCGGCAGCTTGAACGCCTCGGTCATGTCCACCGGCGTCGGGATGTTCTCGAGGTTGGCCTCGATGTTGTCGTAGCGGAACACGCGGTTGATCGCGGCGATGTACAGCGATCCGTTCTGCACCAGCACGCCGTTGGGCTGCACCAGCTTCTCGGCGACCACCTTGGAGACGCGCTGGCCGTCTTTCTCGTAGACCGCGTAGACGCGGCCGATGGTGCGGGTGCCGACGAACAGCGCGCCCCCCGGGGCGCGCGCCATCATGCGGCCACCGGGAATGCCGTGCGCCCAGACTTCCGCCTTGAAGCCCTCGGGCACCCGGATGCGGTCGAGCGGGATCTGGTCGAGCGGGGTCGCGATGAGGTGTGGCGGGTTGGCCGTGAGGTTGGGATTGTTCATCCGCTCGGGGAAGTAGCCGCCCATCGCACGGCGTGCCTCGATCTCCTTGGCCGTCGGCGGTGTGGTCGGCGTCTGCGCCCCGGCCACTCCGGCAAGGATCCCCAACGCGCCGGCCAGCGCGGCCGGCCGCATGCCGCGCGCGAGCGCAGCCATCCATTTTCTGCTCATCGATCGACTCCCCCTGGTCTGGGCGCGCGTGCAGCCGGGGAAAGCCCCCGGCGATACCGCACGTCCCGCCACTTCACCGTGGCTGGAAAAGAATGCCGTAGATGGCAGGCATGCAGGAAACCACTGGACCGAAGCCGATCGGCGCGCCGCCGGTCTAGCCGCGGGCGGCGGGTCGCGCTGCCTTCTGCCCCTTGCTGGCGGGCCTGCGCGGCTTCGTGCCGGGCTTCGCGCCATCCGGACTGCGCACCAGCAGCACCGGGATCGGCGAGCTGCGCACCACGCTCTCGGCGTCGCTGCCCATCAGCAGGTGGCTGAAGCCGCGGCGGCCGTGGGTGCCGAGCACGATCACGTCGGCCTTCCACCGCCCCGCATACTCGACGATCAGTTCGGCGATCGGGAACCCGCGGTTCTCGATCAGCGCGCTGCGCGCCTGCAGGCCCCGCTTCGCGGCGCGCGCGACCGCCTTCTGCAGCACCTCCTTGCCGGCCTCGCGCAGCATGTCGAACAGGTCGTCCGCATAGGCCGCGGCCTCCGGGTACATCGCCAGCGCCGTGGGTTCGATCACGTGCAGGATGCAGAGCTGCGCGGTGTCGCCCTTCGCGAGCTTGATCGCTTCGTCCAGCCCGCGGGCCGAGGTTTCGCTGTCGTCGATGGCAACCAGGATCTTCCGGTACATGAGTCGTCTCCTCTGGAATACGGCAGGCGGCGCCTGTCCAGACTAGTGTAGGCCGTCCGGGGCTCCGCGCATTGATGCGCATCAAGACGCCCTGCCGTCGGCGCCGCCGCCGCACGACGGCCAGACTTGATACGATGCTCGCCACCTGCACGAGGAGGAGCCCCATGATGGACCAGGAATCGGCACGCCAGCACCTGCGGCCTGCAACGCTCGAGCAGCATCCGTCCTCGCTGCCGGACGGCAGGCGACGCGGCATCGCCGCCAGCCTGGCCCTGATCGCCGCGCCCTGGGGCCTGGCATCCGCGCTGTCGGGCTGTGCGACGCAACCGGGAGGGTCCGGACCGGCATCCGGCACGGGACAGGCGCTGACGCCGGCGCAACTCGCCGAGATCGAGAAGGTGCTGGCGAGCCCCGCCCGGCCCGACGCCGACCGCAAGGCCGACGTGCGGCGCCAGCCCGCCGACCTGCTGCGCCTGGCGATGGTGCGCCCCGGCATGCGCGTGCTCGACATCTGGGCCGGCGGTGGCTACACGACGCAGGTGATGTCGGCCGCCGCGGGCAGCACGGGCAAGGTCTGGGCGCATACGCCCACCGTACGTCCACCGCTCGAGGCGCGCGCCAAGGCCCCGGGCTCGAACATCGAGGTGCTGGTCCGGCCGACGGAGGATCCCTATCCCGCGAACCTGCCGCGCGTGGACCTGGTCACGCTGATCCTCTCCTACCACGACATCGTGAACACGCCCACCGACCGCATGAAGATGAACCGCGCGCTGCTCGCCGCGCTGCGGCCCGGTGGACGCCTGGTGGTCATGGACCATTCCGCGCGCGACGGCGCCGGCCTGTCGGCCACCGAGACCTTCCATCGCATCGAGGAAGCGGTGATGCGCAAGGAGATCGAGGCCGCCGGCTTCGTGTTCGAAGCCGACAGCGCCGCCTGGCGCAACAAGGCCGACCCGCGCGACACCCACTGGAACCAGGCCAAGCCCTCCAGCGACAAGTTCGCGCTGCGCTTCGTGCGGCCGCGCTGAGCCGACCTCAGGCCACGAGCTGGCGCACCAGCGCGTCGACCTCCTTCAGCGTCACGTCGCGCATCTCGTCCTCGGTGAGGTTGCTGATCGGGTGCGGCAGCTCGATGTACGGATGGCCGGCCATGCCCTTGGACCGGAACTGGAAGATGCAGGCGTTGCGGAAGGCCTGCGTGATGATCACGGTCGCGGGGATGCCGCGTTTCTCGAATTCCACGGTGTCGTGCACACTGCACAACGTGCAGGACCCTCACCCACCCACGGCAGCGACGGCCAGGTGGGCCTCCTGCGCGAGTTCGTCGATCAGCTGGTCGGTGGCCGGCTTGGAGTAGTGCTCCTTGCGGCGGATGATCACCTTCGCGACGCCATGGCGCTCGCGCAGCACCTGGGCGATCGTCTCGAGAATCACGCTGCCCTGCTCCTTGGTGTTGTCGATCATCGCCACCACCTTGCCGGCGAGGTCCATCGGACGGGGCGCGAGGGCGACCGGCGGACGGTTGCCGCCGGCGGTCGGATCGATGAAGGGCAGTTCGTTCATGGTTGCGTTCCTTCCAGGGATGTTCGGTTCATCGGACGGCATAGGTGCCATGCACCGCACGGCTGCCGCCGCTCCAGCCATGGCAGATCGCGGTGCAAGGGCCCCAGCCACCGGCGACGATCAGCTGCAGGTCGACCGGATCCTTCAGCGTCGGGATGAAGCAGCCGTCGTCGTCCGGATCGACCTTGATCGGGAACTGCAATGCACGCTCGCGCCGCCAGTTGCCGCCGCGCTTGAGGTCGCCGACCGTGCGCCCGGCGCGCTCGACCAGCCAGCGGTGCACGTCGGCGCGGCTCATGCCGGCCTGGGCGCAGATGGTCGCATGCTGCGGGCCCATCGCGACCACCATGTCGGAGCGGGCATGCATGTTCCACGAGCCGAGCGCGGTCATGCCGTCGGCGATGCCGGTCAGCAGGCGTTCCGGTTCCTGGCTAACGTCGTCGAAATGCAGGCGTGGGCTCTCGACCATCGCGCAGGTGAGCACGTCCTGTCCCGCGCCATATCCCTTGGATGCAGCCAGGCTCTCCCAGGGGCTGCGCGCGATGTTCTCGGTGATGCAGGCGGTGTAGCGCATCGGCGTGGCGAAGATGGTCGCCGAGGCGATGCCGGCCATGCCGCCGCCGAGGTTGAGCAGCATCAGCCGGATCGCGCGCCCGATGGTCGCGTTGGCGCGGAAGCCGGGGCCGAAGCAGCCATTGCCGCCGTTGAGCCCGATCTTCGCCGCATGCGGGCCGTTGACGATCATCAGCGGCGCGACGCCGTGCATCGTACCCTGCACGCCGTTCAGGTTGAACTCGTCGCGCAGGATCAGCGGCAGCGCGCCGAGCACCACCGGCAGGTACTCGGGGCGGCAGCCCGCCATCAGGGCGTGGATCGCGGCGATGCGCACCGTCACCGGCTCCATCGCCGGCGGTACGCGGCCGATCGGCTCGTCCGGGTCGCGTCCGGCCACGGCGAGGAACGGCGCCAGGCGCGCCTCGGTCGGCGTCACCACCGGCAGCCCGTCCGACCACGGCTTGTCGAGGAAGAATTCGAATTCGTCGATCACTGCATCCCTTCCCTGCACAGGTGCCCCGCCATCAATCGGTGCGATAGGTGCCATGCACCGCCCGGCTGCCGCCGCCCCAGCCATGTGCGACCGCGCTGACCGGGCCCCATCCGCCGGCGACCATCAGGTGCAGGTCGCGCGGGTCCTTGATCACCGGCACGAACGCGGCATCGTCGGACGGGTCCACCCCGATCTTCCGTGCACGCTCGTCGCGCCAGTTGCCGCCGCGCCGCATGTCCGCGACCTTCATGCCGGCATTGGCCACCAGCCACTCGTGCACGCGCGCCCTGGGCCATCCGGACCGTTCGCACAGCGTCGCCTGCTCGGGCCCGATCACCACCACCATGTCGGAGCGCACATGCATGTTCCAGCTGCTCATCGCCGCCATGGTGTCGGCGATGCCGGTCAGCAGCCGAACCGGCTCCTGGCTCACGTCGTCGTAGCACAGGCGCGGGCTCTCGACCATCGCACAGGTGATCACGTCCTCGTCCGCGCGGTAGCCGCGCGACACGGCCAGCGTCTGCCACGGGCTGCGCTCGGTGTTCTCGGTCCAGCAGGCGGTATAGCGCTGCGGCGTCGACAGCACGGTGGCCGAGGCGAGCCCCGGGATGCCGCCGCCGAGGTTGAGCAGCAGCAGCCGGATCGCACGCCCGATGGTCGCGTTGGCGCGGAAGCCTGGCCCGAGGCAGCCGTTGCCCCCGTGCAGGCCGATCTTCGCCGCGTACGGACCGTTGACGATCATCAGCGGTGCCACGCCGTGCATCGTGCCCTGCACGCCGTTCATGTTGAACGGCTCCTGCAGGATCAGCGCGAGGCCGCCGAGCACGACCGGAAGATAGTCCGGACGGCACCCGGCCATCACCGCATGCAGCGCGACGTCGCGCACCGTCGCCACGTTCATCGCCGGCGGCACCGGGCCGATCACCTGCGCCGGGTCGCGCCGGGTGCCGCCCAGCATCCACTCGAGCCGTGCCTGCGTCGGCGTCACCACCGGCAGGCCGTCGCTCCACGGCTTGTCGAAGAAGAACTCGAACGGATCGAGTTCCCCGCCGGCGCTCATTGCGCCGACAGCTTTGCTGCCTTCACCACCTTGGTGTAGCGCGCGATCTCGCCTTCGATGAAGCGGCGGAACTCCGCCGGGCTGTTGGACATCGGCTCCGCGCCGAGCTTCACCAGTGCCGCCGCGTTCTTCGGGTCGGCCACCAGCCGCGCGGTCTCCTTCGCCAGGCGGTCGACGATCTCGCGCGGCGTGCCGGCCGGTGCCAGCAGGCCGTACCACTGGGTGACCTGGAAATCGTCGATCTGCTCGGAGATAGCGGGCACGTCCTTGATCGTGCGCTTCAGGCCGGTGGTGGCCAGGATGCGCATGCGGCCCTGCTGCGCGAACGGGACGACCGCCGGCCCGGTGCCGTAGAGCATGGTGGCCTCGCCCGAGAGCACCGCCACCACCGCCGGGCCGTTGCCCTTGTACGGCACGTGCAGCACGTTGATGCCGGCGAGCAGGTTGAGCAGTTCGCCCGCCAGGTGCGGCCCGCCCAGCGCGCCGCTGGAAGCGAAGCTCAGTTCGCCCGGGCGCTTCTTCGCCAGCGCGATCAGGTCCTTCAGGTTCTTCACCGGCAGCGACGGATGCACGGTCAGGATGTAGTCGGAGGTGGCGATCAGGCTGATCGGCGCAAGGTCGCGCAACGGGTCGTAGGGCAGCTTCGGGTTGGAGGCGGGCAGGATCGCCAGCGGGGCCACGTTGCCCAGCACCAGCGTGTAGCCGTCGGCCGGCGCCTTGCTCGCCACCTCGGTGCCGATCTGTCCGCTGGCGCCGGGCCGGGTGTCCACGACGAAGGTCTGGCCGAGCTGCTCGCCCAGCGCGTTGGTCGCGATGCGCCCGACCGCGTCGGTGCCGCCGCCCGGCGGATACGGAAAGATCACGCGCACCGGCTTCACGGGCCAGGCCTGGGCGATCGCCGCGGCGGGTACCAGCACGGAAGCGGCCGCGGCGACCGTGGCGGCTGCGGCGACCACTGCGCGCAGGGGGGAACGGGATACGATGCGGCGGGTGCTGCTCATGGGATTCCTCCGGGATGTGCGTGGGCTGCCACCACGATCGTCATGCATGCGATCGTTCGCGCGGCGCAGGCGGGTACGATCGACCGGCGATGCAATCCGCGACGGGGCGGCAGAGTTTACCGACTGCCGCGTCAACCGTGTGCCCGCCGCCTATCCCTCGACATGGTTCGCCGGATCGGCGGTGAAGCGCTGGAACGCCGGACGCTGCACCAGCTCGGCATACCAGCGCTCGATGTTCGGGAACGACGGGCGCTGCGGTTCCAGCAGCACCCAGCGGTGCACGCGGATGCCGATCGGGATGTCGCCGAAGGTGAACCGGTCGCCGACCATGTAGCGGGTGCGCGCGAGCTGGGCCTCGACGATCTCCAGCCGCTTGTCGAACGCCGCCCGCGCCTTCGCCAGGTTTTCGGCGCTGCGCTGTTCGGGCGGCAGGCGCACCAGTTCCATGACCAGTTCGTGCTGCGGCGGCAGCAGTTCGTTGTTCTCGAAGTCCTGCCAGCGCGTGGCCGAGGCGAAGGTGCGCACGTCGTTGCCATACATCGCCTGCGGCGCATACTGCATCACCAGGTAGCGGCAGATCGCGTTCGACTCCCACAGCACGTAGCCGTCGTCGTCGATGGTCGGGATGCGTCCGTTCGGGTTGCGCGCCCGGTACTCCGGCGTGTCGACGACGCCGAACGGCGTGTTGCCCTTCGCCACATGGCCACCCGGGCCCATCACGCCGCTGGCGAGGATGAAATCGAACTCGATACCGACCTCGGCCAGCGTCCACAGCACCTTCTGCGTACGGTTGGACGTCAGGCGTCCCCAGAGCTTCAGCATTGCAATGCCTCCTTCACGGCGCCTGCGGCGCGCGCTGCATCGGCCACCGCATCCACCAGCCGGCCGCCATGGCCGGCACGCACCGCGCCGATCGCGTAGACACCGGGCATCGGCGTGGCCAGGCGCTCGTCCACCCGGATCGCGCCGGCAGCGTCCACCGGCAGCCCGGTCCAGGCGCTGTTCGGCACCAGCCCGACGCAGGGATAGACCGCACGCGCCTGCAGCCGCGCGATGCCGCCCGGCCCGGCGACCTGGACCGCCTCGATGCCGTCCTCGCCTTCGATCGCCGTGACGGTGGAGTGCCAGTGGATCGACAGCGCGCCTTCCCGGCCGGCGAAAGCCTGCTCGAACACGGCCCGCACTGCGGGCCGCGCACGGAACGCGCTTCCCCGGTGCACGACATGCACGGTGCGCGCGTAGTGCGCCAGCACCGCGGCTTCCTGCAGCGCGCTGTCGCCACCGCCCACCACCACCACGTCGGCGCCCTTCACCAGCGGTCCGTCGCAGTCGGCGCAGTGCGACAGGCCGCGGTCGACATAGGCGTGCTCGCCGGGGATGCCCAGCGGGCGCCGCGCCGCGCCGGAGGCGACGATCAGGCAACGTGCCGCATGCGTGCCGGCATCGGTGTGCAGCAGCAGGCCACTGTCGGCGGCCTCGAGGCCGGTGGCCTGCCCGCCCAGGCTCTCGACCCCGGCATCGGCCGCCTCGGTGATCCAGTTCGCCGCGAGGTCGCTGCCCGAACACGACTCGCCGCCCTCGCCCGGCCAGTCGATCAGCTCGTTGATGCTGGTCACCAGCCCGCCGAACATCATCTGCTCGACGGTGCCGGTGCGCAGCCCCGCGCGCGCGCAATCGCGGGCGGCCGCCAGGCCGGCGATGCCTTCGCCGACCACGATCACGTCGAAGCTCATTGCGCGGCCTTCGCCGCGCCGCGCGTCCATTCGCCGCACAGCTCGAGCACGCGCGCGATGTCCGATGCGTCGTTGTACAGGTGGATCGAGAAGCGCAGTGCGCCGCGCCGCACCGAGAGCTTCACATGGTTTGCGCTCAGGTGCTCGTACAGCGACTGCATGCGGCCGTCGTCGGCCGCGTCGTGGCCGTCGCCGAGCGCACCGATCATCACGATCTGGCTGCGATGCGCACCACGCGGCTCGCCGATCAGCGGCAGGCCGAGCGCCTTCAATCCCTCCGCAAGCTGCACCGCGAGGCCCACGTTGTGCGCCTCGATGTTCGCGATGCCCACCCGGTGGATGATGTCCATCGAGGCGTCGGCCGCCGCCGCGCCGATGAAGTTGTAGTTGCCCAGGTCGAAGCGGCGCGCGCCGGGCATCAGCGTGAAGTCGAAGTCGCCGAGCGCGGCCTCGCCCTTCTCGCCGAGGTCGACGCCGAAGCGCGCGAGGAACATCGGCGACAGGCGCTCTGCCCAGCGCCGGCGCACGTAGAGGAAGCCCATCCCGTACAGCGCGAGCAGGCCCTTCTGGGTCGACACCGCGAGCGCATCGATGCCGAAGCGTTCGACGTCGCTGTCGATCATGCCGACCGACTGCGCGCCGTCGACCATGAACAGTGCGTCATGCCTGCGGCAGGCCTCCGACAGCGGCGCGAGGTCGGTTCGGAAGCCGGGCGCGAAGCTGACCGCGCACAGCGTGACCAGGCGCGTCTTCGCATCGACCGCGGCCGCCATCTCGGCCACCGGGTACATGCCGCCGCGCATCGGGATCGCGCGCACCTCGATGCCGAAGCGGCGCGCCAGGTTGAGCCAGACATACACGTTGTTGGCGTGCTCGAGGTCGGCGCACAGCACCACGTTCTCGCCCGGCTTCCAGTCGATGGCGGTGGCGACCATGTTCAGGCCTTCCGAGATGTTCTTCGTGTAGGCGACCTCGTCCGGGTGGGCGTTGACCAGCCGCGCGAAGCTCGCCCGCGTGCGCTCGACCAGCGCGAACATCGCCGGCTTGTCCCCGCCCAGCATGCGCATGTCGAGGTGACGCTCGATCGCCGCGCGCACCGGGGTGCCGATCAGGCAGCGCCCGGCGACGTCGAGATAGGTCTGCGACAGCGCCCCGGGGTACATCGCCCGCACCTGGGCCGGCGTGAGCGGTTGCCGTTCGACGCCGGCGGGTGCCTTCATGTCGTTCATCGGGATCTCTCCGTTGGGTCAGGCGCCGCGCACGTAGCGGCGGCAGCGGGTGAACTGAAGATCGGCGGCGGCAGGCTGGTCGCGCCAGGGCTGCACCACCCTCGCCTGCCAGGACGGATCCTGCAGCAGGCGTTCATGGTCGAGATGATAGGTGACGACGTGCCGGTGCGTACCGGCCCAGGCCCGGAAGGCACGCACGCCGTTCAGCCCGGGCACGGCGCCGCTGCCACCCTGCGCCCCGGCGCCACCGGGCGCAAGGCCGGCGGCATGGCCCTCGACCCAGGCCTCCAGTGCCGCCTCGCGTCCCGGTGCCGGATTGGCCGCGGCGACCAGCAGTGCACCGGCGTAGGCCGGGGCGAGCGCGCGGCCGGGCCAGGCCTGGACCGCCTCGGCGCGCAGGCGCTTGATGCAGCGCCAGCCGACCCGCCGCGTCCACGGCGAATTGTTCTCGTAGCCCACCGCGAGGTAGCCCGGGCTGCGCAGCACGGCCGGCGACGCGAGGTCGTAGGTCGTCATCGACACCTTCGGGTCGTCGATGCTCGACCAGCGCCGGATGTCGAGGAAACCCGGGATGCGCAGTCGCTCCGGGATGTGCTCGGTGTCGTACCAGTCGTGGAACTCGTCCTCGGCCACCGGCGAGAAGTCGAAGGAAGAGATCAGCAGGCCGAACGCCCCGGCTGGCGGGTCCAGGTCCGGGTCCCGCGGGTCCGGGTGCGACGGCGGCAGGTCCGCACTCATCGCCGCCATCGCCGCGCCGCCGCGTTATGCTCGGCCTCACGTTCCATGCCCGCCGGGGTCCGCCGATGTCGTCGATGTCCTTCGTCCATGCGTTTCCGAGGCAGCGGCTGGTGCTCGGCGCCGGCGCCATCGACCGCACGGCCGGCGAGGCGGCCGCCGAGGGCATCCGGCGTCCGTTCATCGTCTGCAGCGCGCGCGGCCGGCGCAGTGCGCTGTTCGCCCGGCTCGCCGGCGGGTTCGATCCGCGCGCCGTCACCGTCTGGGACGACGTGCCGCTGCATGCGCCGCTGTCGACCGCGCTGCGTGCGGCCGCGCTCGCCACGCGCGACGGTTGCGACGGCATCGTCGCGTTCGGCGGGGGCAGCGTGTCCGACCTGGCCAAGGGCGTCGCGCTCGCGCTGGCCGAGGGCGGCGACATCGAACGCTTCGCGCTGCGCCGGGAGGACGGCCGCATCGTCGGCCAGCCCGGCACCGCGCCGAAGGTGCCGCTGCTGGCGATCCCGACCACGCTCTCCGGTGCCGAAGTCACGCCCGGCTTCAGCCTGACCCGCGAGGACATGTACAAGGTGCTGTTCCGCGACCCGCAACTGGCCGCCCGGGTACTGGTGCTCGATCCGGCTGCGCTGGACGACATCCCTGCCCCGGTGCTCGCGGGATCGCTCGCCAACGCGCTCGCGCACGGCTGCGAGGCGCTCTACTCGACGGCACGCACGCCGGTATCCGACCTGTTCGCGCGCGAAGGCCTGGCCCGGCTGATGGCTGGCGCCGACGCGCGTTTCCATCCACGCCTGGATGCGGCCGGCACGGCGGGCGCGGCGGATGGTGCCGACGACCTGCTGCTCGGCAGCTACCTGGTCGCGGCCGCGATCATCAACGCGCGCACCGCCCTGCACCATGCCACCTGCCACAAGCTCGCGCCGGTGCTCGGCGCCTCGCATGGCGAAGTCAACGCGCTGGTGCTGCCGCATGCGCTGGCGTTCAACCTGCCCGCGTGCCCGGCCGCGGCCGCGGACATCGCCGGCGCGATCGGTGCGCCCGATGCCTCGGTCGAGGCCCTGGTCGAGCGGCTCGACCGCTACCGCCGCCAGGCCGGGCTGCGCCGATCCCTGCGCGAGTTCGGCATCGCGCGCAGCGCGCTGGCCGAGGTCGCGCAGCGCATCCATGCCGAGCCCGGGCTCGCCTTCAACCCGCGGCCGATCGAATCGGCAGAGCAGATCGAGGCGATGCTGCAGCAGGCCTGGTGACCGCATCACGCGCGCCAGCCCACCTGGCGCTCGACGAATGCAGCCGCGGCGAGCAGCGCCGCCTCGTCATGCCAGCGGGCCACCAGTTGCACGCCGACCGGCAGGCCGTTCGGCCCGTGCATCACCGGCAGCGTCAGGCAGGGCAGCCCGAGCAGGCTCCAGCGGCGGTTGAACGCCGCGCTGCCGGTGGTCGCATGGCCTTCGGGCGCCTCGCCCGGCGCCGACGGCGTGAGCAGCAGCCGGTGGCCGTCGAACCAGCGGGCGACCGCCTCGCGGCAGGCGCGTGCGACCGCCTGCGCCCGAGCGTGTTCCTCGTGCGGCATCGCGATGCCGTGGTCGAGCCGGTCGCGCAGCTTCGGGCTGAGGCGCTGCGCATGGTGCGCATGCTCGTGCGCAAGCGCGCGCGCGGTCTCGTAGTGCTCGATGGCCGGATGGATGCGCGGCAACGCGCTGCAGGGTTCGGGCAGTTCGGAGGCGCCGACCGCCACGCCGGCCGCCGACAGCAGGGCCGCGACGCGGTCGAGGGCGGTCCACGCCTCGGGGGAGGCCTCCGCCGCCGCATCGGTACGCACCACGGTGATCGATGCCGGCGCGTCGGGATCGGCCAGCGCGAGGCCCGGACGCCGCGCCATGGCCGCCGCCATCAGTGCGGCATCGCCGACCGTGCGGCCGAAGCTGCCCAGGGTATCGAGCGACTCGGACACCTGCTTCACGCCCTGCCGGCTCAGCCAGCCGAAGGTCGGCTTGAAGCCGGCGATGCCGCAGAAGGCCGCCGGCCGCAGCACCGAGCCCGCGGTCTGCGTGCCGCAGGCAAGCGGCACCATGCAGTCGGCGACCGCAGCCGCCGATCCGCTGGAAGACCCGCCCGGCGTGAACGCGGGGTTCCACGGATTGCGCGTGGCGCCCGGCGTGGTGGTCGCGAACTCGGCGGTCACCGTCTTGCCGAGCACGATGCCGCCCTCGGCCCGCAGCAGCGCGACGCAGGCCGCATCGGCGCGTGGACGATGGCCCTCGTAGATCGGCGAGCCGTAGGCGGTGGCCAGGTCGGCGGTCTCGATCACGTCCTTCACGCCGACCGGGATGCCGTGCAGCAGCCCGTCGCGCCCGCCCTTCGCGTCGAGCGCACGCGCCCGCGACAGCGCGCCTTCCGCGTCGATCGCGACCCAGGCGCGCACCTGCGGCTCGCGCTGCGCGATCCGCTCCAGGCAGGCCTCGACCAGGCGGGTGGCGCTCAGCCGCCCGGCGCGGATCAGCGCGACCGCATCGACCGCGGACAGTTCATCGGGCCGCATCGCGCCGCGTCCTCATTCGATCTTCACGTCCGCCGACTTGATCACCGCGCCCCAGCGCCGGATCTCGCTCGCGATGTACGCACCGAACTGCTCCGGCGTGCCCGACACCGGCTCGATGCCCAGGTCGCGGTAGCGGTCGCGGATGTCCTGCAGCTTGAGCACCTTCGTCACCTCGGCATTGAAGCGGGCGATGATCTCGCGCGGGGTACCTGCAGGCGCCATGAAGCCGTACCACGAGGTCGCCTCGTATCCCGGCACGGTGTCGGCGATCGGCGGCAGGTCGGGCAGCACCGACGAGCGCCTCGCGGTGGTCACCGCCAGCACGCGCAGCCTGCCGGCCTTCACATGGGGCGCGAACAGCGGCATGTCCGAGAACATGAACTGGGTCTGGCCGGACAGCAGGTCGGGCATCGCGGCCGATGCGCCCTTGTAGGGAACGTGGACCATCTGCGTGCCGGTCATCGACTTCAGCAGTTCGGCGGTCAGGTGCAGCGCGGTGCCGTTGCCCGAGGAGCCGAAGTTGAGCTGGCCGGGCCGCGCCCGCGCCAGCGCGATGAGCTGGGCGACGTCCTTCGCCGGCAGCGCCGGATGCACGGCGAGCACGTAGGGACCGGTGGCCACCTGCATGATCGGCGCGAGGTCCTTCAGCGGGTCGTAGGGCATCTTCGGGTACAGGCCGACGTTGACCGCGGTCGAACTGGTGGAACCCAGCACGACGGTGTAGCCATCGGGCGGGGCCTTGGCGACGATGTCCATGCCGAGCACGCCGCCCACGCCGGCGCGGTTGTCGACGATGAACTGCTGGCCCAGCGCCTCGGACAGCCGGGCGCTGATCAGCCGCGCGATGATGTCGGTGGTGCCACCGGCGGTGAACGGCACGACGATGCGCACGGTCTTCGCCGGCCACGCCTGCGCGAGGGCACTGCCGGCCCACGGCAGCAGCAGGATGGCGGCGGGAAGCAGTCTCGGGGACGGTCGCATCTACGCACTCCTCTCGATTGGACGGGCTGCCTGGAGGTCGTTCATCGGGCAAGCGCCGCCGCGATCCATGCGGACCACGGCTGCGCCAGCGTCGCGGGATCGAGGCGCTCGAGGGCATCGACCGCCTCGACGAAGCGCGGATGGCGCTCGCCGGTGATGCCCTGCGCCTTGGCGCGGATCTGCGCATCGTCGAACGGCCGGTCGGGGCCGCCACGCGCACTCAGGCATTCGCCGGTGACCTGCGCGCCGTCGCACAGCGTCAGGGTGACCCGCGCCGGACGGTCGAGCGGCCGCGGCCGCACCGGCGCATACGGCACCAGCCGGATGCGCTCGCGCAGCCGCACGATCGCCGGGTCGTCCAGCGTCGACGCCGCGAAGGCATCGGCCCCGGCATGGCCATGCACCTGCACGGTGGCCAGCACATGCTCGAACGAGAAGCGCGCGGCGAGCGTGGTCTGCGGGCGCGGGTTGCTCATCTGCGGCCGGTGGCTCTCGAGCAGGACCGACACGACATCGGCATGGGTGCGCCCGGCCGGCAGCAGCGCCATCGCGGCCTGGGTCGCCTCGACCGCCGAATGCGTCGACTGGCAGCAGGCGTGGACCTTGTGGTAGCCGGAACCGATCGCCCAGGTCTCGCCGAGGCCGTGGTCGAGCGCCGCGGGATCCGCGGCCTGCCCGAGCAGCGTGGTGAACACGTCGTAGGCGCCATCGGGCAGGCCACCCAGCCCGCATTCGGCCCAGTCGGCCGCGCGCATGCCGTTGGCGGTGCCGACCGCGGCCCACACGTTACGCACCAGCGCCCCGCGTAGCGCATGCTCGTAGCCGCCCACCGTGACCAGCGTCGCGGCCGAGGTCACCGCATCGTGGGTGATGCGCGCATCCGAGCGGCGTGCCAGCGTCGTGGCGATGGCGCCGCCGATGGCGGCGGTCTGCGGGTGCGGATGCAGGGTCATCTGCGGGAAGATCCAGCAACGCGCGAAGCGCCCGGTGACCTCGTAGGCGAGCACTGCGCAGGCCAGCACCTCGGCGACGGTGAGCCCGCCGGCCTCGGCCTCGGCCCACAGCGCAGGCAGCGTGTACAGGCCGGCATGGCAAGGCGCGAGCCGGTAGCCTTCGTCCAGTTCGCACCAGCTGCCCGCGATGCCGTTGCCCAGCGCGGCGGAGAAGCGGTCGGTGCGCAGCGGCGGCGCCGCCAGCAGCGTGCACTCGGCGGCGCCACCGCGACGTACGAGCTGGCGGTGCACCCGGTCGACCTCCGGCTCGGGCGACGCGGCCAGCGCCGCCGCGAGGTTGTCGCCGATCACGCGCGCCGCGCGGAAGGCGATGGATGCGGGGAAGGCCGCCAGCGGATCGACGCCACCGGATGCGGGCGCGCGATGGCCGGCCGCCCAGTCGGTGAGGCGGCGGATGCCGAGGGCCACCGCCGCGCGGGCCCCGGCATCGGCGGTCGCGTCCCCGGCGCCGCCGTGCACCGCCGGGTCATGCATGGTCGGGACGTTCATCTGCCGCACCTCCTGCCGGGCGCCGGCACGTGGCCGGCGCGCATCGTTCGAATCAGTCCGTCGGCGCGCACAGCGCCACCAGGTCGCGTACCCGCACGTCCTCGAGCGAGCGGATCGCGCTCGACAGTTCCGCCGCGCGCCGGCTGCCGAGCACCCGCCCGGCGAGCGAGGCGAACTTCGCATCGAGCCTGCTTCCCTGCAGCGCGAGGTCGGACAACGGCACGCCGGAGTCGTGCTCGGTACGCACTTCCCGACCGCCCGCAGTGACCGCCACCTGCGTGAACATCGTCGGGCAACCCTCGACCAGTTCGACCTCGGTACGTTCGATCAGCCGACGGATGCGCGAGTCGGCGAGATGGCCGCTGCCATAGCTGTCGAGTGCCCCGGTGTCCCCGCCGCACAGCGCGAGCGCCGCGGTGAAGCGCAGGCTGAACTTGGCTTCATGGCTCGATTCGGGCCAGGCGATGTTGCAGGTGCCGTCGTTGACCTTCTCGACCCGGATCACGATGCGGTCGATGGCCGCCGGATCGAGCGCGTGTTCGGCGCGCAGCCGCAGCGCGCACTCGATGGTCGAATGCGTGCCGTAGCAGGCGGCGTGGTACTTGAACAGGTTGTCGCGGATGAACCAGCGGTCGGGCACCAGCGCGCGATCGGGATGGAAGTCGTTGCTGAGCGCGGCGGCGAAGCCCTGCCGGCATTCGAGCACGTCGGTCCGGCTCGACATGCCGCGCTGCGCGAGCAGCGCAGCCCGCACGCCGTCCTCGGCAGCCAGGCCGGCATGGTAGGCCTTGCAGTCGGTGCCGAACATCGCCTTCAGACCGGAGGCCCGGGTGCCCGCGATGCCCAGCGCATGGCCGCTACGCGCCGCGTCCAGGCCGAGCAGGCGCGAGCAGGCCATCGCCGCGCCGAACGCACCGACGGTGGCGGTGGAATGGAACCCGCGTGCATAGTGGTCGGGCTGCACCAGCGCGCCCGCCCGGCAGGCGAGTTCGTAGCCGGCGACGAACGCGACCAGCAGGTCGCGGCCCGATGCGTCGATCGACTCACCCAGCGCGAGCAGCGCCGGCAGGAACACCGCGGACGGATGGCCGTTGATGTTCAGGTTGACGTCGTCGTAGTCGAGCGCGTGCGCCAGCGTGCCGTTGCACAGCGCGGCCTGCGCGACCGACGCCCGCAGGCCGTCGCACAGCACGGTCGCCTGCTGGCGTCCGCCCTCCTCCCGCGCGGCGTCGGCGAGCAGGCGCACCAGCGGCTCGTCGCGGGCGGCGAGCATCACGCCGAAGGTGTCGAGGATGCACTGCAGGGCCAGCGTGCGCACCTCGGCCGGCAGGGTGTCCGGCGCCAGCGCGAGCGCGCGGTCGACCAGCGCACGGGTGACCGGCTGCACCGGCATGCCGGGCTTCATTCGACCCTCGCGCCGGATTCCTTCACCACCCGCGCCCAGCGGGTGATGTCGGCCTTCAGGACGGCCGCGAACTCGGCCGGGCGATTGGCGACCACCTCGGCACCGAGCCCCGCGAACTTCTCGCGCGCCTCGGGCCGCTCTAGGTAGCGGGCGATCGCCCCCTGCAGCGCGTCGACGATCGGCACCGGCGTGCGGGCCGGCGCGAACACGCCGAACCAGCCGACCGCCTCGTAGCCCGGGACCCCGGCCTCGGCCACGGTCGGCACGTCGGGCAGGCTGGCCACCCGCTTCGGCGACGTGATGGCCAGGGCCCGCAGCCGCCCGCCCTTCACATGCGGGAAGGCCGCGATCAGGTCGCCGAAGGTGACCTGCACCTGCCCGGAGATCAGGTCGGGGAACACCGCGCCGGTGCCCTTGTACGGCACGTGGGTCATCTTCACGCCGGTCATCAGCTGGAACAGCTCGCCCGCCAGGTGCGGCATGCCGCCCGCGCCGGACGAGGCCATGTTGATCTTCGACGGGTCGGACTTCAGCAGCGAGACGAACTCGCGCACCGTCTTCGCCGGCAGCGAATTCGTGACCACCATCAGGTAGGGGGTCGAGGCGACCAGCGTGACTGGCGCGAAGTCGCGCACCGGGTCGTAGGGGATGTCCTTGTACAGCGCCGGGTTGATCGCATGCGAGCCGGTGCCGCCGGTGATCAGGGTGTAGCCGTCGGGCAGTGCACGCGCGGCCATCTGGGTGCCGATGATGCCGCCGCTGCCCGGACGGTTGTCGACCACCACCGGCTGGCCCAGCCCCTCGGCGATCGCCTGCGCGGCGATGCGCCCGGTGATGTCGGTGCCACCGCCCGGCGAGAACGCGACGATCATCCGGATCGTGCGCCGCGGATAGTCGGGCGACGCCGCGGCCACCACCAGCGGCAGGCAGGATGCGACGAGGACCAGCCCCTGCAGCACCGGCCGGGCCCCCGCGGTCACAGCTTCACTCCCGTCTTCAGGTAGGCCTCGACGATCTCGGTGCCGGTGGCCTTCCACACGCCCGCATGGCTGCAGATGTAGTCGAGCGCGCGCTGCAGCCCGCCGATGCGGTGCGGCACGCCGATGATGAACGGATGCAGGCAGATCGCCATCACGCGCGCCGAGTGCTCGGCCTCGCGGTAGAGCACGTCGAACTGGTGCTTGATCATCAGCTCGAACTCCTCGATCGAACGGTCGCGGTAGTAGAGCTGCGGCGAGTCGTTGATCTCGTAGGAATACGGCAGGTAGACCAGCTCGCGGCTGCCGACGTTCATCCGGTACGGCTGGTCGTCGTTCACCCAGTCGGACACGTAGAGGCAACCCTCGTCGGCCAGCAGGTCGAGCGTGTTCCAGGTCTCGGCCAGCCCCGAGCCGAGCCAGCCGACCGGCTTCCTGCCGGTCGCCTGCCGGATGCGCTCGAGCGCGTCGCGGATCACCGTGCGCTCGGCTTCGCGGTCGAGGCCGGTCAGCCGCTGGCTGTTGGTCTTGTTGTGGCCCATGAACTCCCAGCCGAGCTTCACCGCGTCCTCGACGATCTGCGGATGGCGGTCGCAGACGTCGCTGTTGATGGTGGCGGTGGCGCGGATGCCGAACTTCTCGAGCACCTCCATCACGCGGAAGATGCCGATCCGGTTGCCGTAGTCGCGCTGGCCCCAGGCGCGCACGGTCGGCGCGTCGCTGGCATTGCCGCTCGCCTTCTCCCACGGGTGGCCGGGCAGCGGCCGGGTCAGCGGGAAGAACTCGATGTTCGGGATCACCCAGAGCGCGAGCCTGGAACCGTTCGGCCAGTGCCACGGCTCGCGCCGGTTGATCGGGGAATACTCGAACGGGCCGTACTCGCTGGGTTCCATGTCCAATCCTCCGGGGTGCGGTGCACCCAGGAGTCTTGCACAACGAATGGCCACAGTAAATGCATGGACACCCCTGCATTCATGCGCCGGCTGCATCGCCACCGGGATGCGCCCCGCGGCTTGCAGCGACGCACCGCATTGGTGCCCGCCCGCGCCATGACGCGCGGCTGACGCTCGGTGGCGGGATCAGTCGCGTGCGTCGAGCGCGAGCGTGCGGCAGTCGGACAGCCCGTCGAGCGCCATCAACTGCTCGAGCAGGCGACCCGACGCCGGGAAGGCGCCGGCCATGCGCATGAACTTCACGGCCATCTCGTCGTCGGACAGCGGCGAGGCGGGCGTGCCGCGGAAATCGTCCGCCAGGCGCTCGAATCGCCGGCCGTCCTTCAGTTCGATCCGCACGCGGCTCGCCCAGGCCGATCGCCCGGCGGCGGCGTCGCTGAACGGCGCCAGCACGATGCGCGCCGCCGCAGCACGGATGCGCGGATCGGAGACCCGCGCCATCGAGAACACGTTGGGATCCAGCGGATCCTCGTGCAGGGCGATCGCCGCGCAGAACGGAACGCTGTACTGCGCACCGGCGAGGTCGGACGGCGCGGCATTCGCGTGGTGGGAGAGCACCTTGTCGCCCGCCTCGATCACCAGCGACGCCACCGCGTCGCCATCGAAGCCGTGCTCCGCCCGCAGTTCGAGCAGGCTCTGCACCGGGGTGTGCGCGGTGACATGGCAGCCGAAGCGCTTGAAGCAGATGGTGAGCGTCTCGTGCTCGGTGCCCAGCCCGCGCACCAGCCGCGAGGCGTCCCCGTCGCGGCAGTAGGCCTCGAGGAAGCCGAAGCGGCCTTCCAGCACGGTATCCGGCCCTTCGTAGCCGTCCGCCGCCAGGCGTGCGGCGACCACGCCCGCTTCGGCCGCCCGGCCCATGTGCAGCCGCTTCACCATCGCCCCGTTGCCGGCCCTGGCGAACGCGAGCAGGCCGCCACCGAGCGAACCGGCGATGCCCAGGGCATTGCAGGTGCGAGTGGCGTCCAGCCCGAGCAGGTGGCTGGCCACCACCGCCGCGCCGTAGGGACCGGTCAGCCCCGGCGCATGGAAGCCCAGCGATTCGCTCGAATGCCGCGACGCCGCGCCGATGCGGAACATCACCTCGCAGCCGGCGACGAACGCCACCAGCAGGCTGCGTCCGTCCGCGCCCAGTTCCTCGCCGATGGCCAGCGCCGCCGGCCACAGGGTCGCGCCCGGATGCACGCCGGCGCCGGGCTTGCGCAGGCTGTCGAGCTCGAACGCGTGCGCGAGCACGCCGTTGGCGAGCGCGGCATGCGCGCTGCCGGCGCGCACGGAAGTGCCGATGACCCGGCAGGCGCCCCCGCCTCCCCCGACCTGCTGGCGCGCGAAGCCGGCGGCGATGCGCCCCCATGGCAGGCCGGCGCCGAACAGGCTGGCACCGACGGTATCGACGATGCACTGGCGTGCCCGTGCCAGCACCGGCGCTGGCAGTGCGCCGGCCTGCAGCCCCGCCGCCCAGGTCGCCAGCACGTGCGCCGCGGTGGGGCCGGCGGCGGATCCGTCGACCGGGGATGCCACCGGAGGCACGCTCACGGGACGAGCAGTTCGCCGAGCGAGGACGCATCGGCCAGCGCGTCCAGGCCGAGGATCGCATCGCGCAGCGCCTCGACCTTGCGCGGCGGCAGGGCCCTGGACGCGAGCTTGCCGAACTTCTCCACCACGTCGGCATCCGACGCGAACCGGTACTCGCTGCCGCGCGCCGACTCGACCCGGCGTTCGAAGCGCGTGCCGTCCTTCAGCCAGAGCTCGACCCGGACCTCGTGCCGGTACTTCGCACCCTTCGCGGTGATCTCGTCGTCGTGCTGCACGGCCACCTTCTGCGCGATGCGCATGCGCTCCGGGTCGGCCACCTTGTCTTCGGTGAACTGGTCGACGAAGCAGTCGCCTTCGAGCAGCCAGGTCGCCACGCAGTACGGCAGGTTGAGCTGGGCCGAGGTCAGGCCCTGGGGCACGTACTTCCAGCCGACATGGTCCATGGTGACCTGCGAACCATGCACCAGGATGCGGTCGACCTCCTCGGCACCGAACGGCCGCTCGGCCTGCATTTCGCGGATCGCGTCGAGCGTCGTGTGGTTGCTGCCCACGCACGAGTAGAACTTCAGCGCGACACCCATCGTCTGCCAGGTGGTGCCGAAGCCGGCGGTGAGTTCGGACAGGTTGAAGCGGTCGGTCGAGCGCGAGAACGTCGTGCAGTAGCCGCCGTACTCGCTCTCGAGCACGTTGACGATGCCGGTGAGCCCATCGCGCGCGAACAGCGCGCCGTACAGCCCGCTCTGCGAGGAGCGGCCGGCATGCACCCGCTTGACCATCGCGCCGTACTGCGCCGCCATCAGGCCGGCAGCCTGCGTACCGGCGATGCCCAGCGCATGCACGGTGCGTTCGGCATCGAGGCCGAAGCCGCGTGCGGCACCGGCGGCCGCGGAGAACACGCCGAGGGTCGCGCCCGAATGCCAGCCCTGCGCGATGTGCTCCGGCCCCATGCACAAGCCGACCCGCGGGCCGATCTCGTAGCCGGCGACGGCGGCGGCCAGGAACTCGCGCCCGGTCATGCCCGGGCGCATCTGGGCGACGGCGACGAGCGCCGGCAGCACCACCGCCCCGACATGCAGCACGCCGGCACGATGCACGTCGTCGAGTTCGAAGCCCTGCACCTGCGTGCCGTTGACCAGCGCCGCGTGCGGCGCGGACAGACGCTGGCCGGTGCCCCACACCGGGCAGGTACGCGTGGCGTCCACCGCAGCCAGCGTGCGCTGCAGGATGCGGCTCCATTCGAGGTCGGCGCCGTACAGCGCGCAGCCGAGTGAATCGAGCATCAGCAGCTTGATCCGCGCCAGCACCTCGGCGGGCACGTCCTCGTAACGCAGCCCGGAGACGAACTCCGCGATGCCCCGTGTGTAGCGGTTGTCGCTGCCGGCGTCGTGGGCCATCGTTCAGGCTGCCTTGCCGGTGGCCGCCAGGCCCGCACCGCGGCCCGCGATGCGGCCGAACACCGCGCCCGACACCAGTCCGGTGCCGCTCGGGTAGTTGAAGTAGAACAGGCCGCCGACCATCTCGCCGCAGGCATACAGGCCCGGGATCGGCTGCAGGTGCGAGTCGACCACCTGGCCGGTCTCGTGGCGGATGCGCACGCCGCCGAAGGTGAACGTGATGCCGCAGGTGGTCGAGTAGGCCTCGTACGGCGGCGTGTCGAGCGCCTGCGCCCAGTTCGACTTCGCCGGCTCGATGCCGGTCGTGCCCTTGCCGTCCTTGATCGTGTGATCGAATTTCACGTCCTTGTCCACCGCCGCGTTGTACGCATGCACGGTCTTCAGGAACTGTTCGCCGTCGACGCCCTCGAGCTGCGCGGCCAGGCCCTCCAGCGTGTCGGAGGTCACCTTGGTCACGAACTTGATCCGGTACTCGGAGCGCAGCAGGTGCTTCACCTTCGAGTCGAACACCTGCCAGGCGAACTGGCCCTGCTGCTTCAGCACCTCGCCGCCGTACTTCGCGTAGGTGAACGAATGGAAGTCCCAGCCCTCGTCGACGAAGCGCTTGCCGTCGGAATTGATCAGCAGGCCGAAGATGTAGCTGTGCTTCTGGAACTGGTCGCCGACGTTGACGTCGCCGAACTCGGGCGCGTAACGGTCCCAGCCGGTCGCATGGCAGCCCGACCAGTTGCCGTAGGGCGCAGCGCCGATGTCGAGCGCCATCTTCAGGCCGTCGCCTACGTTGAAGCGCGAGCCGCGCACCTTGGCCAGCTCCCAGCCCGGGCCGAGGTACTTCGTGCGCCACTCGGGATTGGCCTCGAAGCCGCCACAGCCGAGTACCACCGACTTCGCGCCGAACTCGACCACCTCGCCGTTGCGGCGCGCACGCACCCCGGACACCTTCACCCCGTCGTAGACGAGCGACAGCGCGCGCGTCTCGTACAGCACCTCGATGCCGGCCTTGGCCACCGCCGCGTCGAGGTAGCGCACCAGCCCGGCGCCGCCGCCGGAGACTTCGATCGGCAGCCGACCGAAGAACTTGCGCTTGCCGTTCACCATGCCCGACTGGCGGCCGAAGTTCGGCACGAAGCGCGCGCCCTTGCCGCGCAGCCAGGCCATCACGTCCAGGCTCTGGGTCACCAGCGTCTCGGACAGCTCCGGGTCGGTGCGGAACTGGGTGAGGCGGAACAGGTCGTCGAAGTACTCTTCCTTCGTGTTGGTGCCGAAGTCGCTGTTGGCGACCTCCTCGTCGGTGAGGTCCGTCACCCGCTTCAGGTCGTCGACCGACTCGTAGGCAAAGCGCATGACACCGCCAGCGAACCGGCTGTTGCCACCCGACTCGTCCTCTGACGCCGCCTCGAGCACTATCACGCTGGCACCCTGGTCGCGCGCCGACAATGCGGCGCACAGTGCTGCATTGCCCTTGCCGATCACGACCACGTCGTATTGCGTCGAACCCACGATGCTCTCCTTCAATGGTTGCCTTCGATCTGCTTCATGTCGTCTGTCGCCGGCTGCGGCCCCGTCGCAGCTTCGCCTGTGCCCCGAGCTCGGCGAGCAGGCGTCCTGCCGCCGGCGAGAGGCTGATGCCGCGGCGGCGCACGATGCCCAGCGGACGGCTGACCCGCGGCGAAACCAGCGGGCGGGTCACCAGCAGCGGATGCCGGCCATCGTCGATCGCCAGCCGGGGCAGCAGCGCGATGCCCAGCTGCGCCTCGACGAAGCCGATCGCGGTGGAGAACGTGGCATCGACTTCGTAGAACCAGTCGATGCGCACCGGCGTCTCGGCCAGCGCGAGGTCGAGCAGCAGGCTGCTCGCCGCGCCGGTGCCCACGCGGATCGCCCGATGCCCGTCGAGCGCGCGCCACGGCACCTGCGACAGGCGGGCCAGCGGGTGCCGGCGGTGGCACACCAGCACGAACGGATCGTCGAACAGCGGTTCGAAGTCGAGTTCGGGCCGGCGGGCACCCAGGAAGCCGACGCCGAACTCCGCCTGGCCTTCGATGACCGCCTGCGCGACCGCATCGGCGCTGCGATCGAGCACCCGCACGCGGGTGTCGGGATGCCGCGCCTGGAAGGCGGCCAGCACCGAGGGCAGGAAGCGATAAGCCGCCGTCTGGATGCAGGCGAGCGTGACATGGCCGGACACGCCGCCGGTGCTGCCGCGCAGCTGCGCGAACGCCCCTTCGACGTCGCGCAGCAGGCGCTGCGCATGCGGCAGGAAGCTGCGTCCGACGGCGGTCAGCGCGACACGCCGCGTCGTGCGGTCGACCAGCCGCACGCCGAGCGACTCCTCGAAGCGCTGCAAGCGGCGCGACAGCGTCGGCTGCGACCATGAAAGCACATCCGCCGCCTCGCCGAAACTGCCGCGGTTCGCGAGCTCGACGAAAGCGCGCATCCCCTCCAGGTCGATATTCATCTGCGCATCAATGCTGGGCCGTTGTTGCATTCTACCCCGGAAGACGCGGGCCTTCCGTCCAAAGGCCGCGGAAGGATAAGCTCCGGGCTTTCCCGCTCCGCGCCAGGGCCGCAAGGGCCTGCCGCCGTCCCATCAAGATGTCCCAGTTCCCGCCCCCGTCCGGCCCCGCCACCCCGCCCGCTCCCGTTCGCCTGCCGCTGCTCGCCATGGCCCTGCTCCTCGCCCCGGCGATGCTCCACGCGCCCTCGGCGGCCGCGCAGGCCACCGCGGAAGCCGCCTGGCCATCGCGCCCGGTGCGGCTGGTGGTGCCCTATTCCCCCGGCGGCGGGCTGGACATCCTCGCCCGGCTGCTCGCACCGCGCCTGTCCGAGCGCTGGGGACAGGGCGTCGTGGTCGACAACCGGCCCGGGGCGAGCGGCCAGCTCGGCGCGCAGATCGTCGCCAACGCGGCGCCCGACGGCCATACGCTCGTGATGATCTCCACCGAGCACATCACGGCGCCGATGGTCTACCGCCGGCAGCTCTACGACCCGATCGCAAGCTTCACTCCGGTCGTGCAGACCGGTGCCCAGTCCTACCTGCTGGTGGTCAATGCCGGGCTGCCGGCACAATCGGTGAAGGACCTGGTCGCGCTCGCCAGGTCGCGCAAGCTCAACTACACCTCGGCCGGCACCGGTTCGGTCGGCCACCTGTCCGGCGAGCTGTTCAAGTCGCTGGCCAGCATCGAGATGACCCATGTCCCCTACAAGGGCACCGGCCCGGCGCTCGGCGACACGGTATCGGGACAGGTGCAGGTGATGGTGGTCAATCCGCTGCCGGCGATGCCGCACATCAAGTCCGGCCGCCTGCGCCTGCTCGCGGTGACCGACAGCCGGCGCATCGCCTCGCTGCCCGACGTGCCGACCATCGCCGAGGCCGGCATCGCGGGCTTCGGCACCACCGGCTGGAACGGGCTGCTCGCGCCGGCGGGCACGCCGCGCCCGGTGGTCGCGCGCATCAACGAGGCGGTGGTGGCCATCGTGCGCGCCCCGGAACTGCGCGACCGCATGTCGAGCGAAGGCACCGAACCGATCGGCAGCACGCCCGAGGCCTTCCGCGCGCTGATGGTGGCCGACCAGAAGCGCTGGACCGCGGTGGTGTCGAAGATGAAGATCGACGTCGACTGACCCGTGCACCTCAGGCCGGCTCGAGCATCCGGGTGAACGCGGACACGTCGGCGACCGCCTCGAAGCGCGCGATTTCGCCGGCCACCTCGATCGCGCGCGCCTGCGGCAGCACATGCCCTGCGCAGGCGACGAACTTGCCGCGCAGCAGGTCCGCCGGCAGCGGGTTGGACGAGGTGCGTCCCAGCGGCTGCTCGACCCGGTCCTGCAGGATGCGGCCGTCGTCGAGCGTCACCTTCACCTCGCCGCCGAAATGGTTGGCCGGGTCGAACTGGCTCGCGTCGTAGGGGGCGACCTCGACCCTGGCCAGCAGGCCGGGCACGCGCGGATCGCGCCAGGCGTCTTCCTCGAACTGCCGCAGCACGACCTGGCGGTCGAGCAGCGCGCGCACCAGGCAGTACTGCAGACTGAACTTGCAGTCGAGCGCACTGGCCGGGGCCGGACGGTTGGTGTGCTGCAGCCGGCGCGAATGGATCCACGCCTGGATGCGCACCACCTGCCCGGGCTGCACATCATGCCGGCGCACCAGCGACAGCATCGCGTCGATCGCCGGGTGGGTGCTGCCGCAGCAGGGATACTGCTTGATCGCGATGCCGGGTGCGACGATGTCGAACGGATCGCCCCAGCCCGACAGCGCCTTCGCCGCATCGTGGTGGCCGGCGCCGTTGAACACGGCAAGGAAGCCCTGCGGATGCTCGAACGCGCCCTCGTTCGCGGTGAATCCCTGGCGCGCCAGCAGCGCTGCATACAGTCCGTTGCGCGCGCAGTGCCCGACATGCAGCGACTTCACCATCGTGCCGAAGTTCGCCTTGATGCCCGAGGCCAGCGAAGCGGCGATCGCGATCGCGGTCGCGGTGCGCTCGCCATCGAGACCGAGCAGCCGGGCGGCGGCGGCGGCGGCGCCGAACACGCCCAGGGTGGCGGTCGGGTGCCAGCCCTTCTCGTAGTGGTGGAAGTGCACCGCGCGCGCGATGCGCGTCTCGACCTCGAAGCCGGCGACATAGGCGGCCAGCAGGTCGCGACCGTTCGCACGCTCGGCCTCGGCAAGCGCGAGCAGCCCGGGCAGGATCGGCACCGACGGGTGGCCGCCGATGGTGTTGTTGCAGTCGTCGAAGTCGAGCACGTGCGAACTGACGCCGTTGATCAGGGCGGCATCCAGGATGCCCAACCGCTCGCGGCTGCCGAACACGAGCGCCGGCCCGGCACCAGCAGCCAGGGCGAGCGCGGCACGCCGCGGGGCCGGCTCTGCGGCGCCGGCGAGCGTCACGCCGATGGTGTCGAGCAGCCCGACCTTCGCCCAGTGCACCGCCTCCGGCGGCAGCGCTTCGAAGCGCAGCGCGGACGCGCGCCGGCCCAGCTCGGTCGCGATCTGCATCGGCGCCTGCCCTGTCGCGCTATTCGCCACGGATGCCCGCCTCCTGGATCACCTTGCGCCAGCGCGCGATCTCGGCACGGATGTGCGCACCGAATTCCTCGGGCGTGCTGCCCACCGGTTCCGAGCCGTCGGCCGCCAGCCGTTCCACCACCTCCGGCAGGTGCAGGATGCGCACGACCTCGCGGTTCAGGCGGTCGATCACCGGGCGCGGCGTCTTCGCCGGCGCGAGCATGCCGTACCACCCGGCCACCACGTAGCCCGGCAGGCCGGACTCGACCATCGTCGGCACCTCGGGCAAGGCGCGCGAACGTGCCTGCGTGGTCACTGCGAGCGCGCGCAGGCGGCCGGCCTTGATGTGCGCGCTCGACTGCAGGATGGTCGAGAACAGCATCTGTATCTGGCCGCTGATCACGTCGGTCATCGCCGGCGAGCCTCCGCGGTAGGGCACGTGGGTCAGGCGGACGCCGGCCTGCGAGGCGAACATCGCGCCGGCAAGGTGGCTGAAGCCGCCGTTGCCGGAGGAACCGTAGTTGACCGCATCCGGCTTCGCGCGCGCGAGTGCGACCAGTTCCTTCAGCGACTGCGCCGGGACCGACGGATGCACGATCAGCGCATAGGGCTGGGTGGTCGCCTGGGTGATCGGTGCCAGGTCGCGCAGCAGGTCGTATCCCAGCTTCGGGAAGAGCGTCGAGTTGACCGAATGGCTGGAGGTGATCATGGTCAGCGTATAGCCGTCGGCCGGTGCCTTCACCACTGTCTCCACCGCCGTCGTGCCGTTCGCGCCGGGCCGGTTGTCGACCACGACCGCCTGTCCCCAGGCCTCGGAAAGCCGTTGCGCGATCGCACGGCCGGTGATGTCGGTGCCACCGCCAGGCGCGAACGGGATGACCAGCCGGATCGGCTTCACCGGATAAGGCTGGGCCGCGGCCGGCGCGGCGATCGCCACCAGCAGCGGCAGCACTGCGACTGCTGCGCCAGGCACGCCGACGCGTGCACCGGCGACGGCACGGGAAACGGCGCGCCGCAACGCGCCCGATCGACTCGATACCACTGGCTCCTCCTGCGCAGGCGCCATGCCTGCAATCGCGTCCGGGGATGCACCCGGTGTTGCGCCGTCTTGACTGCGGCGTCTCTGGCGCTCGATTGTAGCGGCATCTCGCGCAACCTCGGTCGACGCGCCGGCGCAGCACCGGGGCCCTGCGCACCAGGCGGTCGGCGCGGCGACAGCCGGGCGGCACCGGCGGCCGTGCCTGCCGCGGCTCACTCGGGCTTGAGGCCCGCCTGTGCGATCACCTTCGTCCAGGTCGCGATCTCGGACTGGATCAGCCGTGCGAACTCGACAGGCGTGCCGGGCGCAGGGTCGGCACCGTCGCCCGCCAGGCGCGCCCGGGTATCGGGCGCGCGCAGCGCACGCGCGATCTCGGCGTTCAGGCGCGCCACCACCTCGGACGGTGTGCCGGCCGGCGCGAGCACGCCGTACCATGCACTGACCGCGTAACCGGGCACCCCGGCCTCGGCCAGCGTCGGCAGGTCGCGCGCGCTGTCGGCGCGGGCACCGCCGGTGACCCCGAGTGCCCGGATGCGTCCGGACCGGATGTGCGGCATCGCCGCGGTGAGGTTGGCGAACATCAGGTCGGCATGGCCGGCGATCACGTCGGACAGCGCAGGGCCGCTGCCCTTGTAGGGCACGTGCAGCATGTCGATGCCGGCCATCGAGCGCAGGAGTTCTGCGGCGAGATGGGTCGCGTTGCCGTTGCCGGCCGATGCATACGTGAGCCGCCCCGGCCTTGCCTTCGCCAGCGCGACGAACTCGCGCACCGACTTCGCCGGCACCGAAGGGTTGACCACCAGAACGTAGTGCCCGGTCGTCGCCAGCGTCACCGGCGTGAAGTCGCGCACCAGGTCGTAGCCCAGCTTGCGGTAGAGGGCGGCGTTGATCGCATGGGCGGGCGTGCCCATGAACAGCGTGTATCCGTCGGGCGCGGACCGGGCAGCCACCTCGGCTCCGAGGTTGCCGCCGGCACCGGCGCGGTTGTCGACCACCGCCTGCTGGCCCAGCTGCTCGCCCAGCTTCTGCGCAATCACGCGCGCCACCAGGTCGACGCCGCTGCCGGGCGACGAGGCCGCCACCAGGCGCAGCGGCTTCGTCGGCCATGCCTGCGCCAGGGCGGGCAGCGGCAGCGACAGGACCAGGGCCAGGCGCACGGACAAGGACAGGGACGAGCACTGCGGCGGCGGCGATGGCAGCAGCCGCTGCGCGTGCGAAATCGTGTTCATCGAGGCCTCGCTGAAGGTTGGCGGCGGAGCTCGCCGAAGAACGGCGGCCCGAACCGGTCGAGGAAGGCCTGCGCGAGCGCTGGTGCCTCGCGCCGGAACTGCATCCAGCAGGTGCGCGCCGGCTTGCCCCGTCGCTCGAAACGCGCCCGTGCCGCACCGGCGTCCTGCGCATCGTCGCGCAGCAGCAGGCCGACCAGCGCGGCGCGCACCCACGGCGCGGCAAGCAGCCGGAGGTTTCCGCCATCGGACTGCAGCACGTAGGGCGCATTGTCGCGCCCGAGCGGCCTGTGGATCGCCACCCGCCGGGTCGTGTAGTCGGCGTGGCCGGCCGCGCTATCGATGATCGACTCGATCAGGTCGGCGCGCGCGAGCGCACGCCAGAGCGTCGCGCTGGTGGTGTGCAGGCCTTCGCGCGGCACGGCGAGCAGCGAGCGCTCCAGTGCGGCCGCGCTGTCGTCGGGCTCGACGCCGCGCCGGAGCGCACGCATTTCGTCGAGCAGCTGGCCGACCAGCACGGCTGCGCTGCCGCACAGGAAGGTCTCGCTGCGAAACTCGATCCGGTCGCAGCCGCGGCCGGGCAATTCGCTCAACACCACGAACTCGCCGCCGATCCGGTACACGCGGGCGCTGCCCTCGCGGATGCGCGCGATGAACGCGCCCTGCGCCTTCGGACTGCCGCCGCCGGTGGCCATCTCAGGCGCCCGCCCCGCCCGGCGGCGCCGGCACCGGGGACTGCCCGGGCGCAGGCGGCGGCACCTGTTGCCCGGGCGCGCCGGCCTGCATCTGGCGCAGCGTATCGCGCGCGATGTTGATGTGCTGGCGCAGCAGGTACACCTGGTCGGTGAAGCCGAGCGGGATCGGCCGGGTACAGGCCGCGACCTCCAGCGCGTCGATCTTCCCCTCGTACTCGAGTAGCCTGGCCGGATCGAAGTTCGAGCGGATGTCGTACTCGAGCATCCGCAGCTCGCCGTAGAGATTCAGGATGCGCCGCCGGATGCGCCAGTTGTAGAGCGGCGGGATGATCCGCGACAGCGGGATCGCCACCGCCACGATCGGCAGCACCATCACCCACAGGCGTTCGATCAGGATGGCGAGCCACAACGGGAAGATGCGCTGCAGGAACGGCAACCCGCCGCGGTGGAAGCGCTCGGCCTCGTTGCTGAGCGGGAAATCCTGCTGCCGCCCGGACGGGAACTCGCGCGCCGACTGGAACAGCCCCGGCCCACCGTGTACCTCGGCAGCCGCCTGCAGCAGCAGCGTCTGCAGCGTGGGGTGCAGGTCCTCGCGGGCAACCAGCTGCGCGGTCGGCCCCACCAGCATGACATCCCGGCGCGGAAGGTCGCGCACCAGGTCTATCGATCCGCGCGGCAGCACGACCTTGGACAGGAACAGGAACTTCTTCGTGTAAGCGTCGGCCTGGGAGAAGCTCATCAGGCGCAGGGCCGGGTCGCGCAGCAGCGTGGCGATGTAGCCGGCCTCCGGTGCCGCGATCAGCATCACCGCATCGATCCGGCCGGCGCGCAGCGCCTCGACGGCCGCCGCACCGGCGAGGCTGGACAGACGCACCTGCCCCGGACCCAGTCCGTTCGCGCGCAGCAGCTGCAGCGCCAGCGGCCGCGTGCCGCTGCCCTCGGGCCCGATCGCCACCCGCCTGCCGCGCAGGTCGGACAACCGGCCGCTGTCCTCCGGCATGCGATGGAACACCCACAGCGGCTCGTGGTACAGGGCGCCCAGGGCCAGCAGGGCGGGCGACTTCCCGGGGTCGCCCAGGCCGCCCTGCACGAAGGCCACTTCCACCCCGTCGGCCTCGGCGTCGAGCAGCGCCAGGTTCTCGGTCGACCCGGCCGTGGGCCGCAGCTGCAGGTCGAATCCCTTGCGCGCGAGGATGTCGCGATAGCGCAGCGCATACTGGTGGTAGGCACCCTCGACGCTGCCGGTCGCCATCACCATCGAGCCGGGCGGCGCCGGCTCGATGAAGCGCGAGGCCAGCCAGAACGCGCCGGCGACCAGCAGCAGGGCCGGCAGCCCGACCGCGAACAGGTCGCGCGGGGACAGCGAACTGATGCGCAGGCGGCGCCAGCGTTCTCGCAGTGCAGGGGCGGGGATGGCCATGCCCTACTCTACCAAAGGCGCCCGCCCGCCCTCACGGCGAGCGGATCCCGAGGCGCTCCACCACCGGGCGCATCGCCGCACGCATGCGGTCGCGGCGCAGGAACAGCCAGACCGCGGCCAGCGCGCACAGCGCACCGTTGAGCGCCAGCGCAAGGCGCGGGCCGATCGCCTCCGCGACGCTGCCGGCGAGCAGGTTGCCGATCGGCCCGACCCCCATGAACAGCATCGTCGACAGGCTCATCACGCGCCCGCGCTTGTCGTCGTCGACCAGGGTCTGCATGATCAGCTGCACCGGCAGCGTCGTCGCCAGCACGCCCAGGCCGACGATCACCACCAAGGGCGCGGACAGCCACCAGCGGTCGGCGAAGGCGAAGGCGAGCAGGCCCAGCCCGGCCGCGGCCATCGCCAGCATCAGCACCGACAGCAGGCCTGCGGCGTTCGGCCGCGCGGCGAGGTAGAGGCTGCCGGCGAGCGCCCCGCCGCCGGCCAGCGCGAGCAGCATACCGAGCATCTTCGGGTCCCCGGCATACACCTGGGCGACGAAGGCCGGCATCAGGTTCTGGTAGGGCGTCACCAGCACGCTGACCAGCGCCAGCGAGATCAGCAGGTTGCGGATCGGGTACGAGTTCCAGGCATAGGCGAAGCCCTCGCGCAGGCCGGCGACGAACGAGACGCGCGCGGTCGAGGGCGGCTGCGGGCGGGTGCGGATGGCGAGGATGCTGCACACCACCGCGACATAACTCAGCGCGTTGACCGCGAAGCACCATGCCGGGCCGACCGCCACCAGCAGCGCCCCGGCGATCGCCGGGCCGATCAGGCGCCCGGCCTGGCCCATGGTCGCCGTCAGCGAGATGGCACTGGGCAGGTCCTGCCGCACGTCGATCAGGTCGAGCAGGAAGGTCTGGCGCACCGCCAGTTCCAGCGCGACCAGCGCACCCAGGATCGAACCGAGCACCATCAGGTGCCAGGGCTGGATCAGGCCGGTCACCGTGAGCACCACCAGCACCACCGCCTGCAAGCCTTCCAGTACCTGCGAGGCCAGCATCAGCCGGCGCCGGTCCGCATGGTCGGACCACCATCCGGCCAGCGGCGACAGCAGCAGCACCGGCAGGTTCGAGAAGAACGCGAGCAGGCCGAGCGAGAACGCCGACTCGGTCAGCTCGTACATCAGCCAGCCAGCGGCGACCTGCTGCACCCAGTAGCCGACCATCGACAGGCCCTGGCCAGCGAAGAACAGCGCGTAGTTCCGATGGCGCAGTGCGCGGAAGGCGACCGATCCGAACTTCAACGGACGCGGCTCCCGCGCGCCTTGCCCGCCGGGCCCGTCGCCCAGCGACTCGCGCCTGCCGATGCCGACCGCCCGGTCAATTGGTGCGCACGTTCGCTGCCTTGGCCACCTTGGCCCAGCGCGCGATCTCGGCCTGGATGAACTGCCCGAACGCCTCCGGTGAGTTGCCGCCGGGATTGCCGCCCTGCTGCGCGATGCGCTCGCGCCCCTCCGGCGACAGGATGTACTTCACTGCCTCGGCGTTCAGGCGGGCGAGGATGTCCTTCGGCAGGTTGGCCGGCGCGACCAGGCCCTGCCAGGAACTGCCGTCGAAGCCCTTCACCCCGCCCTCCTCGACCGTGGGCACGTCGGGCAGCGCGGCGTAGCGCTCGGCGGTGGACACCGCGATCGCGCGCAGCTTGCCGCTGCGCGCCGCCTCCAGCGACGGCCCGATGCCGGTGGTGAAGCCCATCTCGACCATGCCGCCGAGCTGGTCGACCATCGCCGGGCTGGCACCCTTGTAGGCGATGTGTGTGGCCTTCGTGCCGGACATCAGCAGGAACATCTCCATCAGCATGTGCGGCGAGGTCCCCGGGCCGGTCGATGCATAGTTCAGCGCGCCCGGCCGCTTCTTCATCAGCGCGAGCAGTTCCTTCACGTTGCGCACCGGCAACGACGGATGCACCAGCAGGATGCTCGGCAGGCGGGCGATCAGCGTGATTGGCGTGAAGTCCTTCGCCGGATCGAAATCGAGCTTCATCACCGAGGGCGCGATGCTCTGCGCGACGGTGAACATGGAGATGGTGTAGCCGTCCGCCGGTGCACGCGCTGCCAGCGCCACGCCGATGTTGCCGCCGGCGCCACCGCGGTTGTCGACCACGACCTGCACGCCGAGCTGGCGGGTCAGCGCATCGGCCATCAGGCGGCCGAAGATGTCGGTCGACCCGCCGGGCGGGAACGGCACGATCATGCGTACCGGTTTCGAGGGCCATGCCTGAGCCGCCGCAGGCGCGGCCGCCAGGGCGAGCACGCCTGCGAATGCTGCTGCCGCGGCGAGCGTCACGGAAGGGTTCGACTGCTGCATCTGAAGCTCCTCGGTTGGCTGCCGGCGCTGCGCCGGCGAATCGTCCGCTCGGGCCGGGTTGCGGCCGTGCGGTCGTGTCGTTCGTACATGTGTCGTCCGCGCGCGTGTCGTTCACGGTGGGCTCGCTCCTGAGGGTGCCGAACTTGCCAGTGCGGCGCCCGGCGCGGCAGACTCCCCGCATTGTCCGGGAGAATCCTGATGAAGTCATCGACGCCACCCACCGTGGACCCCGCTGCAGGCCCGCCGGCACCCGGGGGCACCGAGGCCGGCGGCGCATCCGAGGCGCGGGTCTGGGACGCGCCGGTACGCCTGTTCCACTGGCTGCTGGTGCTGCTGCTCGGGCTGTCCTGGTACACCGGCGAGGTGGGCGGCCTGGACGAGATGACCTGGCACATGTGGACGGGTTATGCGGTGCTCGCGCTCGTGCTGGCGCGCATGGTCTGGGGCCTGGTCGGCTCGACCACGGCGCGCTTCGGGCATTTCCTCTACGGCCCCGGCGAAGCGATCCGCTACGCCGCCGGGCTCGTGCGGCGCACGCCGCCGCACTATCCGGGCCACACCCCGCTCGGCGGCTGGATGATCGCGCTGATGCTGGCCTGCCTGCTGGTGCAGACCGCCACCGGGCTGTTCGCGAACGACGACATCTTCACAGAGGGACCGCTGGTGCCCTGGGTTTCGAAGGAGGTCAGCGACTGGCTGACCACCGTGCACAAGTGGAACTTCGACCTGCTGCTGGTGCTCGCCGGCGTGCACGTGGCCGCGGTCGCGTTCTATGCGGTCGTGCTGCGCCAGAACCTGGTGAAGGCGATGTTCACCGGGCGCAAGCCGCTGGTGCCGGGAGAGCCGACGCCCCCGCTTCGCTTCGCGAATCCGGTGATCGCGATCGCGACCGTCGCCTGCACGGCCACTGGCGTCTGGCTGCTGGTGCGCAGCGGCGCGGGCGGCTGAGCCCGGCATCCCGGGGGCCGATCGCGGGCAGGCAGTCCGGGATCGGGGAAACCCGCGGCAGGGGCGAGGACCGGGCCCGGCCATCGCCCTGCCGCACAGCCGCTACTTGCTGCGGAAGCGCTCGTGGCAGCCGTCGCAGGACTTGATCAGTTCGGGCACCTGCGCCCGCATCGCCTTCTCGTCCCCGGAGCGTGCCGCGGCCACCGCCTTCTTGGCCTCGCCCTGGAACCGCTCCACCGCGGCGCGGAAACCGGCGGCATCCTTGAACGCCTCGGGCAGCGTGCGCGTCTCCCCGGTTTCGCTGCCGGGAATGAAGCCCTCTGCCGTGGTGACCGCCATCGCCTCGAGGGCATTCGCGGCGCGCAGGTAGACCGCGGCGTCGAACGGACGCTGCCCCTTGAGCATCTGCACCAGGGTACGCATGTGCCAGCTCTGGACCTGCATCGAGCCCTTGCGGAACTGGATGGCCTGCTGCGGCGTCTGCGCCGAGGCGATGCCTGCCCCGACGGACAGTGCAAGGCCGGTACCGGCAACGAGACCCGTGAGGAGGCGCCGCGAAACGATCGACATTTTCCCCAATTTACCCCCCTGTATTTCTGGAACGCCCAACCAGCTTAGCAAGGGCGTCAGCGAAAGTCACTGCGGCGCAGGCCAGGCCCTTCCGGGGTGGTGCGCCACCCGGGATGCGTTTCGTTGCAGATTCGACAACCGGCAGGGAACCATCCTGACGCACGCATGTCATAGGCTACAGGACGGCGTCTCACCGGCTGCGAGGATGCAGCGGGCGTCTGTCCGTCGCCGCCGCGTTCTTGCATCGGCGACAACCTGCTCGCCCGAGCACTCCCGATCCCCGCCCCGAGAATGGCCCGAACGATGACCGACAACCTGGAAGACCGCGCCTTTACCCCAGAGCGGGAGGGCGCCGACAGCGGCCCCCAGACGCCACGCACCTCCGCCAGTTTCCTCGACCTGCTGTCCATCGAAGACCGGACGGCGCTGATCGAACGCTGCGGCAAGCGGGTGCTGGGCCGGCGCCAGGTCCTGTTCACCCGGGGAGAACCGCGCTCGACCGTGTTCATCCTGCGCACCGGTCTGGTGAAGCTGATGCGGCAGACGGCCGCCGGCAACGAAGTCATCATCACGCTGTGCGGCCCGGGCGAACTGGTCGGGTTCAGCGGGTTGTCCAAGTCAACGGCCCGCGTAGCCTCTGCCCAGGTCGTCGAGGCCGGCGAGGCCTTCGTGATCGACGACCGCGATTTCCGGGCGTTGCTGGCCGCCCGGCCGGCGATGGCGCTGGCGGTCATCGAGACCCTGCGCTGGCGCATGGAATCGGTCGCCGATTCGCTGACCGACGTCGTTTCCGAGGACGTGCCCAACCGGATCGTCCGCCTGCTGCAGCGGCTCGCCGCCGGCAAGGGCGAGCGGCGCAACGGCGAATGGACGCTCGACCTGCGGCTGACCCACCAGGAACTGGCAAACATGATCGGCGCGCGGCGCCAGACCGTCACCACCGCCATCAACGACCTGCATCGCGACGGCGTGCTGCGCCGGGAACAGCATCGCATGGTGATCCCGGCGATCCAGGGCAAGGGGTCGGGAACCCCGCGCAACCTGTTCTGGGCGTCGATGGCTGCCGGCGCCTCGCTGCTGTCCGCCGACCTGTCCCTGCTCGCCCTCGCCTGAACCAGGATCGGCGGCCCGGCGCTACGCCGGGTCCGTCCCGCCCAGGTCTGACGGGCGGTCGATGTCACGCAGGATGCCGGGATCGTCGACCGGCAGCAGTTGCACCAGGTCCCTGCGGGCGGCGACCACGGTGCGTGCGCCCTCGTCCCCACGCAGCCCGGCGAGCGCCGGTCCGAGTTCGCCGCGGAACCCGACCGGATGCCCCCGCTCGCCGCCGTGCACCGGCGCGACGATCCCCGCGCCGTCCGCCACCGCCGCCGCGACGGCACGCACGGTCGCCGGCAGCACGAACGGCATGTCCGCCAGCGCGATCACCCATCCCGCGGCCTCGGCACTCGCCCGTACCCCGGCCGCCAGGCTGAATCCCATGCCGTCGACGGCCTCCGGGCATTCGACCACCGGCACCCCAGCCTGCGACGCGATCCCGGCCATCGCGGTTCCGGGACGCACCACGCACAGCACGTCCGGCCAGGCGGCGCAGGCGGCCGCCAGGCTGGCGGCCCCGACCGGGCGACCGTCGGGCAGGCAGGCGGACAGCTTGTCGCCGCCGAACCGACGCGCCAGGCCCGCCGCCAGCAGGAGCACCACGACGCCGCGCCCGGGGGCTGGCCGGGGGTCGCGGGCGCCGGTCGGGGAACTAAAGTGCCCGCCCGGCATGCCGTTAACGGCTCGTCCATCGGAATGTGCGCCAGCGCATGCCGTTCCCAACCGGAGTTTCACCCATGTTGACCCGCCTGACCGTCGCCCAGCGCCTCGGGGCCCTCGCCCTGCTGCCGCTGCTCGTAATCGTGATGCTGGCTGTAGTGGCATTCCAGGGCGTGAGCCGGGCAAAGGAGTCGCTGCGGGTTGTCTACGAAGAGCGCATGGTGTCACAACAGCACATCTCCGCGGTGATCGAGCGACTGACCCGTGCCCGGGCCGACGCGGCGTTCGCGCTGGTGGAGAACACCAAGGAGGCCAGCGTGGCGCGCGCCGAGCGAATCCTGGCCCGGGTGGGCGAGGCCGAGAAGGAACTGGCGGCATATCTTGCGACCGCCAGCACGGAAGAGGAAATCGAACTGCAGAAGCGCACCCTGCCCCGCCTGAAGCGGTTCATCGAGGACGGCCTGAAGCCGGCCGCCGCCGAACTGAAGACCGGCAGCATGGCCACCGCCCGCATGATCATCACCGGCGATGTCGAAGCCCCCTGGACCGGCCTGCGCGACGCTCTCACCGCCATCTCGGCACTCCAGGTCCAGGAAGGACAGAAGGAGTACGAGGCGGCGATCGCCCGCTACCGGACCACGCGCTGGATCGTCATCGTCTCCACGCTGGCCAGTGCGCTGTTCCTGCTCGCTGCCTGCGTGCTGATCAGCCGCTCCATCCTGCGACCGGTGAACGGGCTGCGCGCAGCGCTGCAGGCCGCGCAGCGCGACAACGACCTGACCGTGCGCGCCCAGGGCGCACGGCAGGACGAACTCGGCCAGGCGATGCAGGCGTTCAACGGCCTGATGGCCCAGTGGCAGCAGACCGTCGGCAAGCTCAAGGACGACGCGGCGCGCCTGTCGGCCGCATCCACCAGCGTGGCCGGCGCGACACGCGAGATCGCGGGCCGGGCCCAGGCGCAGAGCGAAGCGGCATCCTCGACCGCGGCGTCCGTGGAAGAGGTGTCGGTGAGCATCAGCCAGGTCGCCGACCATGCGGCCGAGACGCAGGGCATCGCCCAGCAGGCGAGCAAGCTGTCCGAGAGCGGGCGCGAGACGATGCACAAGGCCGCGACCGCGATGACCCGGCTTGCCGGGTCGGTGCAGGACTCGGCGCGGCTGATCGAGGCGCTGTCCAAGCGTTCGGCCGAGATCTCCACCATCGTCGACGTGATCCGCGACATCTCCGAGCAGACCAACCTGCTGGCGCTGAACGCCGCCATCGAGGCAGCGCGCGCCGGCGAACAGGGCCGCGGCTTCGCCGTCGTGGCCGACGAGGTACGCAAGCTGGCCGAACGCACCGGGTGCTCGACCACCGAGAGCTCCGCGCTCACCAGCACCATCCAGTCGGAGGTCGCCAGCGCCGTGGCCCAGCTGCACCAGAGCACGACGCAGGTCGACGAGGGCGTCGGCCTGTCGGCCGAAGTCGAGCGTGCGCTGGCGCAGATCCATGATGGCGCCGGATCGACCCGGAGCTTCGTCGGCGACATCGCCTCGGCCGCCGCGGAACAGCGCCATGCGAGCCAGGAGATCGCGCGCCATGTCGAGCGCATCGCACGCATGGCGGAGGAATCCAGCCGTGCCATCGAGGTCGCCACCGGCGCCGCGCGCGACCTCGAAGGCCTCGCAGATGCAGTGAACCTGCAAGTCAGCCAGTTTCGCGCCTGACCCCCGCGCGGATCGCCACGGGAACTCAACTCCAATGTCCGAACTCCTGCAGAGCATCGATGCACGCACCCGGCTCGCCGGCACCAACAAGCTCGAGATCCTGATGTTCTCGCTCGGCGTGGACACGCGCACCGGGCGTACCGAGACCTTCGGCATCAACGTCTTCAAGGTGCGCGAGGTGATGCGCACCCCGGCGATCACCAGCGCTCCCGACATGCCCAATGCGGTGATGGGCATGGTCAGCCTGCGCGGCGTGCTGGTGCCGGTGATCGACCTGGTGCGCTACACCGGCCTGCCCACCGACACCACGCCCGAGGTGATGATCGTCACCGAGTACAACGGCCGCACCCAGGGCCTGCTGGTGGCTGCGGTGGACACCATCCTGCGCCTGGACTGGGCGAAGATGAAGGTTCCCCCGGCGATGCTCGCGCAGAAGATGGGCGGCCTGATCACCGCCGTGACCGAACTGCCCGACGGCCGGCTGGTGATGATGATGGACGTCGAGAAGGTACTGTCCGACACCAGCGGCAGCGACGACGACGACGTCTACCGCCACGTGACGCCAATCGGCAAGGAGGACCGCACCGTGTTCTTCGCCGACGACTCCAGCACGGCGCGCATGCAGATCTCGCGCACCCTGGACGCGCTCGGCGTGCACCACATGCAGGCGGTGAACGGCCGCCAGGCCTGGGAGACGCTGCAGCGCCTGGCCGACCAGTCCGCCTCGCGCGGCGAACCGCTGTCGCAGAACCTGCAGATCGTGCTGACCGACGTCGAGATGCCCGAGATGGACGGCTACATGCTGACCCGCTGCATCAAGGGCGACGCGCGCTTCAAGGGCATCAAGGTACTGATGCACTCGTCGCTGTCCGGCGACTCGAACCAGCAGCTCGGCAAGTCGGTCGGCGTGGACGAGTACGTGTCGAAGTTCGAACCGCAGCGCCTGGCCAGCACCCTTACCCGGCTGCTCACCTGACCCGCCCGCACCACCCTTCCCGCTCCGCTCCAGGGCATTCCCGACCTCGAGCCCCCCGCACCGGACAGACGAAACCAGGACCTTCCAGGATGGACACGATCGACAACGGCACCATGCTCGACAGCGTCGATGCGCGCACGCGCCTCGCGGGCTCGAACAAGATGGAGATCCTGCTGTTCTCCCTCGGCACCCGCGAAACCTTCGGCATCAACGTGTTCAAGGTGCGCGAAGTCACCAAGGCGCCGAAGATCACCCGCACGCCGAACATGCCCGACGGGGTCGAGGGGGTGATCAGCCTGCGCGGCAACATCATCCCGGTGATCAACCTGGCGCGCTTTGCCGGCCTGTCCGACCCCTCGCTGTCATCCTGCGAGACGATGATGATCACCGAGTACAGCCGGCATACCCAGGCCTTCCTGGTACACGACGTCGAGCACATCATCCGCGTCGACTGGCACCAGGTGAAGCCGCCCGAGAGCCGCCTGACCTCTTCCGAGAACCCGATAACCGCCATCACCCGCATCGAGGAGGACCGGCTGGTCTCGATCCTCGACGTCGAGCACGTGCTGGCGCAGGTCTATGGCGACACGCTGGTCCCGGAGATCGCGCCTGCCCACAACGCGTCGGAAGCGACGGTGTTCTACGTCGACGACTCGCTGGTCGCGCGGCGCGAGATCAGCAGCGTGCTCGACCGCCTGGGCGTGCGCTCGCTGCAGGCCACAAACGGCCGCGAGGCCTGGGACAGCCTGCAGACGATGGCGGCACGCGCCGAGTCCGAGGGCACGCCGCTGTCGGACCAGCTCGGGCTGATCCTGGCCGATGCCGAGATGCCGGAGATGGATGGCTACGTGCTGACCCGCCTGGTCAAGGCCGACAAGCGCTTCACCGGCATCCCGGTGGTCATGCACTCCTCGCTGTCCTCGAGCGCGAGCCGCGCGATGGGCCAGGCCGTGGGCGTCGACGCCTACGTGGCGAAGTTCGACGCCTCGGTGCTGGCCGAGACCCTGCGCCCGCTGCTGGCGCGTGCCGCATGAACGATCAACCCACCAACACCCGCAGCTCCGGAGCATCCGCATGAGCCAGGATAACCTGAAGTTCCTCGTCGTCGACGACTTCTCAACGATGCGCCGCATCGTGCGCAACCTGCTGAAGGAGCTCGGCTTCTCCAACGTCGACGAGGCGGAGGACGGCGTCGTCGCCCTCGCCAAGCTGAAGGCCGGCGGCTTCGACTTCGTGATCTCCGACTGGAACATGCCGAACATGACCGGCATCGAGCTGCTGCGGGCGATCCGCGGCGACGCGACGCTGGCCAGCCTGCCGGTGCTGATGATCACCGCCGAGGCGAAAAAGGAAAACATCATCGAGGCCGCCCAGGCCAAGGCGAGCGGCTACATCGTCAAGCCGTTCACCGCGGCCGTGCTCGACGAGAAGCTGAACAAGATCCTGAAAACCATGGAAAAGGTGGGGTGAGGCGATGAACGACGGCACCGTAGCGCAGCAGGACTCCCCCGACCTCGAAGCACTGTTCGACAGCATCGTCGCGGCCAACAAAGAGCCGGGAGCTGCCGGCGAGGCAGCCCCCGGTGCCGCCGATACCCAGTCCGGCGAAGTACTGGCGAAGATCGGCAAGCTGACCCGCACACTGCACGAAAGCCTGCGCGAGCTGGGCTTCGACAAGTCGCTGCAGCAGGCCGCATCGGCGATCCCGGACACGCGCGACCGCCTGACCTACGTGGCGACGCTTACCGAGAAGGCAGCCGAACGGGCGCTCAACGCGACCGAGGTCGCGCGCCCGCTGCAGGACGAACTGGAAGCAGGCGCGAAGGCGCTGTCGGCCAGCTGGGATCGACTGTTCGACAAGCAGCTGTCGATCGATGAATTCAAGGCGCTGGTGGCCGACACCCGACGCTACCTGGGCGGCGTCCCCGAGCGCACCGACGCCACGCGCAGCCAGCTCACCGAGATCATGATGGCGCAGGACTTCCAGGACCTCACCGGCCAGGTGATCAAGAAGATCACCGCCGCCGCACACGACATCGAGCACAAGCTGCTCGAGCTGCTGGTCGAACAGATGCCGCAGGAGAAGCGGGCCGAGGCGCAGGGCCTGCTCAACGGACCCGTGGTCAAGCACGAAGGACGCGGCGACGTTGTCGCCACACAGGACCAGGTCGACGAACTTCTGGAATCGCTCGGCTTCTGATGCCGCCCGACGGATACATGGCGCAGCCCCCGACCCCGGCGGCGCCCTACCCAAGAACACCTAGCTGAAGGCGAGACCGGCCATGAGCGATTTTTCCGGCGACCAAGAACTGCTTAAGGAATTCCTGACCGAGGCCAGCGAGCTGCTCGCCGACGTCGACAACAAGCTGGTCGAGCTCGAGCGGCGGCAGGACGACCCGGCGCTGCTCAACCACATCTTCCGCGGCTTCCACACGATCAAGGGCGGCGCCGGCTTCCTGTGCGTGCAGCCGCTGGTCGAGCTGTGCCACCTGACCGAGAACCTGTTCGACCTGCTGCGCAACGGCTCGATGAGGCTCGAGCCGGCGTTGATGGACGTCATCATGTCGGCCACCGCGACGGTTCGCGACATGTTCGATGCACTGGCCACCTCGGGGCATCCGAGCCCGGCCGATCCGGACCTGCTGGAAGAACTGTCGCGCGCGATCTCCGGAGAACCGCTGGCGCGCGCAGGCGGCGCGGGCACGCCCGCTGCCCCGGCGCCCGTCGAGGCCGGCAGCGCCCCTGCCGCCGGCGCCGGTGCGCACGTCGACTGGCCGGCCCTGTACGGCGCGATCACCGGGATCCCGGCCGCCGCTCGGCCCGACGCTCGGTCCGACCTTCAGGCCGACCTTCAGGTCGCCCCTCGGGCCGGCGCGGCGACCCCGGTCGAGGCGCCGCAGGCAGCGGCCTCACCGCTCGGCCGGCGCGACACCGACCAGCCGGGCACGCGCGCCGAGCGGGCCGGACGACGTGACACCGACAAGCTGGTGGTCAAGGACAACACCATCCGCATCGACACCGCGCGGCTCGACCAGGTGCTCAACCTGTCGGGCGAGATCGGCCTGACCAAGAACCGGCTGACCTGCCTGCGCACCGAGATCATGCAGGGCAAGACCTCGATCGACGTGTTCCGTGCGCTCGACGAGGCGGTGAGCCAGCTCGACCTGCTGGTCGGCGACCTGCAGAACGCAGTGATGAAGACGCGCATGCAGCCGGTCGGTCGCCTGTTCCAGAAGTACCCGCGCATGGCGCGCGACCTGGCGCGCCAGCTGGGCAAGGAACTCGACCTGGAGCTCTCCGGTGAGGAGACGGAACTCGACAAGACGATGGTCGAGGAACTGAACGACCCGCTGGTGCACCTGGTGCGCAACGCGGCAGACCACGGCATCGAATCGCCCGAGGACCGCCGGATGGCAGGCAAGCCGGAGAAGGGCACGGTACGCCTGTCGGCACGCCAGGCCGGAGACCATATCGTGATCGAGATCAGCGACGACGGCCGCGGCATGCGCCCGGACGTGCTGCGCCGCAAGGCCGTCGAGAAGGGCCTGATGGACATCGAGGCGGCCAGTTCGCTCGACGACCGCCAGGCACTGCACCTGATCTTCATGCCCGGCTTCTCCACCAAGGACGAGGTGTCCAGCGTGTCGGGCCGGGGCGTCGGCATGGACGTGGTGAAGAGCAACATCCAGAAGCTGAACGGGCGGATCGAGATCACCTCCGAGCCCGGCAGCGGCACCCGGATCGCGATTTCGCTGCCGCTGACGCTGGCGATCCTCCCGGTGCTGGTGGTGCGCGTCGGCGAACAGCCGTTCGCGGTGCCTCTTTCGATGGTGCGCGAGATCATCCCGATCCGTGCCGACGAGGTACAGGCGGTGTCCGGTCGCGCGACCATGGTGGTGCGCGACGAGGTGCTTCCGGTACGCACGCTGTCCGGCCTGATCGGCTGGCCGCAGCCGGTGCAGCCGCGCTACGGCGTGCTGCTGCAGGCGGCGCTGTCCTCGCTGGTGCTCGCGGTGGACGGCTTCATCGGCCGCGACGACGTGGTGATCAAGCCATTGGACCAGATCAAGCCGAAGGGCGTGGCCGGCGCCACGCTGGCCGGCGACGGTTCGGTGGTCCTGGTGCTCGACATGGAAGCCCTGCTGGCGGAGACCGGCCACGACGACCCGGCGGCGCTGTTCGCGCGCGCGGCCTGACGCATCGACGTCGTGACGCACTGAAGCACCGGCGCACGCAGCAGGCAGGCTGCGCGTGGCGCCGGCCGCCGGGCCGGCCGGGGGCATTCATCGGCGTGCTAACATCGACAGCTTCCGTGCCCACACGACGCTGCGCGACTCCCCCGAGATGTCCGGCCTAGCAACCCTGCCCCAGCCAACGCACACCAGCATCCTGCGGCTGAAGGACGTCTGGCTGATCTCCGCGGGCCATGCGATGACGCACTGGTACACGGCGACGTTCTACCTCCTGCTGCCGCTGATCGGCACCGAGCTCGGTCTGTCGTACGTGCAGATCGGCTTCATCATGACCGTGCAGCATGCGGTGGGCGCGGCCTCGAACCTGCCCGCAGGCATGCTGGTCGACCGCTACGGCAACCGCGGCCTGATGATGGCGGCGTCCCTGTTCTGGGTCGGGTTTCCCTACCTGATGATGGGCTTCACCAGCACCTACTGGGTGCTGCTTGCATGCGTCACGCTGGTCTCGATCGGCAACAACATCTGGCACCCGACCGCGATCTCCACGCTGGCCGAGCGCTATCCGGCGCGCAAGGGCGTGACGCTGTCGGTGCACGGCATGGGCGGCAACGTCGGCGAGGCGGTCGCGCCACTCGTGGTCGGTGCCCTGCTCGCCGCCTTCACCTGGCGCGAAGTGGTCATGATGAACGTCGTGCCCGGGGTGTTCGCGTCGCTGCTCATCCTGGCGATGCTCGGCGCGCTGCCGACCATCCGCATCGAGCGCGCGCAAGCACCGGAGCCCGGCAGGCAGCCCGTGCCGGTGGGCAAGGCCGCAGCCGATGCGGCGGAGCGCCCCCGCTGGTCCGACCAGCTGTCCGAAGCCGCGGCGCTGCTGCGCAACCGCGCGATGATGCTGATCTGCACCAGCGCGGCGTTCCGGACGATGACCCAGACCGGGCTGCTGGTGTTCCTGCCGCTGTACCTGACGCGCGAGCTCGGCTATTCGATCTTCGCCACCGGGGTGTGCCTGTTCGTGCTGCAGGCTGCAGGCTTCGCGGCCTCGCCGATCGCCGGCCACCTGTCCGACCGGATGGGCCGTTCGCGCATCGTCGCCGGTTCGATGGTGATGAGCGCAGCGGTGATCGGCGTGATGCTGCTGGCACCCGGCACGTTTCTGTTCGTGGTCTGCACGGCGCTTCTCGGCTTCTTCCTCTATGCCGTGCGTGCGGTGCTGCAGGCCTGGATGCTCGACAGCACGCCGGCGTCGACGGCGGGCTCGGCGGTCGGCATCATGTTCTGCACCCAGGCGATCGGCGCGGCCGTCGCGCCGCTGCTCGCCGGCTGGGTCGCGGACACCTGGGGCCTGTTCGCCGTCTTCTATTTCCTGGCCGGCACCATCGTGCTGGCGAACTTCTTCGTGTTCCTGATGCCGCGCGACCTGTTCGGGCGGCAGGGCGGCGCGGCCGCCTGACACCCACCCAAGGAGAGCACCACCGATGAGCACCGTCGACGCGACCATTGCCGGCCAGGAGCACTGGGCCAAGAAGGGCGACATCAACCTGTACCTGTGGGAGAAGCGCGCCGTGCCGGGCAGCGGCAGCAACGGCACCATCCTCTGGGTGCACGGTTCCTCGATGGCCTCCACCCCGACGTTCGACCTGACCGTCCCCGGCCGGCCGAACTCCTCCGTGATGGACTGGTTCGCCAGGCGCGGCTTCGACAACTGGTGCGTCGACATGGAGGGCTACGGCCGCTCCGACAAGTCGCGCGATATCTACTTCGACATCTCGAACGGCGCCGACGACGTGAAGGCGGCCAGCGACTACATCATGAAGACGCGCGGCACGAAGCAGTTCATGGTGTACGGCATCTCGTCGGGCGCCCTGCGCGCGGCCATGTTCGCCGAACGCAACCCGGAGCGCGTCTCTCGCCTGGCGCTCGATGCCTTCGTGTGGACCGGCGAAGGTGCGCCGACGCTGGTCGAACGGAAGAAGAAGCTGCCCGACTTCATCGCGATCAAGAAGCGGCCGATCGACCGCGCCTTCGTGCACTCGATCTTCAACCGCGACCATCCGGGCTGCGCCGACGAGGCGACCGTCGAGGCCTTCGCCGACGCGATCCTCGCTCTCGACCACGAGATGCCCACTGGCACCTATGTCGACATGTGCTCGAAGCTGCCGGTCGTCGATCCGCTCAGGATCAAGGCCGCGACCCTGCTGATGCGCGGCGAGTTCGACGGGATCGCTGCCCTGGACGACCTGATCGAGTTCTTCAAGCGGCTGCCCAACCCGGACAAGCAGTTCGCGATGATGGCTGGCATCTCGCATGCCAGCTTCCAGCAGAAGAACTACCTGATGTGCTACCACATCCTGCATTCGTTCTTCACGCAGCCGGAACCGCTGTACCGCGGCTGAGCGCAGGCCTTGCCGGCGGCCGACGCCAGTCGTTGGCCGCCAGGCGATGCCCGCCGGCTGTCAGTCTATCTTCGCGCCGACCGCCTTCACGATCTGTGCCCACTTCACCAGCTCGGCATTGAACAGCTTCCCGAACTCCTCGGGGCTGCCGCCGATCACGTCGTTGCCGCCGTCGACCAGCAGCCTGCGCACGGACGGATCCCTCAGCACCTTGGCCACCTCGGCGTTCATCCGCCCGACGATGTCGCGCGGCGTGTTCGCCGGCGCCAGCAGCCCCAGCCACAGCGTCGCGTCATAGCCGGGCAGCTGTTCGGCGATGGCTGGCACGTCGGGCAGCGCCGCGTTGCGCTTCGCGGTGGTCACGCCCAGCGCGCGCAGCTTGCCGGCACGAATGAACGGCAGCACGGCGCTCATGCCGGTGAACGACATGGACACCTCACCCCCGACCAGCGCGGCGATCGCCGGGCCGCTGCCCTTGAACGGCACGTGCTCCATGTCGATCTTGGCCAGCGACTCGAACAGCTCGGCGAACAGGTGCTGCGAGCTGCCGTTGCCCGAGGACGCGTAGAAGATCTGCTTGGGGCGCTTGCGCGCGACGTCGATCAGTTCCTTCACGCTCTTGGCGGGGAACGATGGATGCACCACCAGAACGTTCGGCGTGGAGGCGAAATGGATCACCGGCGTGAAGTCCTTCACCGGGTCGTAGGGCAGCTTGCCGTAGAGCGCGGCATTGATCACGTTCGTGTTGGACACCACCAGCCAGGAATAGCCGTCCGGCTGCGCGCGCGCGACCGCCTCGGAACCGAGAGTGCCGCCGGCGCCCGGCCGGTTCTCGATGACGATCTGCTGGCCGAGCGATTCGGACAGCCTCTGCCCGATGATGCGCGCCGGGATGTCGGCCACGCCGCCCGCCGAGAACGGCACCACCCAGCGTACCGGCTTGGCCGGCCAGGCCTGGGCGAACGCCGGTGCGCTGGCCGCCACCGCAATGGCCGCGCCGGCCGCGCCTGCAGCGATGCGACGGGTGAATGCACGCGCGTGCGGCTGCGCCGGAAGGTCGATCCGGGGATGCTTGTCCATGCCTGTCTCCATCCTTGCGGTCGACACGACCGCCTCCTTCGTTGCGGAAACCCTCTTCCGGAGCGTTTCTGGAAATGCCTGACGCCCTGCTGTCGGATGCTACCATCGGCCATGATCCAACTGCCTCGAGCGAGCCTTCGTACGATGCGCGGCCCCAGTCGATTCCCGGATGCGTGCATCGTCGGCCGAGGCTGCGGACGCGGCGAGCGCGCCCGTCCCCGGTGAGCACGCATCGCATCGTGATCGTCGGCGGTGGCGCCGGCGGGTTGGAACTCGCCACGCGCCTGGGGGACCGACTCGGGCCGCGCGGCCTGCGCGGCGGCCGCGCCGAGGTCACGCTGGTCGACCGCTCGCCGACCCATGTATGGAAGCCGATGCTGCACCAGGTAGCCGCTGGCAGCCTGGATCCGGACGGCCATGCACTCGACTACCTGGCGCAGGCTCGGTGGCACCACTTCCGCTTCCGGCGCGGGCAGATGGTCGGCCTCGACCGCACGGCGCGCGAGATCGAACTGGCGCCGCTGCACGACGACGAAGGCGTGCTGGTCGTACCGGCACGGCGCATCGGCTACGACACGCTGGTGATCGCGGTGGGCAGCCAGGTGAACGACTTCGGCACGCCCGGTGCCGCGCGGCACGCCATCTCGCTCGACTCGGTCGCCGATGCGCAACGCTTCCACCAGCGGCTGATCAACGCCTGCATGCGAGCCAACGACCAGGAGGAAGCGCTGCGGCCCGGGCAGCTGTCGATCGCGATCATCGGCGCCGGCGCGACCGGGGTCGAGCTCGCCGCCGAACTGCACCACAGCACGCGCGAACTGATCGCCTTCGGCATGGACCGCCTGCGCGCGGACCGCGACATCCGCATCACGCTGGTCGAGGCAGGGCCGCGCGTGCTGCCAGCGTTGCCGGAGACCCTGTCCGAGGGCGCCGAGGCGCTGCTGAAGGACCTGCGCATCGACGTACGCACCGGCGAGAAGGTGACCGCGGTGCGCGCCGACGGCATCGAGACCGCGTCGGGCCTGTTCGTGCCGGCCGAGATCTCGGTCTGGGCCGCCGGCATCCGCGCGCCAGCCTTCCTGTCCGGCCTGGACGGACTCGAGACCAACCGCATCGACCAGCTGGTGCTGCAACCGACCCTTGCGACCACCCGTGATCCGGACGTTTTCGCGCTCGGCGACTGCGCGAGCTGTCCCTGGCTGGGCCATGCGCCGGGGGCCAACGGTTCGGTCGTGAACGTGCCGCCCCGCGCGCAGGCCGCGCACCAGCAGGCAGCGACCCTCTACCGCAACCTGGTCGCACGGATCGACCGGCGTGCGCTGGACGCGTTCCGCTATCGCGACTTCGGATCGCTCGTGTCGCTCGGCGAGCACAGCACCGTCGGTTCGCTGATGGGCGCGCTGGTCGGCGGACGCCTGTTCATCGAAGGCCTGTTCGCGCGCATGATGTACATCTCGCTGCACAAGATGCACGAGTACGCGCTGCACGGCTCGGCCCGGGTCGCGATGGACACCCTGGCGCGGCTGTTCTCGCGCAGCAGCGAGCCGCGCGTCAAGCTGCACTGACCCGCGGCGGCTGCCTGCGCTCAGTAGCCCCGGTCGGGATCCACCACGTTGCGCAGCGCGCCGCCGGCGCGCCACTGCCTCAGGTTGTCGACCACCAGAGCAGCCGCCGTCGGCAGGCTGGTCACGCTGGCTATGTGCGGCGTCACCAGGATGCGCGGGTGCGACCAGAACGGATGGCCGGCCGGCAGCGGCTCGGTCTCGAACACGTCGAGCGTGGCGCCGGAGAGATGGCCGCTGTCGAGCGCGGCGAGCAGGTCGGCGTCGAGCACGTGCCCGCCGCGGGCAGCGTTCACCACGCAACTGCCGCGCGGCATGCGCGAGAAGGTCGATGCGCACAGGATGCCCCGCGTCTGCGCGGTCAGCGGCAACAGGCAGACCAGGATCTGCGTCCCGGCCAGGAAGGCGGTCAGTCCCGCTTCGCCGGCGAAGGTTTCCAGCCCGGGCAGCGTGCGGATGCGCCGCGACCAGCCGCGCACGCTGAAGCCGAGGCCGAGCAGCGCACCGGCGGCGCGCGCGCCGAGTTCGCCCATGCCCATCACGCCGACCACGCGGTCCCCGGCGAACGGACGTACCCGCTTCTCCCAGCGCGCCGCCTGCTGCAGCCGATGGTAGTGGTCGAGTTCGCAGTGGTGGCGCAGCACCGCAGCCAGCACGTACTCGGTCATCAGCACGCCCAAGTTGGGGTCGACCATGCGCACCAGCGGCACCTGGCGCGGGAACGCCGGATCGGCGAGCACGCCGTCGACGCCGGCGCCGAGCGAGAACACCGCGCGCAGGCTCGGGTAGCGCGCAAGGTCGCCATGCACATGGCGCCAGGCGAACACCACCTCGACGTCGGCCGGATCGCCGACGTCGGGCCAGACCCGCACCTCGAGCGAAGGCTCCAGCTTGAGGAACATGTCGCGCCAGGCGCTGCCGTTCTCGGTGGGCGTATTGACCAGCAGGACCATCGTGGACTCCGGCAGAGGATGTCGCGCTTCGTGCGCGACGGCGAGAGGGTACCTCAGGCAGCGGTCGCGCGGCAGTCAACCCCGGGCCCGCCGCACGGGTCCTGCCGCACGGGGCCTGACTTCAGGGCAGGTGCGGTTCGGCCAGGTAGTGCACCGACTGCATCTCGATCAGCCGGCTGACCGTGCGGTCGAACTCGCCGCTGCCCTTCTGTTCCTTGTACACGTCGTCGAGCGGCACGCGCATGAACAGGCGCTCCACCGTCACGTCGGCCGACAGGATCAGCTTCACCCGCCGGTCGTAGAACTCGTCGATCAGCCAGACGAAGCGCCGCGCGACGTCGCGCTCCCCGGCGGTGAGCTCGGGCACGCCGGACACGATGACCGTATGGAACCGGCGCGCGAGTTCGATGTAGTCGGACTTGCCGCGCGGGCCGTCGCAGAGCATGCGGAAATCGAACCATGCAGTGCCGCTGGCGACGCGCCGGGCGACGAACGTGCGCTCGTCGACCTCGATCGCGACCTCGGGCTGGCCGGCTTCGCCGGCGAGCGAGCGGAACTCCGCCTCGAGCCGTGCCTCGACCCGCGCATCGATCGGCGAGTGGTAGACGCCGCCGGCATGCAGCGCGCGCAGCCGGTAGTCTACCTCCGAGGCCACCTCGACCACCTCGAGGTGCTGCTTGAGCAGGTCGATCGCCGGCAGGAAGCCGCTGCGCTGCAGGCCGTTGCGGTACAGGTCGTCGGGCCGTGCGTTCGAGGTGGTCACCAGCACCACGCCCTCTTCGACCAGCCCCTCGAGCAGGTTGCGCATGAGCATCGCATCGGTGATGTCGGTGACATGGAACTCGTCCAGGCACAGCAGCCGTGCGTCCTCGGCGATCAGGCGCGCGACCTGGCGCATCGGGTTGGCGCGCCCCTGCAGGTCGCGCAGCCGGTGGTGGATCTCCTGCATGAACCGGTGGAAGTGGATGCGCTTCTTGCGCGCGGTCGGCGCCGCTGCGAAGAAGGTATCCATCAGGAAGCTCTTGCCGCGACCGACCCCGCCCCACAGGTACAGGCCGCGCACGCTGCGCCGGCGGGCGAGCCGGCGGATCAGCGAGCGGTCGGCGCGCTCGAGCTCGGCCAGGCCGTCGAATACCCGGCGGAACGCCGGCAGGGTCGCTTCCTGTGCCGCGTCCAGCGTGTAGCCGTGCCCGGCCGCATGCCGGCGCACCCACGCGGCGAGCATGCTGCCGTCGGCCGGAGGCGGCAGCGACGGCACGGACAGCGCAGGCGAAGCAGCAGATGCCGGCGTCGCCGCCGGCAACGACTGCGCCGCCTGCAGCGTGTCTGCCCCGCCCACTGCGTGTCCCGCCGGACCGTTGGCGTTCAGAAGTGCAGCGACCGCTTGTCCACCGCGAGCGCCGCCTCGTGGATCACCTCGGACAGCGTCGGATGCGCGTGCACGATGCGCGCGAGGTCTTCCGAGCTGGCGGAGAACTCCATCGCGACCACGGCCTCGGAGATGAGCTCCGAGGCATGCGCGGCGATGATGTGCACGCCGAGGATGCGGTCGGTCTTGGCGTCCGCGATCATCTTCACGAAGCCGGTGGTGTCGCCCATGCCCATCGCGCGGCCATTGGCCATGAACGGGATCTGCCCGGTACGGTAGGCCACGCCCTCGGCCTTGAGTTGCTGCTCGGTCTTGCCGACCCAGGCGATCTCCGGCGAGGTGTAGATCACCCACGGCACGGTGTCGAGGTTCACATGGCCAGCCTGCCCGGCGATGATCTCGGCGACCATCACGCCTTCTTCCATCGCCTTGTGCGCCAGCATCGGCCCGCGCACGACGTCGCCGACGGCATAGACGTTCGGCAGCGTGGTGCGGCAATGGCCGTCGACCTCGATGAAGCCGCGCGCATCGACCTTCAGGCCGACCGCATCGGCCGCCAGGCCGTCGGTGTTGGGCACGCGGCCGATCGAGACGATCAGCCTGTCGCAGTCGAGCGTGGTCGCCTTTCCATCCTGCTCGTAGGCGATGGACACGCCAGACTTGCCCTTCTTCACTTCGCCGATCCTGCAGCCGAGCTTGATGTCCAGCCCCTGCTTCGCGGTGAACACCTTCCAGGCTTCCTTGGACACCGCCTCGTCGCAGGCGCCGAGGAAGGTCGGCAGCGCTTCGAGGATGGTGACCTCGGCGCCGAGGCGCTTCCACACCGAGCCGAGCTCGAGTCCGATCACGCCGGAGCCGATGATGCCGAGCTTCTTCGGCACCGCCTTGAAGTCGAGCGCACCGACATTGTCGACGATGGTGTCGTTGTCGACCGGCACGCCGGGCAGCGGCCGCGAGCGCGAGCCGGTGGCGACGATCACATGCTTCGCTTCTACCGCTTCGCCGCCGATGTCGAGCTTCCAGCCGGCGCCGCCCGCGGCGACGAACCTGCCGTGCCCAGGGATGAAGGTGACCTTGTACTTGCGGAACAGGCCCTTGATGCCGCCGGTGAACTGGTCGACGATCTTGTTCTTCCGACCCACCATGGTAGCGATGTCGATCTTCGCGTCCGACACGGAGATGCCGTGCTGCGCGAAACCGTCATGCAGCAGGTGGTAGTTCTCCGACGACTGCAGCAGCGCCTTGGACGGGATGCAGCCGACGTTCAGGCAGGTGCCGCCGAGCCGGGGCTCGCCCTTCGGATCCGCATAGGGATTGGACTCCGCACAGGCGACCGACAGGCCGAGCTGCCCGGCGCGGATCGCGGCGACATACCCGGCGGGCCCGCCGCCTATCACGACTACGTCGAATTGCTTGGCCATGGTCAGACGTCCAGCAGCAGACGCGAAGGATCCTCGAGGGCGTCCTTCATGGCGACCAGCGACAGCACCGCTTCGCGGCCGTCGATGATCCGGTGGTCATAGGACATCGCCAGGTAGTTCATCGGCCGGATGACGATCTGGCCGTTCTCGACCACCGGGCGGTCCTTGGTCGCATGCACGCCGAGGATGGCGCTCTGCGGCGGGTTGATGATCGGCGTCGAGAGCATCGAGCCGAACACGCCACCGTTGGAGATGGAGAAGGTGCCACCGGTGAGTTCCTCGAGGGTGAGCTTGCCGTCCTGCGCACGCTTGCCCAGTTCGGCGATCTCCTTCTCGATGTCGGCCATCGTCTTGCGGTCGGCATCGCGAACGATCGGCACCACCAGACCGCGCGGGCTGGAGACGGCCACGCCGATGTCGTAGTAGCCGTGGTAGACGATGTCCGGGCCGTCGATCGATGCGTTGACTGCCGGGAACTTTTTCAGCGCGTAGACGGCCGCCTTAACGAAGAAGGACATGAAGCCCAGCTTCACGCCGTGCTCCTTCTCGAACCGGTCGCGGTACTTCGCGCGCAGGTCAATCACCGGTTGCATGTTCACTTCGTTGAAGGTGGTGAGGATCGCGGCGTTGGCCTGAGAGGCCAGCAGGCGCTCGGCCACCCGCTGGCGCAGGCGCGACATCGGCACGCGCTGCTCGGGCCGGTTGCCCAGGATCGCGCCGGTGTTCACCGGGGCATCGACCTTCGGCAGCGGCGCACGGGCAGCCGGTGCGGACGGGGCGGCGCTGCGCGCCTGCACCGCGCCGAGCACGTCTTCCTTGGTGACCCGCCCGCCGCGGCCGGAGCCGGCCAGCGCATCGGTCGAGACATGCTGCTCGGCGGCAATCTTCTGCGCCGCAGGCATCACCGCGGCGGACGCGGCGGCGGCGGCTGGGGCCGGAGCCGCCGACGGTGCCGGGGCTGCAGCCGGGACCGGCGCAGCCGCGGACGAACCCGCCCCGGCGGTCGCCTCGGTGTCGATCGTCGCGATCACTTCCTGGCTCACGACCGTGCCGCCATCGCCCTTCGCGATGCTGACCAGCACGCCGGAATCCGGCGCGGGCAGCTCGAGCACGACCTTGTCCGTCTCGATGTCGATCAGGTTCTCGTCGCGCTTGACGAATTCGCCCTGTTTCTTGTGCCACGAGAGCAGCGTCGCCTCGGCGACGGACTCGGACAGCGTCGGTACCTTCACTTCCACCAGCATGGTCGATTCACCTTGTCATCTCGTGTTTCGCCCGCGCGCCCCCGGAGCCGGGCGCGCGCGACCGGAGCCTCTCTCGGGCTATTCCTTCGTCTCTCCGCCGCCCAGCGTGATCGCCACGGTGACCAGCTCTTTCTGTTGCATGGCGTGCAGCTTCTTGTAGCCCACCGCCGGGGTCGCCGATGATACCCGGCCGGCATAGAACAGCTTCTGGCCCTTGCGCATCGGCCGCCGCAGGTAGTGCTGAACCCAGTACCAGGCGCCCTGGTTGCGGGGTTCCTCCTGGCACCAGACGATCTCCTTCGCCGCCGGATAGAGTTCGATCTGCTCCTTGTACTCGTCGTGCGGGAACGGATAGAGCTGCGAGATACGCACCAGCGCGACATCCTTCACGCCGGCCTCGCGCCGTGCGGCGCGCAGGTCGAAGAAGACCTTGCCGCTGCAGAACACTACCCGCTTCGCCTTCGCCGGGTCGATGTCGGCATCCCACTCGCCGTTGACCGGGCGGAACTTGTCGAGCGCGAACTCCTCGAGCTGGGACACCGATTCCTTGTGCCGCAGGATGCTCTTGGGCGTGAAGATGATCAGCGGCTTGCGGTACGGGCGGATCATCTGCCGGCGCAGCAGGTAGAACATCTGCACCGGCGTGGCCGGGTAGCACACCTGCATGTTGTAGTCGGCGCAAAGCTGCAGGAAGCGCTCGATGCGGCCCGACGAGTGCTCGGGGCCCGCGCCTTCGTAGCCGTGCGGCAGCATCATCACCAGCCCCGACATGCGGCCCCACTTCACCTCGCCGGAGGCGATGAACTGGTCGATCACCACCTGGGCGCCATTGACGAAATCGCCGTACTGGGCCTCCCAGATCACCAGCTCGTTCGGCTCGGTCGACGAATAGCCGTACTCGAAGCCGAGCACCGCCTCTTCCGACAGCAGGGAGTCGATCACCGTGAAGTCGGGCTGGCCGGGGAACAGGTTCTGCAGCGGGATGTAGGTTCCGGAATCCCAGCGCTCGCGGTTCTGGTCGTGCAGCACCGCATGGCGATGGAAGAACGTGCCGCGGCCGGCGTCCTGGCCGGACATGCGGATCGCGAAGCCGTCCTTGAGCAGCGAGGCATAGGCCAGCGTCTCGGCCATGCCCCAGTCGAGCGGGATGCTGCCCTCGGCCATCAGCCGCCGGTCTTCCATGATCTTCTGCACCCGGGGATGCAGCTTGAAGTCGTCCGGCACCTTCGATACCAGCCGGCCGAGTTCCTTCAGGGTCTCGAGCGGGATCTGGGTGTTGTCGTTCTCGTTCCACTTCGTGCCCTTGAACTGCTCCCAGTTGGGCGCATACGGGGGCTTGAAGTTGGACAGTACCGTCTTGTTGGTGTGGTAGCCGCCGTCCATCGCGGTGCGGTAGGTGCTGATCAGTTCGCTGGCGACGGTGTCGGTGACCACGCCTTCGGCTGCGAGCCTGTCCGCGTAGAGCTTGCGCGTACCGGGCTTCTTGCCGATCACCTTGTACATCAGCGGCTGGGTGACCATCGGCTCGTCCTGCTCGTTGTGGCCGGGCCGGCGGTAGCAGACCATGTCGACCACCACGTCCTTGCGGAACTCCATCCGGAAGTCGAGCGCCGCCTCGACCACCAGCGCGACCGCCTCGGGATCGTCGGCGTTCACGTGGAAGATCGGCGCCTCGATCATCTTCGACACGTCGCTGCAGTAGAGCGACGAGCGCGAATCGCGCGGGTCCGAGATGGTGAAGCCGATCTGGTTGTTGATGATCAGGTGCATCGTCCCGCCGGTGCCGAAGCCGCGGGTCTGGGACAGGTTCAGCGTTTCCATCACCACGCCCTGCCCCGCGTACGAGGCATCGCCATGGATCAGGATCGGCATCACTTCGCGGCCCAGCTTGTCGCCGCGACGGTGCTGGCGCGCCCGCACCGAACCGGTGACCACCGGGTTCACGATCTCGAGGTGGGACGGGTTGAACGCGAGCGCCAGGTGCATCGGGCCGCCCGGGGTGGTGATGTCGCTCGAGAAGCCGTCGTGGTAGATCACGTCTCCGTACAGGATGGCTTCGTCGATCTTGCCCTCGAACTCGGCGAACAGGTCCTTCGGCATCTTGCCGAGCGTATTCACCAGCACGTTCAGCCGGCCGCGGTGGGCCATGCCGATCACCGATTCCTTGACGCCCTGCGCGCCCGCGCGCTGCAGCAGGATGTCGAGCATCGGGATCAGCGTCTCGCCGCCTTCCAGCGAGAAGCGGGTCTGCCCGACGTACTTCGTGTGCAGGTACTTTTCCAGCGTCTCGGCGGCGGTGAGTCGCTCGAGGATGTTCTGCTTGTACGCAGCGTCGTAGGACGGCTTCGAGTGGATGCTCTCGAAGCGCTGCTGGATCCACTTCTTCTGCGTCGGATCCGAGATGTACATGTACTCGAAGCCGATCGAGCCGCAGTAGGTCTCGCGCACATGGGCGAGGATCTGGCGCAGCGTCGCGCGCTGCGGCCCGACCAGCGACCCGGTGTTGAACTCGGTCTCCATGTCCGCGTCGGACAACCCGTAGAACGCCGGGTCGAGTTCCTGGATGTACGGCTTCTCCTGGCGGTTGAGCGGGTCGATCTCCGCATGCCGCACGCCGAGGAACCGGTAGGCCCCGATCAGCTGCAGCACCGCCACCTGCTTCAGCGCGGCTTCCGCGCTTATGCCGGTGGACGCAGCCGCCTGGTAGGGACTGCGCTTCGCCATCTCGGCGAACTTCGCGCGCACCTGCTCGTGCGAGACGTCCGGGCCGTTGCCCGTGCGCTGGAGCGCGTCGAAGTACTGCCGCCAGGTGCCATCCACCGACGCGGGGTCGGCCAGGTAGGCATCGTAGAGCTCCTCGATGAACGGCGCATTCGAGCCGAACAGGTAGGAGTTGCCGAACATCTCTTGCATCATCAGGAAGGGTCCTGTCTGTTTACGTGCAGGCTGAGTCGGAAGGCCCCGTAGGCCGGGCCCCGGCCGCCGGTCCCGGACCGGCGGGACTCAGCGGCGGTCCGCCAGCGGCTTGAACGTGCGCGAGGTCTCACCCAGGAAAAGCTGGCGCGGACGGCCGATCTTCTGGTCCGGGTCCTCGATCATCTCGTTCCACTGGGCGATCCAGCCGATCGTGCGCGACAGGGCGAACAACGCGGTGAACATCGACACCGGGATGCCCAGCGCCTTGTAGACGATGCCCGAGTAGAAGTCGACGTTCGGGAACAGCTTGCGCTTGACGAAGTATTCGTCTTCCAGCGCGACCTTCTCGAGGGCCATCGCCAGCTTGAACATCTTGTTGTCTTCGAGCCCGAGCTCGGCCAGCACGTCGTGGCAGGCGCCCTGGATCAGCCGCGCGCGCGGGTCGTAGTTCTTGTACACGCGGTGGCCGAAGCCCATCAGTTTCGAAGCCTCGGCCGGATCCTTGGCGCGCGCGATGAACTTGTCGATGTTCGACACGTCGCCGATCTCGTCGAGCATCTTGAGCACGGCTTCGTTCGCGCCGCCATGCGCCGGGCCCCAGAGGCTGGCGATGCCGGCGGCGATGCAGGCGAACGGGTTGGCGCCCGACGAGCCGGCCAGGCGGACGGTCGAGGTCGAGGCGTTCTGCTCGTGGTCGACATGCAGGATCAGGATCTTCTCGAGGGCGCGCACCAGCACCGGGTTGGGCTTGTAGTCCTCGCACGGCACGCCGAACATCATGCGCATGAAGTTCTCGACATAGCCGAGGTCGTTGCGCGGATACATGAACGGCTGGCCGACGTTGTACTTATAGGTCATCGCGACGATGGTCGGCATCTTCGCGATCAGCCGGAACTCGGAGATCATCCGGCTCTTCGGGTCGTTGATGTCGATCGAGTCGTGGTAGAACGCGGCCATGCCGCCGACCACCCCGCAGAGCACGGACATCGGATGCGCGTCGCGGCGGAAGCCCTGGTAGAAGCGCGCCATCTGCTCGTGCACCATGGTGTGCATGGTGACGGTGGTGTCGAACTCCTTCTTCTCTTTCGAGTTCGGCAGCTCGCCCTTCATGATCAGGTAGGCCACCTCGAGCAGGTCGCAGTTCTCGACCAGCTGCTCGATCGGGTAGCCGCGATGCTGGAGCACGCCCTGGTCACCGTCGATGTAGGTGATCTGCGACTTGCAGGACGCGGTCGACATGAAGCCGGGATCGTAGGTGAAGGCACCGGTCTTGGCGTAGAGCGAACGCACGTCGATCACGTCGGGGCCGATGGTCCCGCCGTAGATCGGGAAATCGACCGACGGGCGTCCGTCGCTGAACGAGAGGGTTGCCTTGGCTTTGCTGTCCATCAGGTTCTCCAGATCAAGATCGCGCTCTGCCGTGGCGTCGTTGCGCCATGGGCGTTTTCAGGCAGGCGCGAATGCAAAAACGCGCGGTCAAGCCGCGCGCAACATTTCCAGTACCGGGGTGACCCGCTTGTCGGCTGGCTGCAGCCGACCGATGATCATGTCCCACAGGTCCTGGTCGGGGTAGTCGAGCAGTTCCTTCAGCAGCTCGACATCCGCCGCCTTCATCGAAGCATAGCGATTGTCCATGAACCGCTGCAACACGAGGTCGAGCTCGAGAAGGCCTCGACGGCAGTGCCAGCGTAACCGATTTTCCTGGATCCGGGCGACCTCGGTCTGGACCATGGCTAGACCATCCTCCGGACCATCAGCTGCTTGATCTTGCCGATCGCGCGCGTCGGGTTGAGGCCCTTCGGGCAGACATCGACGCAGTTCATGATCGTGTGGCAGCGAAACAGGCGGTACGGGTCTTCCAGGTTGTCCAGGCGCTCGGAGGTCGCCTCGTCGCGGCTGTCGGCCAGGAATCGGTAGGCCTGCAGCAGGCCAGCCGGGCCGACGAACTTGTCCGGGTTCCACCAGAACGACGGGCAGGAGGTCGAGCAGCAGGCGCAGAGGATGCATTCGTACAGGCCGTCGAGCTCTTCCCGCTCTTCCGGCGACTGCAGCCGTTCGGTCTCCGGCGGGGGATTCTCGTTGATCAGGTATGGCTTGACCGAGTGGTACTGCTTGAAGAACTGCGACATGTCGACGATCAGGTCGCGGATCACCGGCAGGCCCGGCAGCGGCTTGAGCACCACCGGCTCCTTCAGGGAATCGAGCGGCGTGATGCAGGCCAGCCCGTTCTTGCCGTTGATGTTCATCGCGTCCGAGCCGCAGACGCCTTCGCGGCAGGATCGGCGCAGGGACAGCGAGTCGTCGTGCTGCTTGATGCGCACGATCGCGTCGAGCAGCATCCGGTCGCTCGGCTC
>JAJTHE010000067.1 GCA_021298815.1 Betaproteobacteria bacterium | reverse complement strand
CGTGCCTCGAGTTCCTTGATCCGCTCAGCCATGCGCGCGAGGTGCCGCACCTGCGCCGCGTTCTGCAGCCAGCGATCGTGCGCCTGGACCGGCATGTAGCCGGTCACCTTCCCCGATTCGTGCAGCGAGCGGGTGACCAGCGTGAAAGGCGACACCTCGACGCCGTCGGCGATCTCGAGGTGCCCGAGTATGCCGGCAGCGCCGCCGATGCGGCACCCGCTGCCGATGCGCGCGCTGCCCGCGATACCCACACAGCCGGCGATCACCGTGAACGGGCCGATCCGCACGTTGTGCCCGACCTGCACCAGATTGTCGATCTTGCATCCTTCGCCGATCACGGTATCGTCCAGCGCCCCGCGGTCGATCGTCGTGTTGGCGCCGATCTCCACGTCGTCGCCGACCACGACCGTGCCCAGTTGCGGGATCTTCACCCACCGGCCGGCATCGGGTGCGAAGCCGAAGCCGTCCGCCCCGATCACCGCGCCCGCATGCACCAGGCAACGGGCGCCGATGCTGCAGCCGTCGTACACCGTCACGTTCGCGGCGAGCACCGTGCCGGCGCCGATCCGGGTCCGTTCGAGGAGGCGGCAACCCGGACCCACGGATGCCCCGGGGCCGATGATCGAGTCGGCCCCCACCGATGCGCCCGGACCGACAGCCGCCGTCGGGTCGACCTGCGCCGACGCGTCGATGGATGCCGACGGATGGATGCCTGCGGCAGCCGGCGTGGACGGGTGGAGCCGTTTCGCGACGCGCGCGTAGTACGCGTAGGGGTTGCTGGCGACGATCCGTGGCAGGCCGGTCGCGTCCCGCTCGGACTCGGGCAGGATGACAGCGCTCGCCCGTGTCCCGGCAAGCTGCCCGCGATAGCGGGGATTGGACAGGAAGGCCAGTGCGCCGGGCCCTGCCCCGGCGAGCGTCGCCACATCGGTGATCAGCGGGTCGCCCCCCAGCTGTTCTCCCCCGAGTTCGGCGACCAGTTCGGAAAGCCTCAGCGCCATCTGACAGGGCACGCGGCTGGCACTGTCAGTCGACCGGGAGCGACTACTTGTCGGACGCGGCCAAGGCCTTCAGGACCTTTTCCGTGATGTCGATCCGGGGACTGCGGTACACGGCTTCCTGGAACACCAGGTCGAGCTTGTCGGTCTCGGCGATGCGCTTGATCACCGCATTGACCCGCTCGAGTACAGTCGCCATTTCCTCGTTACGCCGGATGTTCAGGTCTTCCCGGAATTCCCGTTGCAGGCGCTGGAACTGCTGGGTGAGCCGGGCGAGTTCCTGTTCGCGCTTGGCGCGGTCGGATTCGGATAGCGTCAGCCCTTCCTTCTCCAGCGCGATCTGGAGCTCTTTCGCCCGTGCCGCCAGGCGCTGCAGTTCCTGGTCGCGCGGGGCGAAATCCTTCTCGAGGCGCTTCTGCGCGCGCACCGCCGGCGCAGCCTCGCGCAGGATGCGTTCGGTATCCACGAAGCCGATGCGAATGTCGGATGCCTGGGCCCACGCACCCTGACCTGCGGCGAGCGTCACGACCAGGCCGACCGCCAAACAGAACCTTCGAACCATCCCTGCCCCCGAATGAACTACCGGTGCTGTCCGCACCCTGCCCGTAATCATACCACCGGTCAGAACGAGGCCCCGAACGTGAACTGGAAGCGCTGCAGGCGGTCGGTCGGCTCCTTGTTGATCGGCTGCGCCATGCTGAGCTTGAGCGGCCCGAACGGCGACACCCAGGTCACCGCGAGGCCGGTCGAGTAGCGGATGTTGCGCGTGGTGAAAGAATCGTCGGCGAAACCTGCATCGAAGAAGGTGCTCAGGCGGACCGACCTGTCGTTGCGCAACCCGGGGAACGGGAACAGCAGCTCGATGTTGCCGACCATCTTGTGCGACCCGCCCAGCGCGGTGTTGTCCGTGTCGCGCGGACCGACGGCGCCGGTGGCGAAGCCGCGGACGGAGTTGATCCCGCCCACGTAGTAGTTCCGGTAGAACGGCAGCGGCTTGCCGCCAAGCCCCTCGCCGTAACCGATGTCGCCAGTCAGCTGCAGCGTGACGTCGCGCGTCACCGGCAGGAAGTACTGTCCGATGTAGTTGAGGCGGAAGTATTCGAGGTCGCTGCCCGGGATCGTGATTTCGGCGAAGGCGCGCTGGAAGGTGCCGCGGGTGGTGTAGATGCGACTGTCCCGGCGGTCGATGGCGAAGCCCACGGTGGCGAACAGTGCCTGGTTCGACGCGCCGAAGGCGTTCACGAAGTTGATGTAGCGCCGCGGGCTGTCGGCATAGGTCGTGATGTCGGTCTGCTCCCCGGTCAGGCCGACGTTGACGGTGACGTCGTCGGTGACCGGGATGCCCAGCCGGACGCCCAGGCCGGTGGTCTTCGTGACGTAGTTGCCGAGGCCGAGCGAAGACGGATCGAACGTGCGCCGGTAGACGTCGAAGCCGGCGCTGACGCCATCGCTGGTGAAATACGGATTGGTGAAGGAGATCGCTGCGGTGCGGTTGACCCGCCCGCTGTTCAGCTGGACGGCCAGTGCATTGCCGCTGCCGAAGATGTTGTTCTGCGACACCGACCCCTGCAGGATCAGGCCGTCGCCGCTTGCGAAGCCGGCGCCGAACAGCAGGTTGCCGGTGGAACGCTCGACCACCGAGACGTTCACGTCGACCTGGTCGTTCGCCCCGGCCACCGCTGGCGTCTCGATGTTGACTTCCGAGAAGAACCCCAGCCGGTCGACGCGGCGGCGCGACCGGGTCAGCGCCTCGGCGTTGTACCAGCCACCCTCGAACTGGCGCATCTCGCGGCGGATCACCTCGTCGCGGGTGCGAGTGTTGCCGGCGACGTTGACCCGGCGCACGTACACGCGGCGGCCCGGGTCGACGAAGAAGGTGAACGAGGCCGTCCGCTTCTCCTTGTCGATCGACGGCACCGCGTTCACGTTCGCGAACGCATACCCTTCGTCGCCGAGCCGTTCGGTCATCGCCTTGGTCGACTCGGTCAGCCGCTCGCGCGAGAAGGTCTCTCCGGTGCGCAGGCGCAGCAGCCGGCGGAGCTCTTCCTCGGGCAGCAGCAGCTCGCCGGCGAAACGCACATCCGACACCGTGTAGCGCTCGCCCTCGGTGACGTTGATGGTGATGAAGATATCGCGACGGTCCGGCGTGATCTGTACCTGTGTCGACTCGATGTTGAATTCGAGGTAGCCACGGTTCTGGTAGAAGGACCGGATCGTCTCCAGGTCGGCCGACAGCCTTTCGCGCGAATACTGGTCGTGCTTGCTGTACCAGGTCAGCCAGCCGGGCGTGCGCTGCACCATGAGGCCCAGCAGCTGGCTCTCGCTGAACACCTTGTTGCCGACGAAATTGATCTGCCGGATGCGGGCGACGTCGCCTTCGCTGATCTGGAAGGACACGCCGACCCGGTTGCGTTCGAGCGGCGTCACGGTGGTCTGCACCTGCGCCGCGTAGCGCCCGCGGTTGATGTACTGGCGCTTGATCTCCTGCTCGGCGCGTTCCAGCTGCGCCTTGTCGAAGATGCGCCCGTCGGCGAGCCCCACCCCGCGCAACGCGGCGCGCAGCTGGTCGACGCTGAACTCCTTCGCGCCGCTGATCTCGACGGATGCGATCGCCGGGCGCTCCTGCACGGTGACGATCAGCACGTCGCCGTCGACCTCGAGTCGCACGTCGGTGAAGAAGCCGGTCGCGTAGAGCGCACGGATCGCCTGGGCGGCACCTTCCTCCGTCATCCGCTCTCCCACCTTGACGGGCAGGTAGCCGAAGATCGTTCCGGGCTCGGTGCGCTGCAGCCCTTCGACCCGGATGTCGCGGACGGTGAAAGGATCGAACGCCGAACTTGCCTGGGCCCAGCACAGCGCCAGGCCAACCACCAGATGTCTTGCGCGCAGCATGTAGTCGTAGGAGTTTGGGCGGCCGCCGGCAGCGCGCTGCCGGCCGACCCGAACCGGAGGGTCGACCCGGATTAACCGCCGATCAGGCGGTGGATGTCATTGAAGATCGCGAACGCCATGAGGACGAACAGGACCCCCATGCCGACCTGCTGGCCTATCGCCATCACCCGCTCCGAGACCGGGCGACGCCGCACGACTTCCAGCGCATAGTACATCAGGTGTCCGCCGTCCAGCATCGGGATCGGCAGCAGGTTGAGCACCCCGAGGCTGATACTGATCAGGGCGATGAACGTGAGGTAGGCGACCCAGCTGACCTGCACGGATTGGCCGGCATAGTCGGCGATGGTGATCGGCCCGGAAAGGTTCTTCAGCGATACCTGCCCGACGAGCATCTTGCCCAGCATCTGCAGGCTGAGCACCGACGTGCTCCAGGTCTTGGCCACCGCCTCGCCCAGGCTCTCGAGCGGGCCATAGCGCACATCGACCATCAGCCGCTCGACCTGCGCCCGGTCGACGCGAGGCCCGATGCCGACCTTGCCGATGACCTGCCCGCCCTCCTCCGCCGAGTCGGGCACCAGGCGCAGGGTCGGAACCGCCCGCCCCTCGCGGTCGATCTCGAGGTCGATCGGCTTGCCCGGGCTGGCGCGGATCGCGGCCACCAGGCCTTCCCAGTCGGCCAGCGGGCGTCCGTCGATCGCCAGTACGCGGTCGCCGGCGAGCAGGCCGGCCCGGTCGGCCACGCTGCCCTGCACCACCCGGCCGATGACCGCCTCGAAGCGCGGCTGCGCGACGGCAAGACCGACATGGCCGAGGAAGTTCTCCTCGATCTGCCCGGTGGTCACGCCGGAGAAGTCGAGCGTGCGCACGACTTCGCGTCCGTTCGCATCGACCACGTCGACACGCACCTGGGCGCGGTCCACGCCTTTCCCGAGCAGGCGCCAGCGTGCGTCCTGCCACTGCAGCACCGCCGCGCCATCCACCGCGCGGATCGTGTCGCCGGGCTGGAATCCCGCCATCGCGGCGATCGACCCGGGCGGCGGCGCGCTGATCACCGGCTTCATGCCCGGGATGCCGTAAACGAACAGCCCCCAGTAGAGCAGGATCGCCAGGAGGAAGTTTGCGAGCGGCCCGGCGGCGACTATCGCGATGCGCCGCCATACCGATTGACGGTTGAACGCACGCGGCAGGTCTTCCGGCGCGACATCGTCCTCGCGTTCGTCGAGCATCTTCACGTAGCCGCCGAGCGGGATGGCACCGATCACCCACTCGGTACGGTCTGCGCCGTACACCCGGCGCAGCAGCGGCTTGCCGAACCCGACCGAGAACCGGAGCACCTTGACGCCGCACCAGCGCGCGACGAGGTAGTGCCCGAACTCGTGCACGACGATCAGCACCCCGAGTGCGACGATGAATGCGACGACCGTGGTCAGCATGGCAGTGGACGATCCGGCAGTGGCGGGGGGAAGGTCGATCCCATACTAGCAGGCGTGGCGGACGACGGCGACGGCGGCGGCCCGTCGAGCGGCGGCATCGGCCTCCAGAACGCCTTCGACCGATCGCGCATCGCCGGGAAGCGGCTGCGCCAGCACGCGTTCGATCACCCGCGCGATGTCGCCGAAGCGCAGCCGCCGCTCGAGGAAGGCCTCGACGGCGACCTCGTTGGCTGCATTCAGCACCGCGCTGGCCGTGCCTCCGGCCGCCAGGGCCGCCCAGGCCAGCGGCAGGCAGGGGAAGCGCTGCGGGTCCGGTGCCTCGAACTCCAGGCGCCCGGTCTTCAGCAGGTCCAGGAACTCGACCCCGGCATCGATGCGCGCCGGGAAGCCCAGCCCGTAGGCGATCGGGGTTCGCATGTCGGGCTGCCCGAGCTGCGCGAGCACGGACCCGTCGCAGTACTCGACCATCGAATGGACCACGCTCTGCGGGTGGACCAGCACTTCGATCTCCGCGGGCGTCGCCCCGAACAGCCAGTGCGCCTCGATCACCTCGAGCGCCTTGTTCATCATGGTCGCGGAATCGACCGAGATCTTGCGGCCCATCACCCAGTTCGGATGGCGGCAGGCTTCCTCGGGCGTGGCGTCCGCCACGGACTCCGGGGAGCGGCTTCGGAACGGGCCACCGGACGCAGTCAGCAGAAGCCGGCGCACGCCGGCAGCGGCGAGGTCCCCGGCGAAGTCGCGCGGCAGGCACTGGAAGATCGCGTTGTGCTCGCTGTCGATCGGCACCAGCGACGCACCATGGCGCCGCAGTTCACCGATGAACAGGCCACCAGTCATCACCAGCGCCTCCTTGTTCGCCAGCAGTACCCGCTTGCCGTGGCGTGCCGACTCGAGCGTCGGCATCAGTCCCGCCGCACCGACGATGGCCGCCATCACCAGCGTGGCATCCGGATGGCCGGCCGCGGCGATGCAGGCATCCGGGCCTGCAGCCACTTCGGTCGACACCCCGTGCTCGCGCAGGCGACGGGCGAGCCGGTCGGCCTCTGCCGGGTCGGACAGGACGGCGAACTTCGGCCGGAACTCCAGACACTGTTCGAACAGGCGATCGACCTGGCGTGCCGCCGTCAGCGCCACCACTTCGAAACGACCCGGATGCCGGCGCACGATGTCCAGGGTATTCACGCCGATGGTGCCGGTGGCACCGAGCACGGTGAGGCCGGCCGGGCGCGCAGGGGCGGCGGGCGCGCCGCCCGCAGCCGGGGCCGGGGCAGGATGGCCGGCACTGCCGGCGGGTCGTGTAGTCTGCAAGCTCATCGGTTCACCCGGCTGAAATGTACACGGCGAGGGCCGCCACCGGGAGGGTGGATGTCAGGCCGTCGATACGATCGAGCACGCCGCCATGGCCGGGTAGCAGCGTGCCGCTGTCTTTGGCACCGGCCTGGCGCTTGACCAGGGATTCGAACAGGTCGCCGAGCACGCTGAGCGCGGTCAGGGTAACCGCCAGCGACCAGCCGGCCGCCCCTGCCAGCGGGCCGGTCCCGGCCGCGCCGCTGGCCTGCAGGATCGCCAGGTAGACTGCCACGCCGGCGGCGCCGCCGGCGACGCCCTCCCAGGTCTTCCCTGGGCTGATCGAGGGCGCAAGCTTGTGCCGGCCGAACGCCCGCCCCGCGAAGTAGGCGCAGGTGTCCGCGATCCACACGATCGCAAGCAGCGACAGGAGTTGCCAGGGCGAGTGGCCGAGCCAGGCCAGCGCCGCACCCGCCGGGGCCAGCACCAGCCAGCCCACCGGCAGCGCAGCCTTGCGCACGGCCGCCGCGCGGGCCAGGAATGCCGGCATCAGCATGGCCCATGCGATGCCGGAGACCGCCCAGGCCAGTGCCACCGCCGACAGCGGCAGGCCGGCCAGCGGCGCGCAGATCGAAGCCGCGACGGCCAGCACGATCGACAGAGTCGCCGGGGTGCCCAACCCGGTGAGTCGCGCCCACTCGAAGGCACCGATCGAGAAGAACGCCGCCACGCCGAGCGTCCATGCCCAGTGCGGCACGAACCAGAGACCCGCCACGCAGCAGGCGAGCAGCACGACTGCCGTGGCGATGCGCTTGCCGAGCATGCTCAGCCGCGGTCCATGCAGACGGTGCCGCAGGGCCCCCGTTGCAGGCGCGCGTCGTCGCGGCGGCTGGTCACCTGGCGCCGGCGATCCTGGGCAGCCCGACGACATGCGCCGCGCCCCCCCCGCCATCGCCGCCGGCGGCACCTGCATCCTCCGCTTCGCAGCGCAACTGGTCGCTGGTGCGTCCGAACCGGCGCTCGCGGCTGCGGAATGCTTCCACCGCCGCCTGCACGTCGGAGGCATCGAAGTCGGGCCACAGCGTTTCGGTGAACCAGAGTTCGGTGTAAGCCAGTTGCCACAGCAGGAAATTGCTGATGCGGGTCTCGCCGCCGGTACGGATGAACAGGTCGGGCTCGGGCGCATGCGCGAGCGCGAGATGGCGGGCGATCTCCGCCTCGGTGAGCGGCGCGGCAGCGTCGGCACGACCGGCGGCCGCGCGTGCGGCAAGCGCCTTGTTGACCGCCTGGGTGATATCCCAGCGGCCGCCGTAGTTCGCCGCGATGGTCAGCGTCATCCGCGCATTGCCGCGCGTGGTTGCCTCCGCATCCTCGATCAGCCGCTGCAGGCCGGGCTCGAACCGGGCGCGGTCACCGACCACCATGAAGCGGACGCCGTGCTCGTGCAGCCGGGACACCTCCTGCTCGATCGCGGTCGCGAACAGTTCCATCAGCGCCGAGACTTCGTCTGCCGGACGGCGCCAGTTCTCGCTGCTGAACGCGAACAGCGTCAGATGCTCGATCGCGAGTTCGCCACAGGCCTGCACCGTCGCCCTCACGGCGTTGGCACCGCG
>JAJTHE010000086.1 GCA_021298815.1 Betaproteobacteria bacterium | reverse complement strand
GCTCACGCTGGCGCCGGCCGACGTCGACGAGTCGCTGCTGGACGGACTCCGCACTGCCGGCCTGGGCGAGGCAGAGATGTTCGAAGCGGTGCAGGTGGTAGCGATCTACAACTCGAACAACCGGATCAACAATGCGGTGGGCATGATCCCGAATGCCCAGAGCCGGCCGGGCTACCGTCCGCCCGGTTGAGCGTAGCCGCCTGGCTCAGTACATGGCCTCGTGCAACGGGCCGGAGGCGGGCCGCGATCCGGCCGATGCGATGAGCTGCCATACGCGGGGCGGCGTCAGCGGCAGGCGGTTCGGCTGCACGCCGAAGGATCCCAGCGCGGCGGCGACCGCATTGGCGATCACGCCACCGACCGGGATGATGCCGCCCTCGCCGGCGCCCTTCGCCCCCAGCGGCGAGATCGGGGACGGATACATCTCGAGCGAAACCGCGCGTATCACCGGATAGTCGTCGGCCGCGGGCACGAGATAGCTGGCGAGGGACCCGGTGAGCAGTTGTCCCGCCGCGTCATAGACGAGTTCCTCCATGAGGGTGGCGCCGAGTCCCTGCAGGATCGCGCCGACGACCTGCCCATGCAACGTCGCCGGATTGATGATCCGGCCCACGTCCTCGACCGACACGTAGTCGAGCACCTGCACATGGCCGGTGGCAGGATCGACCGCGACATGCGCAGCATGCGTGCCGTAGCTGTAGGTGCGCCGGTCGTTGTCGAACCTGCCCTCGGCCGACAGGCCCTCAACTGCAAGCTCCGGGACCGAGCGCGAGCGCCCGCCAGCACTGACCGTGCGCAGGTCGTCGATGATCGCCACCTCATCTGGCAGGCAGCCGAACTGCGCAGCCGCGGTTTCGCGCAGCAGCCGCTTCAGGTTGGCGGCCGCGTCGAGGATCGCCGACCCGCCCATCACGGTCGAGCGGGAGCCGCCGGAGCCGAACCCGAGCTTCACGTACCCCGTGGACCCGTGGAACACCCCGCGGATACGCTCGATCGGGACCCCGAGCGCATCTGCCGCGATCTGCGCGAAGATCGTTTCTATCCCCTGGCCGACGCCGGAGGATCCGACGTAGATCGCGAAAGCCCCGTCGGGTTCGAGCACCACGCGCGCGTTCTCGCTGGGTCCCATCGAGCCGCCTTCCAGGTAGCAGCCCACCGCGAGCCCGTGGTAGCGCCCGTCGACCAGCCGGCCCTGCAGCGCCATCTTCGTCTGCCAGCCGATCTCCTGCAGGCAGCGGTCGAGCGGGATTCGGTAGTCGCCGGTATCGGTGGTAGCCCCGCGATGGCCCCAGGGCATCACCCTGCCGAGCGAGAAGGGCATGTCGGCTTCGGTGAGCAGGTTCATCCGGCGCATCGCCACCCGGTCGATGCCGAGGTCGGCGGCGGCGAGGTCGATCAGGCGCTCACGGAAGAAGTCGGCCTCGTAGCGGCCAGGCCCCCGGTAGCTGCCCGATGGCGTCTTGTTGCTCACCACCAGCCGCACTTCCATCTTCAGGTGGCCGATGCGGTACGGGCCTGGGATCATCTGCGCCAGGTTGCGCGGGCCGGTCATGCCGTTGGCACGCACGTAGGCACCGGTGTCGAACCATGACACGCCACGCAGGCCGAGCAGGGTGCCGTCGCGGCGGCAGGCGATCTCCAGTTCGCACTCGGCCTCGCGCGCATGGGTGATGGCCAGCAGGTGCTCGCGGCGGTCCTCGATCCACTTGACCGGCCGTACCAGGGCGCGCGCGAGGTACGGCACCAGGAAATCCTCGGGATAGAACTCGCCGCGCATCCCGAAGCCGGCGCCGACATCGGTCTCGACGCCTTCGATGCTGTCTTCCGGCAGCGCGAGCAGCCGGGCCAGCACCGCGCGCACCGCGAACGGCACCTTCATCAGGCCGGACACCCGCAGCCGGCGGGTGGCCGCGTCCCATTCGGCAAGCAGCCCGCGCGTCTCCATCGGCACCGCCGTATGCCGGTGCACGGCGAAGCGCTCCTTGCGCGTGTAGTCGGCGGTGCGGAACACCTCGTCCACCTCGCCGCGGAGCGCGGTGAGCGTGATCACCTGGTTGGTGCCGTGTTCCTCGAACAGCAGCACATCGTCGCGGATCGCGGCCTCCCACCCGGTCACCGCGGGCAGGGGTTCGATGGCGACGGCAATGCCCGACAGCGCGTCCTCGGCGAGCGCAGGCGTGTCGGCCACCACCACCGCCAGCGGTTCGCCGACGTATCGTACCTTGCGCTGCGCGATCACCGGCTGTTCATAGCGCGCGACCTGTGGATGGGGCTCCATGCGCAGCGGCACCATCGGCACGCCGCCCGGCAGGTCGTCCGCGGTGAGCACGGCATGCACTCCGGGCATCGCGCGTGCAGCCGAGGCATCGATCGAGCGGATGTGGCCATGCGCGACCGAGCTGCGCAGGATCACCGCGTGCAGCACGCCGCTGCAGTCGATGTCGTCGACATAGCAGCCGCGGCCGCGCAGCAGGCGCTGGTCCTCCAGCCGCTCGACGGTGCGGCCGACATAGGGTGCACGGGTCCTGCTGCTCATGCCGGCCTCGAGTCTGTGCGACGGGGTGCGGGCATTCTAGCGAAGCGCGGCCGGTTGCAGCGTATCCGCGTTGCGCCTATATTGTGATCACACTGACCACTGGTCGCGCCTCTTCATGCAGCATGCCCCTTCTGCCGAGGCCGAGGCCGCCGGCGAGCCTGCCGGACGGACCCCGGGCGATGCGCGAGCGCCGGTGCGCGTGCGCCTGGCCAGCGGGCTCTACGACCGGATGCAGGCGCTCTACACCGGCGAGGTGAAGCCATCGGGCATCGACCTCGAGTTCGTCGTCAACGACGATCCGCGCAACATCTTCAACCGGATGTCGGCGACGCAGGAGTTCGACGTATCCGAGATGTCCTGCTCGGACTACATCGCGCGCCTGTCTGTCCAGCGCGAGCGCACGCCGTTCATCGCGCTGCCGGTGTATCCCGCGCGCTGCTTCCGGCATGGCTACATCACGGTCAACCGGCGCCGCATACGCACGCCGAAGGACCTCGAAGGCAAGCGCATCGGGCTGCCGCGCTACACCATGACTGCCACGGTGTGGATGCGCGGCATCCTGCAACACGAATACGGCGTCGACCTCTCCGGCATCGAATGGATCGAGGGCAACATCAACGATACCGGCCAGCATGGCGAACCCGACGTGATGCCGCTGCTGCGCCCGGTGCCGGTCAGCGCCAACCGAGGCGGGCGCTCGCTCGGCCAGATGCTGGCCGACGGTGAGATAGACGCCATCCTCGGCACCCGGCTGCCGGATTCCCGGCACGAGAACCCGGATGTCGTGCGGCTGTTCCCGGACTTCCGCGAGCGCGAGAAGGAGTACTACCGGCGTACCGGACAGTTCCCGATCATGCACTGCATCGTCATCCGTCGCACGCTGCACGAGCGGCATCCGGCGCTCGCGAAGAGCCTGTACGAGGCGTTCTGCCATTCGAAGGCGGTAGCGATCCGGCACATGCGCTACATCGCCATCCCGCGCTACATGCTGCCCTGGATGCATGACGACATCGACGAGATCGATGCGGTGTTCGGGCGGGATCCGTTCCCGTACGGCATCGAGGCCGGCCGGCGCAACTTCGAGACCTTCCAGCAGTACATGGTCGAGCACGGCATCCTGGCCGCGCCGATCCCGGTGGAGCAACTGTTCGCGGATATCGGCGGATCGATACTGACCTGAGGTGACCCCATGATCGACGCGTACCACGGCAGGCGGACCGCAGCCGCTGCCATCCTCGCCGCTGCCATGGCTGTTGCCGCCGGCAGCCTTGCCGGCACGGTTGCACGGGCAGCCGAGTTCCCGGTGAAGCCGCTGCGCGTGATCGTGCCGTTCGCCCCGGGCGGCAACACCAGCTTCGTGATGCGCGTGGTCGCGCAACCGCTCGAGCAGCACCTCGGCCAGCCGATCGTGATCGACCATCGCAGCGGCGCACAGGGTCTGGTCGGGCTGCAGATCGGCACCCAGGCCTCGCCCGATGGCTACACGATCGCGCTGTCCGACTCGGCCTCCGTGATCGCGCCGGCGATGATGGACAAGCCGCCGTTCGACGTACTGCGCGACTTCGCGCCGGTGGGACTGCTGATCGAGCAGCCGTACTACATGGCGGTCGGCGCTGCCGTGCCGGCCAATACCCTGGCCGAATTCATCGCGCATGCGCAGGCGAACCCCGGCAAGCTCAACTTCGGTTCCGGCGGTGCGATCAACCAGGTGGTGCAGGAGGTGTTCTTCGCGCTGGCCAAGCTGCGGATGACCCACATCGCGTATCGCGGCACCGCACCGCTGATGACCGGCCTGCTCGGCAACGAGGTCCAGGTCACGGTATCCGGTCCCGGCTCGATCATCCCGCAGGTGCGCGCCGGCAAGCTGAAGGCGCTGGCGGTCACCACGCTCAAGCGGGGCAGCGAACTGCCCGACGTGCCGACGCTCGACGAACAGGGCTTCAAGGGCTTCGAAGTCCGCGGCTGGTATGGACTGCTCGCACCGGCCGGCACGCCGCGCGCGGCCATCGCCCGGCTGAACACTGAACTCAACCGCGCATTGACGGCCGGCCCGGCCCCTGCGCTGCTGCGCGACCGCGGCTTCGAGCCGGCGCCGGTGTCGCCGGACGCCTTCGGCAAGCTGCTTCGGACCGACCTGGTGCGCTGGTCGGAGGCGATCCGGAAGTACAACATCCGGCAGTTGAACTGACCGGTCGCCGCAGACCCGTCACTCGAGGGCGATGCCGCGCTCGCGGATCACCTTCGCCCAGGAGGCCCGTTCGGTCGCGATGTGTTCGCGGAAGGCCGTGGGCGTCATCGACCATGGCACCAGCCCCTGCTTGTTGAACTGCTCGCGCGCCGCCGGACGATCCATGATCGCCGGCAGGTCTGCGGCGATGGCCGCGATCGTCGCGGCCGGCGTGCTACCCGGGGCCAGCAGTCCATACCATGACGTGGCGATCACGCCACTCGCGCCCTGTTCCGACAGTGTCGCGATGTCGGGCGCCGCCTGCGACCGTACCGAATCGGTGATTCCGATCGCACGCAGCTTGCCGACACGCACGTGCGGCAGCAGCGAATGCAGGCTGCCCATCATCAGCGGGACATGGCCGCTGAGCACGTCGGCCAGCGCCGGCCCGGTGCCCTTGTACGGCACGTGGAGAATGTCGGCTCCGGTCTGCTGCCGGAACAGCTCGCCCGCGAGGTGCAGCCCGCTGCCCACCGCCGGCGAGGCGAAGGACAGCGCATGCGGCTTCGCCCGGGCCAGCGCCACCAGCTCGCGCACGCTGCCGATGCCGGTCGACGGGTGCGCGACGAGGATGTTGGGCGATCGCGCGAGCATAGCGATCGGCGCGAAGTCGCGCTCGATGCTATACGGCAGCTTCGACACCAGCGTCGGGGTGATGGTGAGCGAGCCCGAGGGCGCGACCACCAGCGTATGGCCGTCGGCGGCCGAGCGCCGCACGTTGTCCATGCCGATGATGCCGTTGCCGCCGCTCAGGTTCTCGACGATGGTGGCCTGGCCATGGCGCTCCTGGATGCCGGCCGCGATCAGCCGCGCCAGCAGGTCGACTGGGCCGCCCGGTGCCAGCGGCGAGACGATGCGCACCGGCTTCGACGGCCAGGCCGGTTGCGCCAGCGCGGCGGTGCAGGGGAGGGCTGCGACGAACGCCAGCAGCAGCGCATGCCGTGGGAACGGACGGCGGGCCTGCAAGGCAGCGCGGGCTGCGCTGCGCGCGGGCCGGGACGGGGCAGTCGGCATGGGCTCTCCGGAAAGGACACCCTGCCGGCGGGCAGCAGGATGACGAACGCGTCTAATATACGGCGCATCCACGGGGAGGAGGCGGCTTGAAGGCGATCTGGCTCGAACGCACTGGCGCACCGGACGTGCTGCGCGCCGTGGATCGCCCGGTTCCGACGCCGGGGCACGCGGACGTGCTGGTCGAGGCGCGTGCGATCGGGGTGAGCCGGCCCGAGGTGATGGTGCGCAACGGAACCTATGCCTGGATGCCCGCGCTGCCGTGCATACCCGGCATCGAGATGGCCGGCGTCGTCGCGCAAGCCGGTGCCGACGTGACGCACCTGAAGATCGGCGACCCGGTGTTCGTCTCGGCGCGCGAACTGGCGACGCGCGGCGGCTGCTATGCGCAATGCATCGCCGTCCCCGCGCAGGCGGTGCAACCGTTGCCCGCCGGCATCGACCTGCGCCATGCGGCCTGCCTGTCCAACTACCAGGTCGCCTGGCACCTGCTGCATTCCGCCCCGGCGGGGATGACCTTTACCCGCGTGCTGGTCACCGGCGCCGCTGGCGGCGTCGGCAGCGCGTTGGTCCAGCTCGCCCGCCTCGCCGGCAAGACGGTGGTCGGCCTCGCGCGCTCGGCCGAGCGCTGCCGGTTCGTCGAGTCGCTCGGCGCCGTCGCGATCGATGCACGCGATGCGTCGTTCCCGGCGCAGGTGCTGCGCGCGACCGACGGCGAAGGCGCAGGCCTGGTGCTGGACGCCGTCGGCGGCGAGCGCTTCATGGACCTGCTGGATTGCGTCGCGCCGATGGGCCTGCTGGTCAGCTATGCGCAGCTCGGCGGACCGATCCCGGGCGACCTGATCCGCGCCATGCGCGGGCACCGGGCGAACAGCCCAGCGGTGCGCTGCTTCACGATGCACGCGTTCGACCGCTTCCCCGCACGCCGCGCGGAATCCACCCGCCAGCTGGTGGGGCAGCTCGCCCGGGGCGATTTCGTGCCACCGATCCATTCGGTGCTGCCCCTCGAGGAGGCTGCACGCGCGCATGCACTCCTGGAAAGCGGTGCCGTGCTCGGCAAGGTGCTGCTGCAGCCATGAGCGGATCCCCGGCCACGCCTGCGGTGACGATCGACGTGTCCGGATGGCACGCGGCGCCCTTCGACGTGCGCGGGGAATCCGTGTTCGCGGTCGGCGACGTGCACGGCTGCGCGGCCCAGCTGCAGGCCCTGCTCACGGAGATCGCCGGCCTCGCCGGCACGATCGGCGCGCCGACCCGCCTGGTGCTGCTCGGCGACCTGATCGATCGCGGTCCGAGCAGCCTCGGAGCGCTCGACCTCTGGTCGAGGGAGGCGGCCGCGCATGGGGTCGACCAGGTCCACCGACTGATGGGCAACCACGAGATGACGCTGCTGCTGGCGATCGGCGACGGGCCCCATGCGCCGCAGGCGCGCGAGCGTTGGCTCGGCGCGCACATGGGCGGTACCGCAGTGCTGGAAGAGATGCGCGCCAGGGCAGGGCGCGCGGACGCCCCGCTGGATCGTGCACTGGTCGAAGCCACGCTCGGCGCACGGGTGTGCACCTGCCTGCACGCGATGGAGCCGCACCTGAGGCTGGGCAACGTGCTGTTCGTGCACGGCGGCCTGCGCCCGCAGGTGGACATCGAGGCCTACCTGTCGCGGCCGTGGACCGGCTTCCTCGATGCGCAATGGGCCTGGATCATGGCCGACTTCCTGCAATGGAAGGAAGGCTTCGACGGCACCCTGGTCGTGCACGGGCACACACCGCCCGTGCGGCACCACGAACTCACCGGCGAGGACGATCCGCACCAGTTCATCCACGACCGCCTGGGGCTGGACGGCGGCAGCAGCCGCAACGGCATCGTCACCGCGGCCCAGATCGAGGACGGCCGCTACCGCATCCTGCGCGCCCTGGGTCAGCCCGCGGGCGCGCCGGCCTCGACGGCGGTGAGCCACAGCCGCGTATCGAACTCCAGCTGATGGTAGGCCGGCTCCATGTGCCGGCACAGCGCATAGAACGCGCGGTCGTGCTCGCGCTCCTTCAGGTGCGCGAGCTCGTGCACGACGATCATCCGCAGCAGCGGCTCGGGCACGTCGCGGAACAGGCCGGCGATGCGGATCTCGCGCTTGGCCTTCAGCTTGCCCCCCTGCACCCGCGACATTGCACTGTGCATGCCCAGCGCATTGCGCACCACATGCAGCCGGTTGTCATAGGCCACCCTGGACAGCGGCTCGGCGGTGCGCATGTAGCGCGACTTCAGTTCCATCGCGTATCCGTACAACGCGCCGTCGGTGCGCACGGCGTGGGGATCGCCGTAACGCTGCGTGAGCGTGTCGAGCAGGCGGCCCTGCTCGAGCAGCGGCCGCACGCGGTCCAGCAGCTCGGCGGGATAGCCTGCGAGGTACTGCAGCGCCGGCCGTGCCGTGCTTGCGCCCTTCGGCCGATCGACGTCCGTCATGCGAGGCTGATCCGCCGGATGTTCAGTTCGAACGGGCCTGCCTGCTTCGCGCCGATCAGCAGGCCCGCCTGGCGGATGCGCGCAGGATCAAGCAGCGGTGCACCCGCCACTTCACGCCCGCGGAAGGACGCCCGGAAGTCCTGCAGCGGCAGGCGCAGCACATGCCAGCCACCGCCGGCGGGCATGAACGCGCACTGGTAGTTGATGCTGTCGAACGCGTCGTCGGTGATCAGGCTGAGCTTGAAGCGCTTGCCGTCCCCGCACACTTCGATGATGCAGGCTTCGGCACCCGCAAGCCCATGTGCGCCTGGCGCGGATCGCACCGAAGCGAAGCCGCCGTTGCGCTCCAGCGAGACCGTCCCCTCGAATGCCGCATGGCCTGCCGGATCTTGTCGCAGTGTGCTGCGCGAGAGGCCGCCCATGACGCGGTCGTCGATCGCCTGCCAGGTTTCCGCTGCGTGCGGGTCGGTGAAATCGAAGATGAGCTTTGACATGGAAACGCCACGAGAACGACTTTGACCGAGACCCATTATCCGCTTTGTGGGCGGCGGCCTGTCGTGGGCCTTTTCAGGCGGTCACGTGCCCGGATCCTGCAGCATCTGGGCTGCCGGTCTTACCGGGCGGGGTCGTGGACTACTGCCGGACACTGCACGCTGACTGGCGTCTACGACGCCTCCATTCCCGTTTCCTTGACCTCGCGGGCGTACCTCGCAAGCTCGTTGCAGACGAACGCTGCAAACGCCAGCGGCGTCGAACCCACTGGCTCCAGATCGGCGTCCTGGAACCTTGCCTGGAGCTCGGGCAGGCGCACGATCTTCATCAGTTCCCGACTCCACAGATCGACGATCGCCTTCTACGTTCGTGCCGGTGCATGCACACCGAACCAGCTGTTCGCCGAGTAGGCCGGCAGCCCGGCCTCGGCAAAGGTCGGCACGTCCGGAAATGCTGGCAGTCGCGTCGGGCGGGCGATCGCCAGCGCCCTGACCCGAACTGAGCCCGACGATCGCCGGCCCTCCTCCCTTGTAGGGCACGTGCTGCATCCGCACGCCGGTCATCGACTCGAACACTGCAGCCGCGGTATGGGGGCCCTCCTCGAACCGGCCACATTGCTTGCCAAGAACGGGACCACTCATTCACTGACGACAGACAAGTGACACTATTGACAGTCGATCTCGGTAGTACTTAAATCCGGGCGTGGTCAACCCGCTGTCTCTGGCGTGAACCAATGCGCGTTCGTGTTTTCGTCTCCGGGCTGGCGGCGTTCACGTTCATGGCTGCCGTGCCGCTGTATGCGCAGGAGCCTGCGGGCAAGCCGATACGACTGGTCGCGGCGTTTTCCACGGGTGCGTTTCAGATCCTCGCCCACCTCATGAGCGAGAAGCTCACCGCAGCGCTCGGCCAGCCCGTGGTCGTGGAGTACCGTACGGGGGGCGGCGGTAACATCGCGACGGAGTTCGTGGCGAAAGCCGCGCCGGACGGCCATACACTGGTTATCCTCAATTCGACGCACGCGATCGCGCCGATCCTCAATTCGAAGCTGCGCTACGACGTCAACCGCGATTTCGCGCCGGTGTCCCTGCTCGCGACAGTACCCAACGTACTGGTGGTACATCCGTCGCTGCCGGTTCGGACGCTGCGTGAACTGGCGCAGTTCGCGCGTGCAAACCAAGGCAAGCTCACCTACGGATCGGGCGGCACCGGCTCCTTCAACCATGTCGGCAACGAGCTCTTCCGGCTGCTGGCACGTGCCGACATCATGCACGTGCCGTACAAAGGCGGTAGCGTTGCGTTGCTCAACATTCTGAGCGGAGAGGTCGACATGGTGGTGGTCACGGTGCCGGCCACGATTCCCTTTATCGAGTCGAAACGCCTGCGTGCGCTGGCGGTGCTTTCGCCCGAGCGGGCACCGGCGCTGCCCGGCGTGCCGACCTCGGCGCAGGCAGGCATGCCAGAGCTCCAGTTCGTGACGTGGTACGGACTCGCCGGGCCGGCCGGCATGAATCCAGAGTTCGTCGCACGGCTCAATGCGGAAACCGTTCGCATCCTTAATTCGCCCGAAGAGAAGCAGCGGCTCACGAAGGTGGGCATCGACGCTGCGACCAGCACGTCGGTCGCCTTTGCCGATTACATGCGCGCAGAGGTTGCGAAGTGGTCGCGCGTGATCCGCGAGACAAAGATCCAGATCAACGAGTAAGCAACGGAGGAGGGCAAGATGGCCGAACGGGTCTGGGACCGCTACCTGAACGAGCGCGACAAACAGGTATTTGCGGCGGGTGGCTTCGGCACGACGCAGGGCTACGGCAAGCGTCCTGCAGTGGTGGTGGTGGACGTCAACTATGCTTTCTGCGGTGAGCGCCCTGAACCGATCCTCGAATCCATCAAGCGCTGGCGCGCATCCTGCGGGGAAGAGGCGTGGGTTGGCGTAGCGGCAATCGCCAGGCTGCTTGCGGCGGCGCGTGCGCGCGGGCTGCCGGTGTTCTATACGACCGGCATGCGGCGCCCGGACCGCTGGGACGCTGGCTCGTGGGCGTGGAAGAATCCGCGCGTCACCGAGCAGCCGCGGACCAATACTGACGGCGCCGACGGATACACCATCGTGCCGCAGATCGCTCCGCAGCCGCGTGACATCGTAATCTACAAGCATAAACCGAGCGCATTCTTCGGCACGCCGCTAGAGAGCTTCCTGGTGCAACTCGGCGTGGACAGCATCCTGCTCACCGGCACCACCACCAGCGGATGCGTGCGCGCGACTGCAGTTGACGCGTTTTCCCACAACTACCGCGTCGCGCTGGTTGAAGAGGGCTGCTTCGACCGTTCTCTGGCGAGCCACGCACTGAGCCTGTGCGACCTGCACGCCAAGTACGCGGACGTGGTGAGCCTGGACGACGCGCTGCGCTTCGTCGGCACGCTACCCGCCGATCTGTTCGAGTTGCCACGCGGCAGCGTCGGGAGCGGACGCTGAGCCTCCCCCGCTGTATTGCCGGATCCATTTTCCGGAACGCGGCAAGTTCGTGTGGCTAACGCTCGAGAGGGCGGATCTCGCACCTGTTCAGACCTTCCCCAAGTACAACTCGCGAAAGCAAGGGGTTGCCGACCCCTGCTGGCGAAACATCCGGGCTAGATCGACTTCGAGGACGACTTGCTGACGGAGCCCTGAGGGAACACGAAAGCAGGGCCGAGCGGCTGCGCCCGGGACGCCCAGGTCGGCTGCATCACCGCCGCGGACTGGCCAGCCCCTGGGTCAGGAGTTCCATGCCCGGCCAGCGGTCCGTGGCATGCGCCTCGCGAGCGATGGCGATCAGGATGTTGACCAGGGCCACAATGCTGGGTGTGGGCTCCACGTTGCGCACGTGCAGCAGCTCCCAGGTCACCGCCATCCGGGCGATGCGGCGTGCCTCGAGCCGCCCCTCGGAGACCATCCGCGCCACCGCGGAATAGGGCAGCACGCAGCGGCCCGTGCCCTGGTGGGTGATCTGCGTCAGCAGCCGGACCGAACTGGCTTCCAGCACGATGTGCGGCTTCACGCCGATCTCGGCCATCGCATCGTCGAGGATCCGGCGCAGCGCGTTCGGCTGCCGCGAGGCCACCAGCTGCAAGGGCGCGAGAAAGCTGGCGTCGACCGGGTCGGGGCCGGAGACGGTCTGTGGCGGCGAGGCCAGCACCATCGGCTCGCGCAGCAGCGGAATCCGGCGGAAGCGGGCGGTGGAGTCGCTCGCCGCGACGATGGCGAAGTCGAGCGCGCCGGCGGCGATATGCTCGGTCAGTTCGGCGCTGGAAGCCTCGGTGATGCTCAGGCTCACGTTCGGATGCTCCAGCGCGTACTGGTGCGCGCTCGGCGTCGTGACCAGGTCGCACAGGGACGGCGGCACGCCGATGCGCAGTCGCCCGGCGGGCGCATCGGCCAGCGCCGCCACGTCCAGACTCACCTGCCGGAAGGCCTCGAGCAGACCGGGGGCGCGCTCGCTCAGGTGGCGGCCAGCGGCTGTCAGTCCCACGCCGAGGTCGGAGCGGGTGAACAGCTTGACGCCCAGCGCGCTCTCCAGCTCCTGCATCTGGCGCGACAGGGCGGGTTGCGTCACGTGCAAGATGGCGGAAGCCTTGGTGAAGCTGAGCTGCCGCGCAATCTCGATGAAGTATTTGAGTTGCCTGGGTGTCATCTCATGGTCGGTCGGTTCACCTCTGGACGCTGCGCGCCGGCCGGCCGATGCCTTTCGGGCATGGAGCCGAAAACAAAATCGGATTGGACCGGCCCGCGGCTGCGCGGCTATCGTCCTGCGGTCGCCATGGTAGAGGAACACATGTCAGTCAAGGCAAGAAGCTTGAGCAAGGACCTGCAGGCCGCATCGGATCTGCAGTTCGGGATCGAGGGCGACGTCGCCAGCATCACGATCGACCGTCCGGCGGAAGGCAACCGGCTCACGCCGGCCACGCTCGTGCACCTGCGGCAGATCGCCGCGGCACTGGCGGACGACCGGCGCACCAGCTGCGTCGTGATCACCGGCGCCGGCACGGAGTTCTTCTCCGCGGGCATCTTCAACATCGCACTGCGCGAGGCCTACTCCAAGGAGGATGCGCTGGCGATCGTGCGGCTGGCCAACCAGGCCTTCGACAGCCTGGAGACGCTGCCGCAGCTGGTGATCGGCGCCCTCAACGGGGCCGTGCGCGCCGGCGGCGGCGAACTCGCGCTCGCCTGCGACCTGCGCCTGTGCGCGGACCATGCGAGCGTGGCCTTCCACGAGTCCAGCTATGCCTGCTTCCCCGGAGCGGGCGCGCCGGTGCGCCTGCCGGCGGTGGTCGGGGCCGCACGCGCACTGGAGATGATGGCCACCGGGCGCGAACTCGGTGCCGAGGAGATGCTGCGCATCGGCCTGGTCACCCGGGTCATCCCGGCGTCCGAGCTGGCCGGCGTCGTGCGCGACATGGCCACGCAGATCGCGGCCAAGGGGCCGCTCGGCATCCGTGGCGCCAAGCGGATCGTGCAGATGCAGGCGAGTGGCGGCAATGCGGCCGCGCATCAGCTGTCCTGGGCGCTGCGCAGTTCGCTGGAATACAGCCACGACGTCGACGAGGCCCTGGCCGCCCACAGCGCGGGGCGTCCGCCCCACTACCTGGGGCGCTGAGCCGCCCCCGCGCCCGATACATTCAAGAGGAGACGAGACCATGCCGAATGCACCCCGATCCGATCGCACCCGGCTGGCGCCAGCCAGGCCCGCCCCCCGGCGCTCCCTGCTCAGGCGCACCCTTGGCCTGCTGCTGGGTTTCACCCTGCTGCCAGCCGTCGCCACGGCGCAGGCCTACCCCGACCGCCCGGTGCGGCTGGTGGTGCCGTTCGCCGCAGGCGGCATCGTCGACATCACGGCCCGGCAGGTCGGCCAGAAGCTGGCGGAGCGCCTCGGGCAGCCGGTGATCATCGACAACCGGCCCGGGGCCAGCGGCTCCATCGGCACCGAATTCGTCGCCAAGGCGCCGGCCGACGGCTACACGTTGCTGATGGCCTTCGACACCCATGCCGTCAATCCGCTGATCTACAAGGACCTGAAGTTCGACACCTTCAAGGACTTCGCGCCCGTGTCGCTGGTCGGGACGATCCCGCTGGTGTTCGCCAGTTCGGCCGCCTTCCCGGCGAAGACGGTCGCTGACCTGCTGGCGCAAGCCAAGGCGCGTCCGGGCGGCCTGTCCTACGGATCGGTGGGCGCCGGCAGCTCGGGGCACCTGGCCGCTGAACAGTTCAAGGTGCTGAGCAATGCGGAGATGGTGCACGTCCCGTTCAAGGGCGGTGCGCCCGCGCTCACGGCGCTGATGGGCGACCAGATCCACCTGCTAGTGTTCGCCGCCGGCGTGGCCGTGCCCCAGATCCGCGCCGGCAAGGTGACCGGGCTGGCCGTCACGGGCACCGCGCGCTCCAAGGCGCTGCCCGCCGTGCCCACGATGGCGGAGGCGGGCTACCCGCAGCTGAACTCGGGCGCCTGGATGGGCATCCTCGCGCCGGCCGGAACGCCGGCGGCCGTGGTGAGCCGGCTGCAGGTAGGGATCGCCGCCGCCGTCGCCGACCCGGCGATCGCGGAGCGGCTGGCCGAGCAGGCGGTCGAATTGCGCGCCTCCAGCGCGTCGGAGTTCGGCAGCTTCATCAAGGCCGAACACGACAAGTGGAGCAAGGTCATCAAGGATGCCAGACTGGACCTGCGGCCGTAGGGCGGCGGCAGGCGGGCCGCCCGGCGGCGTGCGCGAAGGAAACGGAAAAGACATGGCCAAGCCACAGAAGAAGATCATCATCACCTGCGCGGTAACCGGGGCGATCCACACGCCAACCATGAGCCCGCACCTGCCGATCACGCCGGCGCAGATCGCGGCCGAGTCGGTGGCGGCGGCGCAGGCCGGCGCCGCGATCATCCACCTGCATGCACGCGAGCCGCAGGACGGCCGGCCGACGCCGGATCCGGCGGTGTTCCGGCAGTTCCTGCCGGCCATCAAGGCGCAGACCGACGCGGTGATCAACATCACCACCGGCGGTGGCCACAACATGACGGTGCAGGAGCGGCTGCGCGCACCGCTGGAGCTCGCCCCGGAGATGGCGTCCTTCAACATGGGCTCCATGAACTTCGCCCTGTATCCCATGGCCGCGCGTCACTCCACGTTCCTGCACGCGTGGGAGCCTCAGTACCTGGAGAACACGCGCGACTTCATCTTCCGCAACACCTTCAAGGACATGGAGTACACGCTGGAGCACCTGGGCCAGGGCTGCGGCACGCGCTTCGAGTTCGAGTGTTACGACATCGGCCACCTGTACAACCTGGCCCACCTGCGCGACCGCAAGCTGGTCACGGGACCGCTGTTCGTGCAGTCGATCTTCGGCATCCTCGGCGGCATCGGCGCGGACGTAGAGAACCTGCTGCACATGAAGCGCATCGCCGACAAGCTGTTCGGCGACGACTACCTGTGGTCCGTGCTCGCAGCGGGGCGCCACCAGATGGGGCTTTGCACCGCGGCCGCGCAGATGGGCGGCAACGTCCGAGTCGGCCTGGAAGACAGCCTCTACCTGGGCAAGGGCCAGCTCGCGCCGTCCAACGCCGCCCAGGTGACAAAGATCCGCGGCATCGTCGAGAGCCTGTCGCTGGAGGTCGCGACGCCCGCCGAGGTACGCGACATGCTGGCGCTCAAGGGTCCGTCCACCGTCCGCTTCTGAACCGTAACCGACTGTTCCCTGGAGTCGACCTTGATCTTCGAACTGCGCACCTACACCGCGAAACCGGGACGGACCGCCGACTTCCTCAAGCGGCACGAGGAAGCGGCGCTCGCCCTGCAACTGCGGCACTTGGGCGGACTGGTCGGCTTCTACGTCACGGAGGTCGGGCCGCTCAGCCAGATCGTCCACCTGCGGCAGTTCGACAGCATGGCCGACCGCGAGCGGCCGCTGCTGGCGCATCCGGATCGCGCAACGCGGGCAAGGCGCAATCGCAGCGGGCGCTGCATGCGGCGCGCGCACCGCTGACGCTGCGTGGAGGGCGTGGGGAGATCGAGAGGACACCCTGCGCTGGAGGTCCAGCCTCGGGCGGGGCGTGTTGCGGCCAGTGATCTCGGGTTATTGCTTCGCCAGGTGGGCAGGCACCCTCTACGGGTTTTCACTTATCTGGGGAAGCCGATCTCGACGGCGACCACCCGTGCGTGGCGTGGTGCGCTCACGCGGGCGGGAATCGAAGATTTCCGCTGGCATGACCTGCGCCATACCTGGGCAACGTGGCATCGGCAGGCGGATACTCCGACGCATGAGCTGCAACGTCTGGGCGGCTGGAGAAACGCTTCAATGGTGAAGCGCTATGCCCACCTTGCATCGGATCACTTTGCCGAGTCTGCGGCGCGCCTGGGTGGCGAGGTGTCTGGCTACGATCTGGCTACGGTCGGACCAAAGTAAAAGAGCCCCGCATCGCTGCGAGGCTCTTGGAATATGGCTCCCCGACCTGGGCTCGAACCAGGGACCTGCGGATTAACAGTCCGTCGCTCTACCGACTGAGCTATCGGGGAACAGGCAAGCCCGCAAATATAGCGAACCCGCTGCAGCCGGTCAATGCACTTTTCCGCGGCACGGAAGGCGCCCGCTACTTTTTCAGCACCGCCGCGATCGCATCGGCGACATAGTCGAGGTTGCGCGTGTTCAGCGCCGCGACGCAGATCCGGCCGGTGTCGATCGCATAGATCGAGTATTCGTCGCGCAGCCGGTGCACCTGCTCGGCGGTGAGGCCGGAGTAGGAAAACATGCCACGCTGCTCGATCACGAAGTCGAAGTCGGCATCCGGCACCCGCGCCTTGAGCTTCTCGACCAGTTGCCGGCGCAGCGACTTGATGCGGTCGCGCATGTAAGCCAGTTCACTGTCCCACTGGGCACGGCCATCACCCGAATTCAGCACGCTGGCGACGATCTTCGCACCGAACGCGGCGGGGTTGGAGTAGTTGGTGCGGATCACGCGCTTGAGCTGGCTCAGCACGCGACCGGCTTCCTCCTTCGAGGTGGTCACAACCGACAGCGCGCCGATGCGCTCGCCGTACAGCGAGAACGACTTGGAGAAGGAGTTGGCGACAATGGACGGGCCGCCGGTCGCGGCGAAGCGGCGCACCACCTCGCCGTCGGCGTCCAGGCCGTCGCCGAAGCCCTGGTAGGCGATGTCGAGGAAGGGGATCAGGTTGCGCCGGGTCACCAGGTCGATGACCTGCGTCCACTGGTCGCGGCTGAGGTCGGCACCGGTCGGGTTATGGCAGCAGGCATGAAGCACGACGATCGAGCCCGCGGGCATCGTCTCGAGGTCTGCGAGCATGCGGTCGAACGCGACGCCGCGGGTGGCGACGTCGTAGTACGCGTAGTTCTCGACCTCGAAGCCGGCCGCCTCGAACAGGCCGCGATGGTTCTCCCAGCTCGGATCGCTGATGTAGACCTTCGCGCCCGGCGCGAACCGCTTCAGGAAGTCGGCGCCGATCTTCAGGCCGCCGGTACCGCCCAGCGACTGCACGGTCACCACGCGCCCCTCGGTGACCACCGGGCTCGCTGCCCCGAACACGAGGTCGCGTACCGCCCGGTTGTAGTCGGCGAAGCCGTCGCCCTGCAGGTACACGTGCGGGGCAGGGGTTTCCTCCATCCGGTGCTCGGCCTGGCGCACGCATTCGAGCAGGGGCACCTTGCCGTCCTCGTCGTAGTAGACGCCCACGCCCAGGTTGACCTTCTTCGGGTTCTTGTCGGCGTTGTAGGCCTCGGTGACCCCCAGGATGGGATCGCGCGGGGCCATGGACACTTCGGCAAGGAACGACGGCTTTGCGGACGGGTTCATGATCGCTTTGGGGATATGATGATCGGTTGATCTACGGCGAAAGAGTTTACCCGCAATGCAGAGTTCGAGGCGAAAACCACCCCGCTCCGGCGGCGCGACCGGGGCCCGCGGCGGCGCACGCGCGGGCGGCGACAAGGACAACGGTACCGACCTCGCGCTGGCCGAACTCGCGCCCTTCATGCGGCGCGCTGCCCAGGACCGCGATGCACAGGCGGCGGCGGTCGGAGAGGGCGACCCCACCCCGGCGGCGCCTGCGGGCGCGCCCGCGAAGGTGCCGGTTGAAGTGATGACCTGGCCGGGCAGCCCGTTCCGGCTGCACCTGGTCTATCCGCCGGCTGGCGACCAGCCGGCGGCGATCGAGGCGCTGACCGAAGGCATCCGCGACGGACTGGCGTTCCAGACGCTGCTCGGCGTGACCGGCTCGGGCAAGACCTACACGATGGCCAACGTGATCGCGCGCATCGGCCGGCCGGCCCTGGTGCTGGCCCCGAACAAGACGCTCGCGGCGCAACTCTACGCGGAGATGCGCGAGTTCTTCCCGGAGAACGCGATCGAGTACTTCGTCTCGTACTACGACTACTACCAGCCCGAGGCCTACGTTCCCTCGCGCGACCTGTTCATCGAGAAGGACTCCTCGATCAACGAGCACATCGAGCAGATGCGGCTGTCGGCGACCAAGTCGCTGCTCGAACGGCGCGACACCATCATCGTCGCGACCGTGTCCTGCATCTACGGCATCGGCGATCCGGTCGACTACCACAGCATGATCCTGCACCTGCGCGCGCACGAGAAGACCGGGCAGCGCGAGATCATCAGCCGCCTCACCACGATGCAGTACCACCGCAACGACATGGAGTTCAAGCGCGGGACGTTCCGGGTGCGCGGCGACACCATCGACATCTTCCCGGCCGAGAGCGCCGAGATCGCGGTGCGGGTGTCGCTGTTCGACGACGAGATCGAGGAGCTGTCGCTGTTCGATCCGCTGACCGGGCACATCCTGCGCAAGACCTCGCGCTACACGGTCTATCCGTCCAGCCACTACGTGACGCCGCGCAGCACGACGCAGCGCGCGATAGAGGCGATCAAGCTCGAACTGCACGAGCGGATCAACCATTTCGCCGAGGAAGGCAAGCTGATCGAGGCGCAGCGGATCGAGCAGCGCACCCGATTCGACCTCGAGATGCTGAACGAGATGGGCTTCTGCAAGGGCATCGAGAACTACTCGCGCCACCTGTCGGGGCGCGGGCCCGGCGAGCCGCCGCCGACGCTGATCGACTACCTGCCGCAGGAAGCCCTGCTGATCATCGACGAGAGCCATGTCAGCATCCCGCAGGTGGGCGGCATGTTCCGCGGCGACCGGGCGCGCAAGGAGAACCTGGTCGGCTACGGCTTCCGCCTGCCGTCCGCGCTCGACAACCGGCCGCTGAAGTTCGAGGAATTCGAGCAGCTGATGCCGCAGACGATCTTCGTGTCGGCGACGCCGTCGAACTACGAGCGCGACCATGCAGGGCAGGTGGTCGAACAGGTGGTGCGGCCGACCGGACTGGTCGACCCGCAGATCGAGGTACGACCGGCGACCACCCAGGTCGACGACCTGCTGAGCGAAGCCAAGCTGCGCATCGCGAAGAATGAACGCGTGCTGGTGACCACTCTCACCAAGCGGATGGCGGAAGACCTCACCGAGTACCTGTCGGAACAGGGCATCGCGGTGCGCTACCTGCACTCCGACATCGACACCGTGGAACGGGTGGAGATCATCCGCGACCTGCGCCTCGGGCAGTTCGACGTGCTGGTCGGCATCAACCTGCTGCGCGAGGGCCTGGACCTGCCCGAGGTGTCGCTGGTGGCGATCCTCGACGCCGACAAGGAGGGCTTCCTGCGCTCGGAGCGTTCGCTGATCCAGACCATCGGCCGCGCGGCGCGACACCTGAACGGCCGCGCGATCCTCTATGCGGACCGGATCACCGAGTCGATGGAGAAGGCGATCGGCGAGACCAACCGCCGTCGCGCGCGTCAGGAGGCGCACAACCTCGCGCAGGGCATCACCCCGCGCGGCGTGAAGAAGGAGATCCGTGACCTGATCGACGGCGTATACGACACCGAACACGCGCACCAGCAGCTCAAGGCTGCGCAGGACGATGCCGGCTACGAACTGATGAGCGACAAGGAGCTCACCCGGGAACTGAAGCGGGTCGAGAAGGAGATGATGGAGCGTGCGCGCAACCTGGAGTTCGAGAAGGCCGCCCAGGCACGCGACCGCCTGAACGCGCTGAAGGAGCTGCTGTTCGGCCGCGGCCGGGACAACCTGCCGCCGCAGGAAGCACCGGCAGGCTGACCCGCGCGGGCCCCGGACGTGGGCCCCGGACGCGGGCCGAAAACGAAGGAAGCCCGTCGCCTTCCGACGACGGGCTCCGCTGCCGCGTGTTGCCCGGCTACTTGCGCGTCTCGATCTGGACCAGCGCGGCTGCTTCGGTGATCGCCGCCGGCACGACCGGACGCGGACGCGGCGTACGCCGACGCACCGGTTCCGCCTCGACCACCGGCGGCGGCACGGCCGCGCTCGACTTCGTCTCGATCATCACGAGTTCGGCCGGCAGGCTGATCGGCTCCGGCGCCAGTGCGGCAGGCCTGCGCCGCTCGACCGGAGCCGGCTCCGCCTGGGGCGCAGGCGCGCTGGCCACCGACTCCACCTGGACCAGGCCGCTCGGCGCTGCCGGCACGGCAGCCGGTGCGACTATCGCCGCCGGGGCCGGAGCCGATGCGACAACGGACGGTGCCGCCACCACGGGCGCAGGCACCTGCACCGGCGCCGGTACCGCGGGCTCCGGCGCCGCGACGACTGCCTCGGGTGCGGCTTCGACGACCGGAGGCGGCGCCTGCGGCACCGGTGCCGCAGGCGCGGCGTCGGCGACGACCGCCGGGGCCGCAGCAGGGACGACCGGGGCTGCCGCGGTCACGGCGGCCACCGCAGCGGCGGCTCCGGACAACGGCACGGGCTCCGCGACGGGATCGACGGCTGCCATGACGGGATGGGCACCGTTGGCGCCATTGGCAGCACCGGCAGCACCGGCAGCACCGACACCATTCGTACCCTCCGGCACGCCGGCATCGCCCTCGTTGCGGCGCTCGCCGCCGCCACCGCGGCGGCCACGCCGGCGGCGCGGACGACCTTCGCGCGCCTCGCGGCCTTCGCCGTCGCCTTCGCCGGCGATCAGCCCGGCCTCGGCTACCACGCCCTCGGCCGGTTCAGCCAGCGGGGCGCGCTCGCGCGGCGGACGCTGCTCGCGGTCGCCGCGCGGCTCCCGCGGTTCCCTGGGTTCCCTCGGCTCGCGCGGTTCGCGTGGCGGACGGGCCTCGAGCACGGCGCTGTCGGTCGAGGAAACGGCATCCGTGCGCGGTGCGCCGTCCCGGCCGCCCCGGCCCCGGTCGCCGCGGCCGGGACGCTCGCCCCGGGAATCGCGCTGCCCGTCGCGTCCGCCTTCGGCCCGCGGATCGCCACCGCGGCCGTCGCGACGCGGCTCAGCGGAACGCTCGCCGCGCTCCGGCCGGTCGCTGCGTCCACCCCGGCGGCGATCGCCGTCGCGGCTACCCGGGCGACGGCTGTCGCCATGGGCCGGCCGCGGGGCCGGCGCCGGTGCAGCAGCCGGTGCGGGTGCAGGCTCCGCCGCAGCGGCTGGCACCGCGGGCTTACCGCTCAGCCAGCCGAACATCTTGTCGAACAGCGACCGCGGCGCCACTGCGGGTGCCGCGACAGCTACAGGTGCAGGCGCCGCAACCGGCGCGGGTGCCAGCGCCGGCGGGGGTGCCTCCGGGTTGATGCCCTGCACCGCTGCCTGCGGTCGCTGCGGGCGTTCGGCCGGCATGCCGGGCAGGGTGTCCGACGCTTCCGGCGCGACCACCAGCTGGTAGCTGGCGGCAGGCGGCTCGGAGGCGTTCAGTTCGTCATGGCGCAGGCGCGTGACCGTGTAGTTCGGCGTCTCGAGGTGCAGGTTGGGCACCAGCACGACGTTGACCTTCTGGCGCAGCTCGATGCTCTGGATGTCCTGCCGCTTCTCGTTCAGCAGGAAGGTGGCGACATCCACCGGCACTTGCGCATGCACCGCGCCGGTGTTCTCCTTCATCGCCTCCTCCTGCAGGATTCGCAGGATGTGCAGCGCCGTCGACTCGATGCCGCGCACGAAGCCGGTGCCGTGGCAGCGCGGGCACGGGATGTGCGCCGACTCGCCGAGCGACGGCCGCAACCGCTGGCGCGACAGTTCCATCAGGCCGAAGCGGGAAATCTTGCCCATCTGCACCCGTGCACGATCGACATGCAGGGCGTCGCGCAGCCGGGTCTCCACCTCGCGCTGGTTGCGCGCGTTCTCCATGTCGATGAAGTCGATGACGATCAGGCCACCGAGGTCGCGAAGGCGCAGCTGGCGGGCGATCTCGTCGGCCGCCTCGCAGTTGGTGTTGAACGCGGTGGTCTCGATGTCGCCGCCCCGCGTCGAGCGCGCAGAGTTGACGTCGACCGAAACCAGCGCTTCGGTATGGTCGATCACGATCGCGCCGCCGGAGGGCAGGGTGACCTGGCGCGAATACGCGCTTTCGATCTGGTGTTCGATCTGGAAGCGCGAGAACAGCGGGACGTCGTCCCGGTAATGCTTGATCAAGTCGAGGTTACCCGGCATCACCGCGGCCATGAACGAACGGGCCTGGTCGTAGATGTCGGGGGTGTCGATCAGGATCTCGCCGATATCCTGGCTGAAATAGTCGCGGATCGCGCGGATGACCAGGCTGCTCTCGAGATAGATCAGCGACGGCGCGGACTCGCGCTTGGCCGCCGACTCGATCGCCTCCCACAGCCGCATCAGGTAGGCGAGGTCCCACTGGAGTTCCTCCAGCGTGCGACCGATGCCGGCGGTGCGCGCGATCACGCTCATGCCGGAGGGCACGTCGAGCTGGGCGACCAGGTCGCGCAGCTCGTTGCGGTCTTCGCCTTCGATGCGCCGCGACACGCCACCGCCGCGCGGATTGTTCGGCATCAGGACGATATAGCGTCCGGCGAGGCTGATGTAGGTCGTGAGGGCAGCGCCCTTGGTGCCGCGCTCGTCCTTGTCGATCTGGACGATGACTTCCTGGCCTTCGCGCAGCGCGTCCTTGATGGTGGCGCGGGCGGGATCGGTCTCGGCCCCGTTGCGGAAATTGGAGCGCGCAACTTCCTTGAACGGCAGGAAGCCGTGCCGGTCGGCACCGTAATCGATGAAGGCGGCCTCGAGGCTGGGCTCGACCCGGGTGATGGTGCCCTTGTAGATGTTGCTCTTGCGCTGCTCTTTTCCTGCGGTTTCGATATCGAGGTCGATGAGCTTCTGGCCATCGACGATTGCGACGCGGAGTTCTTCCGCCTGCGTCGCATTGAACAACATGCGTTTCATTGAGTCTGACTCCCGCGATCAAGCACGGGGTCGCGCGAAGCCGGGCGCGCAGGGGCAACCGAAGGCCGGTTGCGGATGCGTCAGGTCAGTGGTGAGGGTCTCGCACCTTTTCTGTCGGGGACACGCTTCTGACGGACATGTGGGCTCCGATGCTCGACCCTCGGTCGACGTGCGGGGGCGCCTGATTCAATGGCCGGAAGCAAAGGAAAGACATCGAACGGACCAGCCAGGTTTCTGCGTCTGCATGCCGCGGTGGCGCGCTGCGGAAAGGCCGCTGCAACACACTCCTGCGGTGTTACGCACTTGATCGAGTAAGATCGCTGCTTGTTCAGGTGAGCGAAAGTAACCTGTGAAAATCAGGGGAAACCGGTTTGGGTGTACCACTTTGGCCGGAAGGTTGTCCAGCACCACGATCGCGCCTAAAGGCTTGATCGCTCAGGAAGTCTCTCGTGTGCGAGGACTTTCCGCGAGTTGCACCGTGTCACGAGTATAACAAGATGGACCCTGCAACAAAAGTGTTCGTCCGGCTGGAAATCGTTGACGAATCAAGCGCAAAGCAGCGACTCGACAACTTCCTCCTGAAGATCCTGAAGGGGGTCCCAAAGAGCCACGTCTATCGCCTGCTGCGACGCGGCGAAGTGCGCGTCAACGGCCAGCGCGCACAGCCGGAGCGGCGGCTCGAACTGGACGACAAGGTCCGGATTCCGCCGGTCCGGCTGGGCGCATCCAACGCCAGTACTGCGCCGCGCAATGGCGGCGAGACCCCACTGCTGGCCCGGCATGTCATCTACGAGGACGACTGGCTGCTGGTGCTCGACAAGCCGTCCGGCTGGGCCGTGCACGGCGGCAGCGGCGTCGCGCGCGGGGTGATCGAGCAGTTCCGCGCGGAACGGCCGACCGCGCGTTTCCTGGAACTCGTGCACCGGATCGACCGCGACACCTCGGGCCTGCTGCTGCTCGCCAAGAAACGCAGCGTGCTGACGACCCTGCACGAGGACCTGCGCGAGGGCCGGGTGACGAAGCACTACCGGGTGCTCGCCCACGGCACCTGGCGCAAGGGGCGCCGTGTCGTGGACGCGCCGCTGCAGGAAACGATGCAGGGCGTGGCGGAAAAGCGGATGCGGGTGCATGACGGCAGCGATAGCGGAAGCGCGGTCAGCGCGAAGACCGTCTTCACGCCGCTGTCGACCTGGAAGGCGTTCGCGCTGCTGGACGCACACCTGCTGACCGGACGGACGCACCAGATCCGTGTACATCTGGCGTCCGTCGCACACCCGATCCTCGGCGACGACAAGTATGGCGACCCGGAGCGCGACAAGCCGCTGAAGAAGCTCGGGATCCGGCGCCTGATGCTGCATTCGTTCAGCCTGCGCTTCCAGCACCCCGGCACCGGCGAGCCGATGTCGATCGAAGCGCCGCTGCCACCCGATTTCCTTGCCTTCATCGCGCAGCTCGACGCCCGCGCCGAGGAAGAGCGCCTGCTCCGCAACCCGAAAGCCCCAGATGCCCAGCCGATTTGACCTCATCGTGTTCGACTGGGACGGCACGCTGGCCGACTCCGCCGGCCTGATCGCACGCTGCATCCAGCAGGCCTGCGCCGACATCGGCGCGCCGGTGCCGACCGAGGCGCGTGCGCGCTTCGTGATCGGGCTCGGGCTGGACGACGCGCTGGCCTACCTGGTACCCGACCTGCCGCAGGCGGACTACCGCCGCCTGGCCGACAGCTACCGCGCCCACTACTTCGCCGGCGATGCGCAGATCCCGCTGTTCGAGGGCGCGCGCGACGCGCTGCACGACCTGCGCGCGCACGGCTTCCGGCTGGCGGTGGCGACCGGCAAGACGCGGCGCGGCCTGGACCGGGCGATGCGCAACCTGGACGTCGCAGACTGCTTCGACGCCACGCGTTGCGCGGACGAGACCGCGTCGAAGCCGGACCCGCGGATGCTGCATGAACTGTTCGCTGAGCTGGGCATCGGCGCGGACCGCAGCCTGATGATCGGCGACACGACGCACGACCTCGACATGGCGCGCGCGGCCGACACCGCGGCCGTCGCCGTAGCCTACGGCGCGCACCCGAGGGTCGGGCTGGTCGCCGCGTCGCCGATAGCCTGCGTCGACCGCTTCGACGAACTGCACCGCTGGCTCAAGCAGCACGCATGAGCGCCCGTTAAATGCAGACCCACGAGGAACACACGATGAGCCAACCCGAAGGCAGCCCGGAAAACTGGGAACGCAAGGTACTGGAGAAGCTCGCCACCTCCGCGCTGCAGGAACAGCGCCGCAGCCGCTACTGGGGAATCTTCTTCAAGTCCCTGACCTTCCTGTATCTGTTCCTGCTGCTGTTCATCGCCGCAGGCTGGTTCGGTGCGCGCGAGATGACCTCGCCGGGCAAGCACACGGCGCTGGTGCAGGTGAACGGGGTGATCGCGAACGACAGCGCGGCGTCGTCCGAGCAGATCACCGCCGGCCTGCAGGCGGCCTTCAAGGACGCCAACACCCAGGGCATCGTGCTGCGCATCAACAGCCCTGGCGGCAGCCCGGTCCAGGCCGGCCAGATCAACGACGAGATCCGCCGGCTGCGCGAGCTCTATCCGAACATCCCGGTGTATGCCGTGATCGAGGACATCTGCGCGTCGGGGGGCTACTACATCGCGGTGGCGGCCGACCGCATCTTCGTGAACCGCGCCAGCCTGGTCGGGTCGATCGGCGTGCTTATGGACGGCTTCGGGTTCTCGGGCGTGCTCGACAAGCTGGGCGTGGAACGCCGGCTGCTGACCGCCGGCGACAACAAGGGCTTCCTCGACCCGTTCTCGCCGCTGGACCCGAAGCAGCGCGCCCATGCGCAGCAGATGCTGAACGACATCCACACCCAGTTCATCGACGTGGTGAAGCGGGGCAGGGGGGATCGGCTGCAGCCCGATCCGCAGATCTTCAGCGGCCTGGTCTGGACCGGCGAGCGGAGCATCGAGCTCGGGCTGGCCGACGCACTGGGCAGCGTCGAGTATGTCGCGCGCGAAGTGATCAAGGCCGAGACCATCGTCGACTACACGCCGCGCGAGAACATCGCGGAGCGCGTCGTGCGGCGGTTCGGCGCCGCGTCGGCCGAGGCCCTGTGGGGCGCTGCGACCGCGCCGCGCGCCTCGCCGGTCCGCTGAGCCATGCCAGGCCTGCCTTACAGCACGGGCAGGCCGAAGCGCGGCAGCAGCCGGGTGAGGGCGATCAGCGGCAGCCCGATAAGGGCGGTGGGATCGTCGCCTCGCACCGCCTCGGTGAGGGCGATGCCCAGCCCCTCGACCTTCGCGCTGCCGGCGCAGTCGTAGGGGCGCTCGCGCTGCAGGTAGCGCTCGATGGCCTCATCGTCGAGCATCCGGTAGAAGACATCGGTCTCCACCCGCTCGTCCGCCGACTGCGCCGGATCCAGCCGCACGATGCACAGCGCCGTATGGAACCTGACGTTACGTCCCCGCAGCAACCTGAGCTGCGCGGTGGCGGCCGCATGGGTTTCCGGCTTGTTCACCGGCTGCCCGTCGACTTCGGCCACCTGGTCCGAACCGATGACCACGGCCGTCGGCGCCGTGACGGCCACTGCCATCGCCTTGGCACGGGCGAGGCGGCCGGCGAGCACCGGCGGCGGTTCTCCGGCGACGGGCGTCTCGTCCACCCGGGGCGCGAGCACGTCGAACGCGAGACCCAGCCGCTCCAGCAGCGCCCGCCGGTACGGCGAGGTGGAGGCGAGGATCAGCCGTGGCGGTGTTCGAGGAAGCATCGCTTCTGTCTTTGACATTGCCGGGAAAGCGCAATATTATCCGCTGTTTATGTCGCACACCCCAGTCATAGACAGCATCACCTTCGCGCGTGCCGGCAACCATTGCCAAGGCACGGTGCAGGGCGAGCGGCTGACCCGCCTCGACGACAGTCTCGTAGATCGTGCCGGGGAAGTGCAATACGAGGTACGTGGCATCCTGTGGGACGAAAAGCCCGCGCTTGAACTGAAGATCGAAGGCTGGCTGATGGTCCGCTGCCTGCGCTGCCTCGGACCGATGCGCTGGCCGGTACGGATCGAGAACCGGGTGAGGCTGGCAAGAAACGATGCGGACCTCGACATGGCCGATGAAGAAGGGGTGGATGCGATTCCCGCATCGCAGGAACTGAATGTCGCGGAGCTGGTGGAAGACGAGTTGCTGCTGCAATGGCCGATCGCGCCGCGCCACGATGTCCATGGCGATGTCGAGGGCGTGACGCTGTGTGACACAACGCTTGCTGCAGGCAGCACGAAGGCCGTCCATCCGTTCGCAGCACTCGAAAAGCTGTCGCCGCGACGCGGCGGTACCGAACAAGGCAATCAAGACTAAGAGGTTCATCATGGCAGTCCAGCAGAACAAGAAGTCCCCGTCCCGCCGCAACATGCGCCGTGCGCATGATTTCCTGACCGCCGCGCCGCTCGGCGTGGAACCGACGACCGGCGAAGTGCACCTGCGCCACCACATCAGCCCGTCGGGTTACTACCGCGGCAAGAAAGTCACCGCAGGCAAGAAGGACTGAGCGGCGCCTCCGATTTCACCGACGGCACGCAGGTAGACGGATTGGACTTCGGCAGATCGGGTCTCGACTTCCTGCGTCGGGTGCAACTGTCCGCTGCAGGTAGGCGCTGACCATGTCGCAGGTCGTCGTTGCCATAGACTGCATGGGCGGTGACCACGGGCCGCGCGTCACCGTCGCGGCGGCGATCGCCGCGGTCGATGCCGACCCGGCGCTGGCCATCGTGCTCGTCGGTCTGTCCGACGCCATCGGCACGGCCCTCGCCGCGGCTGGTCGCTCGGAAAGCGAGCGCCTGCGCGTGCTGCATGCACCCGAGGTCGTCGCGATGGACGAAGCCCCGGCCGGCGCGCTTCGCAACAAGAAGAAATCGTCGATGCGGGTCGCGATCAACCTCGTCAAGTCGGGCGAGGCGCATGCCTGCGTCAGTGCCGGCAACACCGGGGCACTGATGGCCACCTCGCGCTTCGTGCTGAAGACGCTGCCGGGCATCGAACGCCCGGCGATCTGCGGCGTGCTGCCGTCGACCAAGGGGCGCACCTACATGCTCGACCTGGGCGCGAACGTCGACTGCACGCCGCTGCAGCTGGTGCAGTTCGGCATCATGGGCGCAAGCCTGGTGGGCGCGCTCGACCATGTCGATTCGCCGAGCGTCGGCCTGCTGAACATCGGGGTCGAGGACATCAAGGGCAACGACACGGTGAAGCAGGCGGCGGAACTGCTGCGCCTGAGCGGCCTCAACTTCTACGGCAACGTCGAAGGCGACGACATCTACAAGGGCACGGTTGATGTCGTGGTCTGCGATGGCTTCGTTGGCAATGTCGCGCTGAAGTCCTCCGAAGGCCTGGCCCAGATGCTCGGCGTGATGCTGCGCAGGGAAGTCGAGCGCACCTGGTGGACGAAGCTCGCCGGCCTGTGCTCGCTGCCGGTGATGCGTGCGTTCAAGCGCACCGTCGACCACCGTCGCTACAACGGCGCGAGCTTGCTCGGGCTGCAGGGCGTGGTGGTGAAGAGTCACGGATCGGCGGACGCGTTCAGCTTCGGATTCGCGATCGGACGCGCGGTCGAGGAGGTGCGCATGGGCCTGTCCGGACGCATCAGCGAACGCGTGAACCAGTTGCAGCGAGGTGCGGCATGACCCTCGCGCCGGCGGTACCGGCGCCGGTCCGTTCGCGCATCAGCGGCACCGGCAGCTACCTGCCGCGGCACTGCGTGAGCAACGACGAACTCGCGCAGCGCGTCGACACCTCGGATGAATGGATCTCCACCCGCACCGGCATACGGCAGCGGCACTTCGCGGCCGACGGTGAACTGGCGAGCGACATGGCGCTGCACGCGGCACGGCAGGCCATCGAGGCCGCCGGGCTGCAGCCCTCCGACATCGGGCTGGTGATCGTCGCAACCACCACCCCGGACGTAGTCTTCCCGAGCACTGCCTGCATCCTGCAGCAGAAGCTCGGCATCGCCGGCTGCCCGGCCTACGACCTGCAGGCGGTCTGCAGCGGCTTCATCTATGCGCTGTCGTCCGCCGACCTCGCCGTGCGCGCGGGGCAGTGCCGCCATGCGCTGGTGGTCGGGGCGGAAGTCTATTCGCGCATCCTCGACTGGAACGACCGGGCGACCTGCGTGCTGTTCGGCGACGGTGCCGGGGCGGTCGTGCTGAGCGCTTCGGAGCAGCCCGGAATCCTGTCCTCCCACCTGCATGCCGACGGCAGCTACAACGGCATCCTGGGCGTTCCCGGACGCATCGAGCAGGGCCGGATCGAGGGCTCGCCGTTCGTGCGCATGGACGGCAACGCGGTGTTCCGCTTCGCGGTCAAGGTACTGGCGGAAGTCGCGCACGAGGCCCTGCACGCGAACGGCCTGGTGCCGTCGGACGTCGACTGGCTGGTGCCGCACCAGGCCAACATCCGCATCATCGAGGCGACCGCCCGGAAGCTCGGCCTGTCGATGGAACGCGTCATCGTGACCGTCGACCGCCATGCGAACACCTCCGCGGCGTCGATCCCGCTGGCGCTCGACACAGCCGTCCGCGACGGCCGCATCAGGCCGGGCCACCTCGTGATGCTGGAAGGGGTGGGCGGCGGATTCACATGGGGATCGGTGCTGGTGCGCTGGTGACGCGCGCCATGCCTGCCCGGTCCGTTCGAACCACGGAGCCTTCAATCCAATGACTTCAGCCAGGACTCCCTTTTCCATCGTGTTCCCGGGCCAGGGTTCGCAGTCGGTAGGCATGATGCGTGGCTTCGCCGACCGGCCCGGCGTACGCGCGACCTTCGAGGAAGCCTCCGCTGCGCTGGGCGAAGACCTGTGGACGATGGTCGAACAGGGCCCGGACACCGCCCTCAACGCGACGGTGAACACGCAACCGGTGATGCTGACGGCTGGCGTCGCCGTCTGGCGCGAGTGGCTCGCCAGCGGCGGCCCGGATCCGGTCGTGGTCGCCGGGCACAGCCTGGGCGAGTATTCGGCGCTGGTCGCCGCGGGGTCCCTGTCGCTCGCAGACGCGGTGCGCACCGTGCGCTTCCGCGCACAGGCGATGCAGGAGGCGGTGCCGATGGGCACCGGCGCAATGGCCGCCATCCTCGGCCTGGACGACGACGCGGTGCGCCAGGCGTGCGCGGAAGCATCGCAGGGCGAAGTGGTCGAGGCGGTCAACTTCAACGCGCCCAGCCAGGTCGTCATCGCAGGACACAAGTCGGCGGTCGAACGGGCCGGCGAGCGGGCGAAGGCGGCCGGCGCGAAGCGGGCAGTGATGCTGCCGGTGAGTGCACCGTTCCATTCGACGCTGCTGGCACCAGCCGCGGAACGCCTGTCCATCTTCCTGCACGGGGTCACCCTCTCGGCGCCGCGCTTCCCGGTAGTCAACAACGTCGATGTGGCGACGCCCGCCGATCCGGCGTCGATCCGCGACGCGCTGGCCCGGCAGGCGCGCTCGCCGGTGCGCTGGGTCGAGACGGTGAAGGCGATCGCCGCGATGGGGGCCGGCACGGTCATCGAATGCGGTCCGGGCAAGGTCCTCAACGGCCTGACCCGGCGCATCGACGGCAACCTTGCCGGCTTCGCGCTCGTGGATGCCGCCTCGCTCGACGAAGCCCTCAAGGCAGTGTGCGCATGAACGATCGTGAACTGCTGAAGTCCGAGGTGGCGCTGGTGACCGGTGCGACGCGCGGCATCGGACAGGCGATCGCGCAGGCGCTGGCCGGCGCCGGAGCCCGGGTGATCGGCACCGCGACCAGCGACACCGGCGTGCAGGCGATCGATGCGGCATTCGCCCAGGCCGGGCTGCCCGGCCGCGGCGTGCGGCTCGACGTGAACGACGGCGCCGCGGTCGAGGACCTGCTGGCGTCGATCGCCGCGGCCGAGGGCGGCATCTCGATCCTGGTCAACAACGCCGGCATCACCCGAGACAACCTGCTCATGCGGATGAGCGAGGAGGAGTGGGACTCGATCATCGACACCAACCTGAAGTCGGTCTGGCGCCTGTCTAAGGCGGTGCTGCGGCCGATGATGAAGGCGCGGCGTGGCCGGATCGTCAACATCGGATCGGTGGTCGGCTCGATCGGAAATGCCGGCCAGTCGAACTACGCCGCTTCGAAAGCTGGCATGCTCGGCTTCACCCGCGCGCTGGCGCGCGAGGTGGGCAGCCGCAACATCACGGTCAACTGCGTGGCCCCCGGCTTCATCGATACCGACATGACACGCTCGCTCAAGCCGGAACAGAAGACCGCGCTGCTCGACCAGGTGCCGCTGGGCCGGCTGGGCGAGGCAGCCGACGTCGCGGCAGCCGTGCTTTTCCTCGCCTCGCCGGGCGCCGCCTACGTGACCGGCAGCACCCTGCATGTCAACGGTGGACTGTTCATGGACTGAGTTTCGCGGGAGGTCGGTCGGACGGCAGGTTTCGCCCGCTGGCCCGGCATTCCGAACATCGCGGGATGAGGGTTCGTTTTTGGTAGAATCCGCAGCCGTTTCGCTGCGGGCATTCTGGGCAACCTTCCCGGTGCCTTCAAACGATTCACACTACAAGAGGGGTCTGCAATGGAAAACGTGGAAAGCCGCGTCAAGAAGATCGTGGCCGAGCAGCTGGGCGTCAACGAAGCCGACGTGAAGATCGATTCGCGCTTCGTCGATGACCTCGGCGCCGATTCGCTGGACACGGTGGAACTCGTGATGGCGCTCGAGGAAGAGTTCGAGACCGAGATTCCGGACGAAGAGGCGGAGAAGATCACCACCGTGCAGCAGGCGATCGACTACGTCACGTCCCACAAGAAGTAACTGCAGAAATCACGGATCGGCAGGCTGGCGAATGGCACGTCGTCGCGTAGTGGTGACAGGGCTCGGGGTGGTCTCCCCGGTCGGCAACAGCATCCCCGAGGCCTGGGACAACCTGGTCGCCGGGCGCACAGGCATTGCCGATGTGACCAAGTTCGACGCAACGGGCTTCTCCTGCCGTTTCGCCGGCGAGGTGAAGGGCTTCGACGTCGAGCAGTACATGCCGGCGAAGGAAGCCCGGCACATGGACACCTTCATCCATTTCGGGATGGCGGCCGGCATCCAGGCCTGGGCCGACAGCGGCATCGAAGTCACCGAGCAGAATGCCGAGCGCATCGGCGTGATCGTCGGCTCGGGGATCGGCGGCCTGCCGATGATCGAGCAGACCCATGCCGACCTGGTGGCGAAGGGACCGCGGCGCATCTCGCCGTTCTTCGTGCCGGCATCGATCATCAACATGATCTCCGGCCACCTGAGCATCCGCTTCGGCCTGAAGGGGCCGAACCTGGCGGTGGTCACCGCCTGCACCACCGGGCTGCACTGCATCGGCGAGGCGGGGCGGCTGATCGAGTACGGCGATGCCGACGTGATGATCGCCGGCGGTGCCGAATCGACGGTATCGCCGCTGGGCATCGGCGGCTTCGCCGCGGCACGTGCGCTGTCCAGCCGCAACGACGACCCGAAGACCGCATCGCGTCCATGGGACAAGGATCGCGACGGGTTCGTGCTGGGCGAAGGCGCCGGCGTGCTGGTGCTCGAGGAGTACGAGCATGCGCGCGCGCGCGGCGCACGCATCTATGCCGAGTTGGCCGGCTACGGCATGAGCAGCGACGCGTTCCACATGACCGCGCCGAACATGGACGGGCCGCGCCGCTGCATGCTGAACGCGCTGCGCAATGCCGGCCTCGAGGCGTCGGACGTGCAGTACCTGAATGCACATGGTACCTCCACGCCGCTGGGCGACAAGAACGAGACCGAGGCGATCAAGGCCGCCTTCGGCGTCGAGGCCGCGAAGCAGCTGGTGGTCAACTCCACCAAGTCGATGACCGGGCACCTGCTCGGCGGCGCCGGTGGCCTGGAGTCGGTAGTCACCGTGCTGGCGATCCACCACCAGGTATCGCCGCCGACGATCAACATCTTCAACCAGGATCCGGAGTGCGACCTCGACTACTGCGCGAACGAAGCGCGGCAGATGAAGATCGACGCCGCGTTGAAGAACAACTTCGGCTTCGGCGGCACCAACGGCTCGCTGGTGTTCCGGCGCCTGCGCTGATCGCACCATGCAGATGCACCGACCATCGGGCGGCCATCCCGGTGCCCGGTGCCGTCGCTGCGCCATGAGGCCGGCATGACCGCGGATGGCGCCCTCTTCCTGCGGGTCGACGGCGTCGATTTCGATCCTGCCGGGGCTTCGGTGCCGGCCGCCGATCGCGGCTTCAACTACGGCGACGGCGTGTTCCGCACGGTGCGCCTCGCGGCGGGCCACGTGCCCGCCTGGCCACGACATGCGCGCAAGCTGGCGGCTGACCTGGCGCGGCTCGGCCTCGGGGAACCTGATCTGCCCGCGATCGAACGCGACCTGGCGGACCTCGGCGCGCGGTATCCGGACTGCATCGCACGCATCACGGTCACTGCCGGCCTTTCCGCGCGCGGCTACCTGCGCAGCCGCGGCACGGCCCTGACCACAATGGTGCGCGCGACGGCGCTGCCGGGCTGGCCGCTCGACCGGGAGACCGCCGGCATCGCGCTGCACCTGTGCAAGCTGCGGCTGGCGCACCAGCCGGCGCTGGCCGGGGTGAAGCACCTCAACCGGCTGGAGCAGGTACTGGCGAGGGCGGAATGGGCGGAGGAGGGCGACGGCGGAGCAGCCGAGGGCCTCACGCTCGATGCCGCGGGACATGCGATCTGCGGTACGATGAGCAACCTGTTCATCGTCGAAGATGGCCGGCTGGCGACGCCCGACCTTTCGGGCTGCGGCGTCGAGGGCGTGCAGCGCGGGCGCATCCTCGACTGGGCATGGGCGAACAGCCTGAACGCCACGGTGGAAGCGCTGCCGCTGGCGAGGCTGCATGCGGCCGACAGCCTGGTCGTGTGCAACAGCGTGATCGGCGCCTGGTGGGTGCGGCGGTTCTGCGGGCGCAGCCATGCCCGGCCCGCGTGGCATGCCGAGCTCGTGGCGGCGCTGGCTCGTGACGCCTAGGCGGCAGCGCGGCAGGCTGGCACGTGCATTCCTCTGGCTGCTGCTGGCGGCGGGCGTGGCGTTGGCGATCGCCGGCGCAACGGCCCTGTACCTGTTCGCCTGGCGCACGACGTTGCCGGCGATACCGACGGAGTTCACGATCGCCGAAGGCAAGGGGCTGCGGGCGGCCGCCAATGAGATGAAGCGCGCCGGGGTGCTCGGCCAGGCGCTGCCGCTGGTCGTCCTGGGCCGCCTCACCGGGGCGGACACGCGAGTGCGGGCAGGCCGCTATGAACTGGACGCCGGCGCATCGGCCTGGGAGCTGCTGCAGAAGATCACCAGCGGCGATGTCACGCTGAGCGGCATCACCTTCGTCGAGGGCTGGACGCTGCGCCAGTGGCGCGCCGCGATCGCGGCCAACCCCGACATCCGCCGGGAATCGATCCCGGTCTCCGACGCGGATCTCGCCCGCTCGCTGAGCGTCGAGGGATCGCTCGAAGGCCGGCTGTTCCCGGACACCTACCTGTTCACGCGCGGCAGCAGCGAACGGGCACTGCTCGCCCGTGCGCTGCTCGCCATGGACCGGCACCTGGAACGGGAGTGGGCCGCCCGTGCCCCCGGCGTGCAGTTGCGTACGCCGCAAGAGGCGCTGGTGCTCGCTTCGATCATCGAGAAGGAAACCGGCAGCGCGGCAGACCGTGGCCGGATCTCCGGCGTGTTCCACAACCGGCTGCGCATCGGCATGCGCCTGCAGACCGATCCCACGGTGATCTACGGCCTGGGCGAGGCCTTCGACGGCGATCTGCGGCGGCGAGACCTGACCACCGACACGCCCTACAACACCTACACGCGCAACGGGCTGCCGCCGACGCCGATCGCGATGCCGGGGCTCGCGTCGCTGCGCGCCGCGCTGCAGCCGGAGACGACACGGGCACTCTATTTCGTCGCGCGCGGCGACGGCAGCTCCGAATTCTCCGACACCCTCGCGGAGCACAACAGTGCCGTGAGAAAATACCAGCTTGGCCGCGGGGCAGGGCGCTAGCGGCACATCCGATCGGACACGCGATGGCAGGGCAGTTCATCACGCTGGAAGGCATCGACGGAGCAGGCAAGAGCACGCATGCGGCGTTCATCGCCAGCCGGTTGCGCGAGCGCGGCAGGACGGTAGTGCAGACGCGCGAGCCCGGCGGGACGGCGGTCGGCGAGAAGATCCGCGACCTCGTGCTCGGCGAGGCGATGGACGTGCATGCGGAGACGCTGCTGATCTTCGCCGCGCGCGCGCAGCACCTGCACGAGGTCGTGCGGCCGGCGCTCGCCGCCGGTTCGACCGTGCTCTGCGACCGGTTCACCGATGCCACCTTCGCCTATCAGTGCGGCGGGCGAGCGCTACCCGAGAGCCATGTCGAAGCGCTGGCCCGGCTCACCCATGGCGACCTCCGGCCCGGCCTCACGCTGCTGTTCGATACCGACGCGGCGACGGCGCATGCGCGCGTGGTCGCGCGCAGTGCAGCCGACCGGTTCGAACGCGAAGACCTGGGCTTCTTCGAGCGGGTGCGGGCACGCTACCTCGAACAGGCGCGCCGCGAGCCCGACCGCTTCTGCGTGCTCGACGGCAACCAGCGCATCGAGGCTGTGCAGTCGGCGCTCGCCCGCGCGCTGGACGAACGGATCGGCTGAGCCCTGCCGATGGCCCGCGCCGCAGCCACTGCAGTCCTCGACCGTCCGGGCGTACCGGTGCCCATGCCCTGGCACCGGGCGGCATGGATGGCGGCTGCGGCCTCGCAGGTCCCGTCCATCCTCGTGCACGGCCCCGCCGGCATCGGCGAGCGCCGCTTCGCCCTCTCGCTCGCCGCATACTGGCTGTGCGAGGCGCCGCCCGGCACCGACGCGCGTCCCTGCCTGGAATGCCCGAGCTGCAAGCTCGTGGAGGCGGGCAACCATCCCGACCTGCGGGTGATCGAACCCGCGTCGATGGCCGCCGAGAACGACGATGCGGAGGCCGACGACGAGGGCGCGGAAGAAAAGGGCAAGGGCAAGGCCGCCAGCCAGGCGATCCTGATCGGACAGTTGCGCCCGCTGACCGAGCTCGCGCAGATCAGCAGCCATCGGGGTGGTGCGCGCGTGGTGGTGATCCACCCGGCGGATGCGATGAACATCGCCGCGTCCAATGCATTGCTGAAGATGCTGGAAGAGCCGCCTGCCGGCATGCGTTTCCTGCTGGTTGCGCATCGACTGCAGCGCGTCAGCGCCACCGTCCTGAGCCGGTGCATGCGGGTCGCGCTGCCGATGCCCACCGGTGCACAGGCGGTACCGTGGCTGGAGGCCCAGGGCGTGGAGGATCCCGCCACCGCGCTCGCGCTGGCCGGGGGCGCACCGCAGGTGGCGCTCGACGGCGCCGACCCGGTACGCGCCGCGCTCAGCCGGGCGTGGCTGCGCTGCGTCACCGACGGCTCGGTCACCGCATTGTCGGCGGCACGCGAGACCAAGGACATCGGTGCGCCGCAGGTGCTGTCCTGGCTCGTGCAGTGGACGCACGACCTCGCGCGGGTGAAGGCTGGCGCCGGCCCGCGCTACCACCCGCGCCAGGTACCGGCGCTGCAACGACTGTCGGCAGCGATGACGCTGCGTGCGATCACGCGCCTGCACCGCACACTCGCGCTGCGCCAGCGATGGATCCGGCATCCGCTGAACGCGCAACTGACGCTCGAGGCGCTCTGGCTCGACTACTTCCAGGGAATCGGCGGCCGCTGACACCGGGTCTCACGACGCAGCAACGCTTCCAGGCCTCCATGTACATCGATTCACATTGCCACCTCGACTATCCCGCGCTCGCCGCGGACACCTATGGCGTGCTCGCGCGGATGCGCGAGGCGCAGGTCACGCACGCACTGTGCGTGGCGGTGAACCTCGAGGACTTCCCGCGCGTGCATGCCCTCGCGACGGCGCACCCGAACCTGTATGCGTCGGTGGGCGTGCATCCCGACCAGCCCGCCTCCGACGACACCACGACCGCGCAACTGCTGGAACGCGCGGCCCTGCCCAGGGTGGTCGCGATCGGCGAAACCGGCCTCGACTACTTCCGGCTCGACGACCCCGCGACGCCACCGGTCGCCGCGCAGCAGGAACGGTTCCGGCGCCATGTGCGGGCGGCAGTGGCCTGCGGCAAGCCGCTGATCGTGCATACCCGTGTGGCGGCCGAGGACACCCTCACCATCCTGCGGGAGGAGGGCGCCGCCAGCGTCGGTGGCGTGATGCACTGCTTCACCGAGACGCTGGAGGTCGCCAGGGCCGCGATGGCGCTCGGCTTCATGATTTCCTTCTCGGGCATCGTGACCTTCCGGAACGCAGCGGCATTGAAGGAGGTCGCGCGCGAGATACCCCTCGACCGGCTGCTGATCGAGACCGACTCGCCGTATCTCGCGCCGGTACCACATCGCGGACGCACCAACGAACCGTCGTACGTGCCACTGGTGGCACAGGAGATCGCCCGGCTGCGATCGCTGCCGCCGGACGCCATCGCAGCGGCCAGCACGCGAAACTTCTGGACACTGTTCAAGGCCGCCACATGACGCCGTCAAACCCGTACCTGCCCGCGCGCCGCGGGCTTGCCCTGCGCATGTTCTCGCTGGCCTGCGTGCTTGCCGCAGGTACCATCGCGCCGCGCCGGGCGATCGCGCAATCGGCATTCGACCAGGTGTTCGACGCAGTGGACGCGAACCAGCCTGCGGAAGTGCGCGCGCTGCTGTCCCGGGGCGTCGACGTCAACAGCACCGATCGCGATGGCAATTCGCTGCTCGCGCGCGCCGCGCAGCGTGGCCACCGCGAGGTGGTGACGCTGCTGCTGGGCGCCGGGGCACGCATCGAATCGCGCAACCGGTTCGGCGAGACGCCGCTGATGTTCGCCGCGCTTTCCGGCAACGAAGGCATCGTGCGCGACCTCCTGCGCGGGAAGCCCCGGGTCCGCACCGACGGCCCCGGCTGGACGGCGCTGCACTACGCAGCGTTGCGCGGACATGCCGGCGTGCTTGCCATGCTGCTGGATGCGGGCGGGGACGTCGATGCCGTGTCCGACAATGGCACCACGCCGTTGATGTTCGCGGCCTCGGAGGGCCGCATGGAGGCGGCAGCGCTGCTTCTCAAGCGGGGTGCCGATGCCTCGCGCGCGACCGATGCCGGCCGCACGGCCGCTGCATGGGCCCGCAGTGCCGGACATGCGCGCATCGCCGACATGATCGACGCCGCTGCCCGAAAATGAGGTCGGGCGAGCACTGCCGAGACTGCGCGCATGGCTGATCGTCCCGACGCGACGGAACCGGTCGGGCCTGACTGCCACGCAAGACCGGCAACCCGCATCCACGCTCAGCATCGATCGCGCCGCCAGCGCGACCCAAACGCGATATTCTCGCGCTGACGGTGGCGGGTGCGTCGCCTTAAACAACTGGGAGAACGAAACATCATGATGCACAGTTTCCGAGGCGCTGCCAGCGTCCTCGCAATCAGCCTGGGGCTGGTCGTCGCGGGCCCGGCAGCCGCACAACTCTATACCGAAGACCAGCGGCCGTCGGCCTGCCACAAGAAGTACGACGATACCGGGCCGGGCCGTGATGTCATCTACGTGCCGACGCGCCTGCAGACGGTCGAACGCATGCTCGATTTTGCCGAAGTGAAGGCCGGCGAGTCGCTGGTCGACCTCGGTTCCGGCGACGGGCGCATCGTGCTGGCGGCAGCCAAGCGCGGCGCGAACGCACGCGGCATCGAACTCGACGAAGGGCGCTTCAACATCGCCAACTGCTGGGCCCAGGAACTCGGCCTCACCGGCAAGGCACGCTTCCTCCAGGCGAACATCTTCGAACACAATTTCTCCGATGCAGCCGTGGTGACGATGTACCTGCTGCCCGGGTTGAACATCAAACTGCGCCCGATCGTGCTCGACATGCGTCCGGGCACGCGCGTCGTGTCGCATGCGTTCACGATGGGCGACTGGGAAGCCGACCGCACCGAGTCCGTCGCGGGCAGCAACCAGACGATCTACCTCTGGATCGTTCCGGCCAAGGTCGGCGGTTCCTGGACGATCACGCCGGCATCGGGTGCGCCGGTGACCGTCTCGCTGACCCAGCAATACCAGAAGTTCGAAGGCAGCGGCGGTTCGGTCAAGGTCGCCAAGGGCAGCCTGCGCGGCGACCAGATCAGCTTCACCCTGGTCGACGGCGCGGCGTCGCGCGACTATGTTGGCCGCGTGGTCGGCGATCGCATCGAAGGCAAGGGCTGGACTGCGGTCCGCTCGAAGTAGTCCGGCAGGTGCGGAGGGGAAACGCGCTTCGGCGCGTTTCTTTCTTGAATAATTATTTACATAATAAGCATTCAATGTATACTGCAAGCGGGTCGAGCAGGGGCAGTTTACAAAACCGATTGACCGAGCTGGACCAGTCCGCGCTGTTCCGTCCGTTGACCAAGTGGAACGCGGAGATAGACCATGCCGACCGCCTGCCCGAGACGGTGGGCGCAGCCTTCCGCGCGATGACCAGCGGCAAGCCGGGTGCAGCCCAACTCGGGCCTCCCTTCGACACGCAGAAGGATGCAGCGGTCGAGCCCGACGACATCTGGGCGCAGCCGGGACACGCGACCTATCCGTCCTGGCGCAGCGCACCGGACCCGTCGGCCATGACTGCGGCGGTGAGCGCGCTGGTCTCGGCGAAGCAGCCACTGATCATCTGCGGCGGCGGCGTGGTCATCTCCGGCGCCGAGGCCGAACTGGCGAGCGTCGCCGAACGCCTGGGTGCGCCGGTAGCCACGACGATCTCGGGCCAGGGATCGCTGCCCGAGAGCCATCCGCTGTGCAAGGGGGTGGTCGGCAGCAACGGCGGCACGATGCCCACCCGGGCCGCGGTCGAGCAGTCCGACCTGGTGATGTTCATCGGCTGCCGCGCCGGCTCGGTCACCACCGAGCGCTGGCGCTTTCCCACGCGCGGCACGCGCGTGCTGCATATCGATGCCGACCCGCAGGTCATCGGCGCGATCTACCGGACCGAGGTCGCGCTGGTCGGCGATGCCCGCCTCGCCCTGCATGCGATCGATGCCGAACTCGTCCGGCGTGCCGCCGAAGTGAAGCGCGGCAATGGCGCGGCGCGGGTCGCCCGTGCGCTGCAGGAGAAGTTCTCGGCATTCGATCGCCTGGACACCAGCGGGGAGGCCCGGGTCCTGCCCGAACGCATCGTCGCCACCCTGAACGAAGTGCTGCCATCGGACGCCGTCGTGGTCTGCGATCCGGGGACGCCCTGCCCCTACTTCTCGGCGTTATACCGCTTCCGGGAGTCGAGCCGGCATTTCATCTCGAACCGCGCCCATGGGGCGCTCGGCTATTCGATGTCGGGCGCGATCGGGGCCCACTTCGGCCGGCCGCAGGCAAAATGCGTGTCGGTGATGGGCGACGGCAGCTTCGCGTTCACCGCGGGCGAACTCGAGACCATCGTACGGCTGCGGCTGCCGATCATGATGATCGTCGTCTCGAACAGCGTGTTCGGCTGGATCAAGGCCGGCCAGAAGACCGGCTTCCAGCAGCGCTGCTTCTCGGTCGACTTCACGCGCACCGACCATGCGAAGGTGGCGGAAGCCTACGGCGTACGCACCTGGCGCGTGGCCGATCCGTCGATGCTGCAGGAGGCATTCGCCGCCGCCGGCGAGCATGGCGGGCCGATGCTGGTGGACGTGGTGACGCAGCCGCTGCACGAGGCGAGCGCACCGGTCAGCGAGTGGATCGCCTGACCTTCCCGAGCCAGGCCTTCAGTGCAGCTTGTCCACGAGGTGGGCCGGCAGCGGCAGCACCGGGATGCCTTCATCGTGCAGCGCGCGCGCCTCGTCGGCCGTGGTCACTCCACGTATCGCGCGCTCCGGGGCTTGCTGGTTGTGGATGCGTCGTGCTTCGTCCGCGAAGCCGGTGCCGACATCCTCGGTCGCCGCCACCCAGCTGCGCAGGCGCTCCATCGCTTCGCGCAGCTTCACCGGATCGGGCGCACCACCGCCTTGCACCGGCACACCCGACGGCGCTGCAGCAGTACCCGCGGGAAGGCGCGCCGTGCGCCCATGCTCGGGCTGCGAACTCTTCACGTGGAGCGCGCTCGGCACGCGTGACACGACTGTCGAATCGCAGACCGGGCAGCGAAGCTGCGCAGCCTCGACCTGGCGCTCGCAATCTTCCTGCGAACTGAACCAGCCCTCGAAGCGATGTTCGCGCTCGCAGCGGAAGTCGTAGATGATCACGTTGAGTGGTGCCCGGAACCGGACTCGAACCGGTATGCCCGTTGAAGGGCGACGGATTTTAAGTCCGTTGTGTCTACCAATTTCACCACCCGGGCGGCGAAATCAATATGGAGGCGGGGGTCGGAATCGAACCGGCGTACACGGCTTTGCAGGCCGCTGCATAACCACTCTGCCACCCCGCCCTGCTTGCCCGTTGGACGCGTCCGGCTCCTGCGTCCGAACGCGGTGAAACGGTCAGGGCCGGTGCTCGACCGGCGCGCCTGCGGCCGGAGTCGCTGCCACGGTCACATGGGCACGGCAACCACGGGCGATGCACGTCGATCAAACAAAAATGGGAAGCGCGACGTGCGCTCCCCAGGGAATGAATTGGAGCGGGAAAGGAGGCTCGAACTCCCGACCTCAACCTTGGCAAGGTTGCGCTCTACCAGCTGAGCTATTCCCGCATCACAGGAGCACGAATTATAGGTTCGGCTGCAAGGAAGTCAAGTTGACCGCGATCGAAAGTGCATGGGCATGCGCGCGGCCGGGCCTGCACCCTGCGCCTCACCCTGCCCCCGGCTTCGCCGCGGCCGGCTGCGCGCGACGCAGGTAGTACACCATCGACCAGAGCGTGAGCACCGCGGCAAGGTAGATGAGCCAGGTGCCGACGCGGTGGACATCGATGCCGAACAGGGGCGCATGGAACAGCAGCATCGGGATCGCGGTCATCTGCGCGGCGGTCTTGACCTTCCCGATCATCGATACCGCGACGCTGCCGCTGCTGCCGACCTTCGCCATCCATTCGCGAAGCGCCGAGATGGTGATCTCGCGGCCGATGATGATCACGGCGATCACCGCGCCCACGCGGTCGAGTTCGACCAGCAGGATCAGCGCGGCCGCGACGATCAGCTTGTCCGCCACCGGGTCGAGGAAGGCCCCGAACGGCGTGGTCAGCTGGTAGCGCCGCGCGATGTAGCCGTCCAGCAGGTCGGTGAGCGCGGCACCGACGAACAGCACTGTCGACAGCAGGTTCTTCTGCTGGGCGTCGATCCAGGCATCCGGCAGGTAGAAGATGCCGATGAAGATCGGGATCGCGATGATCCGGGCCCAGGTGAGGTGGTTCGGCAGTGCGGGGTACATCGTCTCAGTGTAGCGCCCGATAGATGCGTTCAGCGAGTGAATGACTGATGCCTTCCACCTGCATCAGGTCCTGGGCGCTCGCGGCAGCCACGCCGCGCAGGCCGCCGAAGCGCGCGAGCAGCTGCTGGCGCCGCTTCGGTCCGACGCCGGCGATCCCGTCCAGCGCCGATCCGACCCGCTTCCTGTCGCGACGGGCACGATGGCCCTGGATCGCGAAACGGTGCGCTTCGTCGCGGATCTGCTGCACCAGGTGCGCACCGGGATGATCCATCGCGAGCTGTAGGCCTTCGCGGCCGTCCGTGAACACCAGGGTCTCCAGGCCCGGCTTGCGCCCCTCCCCCTTGGCGACGCCCACCACCGGCAGGTCGTTCACGCCCACGTCGTCGAGCACTTCGCGCGCGATGCGCGACTGTCCCGGGCCGCCATCGATCAGCAGCAGGTCCGGCAGCCTCCCCTCCCCTGCCACGGCCCGGCGGAAGCGCCGCTCCAGTGCCTCGCGCATCGCGGCGTAGTCGTCGCCCGGCGCGTCCGGGGTGACGTTGTAGCGGCGGTACTCGCCCGGGCGCATGCCATCGCCTTCGTAGACCACGCAGGAAGCCACCGCAGCCTCGCCCATCGTGTGGCTGACGTCGAAACACTCGATCCGGCGCACCCCCTCGGGCAGGTGCAACGCCTCCTGCAATGCCGACAGCCGGGCTTCCTGGTTCTGCAGGCTGGCGAGGCGGCGTTCGAGCGCCATCCGCGCGTTCTGCATCGCCATCTCGAGCCAGCGCCGCCGCGTCTCGCGCGGGTGAACCGACAACTGCACCTTGCGGCCAGCCTGCTGCGACAACACCGCGAGCAGGTCGTCCGCCTCGATCGCCGGATGCACGATGATCTGTTCCGGCACGTCGGCACCGAGGTAGTGCTGGGACAGGAACGCGCTGAGCACCTCCGGCGGCGTCGCGCCCTCGGCATGGTCCGGGAACAGGCTGCGGTCGCCGACATGGCGGCCGGCGCGGATCATCGCCACGTTCACGCAGAACCGGCCCGACACCGACTCGCAGGCCACCACGTCGGCGTTGGTCGCCGTGCCGGCATCGACGAACTGCGACTCGCGCACCTTGCGCAAGGCCTGGATCTGGTCGCGCAGCATCGCGGCCTCCTCGAAGGCCAGCCGCTCGGCGGCGAGTTCCATGCGCCGTACCAACTTCTCGATCACCAGGTCGTCGCGGCCTTCGAGGAACAGGATGGCGTCGGCGACATCCTCGGCATAGGCCGCGCGCTCGACCAGTCCCACGCAGGGGCCGGTACAGCGCTGGATCTGCTGCAGCAGGCAGGGCCGGGAACGGTTGCGGAACACCGTGTCCTCGCAGGTGCGCAGGCGGAAGACCTTCTGGATGAGCTGTATGCTGGCGCGCACCGCACCGGCATTCGGGAACGGCCCGAAGAAGCGCGACTTCTGGTCGAGCGTGCCGCGATAGAACGCCAGGCGCGGAAAGTCGCCGGGGCCGATGCGCAGGTACGGATACGACTTGTCGTCCCGGTAGAGGATGTTGTAGCGTGGCTGCAGCGACTTGATGAAGTTGTTCTCGAGCAGCAGCGCTTCCGACTCCGAGCGCGTGATGGTCACGTCGAACCGGTGCACCTGGCGTACCATCAGTTCGATGCGCGGAGAGACATTCCGGCCGGACTGGAAATAGGAAGCGACGCGCTTGCGCAGGTCGATCGCCTTGCCGACGTAGAGCACCTTTTCGTCCGCGCCGATCATCCGGTAGACGCCTGGCAGGTGCGGCAGCTCGGCCACCCGCTGCAGCAGGACCTCGCGATCGGGTGGCACGGGTGCCGGCGACGGGACACCGGCAGCAGCATCGGGAGCCGGCTCGACACCCGGATCTCCGGCGACCATATTCCTCGACTTTACTTCAGTACCTTTCTTCAACTTATTGTTTTTCAGTGTTTCGCTTTTCCGTCGCCGGTATCGCTAACGGTTGTGGCCGAGGCAGGGCGGAAGGGGATCACGGTCGCTGTCCGCACTTCCGCCGGCGCACGGGCGACCGCCCCTAGCACCCCGTCCTTCTGCAGTTCGGAGAGTTCGGCCAGCGCGTCGCGCAGCCGTACCAGGCTGTCCCACATCATCGAATGCGCCTTAAGGCAAGCCGCCAGGTCGCTGCCGGCACGCGACCGCTCCATGTCGACGCGGAACTGCACGCCGCGCAGCCGCTGCTGCATGTCGGCAGGCGCCGCCTCGATCACCGCGTCCAGGGCCTCCTTGCGGCGCAGCTCGAAGGCGTCGGGATCGGTCTCATGCAGCCGCTGCCAGTCCTCGAACACGAAGTCCTGGGGCTTCCGGGGCGTTGGATCGGACATGGGAAGTGAAAGACCTCGAACGAGCGGTCGGATCCGGACATGCCTCGAGTCACGGGACCCGCCGGAGTGGCTGACGGATCGGGAGAGTGCCCGTCCCGCGCCCACGCTGCAAGGTACCAGTTCCGACACGGGACCGGTCATTCGACACCCCTGTAGTCCCGTTCTGGACCTGCCCTGTGCGGTCAGCTGCCACCCAGCGCCCTCGCCTGCGCTGCGAACGCGTCGGAGGACTGCAGCTGCGCGAGGCTGGCGGCATCCTTTGGCCCGCGAGGCCGGCCGCGCAGCGCCGACAGCCGGCGGGCACTGATGGCCGACACCGGCGGCAGCGGCCTGTCCAGCAGCGCGTCGGCGAGATCGGGCCGGTTGCAGACCAGGACCAGGTCGCAACCCGCGGCGAGGGCTGCGTTGGCACGATCGACGACATCGCCAGCCACCCGAGCGCCCTCCATCGCCAGGTCGTCGCTCAGGATGGCGCCGTCGAAACCCAGCTGGCGGCGCAGGACATCCTGCAGCCAGCGGCGGGAAAATCCCGCCGGCAGCGCATCGACCGCAGGGTAGATCACGTGGGCCGGCATCACCGCGGCGAGGTCGCCGGGCGCGAGGCGGGCGTAGGGCACCGCGTCGGCCGCAAGGATCTCCGCCAGCGGCCGCGCATCGACCGGTACGTCGACATGGGAATCGGCCTCAGCATAGCCATGCCCCGGGAAATGCTTGCCGACCGAGGCCATGCCGCCGCGGCGCAGGCCGCGCACCAGGGCCCGCCCGAGCGCCGTCACCGCGGACGCATCGCCATGGAACGACCGGTCGCCGATCACGCCGCTGCGCCCGAAGTCGAGGTCGAGCACCGGGGCGAACGTGAAGTCGACGCCGCAGGCACGAAGCTCAGCCGCCATCACGTGGCCGGCGAGCGCCGCCCGTTCGCAGGCGGCCAGCGGATCCGCGTGCCAGCCGGCACCGATGGAGCCCATCGACGGGATCGCGGTGAAGCCCTTGCGGAAGCGCTGCACGCGTCCGCCTTCGTGGTCCACGCCGACCGGCAGCGCAGGCGTGCGCAGCGCATGGATCGACTCGACCAGCGCCGCCAGCTGCGCGGGCGACTCGTAGTTACGCGCGAACAGGATCACGCCACCGCACGCCGGATGCCGCAGGCGGCGACGGTCGTCCGCATCCAGCGCCAGCCCGGCGACGTCGAGCATCACCGGACCGAGCGGACGCGGCGCCGCCTGCGGTGCCCGGACCGAGGCGGTGCTCATCGCACGACCTCCGTGCCGGCCCGTTCCAGCACCACCATCGCGCACACCATCCCGCGTTCGTCCGTGAGCGACACATGGCCGGCGACGACCCCCTCTCGTGCGGCATGCCGTGCGAGCGCCTCGCCGAACACCAGCAGCGGCTTGCCGCGCGGGTCGCTGGCCACGCCCATCTGCTGCAGCGTCGCCGGGAACCGCAGGCCGAGGCCGAATGCCTTCGAGCAGGCCTCCTTCGCCGCGAATCGCTGGCCGATGAAGTTTACCGGGCGGCGCGAGCGTGCGAGCGCGACCCGCTCCGACGGCATCAGCACGCGCTCGACGAAGCGGTCGCCGAAGCGGGCGAGCAGGCGTTCGACCCGGTCGAGCGCGACCAGGTCGGTACCGATGCCGTAGATCATGGCGCTGCCTTCCCGGCCGCTGCGGCCCTCGTGATGTCCAGCGCGCGGACATAGGCGCGCACCGCTGCGTCGAGCCCCATCTCGAGCGCATCGCCGACCAGCGCATGTCCGATCGAGACTTCGTCGATCGGCGCCGCGGCCGCCACGAACCGCCCGACGTTCGCGAGGTTGAGGTCGTGCCCGGCATTGACGCCGAGCCCGGCTTCACGCGCCGCCTGCGCGCTTTCAACGAAGCGCGCAAGCAGCGCGGGATCGTCCGGCGCACGCGCGTAGGACTCGGTGTACAGCTCGACCCGATCGGCCCCGAGGTCGCGCGCGAAGCGCATGGACGCGGGCAGCGGATCCATGAACAGGCTCACCCGGATGCCTGCGTCCTTCAGCGTGCGGATCTCCGGTTCGAGCTCCCGCGACCGCGCGGGCAGCGACCAGCCATGGCTGGAGGTCAGCGCGCCGGCCTCGTCCGGCACCAGCGTGCACTGGTCGGGCCTGGCATCGAGCGCGATCGCCATCAGGTTGTGGAACGGATTGCCCTCGATGTTGAACTCGGCCTGCGGGTATCCCTCCAGCAGCCGCGAAAGGTCGACCACGTCGGCCGGGCGGATGTGCCGCTGGTCGGGGCGCGGATGCACCGTGATGCCGCCCGCCCCGGCGGCCAGCGAGACGCTGGCCGCGCGGGTGACGCTGGGCAGGCCGCTTTCGCGCGAATTGCGCAGCAGCGCGATCTTGTTCAGGTTGACGCTGAGTCGGGTCATCTTCGTGCCGGCGGCGCGCCGGCCCTGTTTGTGGTGGCGACGGGGTTCAGAGGTTCTGAAGCGAGCGCAGCAGGTCCCGGGTATGCAGCGGCTGGTCGCCCAGGTAGTGCGCGAGCACGCGGCGCGTGAGCTGCTTGCTCTCCTGCAGGCTCTGCAGGTCGGTGTAGCGATCGTGTGCCATGTCGATCAGCGTCTGCCCGCTCAATTCTATGCCGTCGCGGTCCTCGCCTGCAGGCAGCGGCCCGGTGCCGACCTGGTAGACGTAGCGCCGGGCGGGATCGATCGGACCGCCCGAGGCCGCGTCCCGGTCGAGCACCAGCCCGTAGCCGATCTCGCCGAGCAGTTCGCGCTCGAAGCGCCGCAGCGTGGCAGACAGCCCGCTGCCTGCGGAGAGCTCGACCAGCACGCGGGCATAGGCCTCGAACAGCCGTTCGTGCGGATCCTCGCGGCGCAGCAGCCGCAGCAGCAGTTCGTTCACGTACAGCCCGCACAGCAGCGGCGTGGCACTCAGCGGAGGCAGGCCTCCGATCCATTCGACCTTGTGCAGCGTGCGCAGCTCGCTGCGTCCACCCCACCCCGCAGTCATCGGCTGGAACGGCAGCAGCAGGCCGCGCATCGCCGAGCCGGCGCGGCGTGCGCCGCGCGCCACCCAGGCGATGCGGCCGTAGGCCCCGGTGAAGGCCTCGACGATCAGACTCGTCTCGCGGAACGGATAGGTGTGCAGCACGAACGCCGGCACCTGCGTCACCCGGCTGCTGCCGCCCGCCATGGTCAGTCCTGCCCGGTGTCGCCCGGCAGGGCGATGTCCTGGCTGGCACCGGGCCGTGCGCGGGCGCGCTGCACCTTCACCCAGAGCTCCATGAACACCTTGCAGCCGAACAGCGCTTCCATGTCGTGGCGGGCCGCGGTGGCGATCGCCTTCAGCTGCACGCCCTTCTCGCCGATCACTATCGCCTTCTGGCCCTGCTTGGCGACCGTGATGGTCGCGTAGATCCGACGCAGCCGGGGCAGTTCCTCAAAGTGGTCGATCGACACGTCGCACTCGTAGGGCAGTTCGGCGCCGAGGAAGCGGAACAGCTTCTCGCGCAGGATCTCGCCTGCGAAGTAGCGTTCGCCGCGGTCGGTGAGGGCTTCCGGCTCGTACAACGCATCCTGCTCGGGCAGGTGCAGGGCCAGCGCATCGAGCAGCGGATCGAAGGACGGATCGTGCTCGGCACTGACCGGCACAATGGCCGAGAAATCGCGCTCGCGGCGCACACGGTCGATGAACGGCAGCAGCTTGCGCTTGTCCTGCAACTGGTCGATCTTGTTGATCACGAGCACCACCGGCAGCGACGCCGGCAGCGCCCGGCCCACCGCCTGGTCCTCCGGCCCGAAGCGCCCGGCCTCGACCACCCAGGCGACCGCATCGACGCCATCGAGCGCCTGTATCGCCTCGCGGTTGTACGTGCGCGACTGGTGCCCGCTGCGGTTGTCCTGCAGGCCTGGCGTATCGACGAAACCGAACTGCCGGTCGCCGCGGGTCAGGATGCCGAGCAGGTTGGAGCGCGTGGTCTGCGGGCGCTTCGACACGATCGCCAGCTTGGTGCCGATCAGGCGGTTGAGCAGGGTCGACTTGCCGACGTTGGGCCGGCCGACGATGGCGATCCGGCCGGACAGGCGCGGCGGCTGCGCGCCTTCGTCACTGCCGCCCGCATCCACGGACGCTGCGCCGGCAACCGGTGCGCGCGGCACGCTCATGCCGGCTGCGTCAGCCGCTGCCAGGCGACCTCCGCCGCCGCCTGCTCTGCGGTCCTGCGGCTGGACCCGGCGCCGCAGGTACGCACCGCCAGCACGTCGATCACGCACTCCACCTCGAATCGCTGAGCATGTGCCTCGCCGCTGATCGTCACCACCGCGTAGCGCGGTAGCGGATGGCGCCGCGCCTGCAGCCATTCCTGCAACCGCGTCTTCGGATCCTTCGCCGGGGCATGGATGTCGATCGCACCCAGGCGCGCACCCAGGTTCGCGGTCACGAAGGCCGCCGCCGCGTCGTACCCGCCGTCCAGGAAGACCGCGCCGACGACCGCCTCGAACGCATCCGCGAGGATGGACGGGCGCTTGTGGCCACCGGTGCGTGCCTCGCCCTCGCCCAGTCGCAGCGCACCGCCTAGGTCGAGCTCGAGCGCGACCTCGAACAGGGCCTGCTGGTTCACCAGGTTGGCGCGCAGGCGGGACAGTTCGCCTTCGGCGGCGCCGGGGAAGCGTTCCAGCAGGGCCTGTGCGACCACGCAGTTGAGCACGCTGTCGCCCAGGAACTCGAGGCGCTCGTTGTTGTCGGCCCCGAAGCTGCGGTGCGTGAGCGCACGGGAAAGCAGTTTCCCGTCGGAGAAGGCGTGCTGGATCGCGCGGGTCATCCCGGATGGTAACGCGGCTCGGCCCGGGCGCGCCGCCTCAGCGCGATGACGCCTTGAAGTCCACCAGGAGGCTCACGTTGGAGACCAGCGGGATCGTCACCCGGTACTCGGCCTCGATCACCAGTTGCCCCGATTCGCGGGTGATGACGAGATCGGAGACGCTTACCGCGCTCACGCTGTCGATAGAGATCTGGCGCCCGTAGGCCGCGCGAACGTCGGCGGCGGTCGCGTTGACGAACTCCGGGTTGTACGCGATCTGGCGGAAGATCTTGTTGATCGTGTACTGCTCGATGTAGGGCGGAACAAGCTTGAACGCGAACACGGACACGAAGATCAGCGCGATGCAGATCAGGATGAAGCCGATGAGGGAGATACCCGTCTGCCGGTTCCGCATGGAGGAAGCCTTCACTGGATACGCGTGCCGATGCGGCCCATCGCGTCGAAATTCCACCAGATCATCACCGCCTTGCCGACGATGTTGCGTTCGGGCACGAAGCCCCAGTAGCGGCTGTCGGCACTGGCATCCCGGTTGTCGCCCATCGTGAAGTAGTGCCCCGGCGGAACGGTGCAGGAGAATCCCGAATCAGTATATTCGCAATTCTCGCGCAGCGGAAAGCGCTTGACGCCCCCCAACTGCAGCGTCGGCATCTCCGGCTGCACCAGGATGTCGTGGGGTATCGTCCCGATCGATTCGGTGAGCCGGCGCGCGTTGACGAACGACAGCCCGCCCTCGACATAGCTGTAGTCGCCGACCGGCTTGAGCGGCACGGGCTTGCCGTTGATCTCGAGCTGCTTGTCGCGATAGGCGACGCGGTCGCCTGGCACCCCCACCACCCGCTTGATGTAGTCGAGCGAGGGATCCTCGGGATAGCGGAACACCATCACGTCGCCGCGCTGCGGCTCGCCCATGTCGAACACCTTCACGTTGGCCACCGGAAGCCGGATGCCGTAGGTGTACTTGTTCACCAGGATGAAGTCCCCCACCAGCAGGGTCGGGATCATCGAACCGGAAGGGATCTTGAACGGCTCGACCAGGAACGAGCGCAGCACGAACACGATCAGGATGACCGGGAAGAAGCTCTTCGGGTACTCGATCCACCAGGGCTCGCCCTTGCCTTCAGGCCGCCTGCGCCGGAGCACCAGCTTGTCCAACAGCCAGATGCCGCCGGTGATCAGCAGCAGCACCAGCATGATCAGGGGGAAATTCAAGGTCCGCTCTCTTCCTTCGTTACTTGCTGTCGGTCCGCAGGACCGCCAGGAATGCTTCCTGCGGGATCTCCACCCGACCCACCTGCTTCATCCGCTTCTTGCCGGCCTTCTGCTTCTCGAGCAGCTTGCGCTTGCGGCTGATGTCGCCGCCGTAGCACTTCGCAAGCACGTTCTTTCGCAGCGCCTTGATGGTCTCGCGCGCGATGATATGCGCGCCGATCGCCGCCTGCACGGCAACGTCGAACATCTGCCGCGGGATCAGTTCGCGCATCTTGACTGCCAGTTCTCGGCCGCGGGTCTGGCTGGTGGTGCGATGCACGATCACCGACAGCGCATCGACCTTCTCGCCGTTGATCAGGATGTCGAGCTTGACCAGGTCGGAGGAGCGGAAGTCGGTGAACTCGTAGTCGAGGGAGGCGTAGCCGCGGCTGACCGACTTCAGCTTGTCGAAGAAGTCCATCACCACCTCGTTCAGGGGCAGTTCGTAGGTCAGGATGACCTGCCGGCCGGAGTAGTGCATGTCCTTCTGCGCGCCGCGCTTCTGGTTGCAGAGCGTCATCACCGGCCCGACGTAGTCCTGCGGCACGATGATGGTGGCCTTGATCATCGGCTCGAGCACGTCCTCGATCTTCGACGGCTCCGGCAACTTCGACGGGTTGTCGATCTCGATCGTCTCGCCATCGCGCATCAGTATGCGGTAGACCACGGTCGGCGCCGTCGTGATCAGGTCGATGTCGTACTCTCGCTCCAGCCGCTCCTGCACGATCTCCATGTGCAGCAGGCCCAGGAAGCCGCAGCGGAAGCCGAAACCCAGCGCCTGGGAGGTCTCCGGCTCGTAGCGAAGCGACGAATCGTTCAGGTGCAGCTTCTCGAGTGCGTCGCGCAGCGCCTCGTAGGCATTGGACTCGACCGGATAGAGACCGGCGAACACCTGCGACTTGATCTCCTTGAAGCCCGGCAGCGGCTCGGACGCCGGCCGGTCGGCGAGCGTGACGGTGTCGCCGACCATCGCCGCCTTGAGTTCCTTGATGCCTGCGATGATGTAGCCCACGCCACCGGCCGCGAGGGAGTCGGTCTGCCTGCCCTTCGGAGTGAACACGCCCACCTGCTCGCAGACATACGTGGCGCCAGTGGCCATCAGCAGCAGCCGGTCCTTCGGCCGCAGGGTGCCGTCCTTCACGCGAACCAGCATCACGACGCCGACATAGTTGTCGAACCAGGAATCGATGATCAGCGCCTTCAACGGCGCTTCCGGATCGCCGGTCGGCGCCGGTATCCGCGCGATTACCTGCTCGAGGATGTCGTCTATGCCCAGGCCGGTCTTCGCGCTCGCTCGGACCGCATCGTGCGCATCGATGCCGATGATGTCCTCGATCTCCTGGATCACCCGCTCGGGCTCGGCCGACGGCAAGTCGATCTTGTTGAGCACGGCGAGGACTTCCACGCCGAGCTCGGTCGCGGTGTAGCAGTTGGCCACGGTCTGCGCCTCGACGCCTTGCGAGGCATCCACCACGAGCAGCGCACCTTCGCAGGCCGAGAGCGAGCGGGAAACCTCGTAGGAAAAGTCGACATGGCCCGGCGTGTCGATCAAGTTCAGGTTGTAGACCTGCCCGTCGCGCGCCTTGTAGGTCAGCGCGGCGGTCTGGGCCTTGATCGTGATGCCGCGTTCGCGTTCCAGGTCCATCGAATCGAGCACCTGCGCGTCCATCTCCCGGTCGGACAATCCGCCGCAGCGCTGGATGAAGCGGTCGGCGAGCGTGGACTTGCCGTGGTCGATGTGGGCGATGATCGAAAAATTGCGGATATGCTGCATCGGGTGTTCGATGTTTCCTGTGTGGCCGCGCCCAGGCCTCGAGCGGCCGGATGGCGGCAACGAAGGCGCACGCGGATTCTAGCCAAGTTGCTGTGCTGCCGGGGTTTTCCCTGGGCTGCGAGTGACCCCAGGCGAGCGCATCTGCCCGCTCACGCCAACGCCCTCAGCGCATCAGGACCCGCGCGAGCGCCATGCGGTCGAGCTGGCCGAAGCAGACCAGCTCCCCGTCCTCAAGGGTAAGCACGGGCACCCGCTCGGAATACCCGGACTGCAGTTCCGGATGCTGGTCGAGGTCCACGACGCGCAGCACGATGCGCCCACCGTCGACCAGCGGTTGCAGCTGGCTGATCATCGTGTCGCAGAGATGGCAGCAGTCGTGGATGTAGATGACCAGGGTCGGGGTCGGCACGTCGGGGCAGTGTCTGTCGGGCAATCGGACGGCGGGAGGCGTTCGCAGGAGGCGAAGCACCGGAAAAACGAAAACGCCCCGATCGGAGGACCGGGGCGTGATGTCGTGCGGGGGAATGGCGCACGGAAGGGGAGTCTG
>JAJTHE010000160.1 GCA_021298815.1 Betaproteobacteria bacterium | reverse complement strand
GAAGGCGGTCACGTACGCGGCGAACACCAACTGGCCAACGACCACCGCCCCAAGCCAGGCGCTGCCGGCGAGCGACAGCGCCCGCAACGACGGCACCGGTGCGGAAGAAACGGCGGCAGGCGTCGCGCGGCTGTGCCGCGACGGGTCGGGGCTCATATGGAGCCATTGAGTCTTGAGACGGCCGCGCAGTGTCTGGGTTGCGGTCGTGCGGTACAAGGGCGGCGGGACGGCCCACGGGGAGCGCACCGCGAGTCACGGCGGGCGCCGACGGGCGGCGGTGCACCGGCCGTGCTGCGCAGCGCCCCGGGCGGCGGGGAGGCGGGGAGGCGCCAGCTAGACTGGCGGTCAGGTTGCCCGTCGTGGTGAGCCAGTCGCTCGCCGCCGCCGGGCTGGCAGCAGTTGCAGCGGGCGGGCATCGCCTGGTCGCCGCGCCAGCATCCACCGGCCGCACATGGCGGCCAGCCGCTTCTATGCTAAAGAGCGCGGCAACCGTTCCCGGGTAAACGGCCAACCACGACAAGACTCGCGCGAATGACCGGCACGATGATTACCAGCAACGTGCAGAGCGAAGCCGGCGACCTGCGCGTCGTGCTGGCGCGCACCTCCGCCGGTCAGGCGGAGCTGCGGCAGCCGCGCGCTGGCTTGAGCCTGCCGCAACGCAAGCTCCTGACGCTGGTAGACGGCGAGCGCAGCCTCGCTGTGCTCGCCGTCCACGAGCCCGCTCTGCACGCCGACCGACTCGTGCGCGATGCCGCCGTCCTGCTGCGCCTCGACTTGGTGGCGGCTGCTTCGGCGATCGCCTCACTCGCGGGCGCCGATCAGCATCCCGTCACCGTAGCGCCGTCGGCACAGGTCGACGCCGCGACACCGACGCGACCAGCCACGCAGCCCGACGAGCCGATGGCCGCCAACACGCGCAGCGAGCTGAAGGCGCAGGTCGGCACCGTCGCGCAGCTTTCCGAGCGTCGATCAATGGCTGTTCCGGCTGCGCTCGGGGTCGTGGTGCTGGCCGGCGCAATCGCGGCGGGCTACGCGGCGCTCGGAGGCAGCGCTGCGCCGCAGGTGGAACCTTCACAGCCGGTGGCGCGTGCGGCAACGGCGCCGACGACGCCTGCGCCAACTGCGTCCGCGACTGCGCCACGCCCGCCATCGGCGCCGGTCGCCGACAGCGCGCCCGCGCGGGCCAATCCGCCGACCGGGCCGACATCGCAGGCTGGTGCGGCGGCCGCGAAAGTGGCCGTCGACGCGCCAAAGCCTGCTGCGCCAGCGCCCTCGACCACCGGCCCCCGCGAGCTTCCTGCGACTGCGCCCATCCCCCAGCGCACGGTGCCGGCGGACGCGCCGACGCGCACCGCACCCGCCACTGCGCCCGTGACCGCCGTAACGCCAGCGACGGCTGTCGGGACGAGTCGGCCTGCGCCACCTGCGGCGGCAGCGACCCCCGCCCCTACACCAGCAGCGACCCCGGCGGCCGGGCCCGCCGCCTCCGTCGCGCCCGTCGCCTCCGCCGCGCCCGTCGCGTCGAGCGTCCCCGACAGTCCGCTGCAACCGCTGCGGCGAATGAACCCGGAGTTCCCGCCCGAGGCGGTACGCCAGGGCATCGATCAGGGCACCGTGCGGGCGCGGTTGCGCATCGGTGCCGATGGAAGGGTGGAGTCGGTCACAACCAGCGCAGCCGCACAAAGCCGCGTGTTCGAGCGCGCCGCCCGCACCGCGCTGGCGGAGTGGAGCTTTCCACCCGGCGAAGCGGCTCGCGTGTACGAGGTGCAGCTGGACTTCCGGCGGTAAGTCGCCACGGCAAAGCGCGCGGGGCACAGGGCTGCGGTTCCGACTCGCCTTGCCGGCAGAGTCGGCGATCCACGGCCATCCGGTCATGCTCCTGATGCGTTCGGGTCGCTCTCGCAGCGCGCAACGGCGCAGCAACCAGGGCGGTCTCGGCGGAGTCGAGTCTGTCGAAGACGCGGCTATGCAGGAACTTCTCGCGTAATGCGTCCCAAACCTTCCGCTGCGGATTCAGCTCGGGCGACTCCGGCAGCCGCAACAACAGGCGCACATCCGGCAGCAGATGCAAGCCATCGCTGCAATGCCCGCCGGCTCCGTCTCGCACGATCACGGTGTGCTCGTCGGCATGACGCCCCGCGCGACCTTGTCGAGAAACTCCTGCATGCAGCCCGGTATCGACCCGCGGCAGCATCGGGCCGTGCATCCGGTCATCGGTCGTGGGCTGACGGCGGCGAAGGCGTGGACATACTGGCGGCTCACTGACTCGCAGTCCTTGCCGGCCAGCGTTCGAACATCGGCCGGCAGCGCGTCATGGCAGCGCCGCAATCTCCCGGAATCGGTGCGCTTCAACGCGCGGTCCGAGGCTTTCGAGCAGGCAGGTTCTTCAAGTTTCGTTTGGCCTCGGCCTCGGCCTCGGCCGGAAGAGCGTCGAACCCGCCAGATGCGAGGTCCGCGTCGATCCGCCGAGCCCGGGCGGCCGAGTCGAACTCGGTGAACCCGCGACGGAACTCTGCCGAGGCGCTCGGCCGCAGCGCTTGCACGGCGTCTTTGATCCCCTCGATGTCGGTCATGGTCGGGCTCCATATGGATACGACCAGCCGACTGCGCCTCCGGGGCGCAGCGGGCGTCCCGCCCGCCGATGGGCGCCGGCAGTCGCCCACGCCTCCGCACTGCGATACGTCGGGCCACAGCGCCACGGGTTGGAGACCCGGTCGCACACACCCCGAATCAGGCAGCCACGCGCTGGCGGCCGCTGCTCGAACTGCGGGCGTGGGCTCGGTGCGCCGGCCTGCCGGGCACGCGGCGGCGCAGCCGGCGCTAGGCGATACTGCGCGCATGCACGCTGCCGCCCTGACTCCCCTGCTGCTCGGCCACCGCTCGATCCGCCAGTACAAGCCCGACCCCGTCGACCCGGCGCTGGTCGAGGCCGTGCTGGGCGAGGCGATCGCCGGCGGCTCCTCCAGCGGCAACCTCAACAGCATCTCG
>JAJTHE010000090.1 GCA_021298815.1 Betaproteobacteria bacterium | reverse complement strand
GGCGGCAGCGGGATCACCGAGGTGCCCGGGTCGATCACGTTGGCGCGCACGAACAGCGTGGCGTTGGTGCCGATGCCCAGCAGGTCGTCCGCGTTGAACGAGAAGCCGGTCAGGGTGATCGTCTGCGTGAACAGGCCGATGCTCGCCGTGTTGAACAGGTTCACCAGCAGTTCCGGACCCGTCTGGTTGGTGCCCAGCGCCGTGCCACCCGGACCGAACGCGCTGAAGCCTGCGAACGACAGGGCAACCGTGTTGTCCGCACCGGTGTAGCTGCCCTTCAGGTCGTCGGACGGCTCGCCGGCCGGTGCGCGGTTCCATGCCGCCAGCCGCGCGGTCAGGATGCCACTCGCACCCTGGGCGATGTCGCCGAAGTCCAGCGTGAAGGCATTCACCGCCGTCTGCGTGAAGTTGCCCGCTCCCGAGGTCTTCTGGAACGCCGCCTGCGCCAGGTTGTTCACCTGGCCGGTCAGCGTCACCGTCGAGCTGCCCAGCGACAGATCCGCCATGTCCGGGTTGCGGCTGGTCGCCGCCACCGACGCCGTGCCGTTGAACACGCCCGCTGCCGCAGTGTTCAGGCCGACCGTCAGCGCGGTGTTGTTCGCCGCCGCTCCCGCGATCAGGCCGTTCACCGTGCCCGCGTTGTTCGTGAACGCGCCGCCCGTGCCGCCGATGCTGGCCGTCAGCGTGTCGTTCAGCGCGGTCAGCGCCGCGCCGTTGGCCACCGATACCCCGCGGTTGGCCACCACGTCGCCCACCCGCACGATGCCGAAGTTCACGCTCGGGGCCACGTTCGCGATCGCCGGGGTGTACACCCGGCCGGTCAGCGCCACGTTCGCGCTGCCCACCCCGATGTCCGCCGCCCCGGTCGTGCCGGCACCCGTGGACACGAAGTCCAGCCCCAGGTTGCCGCCGAAGCTGCCCGCCGTGGCCGTGTTCAGCGCCACCGTGATGCCCGATGCGCTGGTGCCCTGCGCGGCGAGATTGGTGATGCCGCCCGCGCTGGTGAAGCCCGCCGGCGTGCCGCTGCGCGTCACGTTCAGCCCTTCGGTGAACACGTCCGGGCTCGCGTTGCTGATCGACACCGCCTGGCTCGCGCTGCCACCCACGCGTGCGGCCAGGGTGATCGGGCCGGTGTTGACCACCGGAGACGCCAGCCGGTAGATGTTCGCCGTCACCGCCACGTTCTGGCTCGGCAGTGCGAACTCGCAGTTCGGTGCGCAGTTGCCGATGTTGCTCGCATCCGACACGAAGCTGATCGTCGCCGTCCCGTTGTTCACCCCTGCGGTGTTCGTGCTGCCCAGGCTCACCGCCAGGCCCGACGCATTGGTCTGCCCCGGCAGCAGCCCGGTGAAGCTGCCCGCGGCTGTCACGTTGCCGTTGCCCCCGATCGAGGCATTGAGCTGCGCCTGCGGCGCGCCCACCGACTGGTTGGTCACGCTCACCAGGGCCGACGGGGCTGCGCTGCCGATACGCAGGTTGCCCAGGCTGATCGGCTGCGCGGTGTTGATCACCGGCGATGCCGTGTTCACCACGTTCGCGTTGATCGTCCCCACCACCCCGAAGCTGCTCGAGCCCACCGCCAGCGTACCGAGTCCGTTGGAGACGCCGTTCACCGCGCCCTGGCTGGTGTAGTTCACCAGGATCGACCCGTTCACCGCACCGGCCGAGGTCGTGTTCACGCTCACCGTCATCGCCGAGGCGTTGGTCGCCCCGCCCAGCAGCCCGCTGATGCTGCCCGTGCCGCTGATCCGCGCATCGGTGCTCGTGCCGAACGCCGCCGCAAGATCTTCGACGAAGCCCGCCGGGCCCGACGCGCTGTTGGTGATCGACAGCACCTGCGACACCGACTGCCCCACCTGCACCGTGCCGAAGTTCAGGTTCGCCGTGTTCAGCGTGCCCGCCGCCGCCACGAAGCCCTGGCCCGTGACGTTGATCGACCCTGCCGTCAGGCCCAGCGTCGCCAGACCACTGGTCCCCGTGCCGTTGCTCGCCAGGTTCACCGCCACCGTGCCGGTGTTCAGGCCCGCGATGCCGGTGATGCCCACGCTGATCGCGTTGCTCGTGCTGCCGGCCGCCAGGTTGGCGATCGGACCGCCGCTGGCCGTGGCCGCGCCGGTCAGGGTGCCGATGCTGGCATCGAGCCCTTCCTGGAAGCCCGCCGGTGCCGCCAGCGTGTTGCCGATCGTCACCGACTGTGCCGCCGGCGCGCTGCCCACCCGGAAGTTGCCGAAGTTCACGTTCGACGGCAGCGTCGGCTGTGCCACCTGGTAGACGTTGGCATTCAGGCCCACCACCTGCGTGCCCAGCGGCGTGGTCGTGCCGTTGTTGAACGTGCCGTCGGACGCCAGCGTGATCGTCGCCGTGCCGCTCTTCGCACCGGCCGTGGCCGTATCCGAGAAGCCCACCTGCAGGCTCGTGTTGTTGGTGCCACCGTTGCGTGCCAGGCTGTTGAAGCTGCCCGTCGCGCTGAAGCCCGCGGTCGCGCCGGCGATCGAGGCGTTCAGCCCTTCGCCCGCGCCCGTGCCGGTATTGCTGATCGACAGCGCCACGTTGGCCGGTGCCGCCGCGCCCACCCGGAAGTTGCCGAAGTTCACCGGGTTCGGCGTCGCCGCGCTCGCCTGCGCCAGATCACCCACGTTGGCGATGATCTCGCCGCTGACCGCGAAGGTCTGCCCGCCCAGCGACGTCGTGCCCAACCCGAGCGCCGTGCCGTTGGAGGTGAAGTTGATCGTCGCCGTCGTGCCCGCGCCGATCAGCCCGGTGTTGGCCGTGTTCAGCACCACCCGCATCGCACCGCCGTTG